>NZ_JBFOGA010000001.1:0-646790 GCF_040887565.1 Enterococcus sp. C46
CGCGAGAATATAAAATCCAATGATTACTTCCTTATAAATTTTCTTTGTAAAAAAACTTAGTAAAAAAATATAGAGAAAAAAAGTAATAATTATTATTTGGATAAATGGAATCCAAAAATCAACATCTCCACTAGGAGGAAAAATAGAGAGTGAGTAAAAATAAAGATATTTCATGTAAAACCACCTGGAAAACAAAAACGATAAACATAGTAATGAAACATTTAAAAATAACAATTTTATTTTAATTTTTATGCTATTAATAGTAGAATTCTCCTTTCAATTTGTTACTATTATTATAAAAAAAACATAAAGGAGCTATACTATGAAAAATATATGTAAAAAACTATCGCTCGCATTTTTAATACTAAGTTTTTTTTCTGCAACAATTGTAAACGATACCACCATTATGACATATAGTGGGACTGGTATTTGGTCATGGAGATCTGTCAACAGTTGGTCTACTTCAACTACACGTTCGTATACTGTTAGGCATAATCAAACTAGACGGAGTGCTGGAGCATCTACTATGTTGAATGTTGCTATTGCACGGCAGAATCTGATAGGCTCAACTATAGTTTCTTCTAGGAATTTTTCTGGAACTAGCAACGGTACTTTCACAAGTTCATTAACTTCTGGCACGTATTTTCTTCGATTTGAAAGTAATGAGCGGGCCAACACATTTGACATAAATGGAAGTGTCACGTATTAATAATATTCTATCTCCTTAAAAAAATTCTATAAATGACCAGTAAAAGTACAATTGGCCGTTCATTTTACTGGTTATTTCTAATGTTTTCTAAATAAATACTCATTATTTATGGTAATTTTTGATTGGTATTTTTTTATAGGAACTAATAAAGTTAAAACGGATAAATATATAAAGAAAATTATTGAAGGAAAGACTGTTGACGAAGAAAAACTAAGTGTGACAATATAAGCGAAATTTTAATTGTTAAATAAAAAGCAAAAAATTCAAATTTTTTTAAGCCAAAATAAAAAAACGTTGATTTATCAACGTTTTTCACAGTATCTATTAGTCTCAACCATACATATATGGAGACGGCGGGAGTCGAACCCGCGTCCAAACACATCGCCACTTAAAAATCTACGTTCATAGTCAACTCATTTGAGGCTTCGCTTTACAGCTTGCCGAGTGACAGGCATTCTGTATCGCTAGTCTGATACTCTCTTTTTCAACTTACAGACGGAAAGTTGAAACGTATCCCACTAAAGTTAGGACCCTTACTCGAGCACATGGGCGATGCCGAGAGGATCTACGCTAACTGTTTTTAGGCAGCTAAAGCGTAAGAGTTGTTTTCGTTTTTAGCAGTTATATTTAACTGTAACGTTTTTACGTAGACGTAACCTACGAAACGCAATTCAAGCTCGACTGTGCCTGTCGAATCCGTAACGTCCCCGTTAGCTAACAAGGGTTACGTGTATTTTTCATACAAAATCAGTATAGCACATCTTGGGATAAATTCAATAAAAAAGCGGATGATACCCCAGTATTTATATAAAACTGGCCCTTTCTTAAGAAAAAATAAGTGATTTTTTTAGAAAGGGTCCAGTTTCGAAAAAATATCCTTAAATCAGATCAAAATGCTTCAATGCGTGGACAATCCCGCCTTCTGTATTTTTCTTTGTGATGAAAGTAGAAAGCTCTTTTAATCCATCATAGGCATTGCCCATAGCGATTTTGTTGTCGCAAGCTTCCAACAAGGCAAAATCATTCGGACCATCGCCAAATCCAAAAGTAGGAACTTCTTCTAATTGAAGTTCTTTTTTCAGTCGTTTGACACCTGCGCCTTTTGAGATTCCTTTCTTCACTGTATCAATCGAGTAAGGACCATTCCGATAAAAAGTTAGCTCAGGAAAATGTTCATGATAGTATTCGTCACCCGATTGAGATAAGATAAGTAACATATTTACTGTATTGTCTTTAAAGCCTAGAGGATCTATTTCCGGCACATCTGAATGGATAAAGTCATAAGCATCGATCATTGTTTGACTATGACCGGTACACCAGATTTTCTGGTCGTTATAGTAAGAAAGTTCGTGCCCATTCAACTGTACATGATCATACATTTTTTGACATTCTTCTGAAGAAAATGTTTGAGAGTAGATTTCTTCACCGTTTACTCGAATGAAAGAACCGTTCATGGTGACCGCAGAAGTAATGCCCGCGTCTTCCATAATCGAGTGGATTTCTGCTTCTGTACGTCCTGTGGCGATGACGGGAAGAACGTTGTTTTCTTTTAATGCGTTCATAGCTTTTGCCACTTCGGGTGTGATTTTTGACTTCGCATCTAGTAATGTTCCATCAAGATCAAAGAAAGTGATTGCACGATAATTTGACACAAATAAAACTCCTTTTTTATTGGAATAAGTTTATCTTAGCAAAGAATGAACAAAAGACAAACCTTTCGTGAAGAATTCCTGAACATATTGGTTCAGTCAACAATATAGAGTATACTATAAGAAGAGAATTTAGGAGGGAAAGAATGATTTTTTTCAGTATTGGTATCTTATTCTTAATAATTGGCAGTCTTTTTCGGATTCTGCCCTCAAAAGGAAACCTGCCTTTTTATGGGTACCATTCGCCTCTTGCCGCAAAAACAGACGCTCATTGGCGACTAGCACAAAAGACAAGCGGGAACTGGTTTTTCCTTATGGGCTTACTGATGACATTGATTGGTTATTATTTAAAGATATCTGGACATACGAATTATTTTTTGATCGAAATGCTATTATTGGTATTTCCAATTATGCCCATTTTTATTATGACAGAAAAAAAATTACAGAGATATGACCTGGAAACTGGAGGGAACGATAATGAATATTTTAATGATTGAAGATAATCAATCTGTTTCTGAAATGATGCAGATGTTTTTCTTAAATGAAGGTTGGGAAGCAACCTTCAAGTATGATGGAAAAGAAGGGCTTGACGCCTTTTTAGAAAACCCCCAACACTGGGACATGATTACATTGGACTTGAATTTGCCTACAATGGACGGCATGCTAGTAGGAAGAGAAATCCGCAAAGTTTCAAGCACAGTGCCGATTATCATGCTGACAGCTAGAGATTCTGAAAGTGATCAGGTGATCGGCTTGGAGATGGGGGCAGATGATTATGTGACAAAACCTTTCAGTCCGCTGACGCTTATTGCTCGAATGAAAGCTTTACATCGCCGTAGCGAGTTGGCAGAAGCAAGAGAAGAAGCAGCGGTTTCAGATGACCATTTTGATATTGAGACCAGTCATTTCAAGATGAATACGAAAACACGAGAAGCATATCTGGACAATCGGCCCATCGAAGGCTTGACGCCTAAAGAATTCGATCTATTGTTTACTTTAGCAAAAAAACCACGACAAGTATTTTCTCGGGAACAGTTGCTTGAACTAGTCTGGGATTACCAGTATTTTGGTGATGAACGGACAGTAGATGCCCATATCAAGAAATTGCGTCAAAAAATTGAAAAGGTCGGACCACAAGTTATCCAAACTGTTTGGGGAGTCGGCTACAAATTTGATGATTCTGGTGTTGCCTAATGCGTTATTTGTATCAGCAACTCTTAGCTTTTTGCGGAATGGTCGCGTTGATCTTATTGATCGTCGGAGTTTCTTTTACGCAACTGACAAAACAGACGATTGAAGAAAACAATTATCAGCAACTGTTTGGATACGCTGAATCAGTTGAAAAGACAACGCAAACCTATGCCGATACACTTCCGCAGTTTAGTCAAGATCAGGCATTTCAAAATGCATTGCTGCTGACGGAGCAAGTACTGACAGAACAAAATGTGAATTTTATATTCATCGACAAAAATGAACGTGTCATTTATCCGACCAATACAGCATTGCTGAACTTTACCTTAACAACGGATCAATGGAAAAATCTGAGGAGTGGGCGTCAAGAGAAATTCACATCGAATAAAAACATTTTAGGGCAAGCACAGGCGACCTCTTACGCACTTGTACCATTCAATTTGAATCATGAATTCTATGGAGCACTTGTAGTCAGTCAACCTGCGCGAAATATCGATAACAGTGTTCGTCCAATTACACTGAACCTGTTCAAAGGTTTCATTTTTTCCAGTATTGTGGCGGTCATTGCCAGTTATGCTTTTGCAGCATTCCAAGTCAAGCGGATCAATCGTTTAAGGAATGCGACGAAAGAAGTGACGAATGGCAATTTTGATGTACAGCTTCCCGTACATGATAAAGATGAATTTGATGAGTTAGCAGATGATTTCAATAAAATGACGAATTCACTGAAAGAATCTCAAGCAGAAATCGAAGAACAAGAAAATCGTCGAAGACAATTCATGGCAGATGCTTCCCATGAGATGAGAACACCTCTTACGACAATCAACGGTCTTCTGGAAGGGTTGGAATACAATGCAATCCCTGAGAATCAGCGAGAAAATGCGATTAAATTGATGAAGAATGAAACAGAGCGTCTGATCCGTTTAGTGAATGAAAATTTGGATTATGAAAAAATCCGTACGAATCAAATCAGTATGGTCATAAAAAAATTCAATGGTACAGAAACATTGAGGAATATTGTTGCCCAGTTAGAAGCTAAAGCAGAGGCAGCAGGGGATACGTTGATACTGAAAGCTGATGATGATATCGATGTTTACGCTGATTATGACCGTTTTGTCCAAATCATGGTCAATATTATTCAAAACGCGATACAATTTACCGAAAACGGCCAAATCATGGTCACCCTGGAAAAAGGTTATCTTGAAACGATCATCACGATCGAAGATACGGGAATTGGAATGTCTGAACAACAAATGAAAAGTATCTGGGATCGCTATTATAAAGTAGATCCTTCAAGAAAAAATACAAAATATGGTGAATCAGGATTAGGTTTACCAATCGTGCAACAGCTTGTTCGCCTGCATAAAGGAAAATTAGAAGTAGAAAGCGAACTGGGAAAAGGAACGAAATTCACTGTTCGTTTGCCTGACGTAGAAATCAAAGAAGAGTAAAAAAACAAGTGATATAAAAGATCATGAATCGATCTTCTATATCGCTTGTTTTCTTATAATAAAATGACTGATTTAACCCGCAGGCTCTAAACGATCAATGTAAGGACTTTGAGCAATAGTAGCGTCATGCGTAAAGAGTAAAATACCTTGATTTTCTTCATGAGCTAAATAAGAAAGCAAGTGGAGCAGTTCTTGGATCTCCAATATACTAAGTTCATCAAAGGTGTCTTCAATAACAATATTGTTTCGTTTGGAAAGCAACGCATGAAGCAATTGAAGCTTTACTTTCTCAAAAGGCGTAAGCTCAGTCGCCGCACAATTAAGTAATGAAGAAGAGATATCAAGTTTTTCTTGATAGGCTAAACGATCTTGTTTGATTCCCTTTTCTGGTAAATCTAACAGTACATGGTCTTTGAGCTTTAGGTAAGGAAACATTGGCCAATCTTTTTGAACGATGGCGAAATTTTCCAGATTAGCAACTAGAACTTCTTTTTTTAAGTGCTCTAATATCTTATCCTGTTTTTCGAGGGGACACAAGATAACGGTCAAATGGTCAGCGTTAATCAAATATTCAGGTTTCATTACGTTTAGGCCTCCTGCTTTGCAAGTGATGGATAAAAAAAGTGAATGGGAATAGGCTGAGAATCAGACAGCACCCGCTAAGTCCAACAAGTGTTTGGGCAAAGCCTCTAAGAATATCTGTGAAAAACAGATCATTTTGAAAATCAATAGTAAAGAAAGTCTGCTGATCCATCGGAATCGTAAGTCCGCTTACTGAAGTCAAGATATCACGGATATCTGGCAGCTCAGCAGTCTTTAAGACAAGAAAATTGATCCTTTGAAGCAGTGTTTCATAAACCGACTGGAAGCTGACGATCCACAATAAAACCAAGATACAACAAAGAAAGAGAGGAAAGAACAGCTGCCAAAAAATAAAAAGGAACAGTTTGGCTTTAGAAAGACCAGTCAGGCGCCAATTCATCAATTCTTGCTGGTTTTGCCTGAGTGAATAGTAAAAGAAAAAGATAAAAAAGAAGGCAAACAGAAAAAATAAACTGAATATGCCTTTTAGATAAAATCGGCTAGCTAATTCTAAAGCCGGAAGAAGCGCCGTAGATGCAGAAGCACCGATAAATGAAAGCCGATCTTGGACTTGATTCGCTAAAGCCGATTGCAAATGGTAAAGAGTCAGGCATGCTATCAATAAAAAAGCAGAAAAGCTTGAAAATAAACAATAGAGTATTGTCTGCTTTTTGTAATAAATTAATCGAGCAGTAGCATAGCGGATCATTTTCATACTTTTCACCTCTATAAAAAGTATAAAAAATGAATATGAATAAAGTATGAAATTCCTTTAGTAAAATCACGAATTAAAACCAAAACCAGGAAACCTCTTGCAAAAAGCAAGAGGTTTTGAAAAAAGAGCTGCGACAAGATATTTGTCACAGCTCCTTTCAGATTTGTTTTGTCATTCGGAAGAACTTGTGGTCGTTCCGTGAAGTTCTTGATACGTTTGAGTTTTATAAAGATCAACAGTTGATTGTCCGTTGTGTTGACTAAAGACACTAGTTGATTTGTCACCTAGAGATTTTTCAGCTTCTTTTAATTTCTCTAAGCTATTCTTGTAGTCATAATCACTGGTATCAATTGGGTCTAATCCACTATTCGTATAGAACCGAAGAAGATCACCGTTATTGATTTGATCAGAAACAGCTAACTGTTTATCAACTTTTTCTTTGAGTGAATCAATTTCATTTTGTACTTCCTCAGTAGGTTCAGTAATGGCCTCACCAGTTTCGTTACTGTAGATGGTACCACCGTAGTAAGTATATTTTGGAGTAACAAAATCGCCATCACGGAAAGAAACAAGCTGTTCATGATCTTTCGAGAATAGATCTTGTCCTAACTGAATATAATTTTTTGTATCTACACCTAGTAAATGGAGCAGCGTAGGCAAAGCATCAACTTGGCCGCCATAAGTGTGATTGATCCCGCCTTGTGTTTGTCCAGGAATATGAATCATATAAGGGACACGCTGCATTTGTGCATTGTCATAATTAGTCCAAGTAGAACTCGTTTTTCCAACTAGTTCAGCTAGATTTTTATTTCTAGAATTCGAGACACCATAATGGTCACCGTAAAGAACGATAACTGAATTATCATACAAGCCGCTTTCTTTCAAATAGTTGAAGAATTCTTGTACGGCAGTGTCTAAATAATTAGCTGTCGCGAAGTAACCGTTAATCGTTTCATCGTTTGTATTGGCTAACGGGAATCCAGCTTCGTCATTGGTGAATTTCGAATAAGGATAATGGTTAGATACAGCAATGAATTTTGAATAAAATGGTTGTTGCAGACGTTCCAAGTATTGTACAGATTGTTGGAAAAATGGTTTATCATGCAAACCGTATTGGAACGAATTGTCATCATTAACGTCATAATAAGAAGAATCGAAGAAATAATCATATCCTAAATTCTTATAGGTCTCGTTTCGATTCCAGAATGTGCCGGCGTTCCCATGGAACACTGCACTTGTGTAGCCTTCTGTTTGACTTAAAATATCAGGTGCAGCTTGGAAAGTATTTTTTCCGCCTAATTGTGTGAACAAGGAGCCTTGATTCAAGCCAAACAATGAATTTTCCATCAGCGTTTCCGCATCACTTGTTTTTCCTGCTTTTACTTGATGGAAAAAGTTGTCAAAACTGAACGTGCTATTGCTGTGATAAAGACTATTGATGAAAGGTGTAACTTCATGTTGGACACCATTCTCATCTGTCAATTTATAATCGATCAAGAATTGTTGGAAGCTTTCTAAATGGATATAAATCACATTTTTTCCTTTAGCAAGTCCAAACAAATCATCATTTGGTGCTGCGTAATGTTCTTTTACATAATTTTCTACTTCTTTCATATCATTGGGGCTTGCTTCTGCCCGCACTTGGTTTGTCTGGTAAGTTTGAACGCCGTCGTAAACCATGAAAGCATTCAAGCCAAGATATTTGACCAAATAATCCCGAGAGAATGTACGAGTCAATAATTCTGGACGATCAGCTTCCGCCATAAAAAGATTTCCTGAGAAAATCATAACGGCTAATGTAGAGATTGCAAAAGCCATTCTTGCTCGAATCGGACGAGGGTCCAACTTGATTTTTTTGGCGATCAGTAGGACAGTCAAGATAATGAAATCGATCCAATAGATCACGTCATATGGGCGAAACAGTCGAATGGCACTTTCTCCCAGACCACTTGCTACTTTCCCAGCACCTAAAATCGTGTTGATCGTAATGAAGTCCGTGAATTCTCGATAATAAGTGACATTCGAAAAAACAAGCAACGTCAAAAGAAAATAAATGACCATTATCGTGATATAAGCAACTCTAGGGCGTCTGATATAAAGAGCAATTCCAAGTAATAACAGTGTAGTTGCAATAGGATTGATAAATAAGATAAAGTATTGAATGCCACTTTCAATTCCGAGATGGAAATCAACCAAATAGGCAAAAATCGTTTTCAACCAAAGTAAAACGACTAGTAAAGAAAAAAATCCGAGCCTCTTATTCAAAAAGGCAGGTGTTTTTATATATTTCAAGATAATCTTCCTTTCTGCACTTCTTAATCACAGAAGTGCCATGAAACCATGTTACACAGCTCACTTATTCTCATTTATTTTACTAGTATGACAATATAGTGTCAATTGAAACCAGAACTTTGTGCTGTTTCATTAAGGTTTTCTTTAAGCTTGATGAAAAAGAAGCAGTAAGACAAGACCTATGTTTTTTGTTATACTTGAGAAGAGAAAGCTAAAGCAGGTGAAGGAATGAAAGTACAAGTAAAAAAAAGAGCAAGCAGTCGATTGAAAAAAGGCTATCCATTGATCCAAAAAGAAGACCTTGCACATCCTCAAAAAGAAACCACGCAATGGGTGGAATTAGTTGATCCGCAAAATCAATTTATCGCAAAAGGATATTTAGGAAAGCAGAATAAAGGGATCGGTTGGGTACTGAGCCAGCAGGATATCCCATTTGATCAATCATTTTTTGAAGAACTTTTTGTGAAGTCAAAAGAAAAAAGAACTTTCTTTTTTTCAGATGATTCTACTACCGCTTTTCGTATATTCAATGGAGAAGGAGACGGAATCGGCGGTCTGATTATTGATTATTATGCAGGTTATGCTGTTTTTTCTTGGTATAACGAGACGTTATATACACATCGTGAATTATTGATTCAAGCTTTTCGTGAAATCTATCCGGAAATCATCGGTGGATATGAGAAAATTCGTTTTGAATCAGTGAATCTGCCTGAGAGCCAGTTCATTTACGGAAAAGAGGCACCGGAGCCCTTGATCGTAAAAGAAAACGGAATAAAATTTGCCGTTTATTTAAATGAAGGATTAATGACTGGTATCTTTCTAGACCAAAAAGAAGTACGGGGATCATTGGCAAAAGGTTTCGCTTCTGGGAAAACAGTTTTGAACATGTTTAGTTATACCGGCGCCTTTTCTGTTGCTGCCGCAATGGGAGGGGCAATCGAAACGACAAGTGTCGATCTAGCAAAACGCAGTTTGAAAAAAACACAAGAACAGTTTGAAGTGAATGGCCTGGATGTCGATCAGCAAAAAATCATTGTTATGGACGTATTCGAGTATTTCAAATACGCAAAAAGAAAACAATTTTTATATGACATGATTGTGTTGGATCCACCAAGTTTTGCCAGAAACAAGAAAAAAGTCTTTCGCGTAGCAAAAGATTATGGGGAACTGGTCAAGGATAGTCTGGATATTTTAGCAGAAAATGGGATACTTATTGCGTCTACAAATGCTGCAAATGTCTCGATCGAACAATTCCAAACAATGATCGAAGAGGAATTCCATGCCAAGAATGTTTCTTTTGAACAACTTGCTTTATATCGTTTGCCAAAAGATTTCCAGACGACGGATACCTTTTTAGAAGGTAATTATCTGAAAGTGTTTGTTTATCAAATTAAAAATAACCATTAGAAGGAGCGATGCAGAGTGGTTCGGATAAAGGGATTGAATATAGGAAGCGGTAGACCAAAGATTTGTGCGCCTCTTATCGGAGCCGTCCGAGAGGAAGTATTACGTGAAGCAGTTCTTGCACGTGAAGCAGGGGCCGACTTAGTAGAATGGCGAGTCGATCATTATCGTAAGGTTTTTTCTTTTGATGAAGTTGCAGAAACATTGGTTCTTATCCATGAGATGCTTGATGGACTGCCGTTATTATTTACGTTTCGTACCTTAGCTGAAGGCGGAGAACAAGACATTTCGATCCGTCAGTATCGCGACCTCTATGAACATGTGATACACACAGGATTAGTAGATATGGTCGATATCGAGTTGTTCAAAGTAGAAAGTCTAGGAAAAGGACTGATAGAGGAAATCAAGTCTTTAAACATTCCTTTAATTATCAGTAGTCATGATTTTAAAGAAACACCAGCTGACCCTGTCTTGCTTTACCGACTGAATGTCATGGAACATTTTGGCGCTGATATCGGAAAGTTGGCAGTGACTCCCAATAATGAACGAGATGTTTTGCGGTTGATGGAGTTGACTAGACGGGCAAATGCTTTTGTCTCCATGCCTATCATTACGATGTCTATGGGCGATCTGGGAAAAATTTCTCGTCTGGCTGGCGGAACGACAGGATCCGTCATGACGTTTGGTTCCTTAAGCAATGCTTCTGCTCCAGGACAATTACCGGTCAAAGCATTGAAGCAAATTATCCAATTATTAAATGAACCGTTGTAGAACAAGTTTGAGGTGATATTTTTTGGCAAAGAAAAAAATAGTAAAAACGAATGCGATCCGTATGGTCGAACAAAAAAAGATTCCCTATACAGAACACGAATATGAATGGGACGAAAACCACCTAAGTGCGTCCTCTGTCGCAGAACAGCTCCCAGAGAGCCAATCTCGTATATTTAAAACACTGGTTGCTGTGGGCAATGTGACGGGGCCTCTTGTTGCTGTGATACCAGGAGAAGCCGAATTGAATCTAAAAAAATTAGCAAAAGTTTCAGGGAATAAAAAAGTAGAAATGCTTCATTTGAAAGATTTGGAAGCAACGACCGGATACATACGTGGTGGCTGCTCGCCTATAGGAATGAAAAAACTGTTTCCTACTTATTTAGATCAAATCGCAGAAAACTATGATCAAATCATTGTATCAGCTGGCAGAAGAGGGCTACAGATGGAATTAGCTCCTCAAGATATCTGTGCATTAACGAGCGGACAATTTGCAGATATAAAACAATAAATCATACGTATAAAAGAAAGAAGGAGGCCGGGATGTTGTTTGCCCAGTCTCCTTCTTTCTTTTTTATACATTATGCTCTTTGCCCAGCATTCCTTCCTGCTACATGTCCTGTAGCGAAAGCCGCTGTGATATTAAAGCCGCCAGTATAACCATTGACATCCAGTAATTCTCCGGCAAAATACAGACCATCAATGATTTTACTCTCCAACGTTTTAGGATGAATTTCCTTTAGAGAAACCCCTCCGCCAGTTACAAATGATTTCTCAATAGGAAAAGTCTTGTTGATTGGTAGCTTAAACTCTTTGCATAATTGAACGAAATCTTGAATTTGTTTTTGAGAGGCTTGTTGTCCTGTTAGGCTATCCATTTCAAGCCGCTCAAGAAAGAAAACCAACAATCGCTCAGGTAATAGACCATGCCAAGCATTTACTAAGTTCTTTTTGGTGGCTTTACTTTTTTCTGTCAATAAATGAATAAGCTCTTGTTTGGTTTGTGTAGGAAAACAATCCAGAGAAAGTGTCACTGGTTCTCCCGTTTTCTCTAATTCTTTATTGACGAAACTTGAACAACGCAGTGCAGCCGGACCAGAAATACCGAAATGGGTGAAAAGTAAATCCATCGTATGTTCAGTCAATACACGGCCTTTTTTATTTAGAACACGTAAAGTGATGTCCTGTAAAGAAAGCCCTTGAAGTGTTTTCTCCTGAATATACGGTTCATCCGATATCAAGGGGGACTCTGTCGCATACAGAGGCGTCACCGTGTGACCCACTCGCTTCACGATCTTGTACCCATCTCCAGTAGAACCAGTAGAGGGATAAGTCCGCCCACCAGTTGTTAAGATAACGGCAGGAGCATGGAACTCTTCGAATTCCGTGCGTATACCGTAAATTTTATGTTCTTTGTGGATCAATTTCTCTACTCGAGTAGAGAATAGGATCGTCACATCTAGTTCTTTCAGACGATTAAGTAATGCTTCGATAATCGTTTTTGATTTATTTGTCACAGGAAACATCCGTCCATGATCCTCTTCTTTTAAATGTACGCCTTGTGATTCAAAGAAGTTCATGATATCGAAATTATTCCATTGCGCAAATGTACTATATAAAAAATTTCCATTTCCAGGAATATGTGCGATTAAATCATCAACAGGACGATTATTCGTGACGTTGCACCGACCACCACCTGTCATCAGTAGTTTTTTTCCTGCTTTTTTGTTTTTTTCGATCAAAAGTACGCGTGCGCCTTGTTCAGCTGCACTGATCGCTGCCATCATCCCGCTTGTTCCAGCGCCGACTACGATCACATCATACAGTTTTTCCATTCCCTCACCTCAAGGAAAGTGTAGCATATTTGAAGAAAGAAAACAGAAAAAAATGTTTTGAGCCAAAAGAGAAAATGAGCTAAAATGAGGGAAGATAAGCAAAGGAGCGTGGAACGATGACAAACGCAACAGAATATGTTCAAGCAATTCAAGAAAAGCTACATCAAAAGGATCAAGGACAAGAAGAATTTTTGCAAGCAATCGATGAATTCATGCCCACAGTGATGTCTTTTTTGGACACTCATCCCGAATATATCGAAAAGAATATTTTAGAACTTTTAACAGAACCAGAAAGAATTATTCAATTTCGAGTACCTTGGCAAGATGATAAAGGAAACTGGCGAGTAAATAGAGGCTACCGTATCCAATACAATTCAGCTATCGGCCCTTATAAAGGTGGATTACGCTTTCATCCCAGTGTCAACCTAAGTATCTTGAAATTTTTGGCTTTTGAACAGATTTTCAAGAATAGTTTAACTGGTCTGCCAATCGGCGGAGGAAAAGGTGGGAGTGATTTCGATCCTAAAGGGAAATCTGATAATGAAATCATGCGTTTTTGTCAAAGTTTCATGTTGGAATTGTCAAAACATATTGGGCCATCAATTGATGTTCCTGCAGGAGATATCGGTGTAGGAGCTAGAGAGATCGGTTATTTGTTTGGCGAATATAAACGATTGAAAAAATATGATACTGGTGTGTTGACAGGTAAACCTCTGGATTTTTGGGGAAGTAAGATACGTACAGAAGCGACTGGATATGGATTGGTCTATTATGTCAAACATCTATTGAACGAAGAAAAAGATTCATTTGATCAAAAAACAGTTTTTGTTTCCGGAAGCGGGAATGTAGCCATTTATGCAATCGAAAAAGTGCAAGAACTTGGTGGAAAAGTGGTTACATGTTCAGATTCTAGCGGGTACATCTATGATCCAGAAGGAATAGACGTGTCACTATTGAAAGAAATCAAAGAAATCAAGCGCCAACGTTTAACAGAATACGCGAACCAACGTCCTTCTGCTGTTTATCATGCTGGAGAATCTGTTTGGACATTGAAAGAAAAGGCGGATATCGCTTTGCCATGTGCCACTCAAAACGAAATAGACGAAAGCTTGGCTGAAATCTTAGTAGAAAATGGGATCAAAATCGTAGCAGAGGGCGCTAATATGCCATGTACAGTAAAAGCTGTTTCTGTTCTTCATGAAGCAGATGTGTGGTATTGTCCAGGAAAAGCTGCTAATGCTGGAGGAGTGGCAGTATCTGCTTTAGAAATGAGTCAGAACGCCCAACGATTGACTTGGGAAAGAGAACAAGTGGATGAGCAACTGGATCAAATCATGGAAAAGATTTACCATACGTGTCGCCAAACAGCTGCTGAGTATGGTGACGAAAAAAATCTGCTTCTTGGAGCAAATGTTGCTGGATTTGAAAAAGTTGCCAAAGCAATGGCAGCAGAAGGTTTAGTTTAAAAAATGAAACTTTCTTGGAAATATTGTCAGCATTTTGTTTATTTGCTTGAAAAATAATAAAAAAAAACGTAAAGTATTACCTGTAGAGTAAACCTATAAGGAGGAGAACAAATGGCACACATTCATTTTGACTATTCAAAAGTAGCACCGTTTGTCAATGAACATGAGTTAGGGTACATGCAAAGCCAAGTAACAGCAGCCCACAACGAATTACGGGAAGGAACTGGCGCAGGAAGCGACTTCCGCGGTTGGATCGATTTACCAACGAACTATGACAAAGAAGAATTTGCACGTATCAAAGAAGCAGCTAAAAAAATCCAATCTGATTCTGAAGTATTAGTTGTTATCGGTATCGGTGGTTCTTATTTAGGCGCTCGTGCAGCAATCGACTTCTTGAATCACACATTCTTCAATCTATTAGATAGCGACACACGCAAAGCACCACAAATCTTCTTTGCCGGAAATTCAATCAGCTCAACATATATCGCTGATTTGATCGAAGTAATCGGTGATCGCGACTTTTCAGTAAACGTTATTTCAAAATCTGGAACAACTACTGAACCAGCGATTGCTTTCCGTGTATTCAAAGAGCTTCTTGTTAAGAAATACGGACAAGAAGAAGCAAACAAACGTATCTACGCTACAACAGATAAAGCAAAAGGTGCAGTTAAAGTAGAAGCAGATGCAGAAGGTTGGGAAACTTTCGTGATTCCTGATGATATCGGCGGACGTTTCTCTGTATTGACTGCTGTTGGTTTGTTACCAATCGCTGTTAGTGGAGCAGATATCGACGCATTGATGCAAGGAGCTGCTGATGCAAGCAAAGCTTATTCAAGCGACAAACTAGAAGAAAACGAAGCTTACCAATACGCAGCAATGCGCAACATTCTTTACCGTAAAGGCAAAGTAACTGAGTTATTGATCAATTATGAACCAGGAATGCAATACTTCTCAGAATGGTGGAAGCAATTGTATGGCGAATCTGAAGGAAAAGACCAAAAAGGCATCTATCCTTCAAGCGCAAACTTCTCAACTGATTTGCACTCTTTAGGACAATTCATCCAAGAAGGACGCCGCAACATTTTTGAAACAGTTGTGAAAGTTGAAAAACCTCGTAAATCAATCACGATTCCTGAACAAGCAGAAGACTTAGACGGTCTAGGCTACTTGCAAGGAAAAGAAGTGGACTTCGTAAATACAAAAGCATTTGAAGGAACATTGCTTGCTCATACAGACGGTGACGTACCTAACTTGCTAGTCAAAATTCCAGAAATGGATGCTTACACATTGGGTTACACAATGTACTTCTTTGAAATTGCTGTAGGTATTTCAGGTTACTTGAATGGCATCAACCCATTCGACCAACCAGGTGTAGAAGCTTACAAGAAAAACATGTTCGCACTTCTAGGCAAACCAGGCTTTGAAGACCTTGCTAAAGAATTGAACGAACGCCTGTAAGATAAGGGGTTTTTCGCTAGATTTAAATAATCAGTGATAGAAACATGTTCGCTTCTAAATAAAATTAGTGATAGTTTTAGTGATAGTGAACTTAAAAAAAGCACTCAATTTGAGTGCTTTTTTATTTGCTCTTCTATATAGTTTTCTAGTTGATTCATTGATCTTTTTTTCACTTCGGGAGAAATATGGGCATAGACTTGTGTAGTAGAAACATCTTTATGACCTAAAAAATCTTTGATATCTTCTAAAGGTATTCCTGCTTGTCTCGTTCTAGCTGCAAAAGTATGTCTACCATCATGCACAGTTATGTGGGGGAGACTGGCACGTTTTTCAATTCTATGAGAAGCACCGTTAACGGTTCGATCTCTTATTGGAATACCTTTATTTTTACCGTAAGTATTTATAAAAATAAATGCTTCGTGGTCATCTGTTTCAGGTAAAAAACCAAATTCTTTTATTACTTGATTTCTTAAAGTCAATAAGGCTTTCTTTACTCGTTTTGTCATAGGCAATGATCGTGTACCAGATGGGGTTTTTGTGTCATCTGTAATAATCAAACCTTTGTTAGGTCCTTTTTCAGCAGCCCCAAGTCGTTCACGATTAATATTAAGTGTATTCTGAGAAAAATCAATATCAGCCCATTGAAGCCCTAAAGCTTCTGATTTTCGCAATCCTTGATCAAATATAATAAGAAAAAAGGGATACCATATAAATGATTTTTCTTTTTTGGCAAATTCGAGAAATAGTTCAGATTGATCAAAAGTATAATATTTAACTTTCTTTTTATCAGATGGATTTCTTGGAAACTCAACAAAACTAGTAGGGTTATTCTTTATATATCCTAACTGAATAGCTTTTTTGAAAGCATTGCTAAGAGTGGCGTTAATACTTTTGGCTGTTGTTACTGAGAGACCTTCCTTAGTTCTCCCCAAACCCTTTTTAGTAAGTAACTGATTGATGAATCTTTGATGATCAGCTCTAGTATATTTATCTAGTTTATATTTTCCAATATATGGATTGATGTACATTTTTATATTTGCTCTGTGAACAATTCTTGTTCCTTCTTTAACATTCATTTTATAGTTATTAATCCAATCGTCCATAAACTTTTCTATAGTCAAATTTTTAGGGTTTTTTTGTGTATATTCTTCCGAAGCTATTTCGCCTTCGACAATTTTTGCGAATCTTTCTGCTTCTTCATGACTTTTAAACCCTTTTTTATGAATCTTTTTCTGTAGCTTAGTACCAGGATCAATTCCATTTGATATATAGACTTCATAACGATATTCTTTTGATTTTTTTAAATAGTACTTTTTAATGGAAGCCATTAAAACCAATCCTTTCGTATTTCATTCCTAATAATAAGAATATTTTAGGGGAGGTATGTTATTTGAACGAATATTTAGAAAATCGTCGTATTAGCAGAGTTTTTATACGAACTTATGTTCTTTTGCGTTTAAAAAGAAAAGCCCGAAGGCCAGTCTTTATTGTAAATTTAAGTTAATATCATATGTGTGATACGAGTTTTCATCATCATAATTATCAGTTTCATAGCTAGAATCAATCTTCAATCGAAGAGATTTGATTGAAGATGCAACAGGAAGTTTTGATAAAGGATAGATGCCCCAACCATCTTTTTTTGTTCCTTTCATGAAGTCACCATCCCATGAATCATAATTAAAGACTCCGCCATCATCAACTTGCTCACCATAGTCAGTTACAATTGTGGCTTGATTAGGGTATATAGATACATCTTGTTGTGTATTATCTATGTTGTAATGCACGGCTACAAAACCATTGTATTGATTATCTGAATAGTCTTTGATATCAGTAGTTTTCACAACTGAGACCCGATCGATATTTAGGTTAACACCCGCCCAAGAATTATCATTAAAATTGGTTGAATAATCTTGTTTACCTTGTACTTCTATGGATTCTCCATCAGGTACATTATCAGCTATTTTTCCGAAATCTGAATCATTTGATAGAAGATTAGTCTTTTTTTCCACAGAGCTACTGAATTCAAGAGAAACCATTGTAGAGCTCGCAGTGGTTGTTTCTTTAGGCGTATCAGAATTTGAATTACTATTTCCACATGCTCCTAGTACAATACTAGAGAACAGAATTAATCCTAACCCAACTATTTTTTTCATTTCTTCCTCCATAACAATAAAAATATATTTACTCCCACTTAAAGGCAGGTAGTGATAGTCGCCAATTAAATTAAAAATCTATATGAATTTTTAGGAAGTCCATACAAATTTGTTAAATCTTCAATTTTTCTAGGGTATTGATCATTATCTTCTTTATAAAGAGAAATAATAAGATTGGCGGCAAAGCAATTCGCTTCGCTTTCTGATTTGCTTCTGGAGGATCGAGTAGAGACATAATAACTAGATAAACCTTGATGAAAAATTGCGTGACCTAGTTCGTGAGCACAAATATAGAACCGTTCTTCAGAATACTTTAGTTCGTGATTTAGAAGAATAACCGAACGCCCTAACAGTTCTTGAAATTGTCCCTTTGGATTATTCAAAAAAGGAACATACCTAATCTGAATATCCATTTTTTCGCAAATAGTAAAGGGATTAGCTGAATTATATTTTTGCTTCAGCTTGCCAACTAGACTAATTACGTCCATCTCCATAGAAAATCACTTCTCTTTACTTTTGTCTTCTTTTCTAAATTCCCAAAATAGACCTGTCAAAACATCTTTTACCCGTTGTTTCTCTTCATCTGTTAATGTTTCACCACCATAAGCCATGTTAACGTTGGAATCGAGCATTTTATCTAATTCAATTAAATCATTTTCATCGGCCCATTTTGGCGTTTTATTTCTTCCTAATAAATAATCAGTAGTAACATCAAAAATATTAGCTAAAGATTGAAGAATAGAAAAGTCAGGCTCTCTCTTTCCACTTTCATAGGCTGTATAAGCAGGGCGAGTAATTCCTAACTTATCAGCAACTTCTTGTTGCGTCATTTTCTTTGAAAGCCTCAATTCTTTGATTTTTTCTGGAAACATTTCGACACCCACTTTCTATATAAATGGTAACACGCTGTTACGTATAAATGAATCTAAAAATAAGTAACCTTTTGTTACTTTTTGCATTGTCAAGTAACTATGTGTTACTTATAATGTATTTGTAACGAAATGACACTTAAATAGGAGGTATATGATGAGGAAATGGCTAATTGAAAAAAGAGAGCAACAAAATCTAACTCAAGAAAAAGTAGCTAAAAGATCAGGAATTCAGCGTTCTTATTATAGTATGATTGAGAGTGGCAAGAGAAGTCCTAGTCCATTTGTAGCTATGAAAATTGCCACTGTTTTATCCTTTGATTGGACTATTTTTTTTAATCAACAAAGTAACAAAGTGACACATGGAGAGGTGATCAAATGAAAAAGAACGATAAGGATTTTCTTGAAGGTAAATTTTGTACGATTGTTTTGCCAATATTACTTTCTATTATTGTTTCAATTGTCTACAAATTATTAGTTAACTAAGAAAGGAGTGCTTTACATGTCACGACAAGAAAAAATAAACATCGTACTTGATGCAAGGCCGAGACTAGTTCACATCATCAAATGTGCCACAGATGATCAACTTGGGGAATATGTCGGAAAAGTGTTAGATGATATGGTTATGACTGTCCCGTTTACTGATGTCCCACTATTAGAAGGAATTCGTTCAGATGGGGAGCCTTTAACAATTAATGATCAATTATTTGATCCGCAAGAAAACCGATGGATTGTTTTGACGAATGTATTGGATCACAATAAGCTAAATAATCTTGAAGCAGTGTACGAGGCACTGGAAAACGAGAACGGCAATCTAAAACAGCTCAATGCCAAACTCATGCTAAATGATGTAGCAATTAAACAGGAAAACACTGCATTAAAAGAAAAAGCTGATAGTTTAGCACAAATCAATTCAAAAATGATGCTTGCTTCGATTCAAAACAGCAAGGATATTGCAGAAATTAAAGAGCAATTAAATCCAGCTTCAAAGGGAGGTGAGTAGTATGTTTAGTTTTAGCGATGTGAAAATGATGTATGATTGGGGCTGTTTTACTGACGATCAAGTTCTACAGTTCGTTCCGCTATGCATTACAGACGAAGAAGCAGAAAAAATTATTAACAATGAAGAGAGTGCATCTTAATTGATGTGCTTTTAGTTTTGATACAAGGAGTTGCAATATGATTAATTTAGGGGAATGGGGAGCGATAGCAGGATCAATAACCGCTATCGTTTCTTTGATTTTATTAGTAATTAGACCGATTGTTGCATCATTTACAAAAATTACGAAAACACTATCACAAGTGAGTTACAACTTGGAACTATTAACAAAAGATTTAGAATCGAGCAAATCAGATCGATTGATGATTCATGAAGAACTAAAGAAACACGATGAAAGATTAGATACACATGCAGAAAAATTGGTAGAACACACACAACAAATTAAAACTTTATTTAGGGAAACATCTCGATAAAAATAGAAAGAAGATGAATAAAGATGATCTTACCTGATAAATATTATCAAATCATTAAGTGGGCGGTACTTACGGTACTTCCGGCTACATCTGTATTAGTTGCAACACTAGGCAAAGCATATGGATGGAATGGAACAGATATGACAGTTCTGACTATCAATGCAGTAGCGACGTTTTTAGGTGTTATCACTGGTGTGTCGGCTTATAATTTGAAAAAATAGGAGGAAAAAAATGAAGAAGAAAATTACTATTACTGCGATGAGCCTATTAACGGCTCTTTTTTTATTGCCAATTAATGGGTTTGCTTATACGATCAACAATGAATTTAATTTGGGCGCAAATGAAGGCAGCTCGCAAGTAGCAAATAATCAGTACATTTTACTGCATGAAACGGCTAACGAAACAGCAACAGGACGCAATGAAGCACAGTATATGCAACGTTCATGGACTAGCGCTTATACTGCTTACATTGTGGGAGACGGCGGAATTGTTTACCAAGTTGGACAACCTGGTTATGTGCAGTATGGCGCTGGTTCATATGCTAATGCAAATAGTCCTGTGCAAATCGAGTTACAACACACACATGATAAAGAAACTTTTGAAAAGAACTATAAAGTATACGTTGAATTGGCAAGAGATTCAGCAATGAAATATGGTATTCCATTAACATTAGACACGCCTTATAACCAACCAGGAATCAAATCGCATTTATGGGTAACACAAAATATTTGGGGCGATCATACAGATCCTTACGGTTATCTTTCTGAAATGGGTGTAAGTAAAGAAAAACTAGCCTATGATTTAGCTCATGGATTTACGGATGATAATCCAACTACTTCAGATGATAAACCAGTCATTGATCCAACTAGAGCAGGTGCTGCAAATTCTACGCTGACAGATGGAACAAATTACGCCCACATTGATCAGTTCGGAGAAATCGAAAACGCAAACTTGCATGTAGCTGGATGGCACATTGCTAATTATAAATACGAGTATATTTTCATTATGGACTACAATACTGGAAAAGAACTAGCTAGAGTAAGAGCTGATGGGATTTATAGACCAGACGTAAATCAAGCTTATAATACTTTAGGAAATGTTGGCTATCATGTATCTTTCAATATGCGTGATTTCCCTAATAAGAAAGTATACGTCATGATGCGTGCGACAAACGATCCAGAAGGAAATACTAAGGGTGGAGCACAAGATTTTCATGACAAGCGTTGGTATTTAAATATTCCACAACGATAAAAAATTCCCCCCTCTTTGAGGGGCGGTACATAAAAATTTATTATTTAGATTCTATAAACATGTGCAACTTATCTAACAACAAAGTATATATTCTACAGAAGTAAACAAATAGCTTATATTTTAGGATGTACACAAATTGACAAGTATAATAAAACTTTGATAAAATACAAATGTTTTTTTATTTTTATGTGTGATTAGTTAGAACTTACTTAAATCCTATTATAATATTTTTGTTAATGATTTTAATAAAATGATTGGAGAGAAAATGATGGATCAAAAAGCGTTTATCGAATCTATTGATTCTACAATCGATAGATTAAAAAAAGAAATTCGATTTTATAATAGAGTAATTGGTATCGGAAATATTATAAAAATAGTCTTATCAGCTAGTATCCCAATATTAATTGATCAGGCTTCCGAACACAGGTCTTTACTATTGATTGTTTCAATTGCTTCAGCAATAATTACAATTATACAAAGTGGGATGTCTGCATTTAATTATCAAGATAAAGTACAGACTTCGACAGAGTTATTAATGAAAATTGAAAAAGAAAAGTTGTTATATATAACGAAAACATCCCCATATAATAAAACAGATGAAGAAAATTTCCATTTAATCGTTACAACCCTTCAAACTGAATTAAATGATATTATCTCTGATTTTAATCAAGTTAATAACTAAAAATTTATTTAATTAGAAAGTAGTGCAGATAATACTAATTTTACAATTAAGAAAAGAGATAAGACTTTACATTCCTAAAAAAATGTAAAGTCTTATCTCTTTTCTTAATGCTATAAATTCATAATAACATTATGGACAATAAATTTAAAATTTATTCAGACTGTAGACAAACTCCTAAATTTAGAGTGTTGTTTGCAGTCTGACGACTCAAAAATGAGTCGTATAAATCAATTATAGTAATAAGTCATTGATTTCTTTAAATTCTTTATCAAGTTCTTTTTCATCATATTTTTCATATTTATCAGCTTCATGAAGAACTTTTTTAATTTCATGAATAGCCTTTCGTTCAACTAACCATTTTTTTAGGTTATGTTTTTTTTCTGGATTTTCAGATAACGTATCAAGTTCGTCTAACTCTTTATCCAGTTTATTGACAACAGAAACAATTTTGTTTACAACTTTTTCTTCTTTGTTTTCTAAATTTGACATTTAACTTCACGTCCTTTTTATTTGATAATTTAAGTATAGAACTTTGATATAGTTTATACAAATAGAAACGCTTCTTCGTGTATTCTGTGATTTTCTTTTGAAATGAGGAAAACTTTGGAGTAAAATGAACGTGGACAGAACAATATTTAGGAGGAATAAACTATGTGTACGTCTATTACTTATGTAACAAGTGATCATTATTTTGGAAGGAACTTTGATTATGAAATATCTTACAATGAAGTAGTCACTGTTACTCCAAGAAATTATAAGTTGAATTTTCGAAAGGTAAATGATTTGGATACTCATTATGCAATGATTGGTATTGCCGCTGGTATAGCTGACTACCCTCTTTATTACGATGCGACAAATGAAAAAGGATTGAGTATGGCTGGGCTAAATTTTTCTGGGTATGCTGATTATAAAGAAATACAAGAAGGGAAAGACAATGTATCTCCTTTTGAATTTATTCCTTGGATTTTAGGACAATGCTCAACAGTAGGAGAAGCTAAAAAATTGTTAAAAAATATCAATTTAGCAAATATAAATTATAGTGATGAACTTCCTTTATCCCCTTTACATTGGCTATTAGCTGATAAAGAAAAATCAATTGTCATTGAAAGTATGAAAGATGGACTTCATATATATGATAACCCTGTGGGCGTTCTTACCAATAATCCTTCATTTGACTATCAATTATTTAATTTAAACAATTATCGTGTCTTATCGAGTGAAACTCCTAAAAATAATTTTTCAAATCAAATAAGTTTGAATGCCTATAGCCGCGGTATGGGAGGGATAGGCTTGCCTGGAGATTTATCCTCAGTATCTCGTTTTGTTAAAGCGACTTTTACGAAGCTGAATTCTGTATCTGGAGATTCAGAGTCAGAAAGTATTAGTCAATTTTTCCATATCTTAGGTTCAGTAGAACAACAAAAAGGTTTGTGTGATGTTGGTGATGGAAAATATGAATATACAATTTATTCTTCTTGTTGCAATGTTGACAAAGGAATCTATTATTATCGAACATATGAAGACAGTCAAATTACTGCAATTGATATGAATAAAGAAGACTTAGATAGTCATAAGTTAATTAGTTATCCAATTATAGAAAAACAACAAATTAAATATATAAATTAGTTAATGTGTTGTGATTGATTATTTAATATAGATATAATACAAAAAGGCAAAGATATTTTCAAAACATTTTTTCTTGATGTGATATCCTTGTCTTTTTTGTAATGTTTTTAACTTATTGCTTTTGCAAAATTTATTTACCTGTTTTCTGGATCAACGATAGTGTATATTATGCTATCCTTGTTTGGATTTTAGGACGTTTAAAGAGGCACTTTTTTACATAACTTAATCCATAGACATAGACCTTTTAAGCATGCTGTGAGATAATAATAAAGAAGAGTTTAAAGCGCACCCCAAACCACTTCCCCATAAGTGTATTACGCTTTAAACTCTTTTATATTTGAATTCACTAAGAAGCATACCATATATTTGAATTTACTAAGAAGCATACCATATATTTGAATTCACTAAGAAGCATACCATATTTTTGAAAAAAAGTGAGAAAAAAGGCTTATAATTAGGATCTAGAGTAATTAATTAGATGTTTATTTTATAGGACTGATACTATAGATTACAAATAGTATCGTATTTCGCAATCTTAAATTATCTTCTTACTATAAATAAGATAATAAAATTTGTATTTGTCCTTTTTAGGTAACTTATTTTAATCTATATACCTTTCTGGATCAACGAAAGTATACTTTATATAGTCATAACGCCGATGATCGCTCCGTGCGTCTGGCACGTCAGTCACGATATCAAACAAAAAATATACATCTTTCTTCATTCTAGTTTTCGCAGCAGGAATTTTAAAGTAGTTCTTATTAGAATAGTAGAGATTGATTAATAAGCTATCTTCGATTGCTAAAAAGAAAACTTCTGAATCCCATACTTTGTGAAAGTCTTTAATGAATTTGTTCGAAGGATCAAATTTAAACCATAATTGTGTTTTTCCTTCCATTAACATATAAAGTTCACCTCAAAAAGAGTATACGAACAAACGTTCTTATTGTAAACCCTAAAATAGATTTTCCTGAATATGTATTGACAATATATAAACGATAATATGCATTTCTTCTTATAAAAAGACCCCAGCAATTAAATTTGGTTGAGGTCTTTTTTCGTTCTTCTATTAATTTTTCTAACTCCTGTTTCAATATACATATAAAAAAGTAAAAATAATAGAAAAACTAGTGATAGCTTTGGTGATAGTGATATTAAAAATCAGAAAAGATAGAAAAAACAAGAGATAGATAAAATGCTGATATTTCGGCGTTTTCTAACGGTATAAAAGAGAAAAAAAGTAATAAATGTATATATGATACAAGAAAAATATGTTCGCACTTCTAGGCAAACCAGGCTTTGAAGACCTTGCCAAAGAATTGAACGAACGCCTGTAAGATAAGGGTTTTTCACTAGATTTAAATAATTAGTGATAGAAACATGCTGACTTTAAAATGAAAGCTGGTACCCATTTAGGTACTTAACACATATCGGCACCATTTATTCGGAAAAAGGGGGCTGTGACAAGAATTTTGTCCCAGCCTCTTGTTTGTATGGGAATCGATTCATTGCCTTGTTCTTTAGTTAAGGACTTGAAGAACAGGAAAGTGACTTCGAAGACCAATTCTATTTTTTTCTAAAATCAGTAAGTAAAAAAGCACTCACTTCGAGTGCTTTTTTGCGATATTTTCTTAGTGTTAAGATAGCCCTAATTTGTCTTTTACAGATGAAGGTACTTTATCGCTAGTGATTACTTTTTTCTCTATAATTCGCTTTTCGCTTGCTTTCAACTGCAAGATTGTTCCTTCGGGATAAGCAGAACCATTAGCAGAGTCGCCAGAAGTAATGACATCAAAATCCAATTGTCTTTTTTCACCGTTTTCAGCGTACGCATCTACGTTATATTTAAACCCTTTTCCAATTACTTCTCCATTATCTGCTTTAATATCAGTTTCTGCAGGCATCGGTGCTTTGATTACTGCATAATAATCTTTTCCTACATAAGTAGACTGATAGTAGTCCCAGCCTTTCCAACCTATAAAAGCAATCAATACGATAACGATTAACCCTAAAATTTTTTTCATGAAAATTCTCCTTTTTTATTTTTATTCTATAGAATATTATACAAATCATAACAAAATATCATCATCGAAACAGCTAACAAAATTGTCATAAAAAGCGACGATAATTGATATTAAAACTATATTTTTGTTTAGGTCAAGAACAAATGACAGATATAATGACCAAATGTATGTAAAAAATATAAAAAGACGTCTGTCGCGGATCACCGTTACAAACGTCTTCTATTGATTTTCCGAGATCTCATCAGTCGCCATTTGGAATGGGTCACTCCCTATCTAGATTCATTTAATGCTCGGACTGCTTGTTCAATTGTAATACCAAACGCAACGTTATTTTCGTTTTGTGCATCAATCGCCATAAAACGGTTAGAAGTTGTATCAAAGGCTACGCGGTATTGCATATTTGTTTTTGTAAACGTCATAAAATTCATCTCCTTTGTAATGTAATTCAGTTCTTGAAAGTTTCCTTTAAACTTTCGAACCTATAACAAGTTTAGCATCGTCCGTTTTTTCATGCAATTAAAAAGCATTTATCACTTTTCTTATTTATTTTTTCTTAAATCAATCAGCTGTTTTCTTTCAAGCCAATAAGTAGCCCAACCATCAACGTTACAAAGACTATTGCTTGGATATAAATCATATACTCACCCCTTGTAAATAATTTAGCAGGATAATGAAAAGAACACACGAACAACATAGGAATATAAACAAACGTTTTTGTCACAACATCTAGAATTATGATAAGAAAATAGTTATCTAAAAAGTAAAAAATAAATCAAATAAAAATAAAAAAATGAAATAAAACGTTTTCAATTGAAGGAAGATTTGTTATTATAAAATAAAGAAAAACAAAGAAAAGAGGGAATGAAATGGTAAAAGCAGAAGTAGGAAGATCTTATATATGCAAACCGATTGGCGTATCTCACGAACTAATTGGCTGTATTGAACGTACATATAACAACACGGCTGTCGTGTATGTTGAAAGTTATGACCAACGAGACTATCCAATCATTTATGAAAGCAAGTACCGCATGCTCGTAAAATTCTGTGATATTAGTACACCTGCTGAATTGGTTTCTTAAACAGTATTTTTGAGAATTCGCAAGAACTCCCTTATAATATAAATAAAGACAGAAGGGAGCGAGAAGATATGCCTAAAAGAAAAAGTTCAGGGAAAATGGGAATTATTATTGCAGTGATCTCTGCAATTCCTGCTATTTTAGCTATTGTTCGTGCGATGAAGGAATCAAGAGATAATTAAGGACACGTTATGAATGTCAAACAAAAAACGCATATACCTGCGGTAACAGGTTATGCGTTTTTTGTTGTATAAAAACTTATTTCATTAACGATTTTTGATTAGCCAACACCCAAAACAAAATTTAGTAGCTTGTCTGAATAAGTGATTTCTTCATCTGTTTGTTTCACACTTTCATTTAGTAGTCCCATCTCATCGGTTATGATACCATCCACACCATAAAACATCATGCGACTCATAGCATCTGAATCGTTGATCGTCCATACATATACTTTTTTTCCATCTTGATGGGCAGAATTAATGAAGTTACGATTGATCGTACTATACTCCATTGTCAAAAAATCAGCAGGCGTTACGGGAGGCCCAACGATATTGAAAGGCAAGATATAGCCCACATAAAAGTTTGGTTCTGCTTCTTTTAAATCAGAAACAGTTTGGTACGTCAAACTTTGCAAAATATGATGATTCTCTAAAATCGCTTTGCGGTATTTCTGAACAAATCGTTCGACCAGGTCATCTGAATCTTTTTTAGAGGTCTTAATCTCAATAAGTAATTTTTGGTTCAATTCATGCGCTTTTTCTAAATAAGAATCAAAAGAACACACAGGGGCTTGGAACCCATTTTCAGTAACCGTAAGATTTGTCAATTCTTTCAACGTCAAATCCTGTGGTGTTCGATTTACCCCAGTTAAGTGACGAAGATTTGCATCATGCATCACTACGAAACGGCCATCTTTTGTTTCCTGCACATCCATCTCTATATAATCAGGATGATAGTCTCTGCTTGTTTTTTCAAGTGCTTCTAAAGTATTTTGCGCCCCATTTTGCGTACTTACACCTCTGTGAGATACAGTCACTAGTTTTGTCTGAACTGCCGAAGTCAGATAATCCATATTGTAAAGACAAACGCCAATACCGAAAAAAACTGCAAAAAGGGTCAAACCAGTGTTTTTCAGCGCAGATAAATGCACGTTGGACGTTTGAGGCGTAAACCACTTGGGAATCTCTGGTAAGAAACCTTCGTCATCCATGAAATCAACGATGATATAAAAAATTCCTACAGTAGACATCACGATATTGAATAATAAAATTCCTTGTAAAAGCGTCATCGCAAATACAGCGCTGATCAATGCGTAATTCGGGAAAAATTCTTCAACAACACTTTGTGCCAAAATAACAACGATATATCCCAAAGAAGAAAGAAGTAAAATCGTACCGCCAATCACGATAAATTGCCCCGTGATAGCAAAAAGACGTGATTTGGTCAGCAACCAGCTTTCTCGAATGGATGCTCGAAAAGGTCGATCTCGTAAAATCATTTCAGGTAAAGCGAAAATCAGCCGAATCCCAATATAGCCAAGAAAAATGTAAACGAGTAAAAAGGAACTGACGACGATCCAACGGTTAGCAAAAATAAAATCCATGATAAAAGCAGGGATTTTTATTTTTGACAGTAGATCAGAATTGAAACTTAACCCGCTGATCGGTAGAATCAATAAAAAATAAGCAAGAAAAAACAGAAAAGTAATAGGTCTCACTTTCTTCAGTTGAAGTATCGTCAAGTGCAAGAGCTGCTTTAAAGAAACGGGTTCTTTCTTTTTAATAAAGAAGACACTCATCAAAAGAAATGCAAATTCGAAATAAACCAATAGTAAAATCGTCAATAAAACGGCGATTAACGACAGCAGAACTCCAGGATGCTGAGAGAAAATCAAAGGAATATTGTCATAAGACAAATAGTCAATTGCTCCTCGGTGCAAAATAAAACGAGTCGTACTGCTCAATAAGGGTAAACAAATAAATAAAATAAAGCCATGCATCAGCAAGACATCACGGAAATAAGCTTGTGTTCCTTTCAAAAAATCCCACGCGTTGCCTAAGCTACGTTTCAAATAATTCATCCTATCACCTACTTTCACATTGTAGCGCAAATCCAATGAAAAAGGAAAGGGTGCAATGTATCTTGCAGATCCTTTCCCAGAATTAACATTGGTAATCAATCAATAACTGATTTTGCAAAATAAATATTAACCAAGAAGACCACTTAGATATTGTCCTCCATAAATCAAAGCCATACTGTATAAGAAAATCGATAGTGGTTTAGCTATCAAAATAATCAGTGTATATCGTTTCATTGAAATGTTTGTCAATCCAGCCATCAAACATAACGCATCGTCCGGAGCAACAGGAAGAAAAATAGCTAGAGCAAACAGCTTCTCAAAGCGGTTTTGATTGTCTAACCAGCCAATATATTTGTTATAGGTCTTATCGCTGATCATGGAAAGAATGAATGGTTTTCCGTAACGTCGTCCTAGAAGAAAGATAATAATCGAACCAATACAGATTCCAACATAATTGTAAATAAAGCCAGCATAAGGACCAAATATCAGAACACCCGCTGCAGTGCTGATTCCTCCAGGAATGATTGGAATAACCACTTGCAAGATTTGGATGAAGATAAAAATGACCGGACCTAAAATGATCGAATCACCTACTAATCCTCTTAAAGCATTCAAATCTTTGAAAACACCTAAATTAATAAAATAAATCGTCAGCGCGATCGATAGACCTAATCCAATAATGGAAATGAAGTTTATCAGTTTTCGAGAGGCAGCAATATTCATTATTCATCAACTCCTTAGAGGTTCTTTGGTATCTATACTTTACTAGAAAAGCAACTGTCTGCGCCACTTTTTAAGATGACAGAAAACAAACAATTTTGTAAGTTCATCATACGTTCATTGTAAGTATAAAAGAATAATCTCAAAAAAACATCCAACTAAAGACTTATTTAATATCTTGTTTTTTCAAAAATAGAAAAAAGATAGAAAACGTTAACAATTATGCTTGGAAAGCATACTGATGGAGTAAACTAAGCATTGGACAGGTTAAAAAATAGGGCTTAAAATAAAATGCGAAGAAACAATAGATAATGATGTTATTTAAGAACAGTGTTTGAATCACCTAGCAATCACGAACGGAGGAAGTAAAAAAATGGCAGAAAAACAAACCGCAGGAAGAGATCAATTGGGGGAGTTTGCACCAAAATTTGCAGAATTGAATGACGATGTTTTATTTGGAGAAGTATGGTCAAGAGAAGAATTATCTCCTCATCAGCGTAGTATCATCACCCTATCTGCTTTGATCTCAGAAGGGAATTTTGAACAATTGCCGGCTCATCTGAAAATTGGCAAGCAAAATGGCATTACTAGTGAAGAAATAGCAGAAATCATTACCCATTTAGCTTTTTATGTAGGGTGGCCAAAAGCTTGGTCGGCTTTTAGTTTAGCAAAAGAAATCTATCTAGAAGAAAATAGTGAAGATAAGAAAGAGGCATAAATGATGACAAAACACGAAGAAATACAAAAAGGCGTGATTTTTCCAGCAGGTGAAAAAAACGAAGCTTACGCTCAAGTATTTACCGGGCAAAGCTATCTGAATATGTTAGTAAACGATCCCGAAATTTCTGTTGGTGTAGGTAATGTAACTTTTGAACCAGGCTGTCGCAATCACTGGCATGTCCATACAGACGGTTATCAAATCTTACTTGTGACCGGAGGAGAAGGCTGGTATCAGGAAGAAGGAAAGCCAGCAAGACGATTAATGGCTGGAGATGTCGTCGTAACGCACAAAGGGATCAAACATTGGCATGGTGCGACAAAAGACAGTTGGTTTGAACATTTGGCGATCACTGCTGGTAATTCAGAGTTTTTAGAACCTGTAACAGATAAATTATACGAAGGATTGGAAAATCAATAATATCAAGCTTAGAACAGCTCCTAAAAGTAGATTTTTAATCGAACTTTCAGGAGCTGTTTTAGGTGGATGAAGCTGTTTTGTAGAATAGGCTAATAATAAGGGCGAGGAGAAGCACGCCGAAAAATTTTGATATTGATAATCGGCTGGGCATACATGATTTCCACATCGTCAATCAAACTACCTAGCAGATGATAATCTTCCCGATCATGTCGAGGATTACCTAATAGCTCCTGATAGTAGATTTCCATGCTAGGGTCTCGAGGATTGTTCAGCAAATCAGCAAGTACATCTAGATCTTCTGGCTGAGATTCTGTTGTGCCCTGTATTTCTATGAAAAGTCCCTCCTCAGCAAATTCTACGCCAATACGTATTTCAGTTATTTCGTGGGAATATAGATAAGTAAGAAGCTCATCGATGATTCTTTTTGATAATTCTTTTTCCAAGTGTCTTTTTTTCCTTTCTGACAGCAGTAAAGTTATCTAGTATCGGTACAAGGATACCTGCAACGAATCCAGTTGAAAAACCACTGTTATATAAATTGAGTCCTCCGTGCAAAGTGCTGACGTTATGGACAAGAGCAATATGTAACATACCAGCTATTACACCGTAAAAACTGCCGTAAAAACCGCTTATGGGCGCGAGGCCTGTTCCAAACACAGCGGCAACGAGCATGCCGGTGCTGGTGATCTCATGAAACGTCCCAAACAAAGAAGCAAGAAAAATTCCGACTAGTATCGGAAAACTGTTTTTTAAATGACAACCAAAAGCACTGAAACCAACCGCAGATAAAATAGCACCGATGACAGGACCATTTAACTTACCACCAACCAGCAAAACATAAGAAGAAAGCATTAGACCAACTAGCCCCATGTTGATCAAAGTAGCACCGATACCAGAATTAGCAATGAAATCAGTTGTCAGTTTACCAGATGAATCGAAAATCTCTCGAATACCCGAAAGTCGAAAGGAATTATAATAGAAACCAAAACCGACTGTCAGCAAAAAAAAGCCGAAAATGATCCAGACGAGAGGGGAATGGTATTCATTGGAAACCAATGTATTCTCGACGATTGAGTAGCTGAACAATCGCAAAACAGCAGTAAAAGCCATGGCAATCAAGCCTGAGGTAAATCCAATATTATAAAGCGTGAACCCGCGATGGAAAACTAAAGTTTGAGCAGCTAACGGCGGAAGAAGAAGAAGACCAATTGCTATACCAGCCAAATTTCCCAGTAGAATTCCTACTAGCAAAGGAAAGCGCATACCAAAAGTAATGTAACTAACGACCGGCGACAATGCGCTGCCGAACAGTCCTATCATAATATACTGAGAAAAAGGTTTATTGACAAATACAGCATACAGGTATACACCTAAAATGATCGAGATTGAATTATAAAGGTTTTTGCCAAAAAAAGAAAAACCGGTAACTGTTAAAATCGAAGCGAATAAGGGGCCATTTAAAATCACCTTTTGCCGGTAAGCCACAAGCACAGAAAGTAAGGTCAAGATCCCAACGTTTATAAATGCGCTTCCAAAACCACCCAAAGCAAAATAATCTGTCAGAAGATTGCTTGGCGAGAATAGTCAGTAGACCACTCCAATTAGCGGCAGGTGTACCAGAAACTAAGCCAATAAAAAGAAAAAAAGCACCTGTAAAACTAAGATAAAAATATTTTCTTTTCTGTGAAACGATTCTTTTTTGAGGATGAATATAAATAACGTCAGTTTCGTTTTCCATTACACACCTTCTTTTTCGTTTTCTTTAACTATAACTTGAAATGAAAGATTTGGTCAACTATCATTTAGGTTAAAACTAAAAATGTAAGGGAACCCAGTGAATTTAACCAAATTTTTTTAATTTTGCAAAAAAAGTTAAAGAAGACTGATAAAAAAATTTAAAATATAACGTTTTGAGTAAAATGTTTGCAAAAAATACTAAAAATAGGGTACAATAAAACAACATATACTGCAGTAAAGAAGTGGGGGAGTTTTAATGAGAAGAAAAGTCTATACCAAGGATCAAATTCTAAAAGCTGCTTATGATGTTGTTGCAAAGGAAGGGTTTAAAGGATTTACTGCGAGAAACATTGCGAAAAAGATGGGGATTTCGACTCAGCCAATTTATCTGGAATTCAAAAACATGGAAGATTTGAAAAATACATTATTGGATTCGATCTTTGAACAACTAAAAGAAGATGTTTTCCCTATTGAGCGTACGGGTGATAAAATCATTGATCTCGGTTTGAACTATATCTACTTTGCAAAGAAACATCATAGTCTTTACATGGCATTGTACATTGATGAACATGGGGACGGAAAGAAAATACATGATTTTTCTTACAACTATTTCCGTGAAATAGTTAAAGAAGATGAAAGATACAATCAATTATCGGATGATTATATCGATGCCTTGCATACTGGTACATGGGTAGCGGTGACTGGCTTAGCATCATTGATGTCATCAAACATCATGCATCCAACAGAAGAACAAATCATCGCACTGATCAAACGGACAATTGACTCGATTTTAGCACTAGATAATCCTGAAACAATCAGATAGTGTTCTATCATGATGAATTTGATCGGTAAGTCCGTTGGCTGTAAACTGTCAATGGACTTTTTTTGTAAAAAAACGGTTTCTGTTATTTATCTGTTAGAAATAGGCTTGACATTTCGTGGGAAAAGTTTAAAAATAGTACTTGCGGAAGGTTGGCAGAGTGGTAATGCACCGGACTCGAAATCCGGCGAGCCGCAGTAATGTGGTGCACGGGTTCAAATCCCGTACCTTCCTTATATATCCATGTTTAGACACGATTTCGGTCGTGTCTTTTTGTTTGGAGGCTATTTTTTGAACAGCATCCACTAATATTTTTTTAACACGAAGAGAATAAGATAGCCTCAAAAAAGAAAACATGGTAAATTAGATATCGGGACTTTATTTTCTGTAAAAACAGAAACTTTCATCTTTTGTTTTCACGTGACGAAACTGTAAGAGAGAAAATATTCGTCCGCTATTTATTCTATGTTAAGATGCATATGGATGAAATAAACAGTAATTTTATATTAGGATGTGAAAGTTAAATGTGCGGTATTGTAGGTTTTGTTAACGACAAGGACAACAAAAAAACAATTATTAATACAATGATGGATCGAATCGTTCACCGTGGACCTAATAGTTCAGGGGAATATATCGATAAACACGTTGCTTTAGGATTTAGAAGATTAAGTATTATTGACTTAGAGGGCGGTACTCAGCCTATTTACAATGAAGATCGAACAAAGATCATTATTTTTAATGGCGAAATCTATAATTATCAGCCTTTGAGAGAAGAATTGATTACAGCTGGTCACGTTTTTCAAACACATGCAGATACAGAAGTCCTTTTGCATGGTTACGAAGAATGGGGAACAGAATTATTGCAAAAAATCCGCGGAATGTTTGCTTTTGCTATTTGGGATAATGAAAAAAATGAGTTATTCGGTGCGAGAGACCATTTTGGGATCAAACCATACTATTATGCAGAAATGAACGGAACATTTATGTTTGGTTCAGAAATCAAAAGTTTTTTGCCTCATCCTGATTTTAATAAAGAATTGAATAAAGAAGCATTGAAACCTTATATGACTTTCCAATATTCTCCATTGAACGGTGAAACCTTCTTCAAAGGTGTCTATCGTTTGCCTGAAGGTCATTATTATACGTATAAAGACGGAAAACTGGACATTCAACAATATTGGGATGCAGATTTTGAAACAAAAGAAACGCATTCCCGACAAGAATGGATCGAAAAAATCGACGAAACTGTTCAAGCTTCTATTGAAGCACACACAATCAGCGATGTAGAAGTTGGTTCTTTCTTATCCAGCGGGGTCGATTCCAGTTATGTAACCTCTGTATTGAAACCAGATCATTCTTTCTCAATTGGGTTTGATGATAAAACCTATAATGAAGCGATTGAAGCCAGAAAACTAACAGAATTGTTGGACTTAGACAATACGGCAGCTGTAATCGACGGAGACATGTCTTTTAAAGCATTCCCATTGATCCAGTATCACTTAGATGAACCAGACTCAAATCCTTCTTGTGTGCCGTTGTACTTTTTAGCAAATCTCGCTTCACAAAGTGTACGGGTGGTTCAATCAGGAGAAGGGGCAGATGAACTATTTGCGGGATACCAAACGTATGGATTCCACACGAATTCAAAATTTATCCGTGTGATTGCGCAAGGACTGAAAAAATTGCCAAAAGGGACACGCTATAATTTAGGACGTAAAATCGGAAAAATGAAAAATTTCCATGGACGTATCCATTTATATGAATCACTTGCGCCAGCAAAAGAATATTTTATCGGGCATGCTCGAGTGTTCGAAGAATCAGAAGCATCAGAAGTGTTGACGCCAAAATATCAAACAGCGCCATCTGTGAATGAGATCATGACTGTTCATTACGAGAAAACAGAAGGAATCAAAGATGAAGTCAATAAGATGCAATACGTCGATCTTCATCAATGGATGCCAAAAGATATTTTGTTGAAGGCAGATAAACTTTCTATGGCTAGTTCTCTAGAAGTTCGAGTACCTTTACTGGATATCGAAGTCATGAAATTGGCTCAACAAATACCAAGTAAGTTCTTGTTGAATCAAAACAACACAAAAGATATTTTCAGACAAGCTGCGAACAAACATCTTCCAGAAGAGTGGTCGAATCGTGTGAAATTAGGATTCCCTGTGCCAATCAAAGCTTGGTTGAAAGAAGAACACGGCTACGAACAAGTCAAAGCACTATTCGAAGCAGATTTTGCAAAAGAATTTTTTGATCAAGAAAAAATTATGAAGTTGCTAGATGACCATCACGAAGGACGTAAAGAAGAACAACGTAAAATCTGGACGATCTTCAGTTTCTTGACATGGTATAAAGTTTACTTTGTCGATGAAACGATTCCGCAAGCAGAAGCAATCGACTATGTGACTGTTTGATAAAAAAAGAAACAACAATATGAGAAGAAGCATAGAAGCATGTGAGATGATCTCCTTGTTTCTATGCTTCTTTTTAAGCGCTTAGTAACTGATTTCTTTTTCTTTTGTCCCATCTTTTTTATAAATGATCAAAGTTGATTGTTTGTTTTGAGCTACTTGCTTTCCTTTTTCGATTGCTTCTTTTTTTGTATCAAAATGGTTGCTTGCCTTTTTTGCCCCTTTAGATTTCACGATCCATTGTTTTTCCTCATATTCTACGATCACATCTGAATCAAGCAGTTTTCCGGCACGAGGATTCGTATCGTGTTCATCCGTCTTGCTTGGATTTTTTTCTTTTTCGAAGGTTCGTTTTTCTGATTCACTAGCATCTTCATCCCATTTTTTTGCTTGATCAATGGCAATTGGGATCGCACGGCTATCAGGGTACCCTTCATCCAACAGTGCATTTGCGATGTCGATTGCTTTTTTTCTTGTCAGTTTATCTAAGTTTTTCATTGATGCAGGAAAGTCCTTCATGTTCCATGGCATATTAGTATCCCCCTTTATTAAAAAACATAATCTATATAAACAAGTGTAAGGGTATTTATACAAAAAGGAAAAGATTTTGTTTGAGAAGTAAAACCGTTGTATTTATCGTCAAGTAGTTTTACTTAACAAAATCGTGAAAAACACTAGCAATCTAGAAAAAATCATGGTAAGATAATCAAGTCTGAGAGTCATCTTAGAGGATTCTTGTAAAAATGGGAGGGAAAAACATGCGCGTAAACATCACTTTAGAGTGTACTTCTTGTAAAGAACGTAACTACCTAACAAGCAAAAACAAACGTAACAATCCTGATCGTTTGGAAAAACAAAAATATTGCCCACGCGAACGCAAAGTTACTTTGCACCGTGAAACAAAATAATGTTTTTAAAGTTCTCAATTCCTTGCTGGTCAAAGAATTGAGACTTTTTTTATCTCAAACCATCTAAAATCATAAGGAGCGGATGATATGTTTATTTCAATGTGGGCACAAGATAGGAATGGTCTGATCGGCAAAAATGGATTGCTACCGTGGCGATTGCCAAATGACATGCGTTTTTTTCGTGAACATACAATGGATCGAATCTTAGTGATGGGAAGAAAGACCTATGAAGGAATGGGCGATCTCTCACTTCCTTATGGCCATATCATCGTGTTGACAACGCAACCGAACTTTCGCACGAAAGAAAATGCAGAAGTGATGCATTCAATCGATGAACTTTTGGCGTATAGTCAAACAATCTCAGAAGATATCTATGTTTCGGGTGGCAGTCGGATTTTTCAAGAACTTCTTCCTTACACCGGTCGAATCTGGCGGACATTGATTGATAGCACGTTTGAAGGAGATACGTATATTGGGGATATCGATTTTTCAGACTTCGCTCTTATAGAGGAATACGAGGGAATAACGGATCAGGAAAATTTATATGCCCATCGTTTTCAAAAATGGGAAAGAGTAAGAAATAAGGTTGTTTCAAAAGAAGAATAATATCCGGGTATTTAGTTTTTAATAATAAAAAAGCATCTCGCGAATGAACGTGAAGATGCTTTTTTAGTTAAAATCAGTTTAGCTTTTCTTTGATATCATTGACCATTTCCTGACTGGCAATAGGTCCATTATATAGCCAGCTAGATTCAGGGCCGAATTGCAGTACGTGATTGTCCTTCACTGCTTTGAGATTTTTCCAGCTTGGTTCATTGAACATAGCAGCATCTTTATCACTGTTTACAAGAATGATGTAATCAGCATCTAATTCAGCTAGTTTTTCCGAAGAAACAGCAGACCAGTCAGAAGTGGCTTCTTTGGACACTTCTTCTACTAAATCAGGCACACCAAATTTTAGATCGTCATATACGATTCTACCGCTTGACCGATTTTTGCTGACCATGAAGGCGGAGTTATTGGTCACCCATAACACTGCAGCTGTCTTGTTCTCAATTTTATCTGCTAATTCTTCGCGAGTGCTCTCGACGGATTTTTGATAATCGGAAATGACTTTTTCCGCTTCTTTTTCTTTTGCCAAAGCCTTGCCGACATCTTTTAGTTGTTCTTCCCATGTGACGTCTGTTCCATTTTTTACGACATAAGTTGGTGCGATTTTACTATATTGCTCGTATTTTCCACCTTCGACAGTAGCGGAAGAAGAAATCAACAGCAAGTCAGGTTCGAAGCTTAATACTTTCTCGTAAGGAAGATCATAAGAAATAGTTGGAACATCTTTCAAATCATCTTGCAGATAATCTTGGATAGAACCACTGCCCACTGTCCATTGGGCGATAGGTTTTTCTCCTAGGGAAATCAGATAGTCTTCTAAGTAACTGCCGATGATTCGTTTAGGTGCGTTTGGAATGTCGACTTTATGTCCAAGCGTATCTGTGACTGTATGCGTGCTGGTGGATGAAGTCGTCGAATTGGTAGTTGTAGCTGTTTCTTTATCTGAAGAGGGGGAGCAAGCGCTCAATACTCCAGCCAGCAGCAACATGCTAGATAAGGTGAATACTTTTGTTTTTAAGTTCATTTCTTTCCTCCTGACATAATTGAGAATCTTTCTCATTGGTTATTATTCCTGATATTTCGAATGCTGTCAACCGCTTCATTTAGCTATAGATATGAAAGTAGCGCTTGACGAAATAGTGAAACAGCGTCATAATTGAGAATGATTTTCAGCGAAAGGGTGGGTGAAATGACGAGACTAAGGGCAGCTGATATTGCAGCCGGCTACGAAAATAAAAAAATTATTGAAAACATGTCTGTTACGATTCCTGAAGGGAAAATCACGAGCTTGATCGGGCCAAACGGAAGTGGAAAATCTACTTTATTGAAAAGCTTTACCCGTATACTACCTGTGAAATCAGGAAAGATCATTGTCAATGACTCTGATATATCTACATACAGTTCAAAAGAACTTGCAAAAAAAATTGCTTTATTAGCACAAACTAGTGAACATCCTATAGGTATGACAGTAGAAGAAGTAGTATCTTACGGACGATATCCCTATCAAAAACTGTTTAGTGGTATGGATGCACAAGATCATGAAGCAATCGAGTGGGCTTTGGATGCAACAGGTTTGTCTGGATATCGCACTCGAGATATCGCAACGTTGTCTGGTGGACAAACCCAGCGTGTCTGGATCGCTATGGCACTTGCTCAGGAAACAGATATCTTGATCTTGGACGAGCCGACGACGTTTTTAGATCCGTCACACCAATTAGAGATCCTACAGTTATTGTCTCAAATCAATCAAATAAAACAAACAACGATCTTGATGTCGATCCATGATATTAATCTTGCTTCACGTTTTTCTGATTATTTACTAGGCATGAAAGACGGTGAATTGATTACGGAAGGTACACCTGAAGAAGTGATCACAAAAGAGTGTATGAAAAAAATATTTGAGATTGATGCAACGATTGTCACACTACCAAAAACGAATAAACCAGTTTTTCTGACGTATGATCTGTTGCCAAAAGAGCAGGAGGATCAATTATGAAGGCTAGGAAAAAAAACAAACTCTTGCTTTTGATCTGTTTTGTTCTTTTGATCATTTTTTTTATTGCTCTTTCAAATGGCGCAGCGAGTGTGGGAAAAACAGCCTTTTGGCAGGCTTTGGTTGATTTTGATGGATCAAAACAAAGTCATCAAATCATAAGAAACATTCGCTTGCCTCGGGTCGCAGGGGCATTTCTCGTAGGGAGTTGTTTTGCATTGAGCGGTGCATTGATGCAAGGTGTGACAAGAAATCCGTTAGCAGATTCAGGTTTACTAGGAATCAACGCTGGTGCTTCGTTGGCAATGGCTCTTAGTTTTGCTTTTTGGCCCAAAGCTTCTGGGTTTTCTGTGTTTCTGGTGTCATTGGCAGGTTCTTTTGCTGTGACTTTGCTCGTATTTGGCTTTTTGCAGTTTTCGAAAATGGGCATGAATCCTTTACAGCTGATTTTAGCTGGCGTAGCTATTAGTTCTTTTTTTACTGCAATCAGTCAAGCACTTACCCAATTTTTTAATCTACAGCAGGATCTTGCCTTTTGGTTTGTAGGTGGAGCTGCCAATATCACATGGAAACAGTTAACAGTGTTGTTCCCTGTATATGTGCTTGCTGTCTTGGTTTCTTTTTCATTAGGAAAAGCGATATCCTTGATTAGTTTGAGTGAAACTCATGCATTAGCTCTTGGAGGTCGTCCTAAACGAACACGGTTGATTGTTTTCTGTCTAGTTGCAGTGTTAGCAGCCATTGCCGTTTCGTTAGTCGGACCTGTTTCATTTATTGGGCTGTTGGTTCCGCCGATTGTTCGCGGAATGGTTGGGACAGACTATCGTTATGTCCTACCTGTCTCTTTTTTAGTTGGAGGCGGACTGGTCATGTTGGCGGATCTTGTAGCAAGGATGATCAATCCACCTTTTGAAACACCTTTTGGATTAGTCATTGCATTGATTGGCGTTCCGTTTTTACTGATACAAGTAAGGAGGGAACGACGGTGAAAAGAATATATTGGACGTTGTATTTCTTGCTTTTTCTACTTATCGTCTTGTCTGTAGGTAGTTTGATGATTGGCACGCCTTTTATTTATCTTGATCAGCTTTTTGACACGTTCATAGGGAAAGGCTCCTCTTCTTTGGCGCTGATTGTTGGAGAGTTTCGAGTTCCCCGATTACTGATCAGTTTATTAGCAGGAGCTTGTCTTGGCGTTTCTGGCTATATCTTGCAAGGAGTGACGAGAAATGAATTGGCAGATTCTAGCATATTGGGGATTAATGCGGGAGCTGGATTTCTAGTGATGCTTTATTTAGGTTTCTTTTCACAATATTCTCTGCCGTTTCTGTTGCTAGTTGTAGCCTTTATAGGTGGTATTCTCGCTGCTTGCTGTGTGTATCTTGCGGCCTATGATCGAAATGGATTTTTAGGGATGAATCGTATCTTATTGTCTGGTATTGCCGTTAATGCTGGTCTTTCTGCATTAACGTTGTTGTGCACCATCCAATTGTCAAAGGAAAATTATGGATTTGTCAATGCATGGTTGGCGGGATCGATTTGGGGTGCGAGCTGGTCCTATGTTTGGGCGCTTCTTCCATGGGCGATTATCTTGATTCCGCTAGGAGGATTTTATGCGCAACGGATTGGCTTGCTATCATTTGGCCAAGAACGCGCGCAAGGATTAGGGCTAAATGTGAATAAAAGTCAAAAAATCCTTTTGTTGTTAGCTGTTGCTTTAGCAAGCGGTAGCGTAGCGGTGACAGGGAGTTTATCCTTTGTAGGACTACTGGCTCCTCATGCTGCGAAGCTAGTCGTACGTAAAGAAAATCATTGGACCTTTATTTTGAGCAGTTTGTTCGGTTCCGTTTTTGTACTTAGCGCAGATATTGTTGCACGAGTGATTCTACCAAGTGGGGAAATACCGACAGGGATTTTGATCGCCTTTTTTGGTGCGCCATATTTTCTGTATGTATTGTTTATCAGACAAAAACACGTGCTGAGCAGTTGAAGTTCATTAAAAGGCAAGAAGGCCAATCATTGTTAGGTCTTCTTTTTCTTTTATTTATACATTTATTTGAAAGTTCGATTGCTATTTTTCTTTTTTTCCTATACCATTTTATGAGAGAAGGAAAGGTGATTTTTTGGAGCAAATGAAAGAAAAATTACGCCGGCAAGGAATTGAAAAGCTGAAAAATCTGGCCAAAAGCGGCAAGAAAAAGGGCAAAGAACAGCGAATCTATGAACAGCTATTCGCAAGCGAGTACTGGAAGTCGGCACAAGTGATAGGGACGACTTTGTCAAATGAAATTGAGCTGGATACACAGCCGATTATCCAACGGGCGAAAAAAGAACAAAAGAAAATAGTTGTTCCTAAAACTTTACCAAAACGACAGATGGCGTTTTATGAAATGGATGAACACACCATTTTTGAACGTTCGAGTTTTGGCGTTCTTGAGCCACAATCAGAGAAGCTTTATTTGCCGGAAATGATCGACCTCCTCATTGTACCAGGGATTATCTACAATAGAGCCGGTTATCGTATTGGTTTTGGCGGTGGTTATTACGACCGGTATTTAAAAAATTTCCATCGAAAAACATGCAGCCTCGTTTTTCGAGAACAATTGAATGAACAATGGCAACCGGAGAGTTTTGATCAGAAGATCCAACAATTATTTATTGACTAAAATGAAATAGGAGGTTTTCATGAATTATCAACAGCAAATAAAAATGCGTGCATGGTTGAGGCGACCGTTATGGACCTATGTTTTTTTGGGGATACAGACAATAGTCTTCATTATAATGGAGTTGTTTCCGCGTCTTGAAATTCCTTATTATACTGGAATGTATGGTCCTTATCTTGTTCACTTCAATGAATGGTGGCGCTTAGTGACACCAATCTTCATCCATTTTGGAGTGATGCATTTCGTCATGAACTCACTGATATTGTATTTTATGGGGCAACAAATCGAGGCAATATACGGTCACTGGCGGTTTTTCCTGATCTATATGTTCAGTGGGATAATGGGAAATACAGCAAGTTTTGCTTTCAACGAAGCGAATGTTTTGTCTGGTGGTGCAAGCACCTCGATATTCGGGTTGTTTGGTGCGTTGTTTATTTTAGGATTTCATTTTAAATATAATACGGCGATCCAACAACTAGTCAGACATTTTCTTTTATTTATTGCGATGACATTTGTTTTTGGTCTTCTTGACACCTCTGTAGATGTTTGGGGACATGTCGGCGGACTGGTGGGCGGTTTAGTATTAGGAAATATTTTAGGGCTACCGAAACAGCAGACAAGCTATTCGATACACCAGAAGATTCTTTCTACACTAGTTTTTGTATTTCTTTTTGTAATATGTATTTTACTGGGTTTAAAAAAATATGGTTTACTTGTATAATATGAAGGAAGTGCTTAAAGATGGAGAGCTTATATGATGTACAGCAGCTGTTCAAAAAATTTGGCATCTTTATCTATGTGGGTGCACGCATCTATGATATTGAATTGATGACTATTGAATTGCGGAATCTGTATGATAGCCGTTTGATCGATCATGATACATACATGACAGCGTGGCGCATATTAAAAAGAGAGCACCGAATTGAAGAAAGCCGAAAGAAAGGAAATTTGTAATGGACAAGAAAATTATTGGGATTGATTTAGGTGGAACAACAGCAAAATTTGCAATTTTAACACCAGAAGGAGAGATTCAACAAAAATGGAGCATCGATACCAATATTTTGGATGATGGCAAACATATCGTTCCTGAAATCATCGAATCAATCAACCATCGATTGAATTTATATAATATGAAAGCCGAAGACTTTATTGGAATCGGTATGGGTACTCCAGGAAGCGTGGACAGTGACGCTGGAACAGTTATTGGTGCATATAACTTGAACTGGACAGAAGTACAATTTGTGAAAAAACTGATTGAAGCAGGGACAGGAATCAAATTCGCTATCGATAATGATGCGAATGTGGCTGCTTTAGGTGAACGATGGAAAGGTGCTGGAGAAAACGATCCAGACGTTGTATTCGTTACTCTAGGAACAGGTGTTGGCGGTGGTATCGTTGCTGGCGGGAATTTGATCCATGGCGTGAGCGGAGCAGGCGGAGAGATCGGCCATATCACTGTGGATCCTGAAGGGTTCGAATGTACTTGCGGTAAACGCGGATGTTTAGAAACAGTATCTAGTGCTACTGGTGTGGTACGTCTAGGTCGTTACTTGGCAGAAGAATACGCAGGAGATTCAAAACTGAAAGCAATGTTAGATAACGGTGAAGAAGTAACAAGTAAAGATATCTTTGAAATGGCTCAAGAAGACGATCCGTTTGCATTGATGGTTGTTGATCGCGTATGCTTCTACTTAGGTTTAGCTTGCGCCAACTTGGGGAATACATTGAATCCGTCAAGTATTGTGTTAGGCGGCGGAGTATCGGCGGCAGGAGAATTTTTACGCAGCCGTGTAGAGAAATATTTTAAAGAATTCACTTTCCCACAAGTAAGAGAATCAACAAAAATCAAATTAGCAGAGCTTGGAAATGAAGCTGGTGTCATTGGCGCTGCCTCATTAGCCTTGAAATTTGCTTAAAAAAACGGAGGCATTACATGGTTTTATGGGTAATTAATATCATTTTGCTATTGATTGTGCTTGCAATCATCTTTTGGGAAGTCTATCTACGAGTAATGGCCAAGCGTTCAGCAACGACTTTGACAGAAGAAGAGTTTCGAGAAGGAATGAGAAAAGCACAAGTAATCGATGTTCGCGAAAAAGATGTGTTTGATGCAGGGCATATCTTAGGTGCAAGAAACATCCCTTACACTGTTTTGAAAGATTCACTAGGATCGATTCGAAAAGACCAACCTGTCTATATCTACGATCAAAAGAAAAGCTTGAGTATCCGTACGGCAAATAAATTACGTAAAGCAGGTTATAAAGAGATTTATTTGCTTAAGGGTGGTTATGACGGCTGGTCTGGAAAAATCAAAAGCAAAAAAGTATAAAGCATATATTTTTATGACAGCTTTGGAAAAACTAGATCAATAATCAGGTATTGACTAAGAAAAAATGAACGACGCGTGGATAGTTGTGTCGTTCATTTTTTATTTTATGCTATTATCTACATATAAAATATAAAAGAAAAAAGGCAGAAAGAAGGAAACAACTATGATTAAATTAAAGCGTGTTTACCTTGATGCTGAAGAAGAGGATGGCTTTCGGATACTCGTGGATAGGCTCTGGCCGCGAGGGCTTTCAAAAGAAAAAGCACACTTGGATCTATGGTTGAAAGAAATTGCGCCTAGTAATGAGGCACGCAAAGCTTTTGACCATGTACCAGAACGTTTTGCTTCATTTGCAAAGAAATATCAGCAAGAATTGTCTTTTGAAGAAGAAAAGACGCGAGCTGTTTCCGAACTCACCCAACTTATGAAAGAACATCCAGTCATTACTTTTGTTTATGGTGCAAAAAACGAGCACCAGAACCATGCCGTTGTGTTAAAAGAATTTATCGAAAAGGAGGTGTACAAATGAAAATAGGGATCATTGGTGCCGGACCTAGAGGATTAAGTGTAGCAGAAAGGATTCTCCATAATAATCAGGGCAGATATTCTCTTGAACTTATTCTTTTTGATCCAGAAGGTCCAGGCGGTCGAGTTTGGCGATTGAATCAGCCACCAGAATTATTAATGAACTCTGTTTCTCAACAAGTGACGCTTTTTACAGACGAAACGTTGTCCAGTGGGGGAACGGTAATGCCGGGACCTAATTTGTTTCAATGGAGTAAAGGACCTGCTACAGATTATATCGAACAGACGGTAACCAAAAATAAGCAACTATTTATAGAAGAAATTAACCGTCTGGAAAAAGATCAGCAATCTACTCGTTGCCTATACGGACTTTATCAACGCTGGTTTTTCTCAAAGTTGCAAGAAGAATTTCCAGCTTCTACTCAGCTTGTCTATTCTTTAGTGAAAAAGGTCAGCAAAGAAAAAGACGGTTTCCTATTACAGACAGATCAGCAAAGCTATCCTGTTGATCAGCTCATTTTAGCGAGTGGTCATTGGGAAAATGATCAGACAGAAGAGGAAAGGGCTTGGGTAGACTATGCAAAGAAAAATGATTTACTGTATCAGCTTCCTTCTAATCCTGCAGATGTCGATCTTTCAAAGATACAGCCAAAAGAAAATGTCTTTCTAAGAGGGCTTGGTTTAAGCTTTTTTGATTATGTCGGATTGTTTACGGTATCAAGAGGAGGGCGCTTCGAAAACAAAAAGGGAAAATTGGTCTATCATCCATCCGGCAAGGAACCGATTATATACAGCGGGTCAAGAAGAGGTCTGCCTTACTATCCTCGAGGGAGAAATCAAAAGCAAGGCGGAGCAATGGCATGGCCACGGCTACTTACAAAAGAAAACCTTGAGCGATGGCATCGATCGGGACTTTTGACTGGCGAAACATTTTTTGACTATCTGAAAAAAGACTCTGAGTTGTTTTATTACAAGAAAATCATCGAAGAACATCACTTGCCGATTTCAAGGAAAACTTTTGATCATGATTTTCTTTCCCTCTCCTCAGAAGAGTGTCTTGGAAAGTATCCAGCATTACTTCCATACAAATGGTCTTGGTCGTATCTAGAAACTCCTCTTACCTATCAGGATGAGTCCTTTGCAGAAGCTAGCCGAGCATTTATTGAAGGACAGATAAAAGAAGCGGAAAAAGGCAATTGCACAGGGGCATTGACTTCGACATTTGATGCATTGAAAGACTGGCGTGATCCAATCCGGCAGGCTATTGAATGGCACGTTTTTTCTGCTAAGGAATACAAAGAAATACTGTGGGGATGGTTTACTCATCTAAACAGCTTTTTAACGATTGGACCGCCAGTTATTCGGACGAAAGAGTTAGCAGCACTGATAGATGCGGGTATTTTTCATTTGATCGAACCGCCACTTGATATTCAGCAAAAGCAAAACCACTATGTTATTTCTCTACAAGATAAAGAAATCAGCAGTCGCTATTTGATCGAAGCTCGTTTGCCACAAACAAGCTTTTCTCGTTCAAGTAATCCTGTCATAAAAAATTTGAAGGAAAATAAACTTGTTCGCCCTTTTTCGTTTTCAGATAATACAGGAAGTTATCATTCAGAAGCTATAGATGTTGAGCGAGGTACGAATCGTGTGATTGATGCTTCCGGGAAAATCCAGTCTGGCTTTTATTGCTACGGAATACCAGTTGAAGGTGTGGATTGGTTAACTGCAGCAGCAGCTAGACCTTATACAGATCCATGGAATTTGAGACAAGCAGATAAAATAGCACAACTTATATTGACTGACAAATAAAAATACGCATGAAGACTTATCTGTTCTTTCACAAGTCTTCATGCGTATTTTTTAAATAATTATTAACGAGAAACGCGTTTGCGCATTGCTTTTTTACGATTTTCTTCGATCATTGCTTCTTTTTCGTCAATCGGATCGATCACTGTTTTTTTCACAGAAGCGACCAAACCAGCAACGGCAGCGGCTGTTGCCAAGCTGCCTACTAATATTCCAGATACAAATTTTTTCATTGAATCCACCTCATTTATTATTTGTTATATCTATTATGGAACAAAAGAGAAAAAAAGGCTAGTTTTACGTTTGTTTGTAAACCTTTGCAAAAAATCCTTGAAAATGTTTACTAAATGTTTTATTATAAATTTACCAGATAAATTTACGAAATTTTACTTTCTTCTTTTCCACCATAAAAGTAGACTTCGCTTTTTTAATTATATAGAATCAACAAACACAATTTCACTAATCAAAGGAGTGTTTTTTATGACAATTTTAGTACTAGGCGGAGCCGGCTATATCGGTTCGCACGCTGTAGACCAGCTAGTTCAAAAGGGGTATCAAGTAGCTGTGGTAGATAATTTACTCACAGGTCACAAACAAGCAGTACATCCAGATGCTCATTTTTATGAAGGAGATATTCGGGATAAAGAATTTCTACGTTCCGTATTTGAAAAGGAACCGATTGAAGGAGTAATCCATTTTGCTGCAAGCTCTTTAGTAGGAGAATCTGTCGAAAAACCATTGATGTATTTTAACAACAATGTATACGGTATGCAAATCTTGCTTGAAGTCATGCACGAGTTCAACGTGAATAAAATCGTATTCTCTTCTACTGCAGCAACTTATGGAGAGCCGAAAGAGTCTCCAATCACGGAAAATACACCAACTAATCCTAAAAACCCGTATGGTGAAAGCAAATTGATGATGGAAAAAATGATGAAGTGGTGTGATCAAGCGTATGGCATGCGCTATGTCGCTTTGCGCTACTTCAATGTAGCCGGAGCAAAAGCAGATGCATCTATCGGAGAAGATCATACACCAGAAACGCATCTTGTCCCAATCATTTTACAAGTAGCTCTTGGCCAAAGAAAAGCATTGGCTGTTTATGGAGACGATTACGATACACCAGATGGAACATGTATTAGAGATTATGTTCAAGTAGAAGACTTGATTGCCGCGCATATTTTAGCTTTGGAATACTTGAAAGAAGGAAACGAAAGCAACTTCTTCAATTTAGGCAGTAACAAAGGGTATTCGGTCAAGGAAATGTTAGAAGCAGCTAGAGAAGTGACAGGGAAAGAAATCCCGGCAGAAATAGCACCAAGAAGAGCTGGAGATCCTAGTCGATTAGTCGCTTCAAGTGAAAAAGCGAGAGAGATTCTGGGCTGGAAACCTGAATACACAGATATCAAAGCAATTATCAAAACAGCTTGGGATTGGCATGTCAGCCATCCAAATGGTTATGAAGAATAGGGGAATGAGATATGTCAATCAGTCAAACGATTTGTGATTTTGCCACACTTGCGATCGAAGCTGGCGGATGGATGGAAATGGACCGCTTATATTTACAGAATCGTCTTTTAGGGATGATAGGAGAAGACGCTCTAGAAAGCGTCGAAGTAAGACCAGTTAAGGAAGAATCAGTAGACTTATTGGATCAGTTTGTCGCTAAGGCAAGAGAAAATGGTGTGCTTTCAGAATTACCAGCAGAACAAGAGATTTTTGAAGCACAATTGATGGATTTTCTTACACCGCCGCCTTCCGTTGTCAATGCATTCTTTGCGCAGCATTATTCAAAAAGCCCAGAGGAAGCAACTGATTATTTCTTTGATTTAAGTAAGAAAAATGATTACATCAAAACAAGAGCTATCGCTAAAAATATCAAATTTCCAGCAGAGTCAGCATATGGTGAATTGGAAATCACGATCAATTTATCTAAACCAGAAAAAGATCCAAAACAAATTGCGGCAGAACGTGAGGCAGCCAAAGTAGATTATCCTACATGTATGCTGTGCATGGAAAATGAAGGATATAGAGGACGCTTGAATTATCCAGCCCGTACCAATCATCGAATCATTCGAATGAATCTAGATGGTGAAAGCTGGGGATTCCAATATTCTCCTTATGCTTATTACAATGAGCATTCGATCATTTTATCAGAGCAGCACCGTCCAATGAAAATTTCAAAGGAAACATTTGTTAGACTGCTTCGGATTACTGAAGTCTTGCCTCATTACTTTGTTGGTTCAAATGCTGACTTGCCGATTGTTGGAGGATCGATTCTTTCTCATGATCATTATCAGGCAGGACGTCATGAATTTCCTATGGCAAAAGCACCAATAGAAAAACTCATCAAATTAGCAGATTATCCGCAAGTCATCGCAGGAGTTGTGAAATGGCCGATGTCTGTGATCCGTTTGCAATCAACAGATAAAGAGTTGCTGATTGAAGCAGCTAATTCAGTGTTGGAAAAGTGGAAAGAATATTCGGATGAAACTGTAGAAATCCGGGCTTTTTCAGCAGATGGTACACCACACCACACGATTACGCCAATTGCACGAAGAAGGGACAATTATTTTGAGCTGGACCTTGTCCTTCGAGACAATAATGTTTCAGATGAGCATCCTGATGGTATTTTTCATCCGCATAAAGATGTCCAACATATCAAGAAAGAGAACATTGGATTGATCGAAGTAATGGGGCTTGCTGTTTTACCACCTCGTTTGAAACCGGAACTAGCAGAAGTAGAGCGGTTCTTATTGGGAGAAGAAAACCAGATGGCTGAATATCATCGTCCATGGGCTGAACAGTTGAAAAAAGAGCATCCTGATTTGACGAAAGATGCGGTCACTGATGTTGTACAAAAAGCTGTAGGTCAGGTTTTTGCTCGTGTCTTGGAAGATGCTGGGGTGTTCAAGCGAGATGAAAAAGGACAAGCAGCGTTTGAGCGGTTTACTGCGATTTTATAAACGGAAAAAAAGGAGGAGAGACAAATGGCAACAATTAAAGACATTGCTCAGTTGGCAGGAGTTTCTCCTGCTACTGTTTCAAGAGTGCTCAACTACGATCCTGAACTTTCCGTCGGCTTAGCCACAAAGCAAAAAATTTTTGAAGCAGCGGAACGCTTGAATTATACGAAGCACCGCAAAAATGCAGCAAATGCTAAGCAAACCCTTCGTCTGATCCAATGGTACGACGATACAGAAGAACTTGAAGATCTTTATTATTTGTCTATTCGTTTAGGAATCGAAAAAAAGGCAGAAGAAGCAAACGTTACTTTGTTGAAAGAAACGTGGGATTCTATTAGTGAGCTTCCAGCGGATGGAACGATCGCATTAGGGAAATTCGATGAAGCTCAGCTGTTGGATTTGAAACAATCCCAACAAGCCTTGCTTCTGGTAGATTCTGATGGCACTTCTCAAGGAATCGATTCTATAGTTGTCGATTTTAAGTCGAGTGTTCAAAAAGTCATTGAGCACTTTGTTTCCCAGAATGCACAACATATCGCGATGCTTGCTGGAACAGAATATACAAAGAAAAACCATCAGCGACTAAGAGATCCTAGAATCATGGCATTCCAACAAGTTTTAGCAGAAAAAGGCTACGACGAAGGTTCAATTATCGAAGCAGATTTTTCTGTCGAGTCAGGCTATCAAGCGGTTAAAAAATATTTAAAAACACATGAGCAGATTCCTGATGCACTTTTTGCGGCTAATGATGCATTAGCGATTGGCGCGCTGAAAGCGATTCAAGAAACAGGTTTAGCGGTGCCAGAAGATATTTCCGTGATGGGTTTCAACGATGTCAGTGTAGCGAAATATGTGACACCCTCTCTTTCTACTGTGAAAGTTTATACGGAATGGATGGGAGAGCTAGCAGTGGAGACAATCCTTCAACTAAGTAATTCCAAAGCACCCGTTTCAAGAAAAATCATTGTTGAAACAGAGTTGATTGTTCGAGAGTCGACGAAATAAAAAAAGAAAAAGTTGTGGTAAAGTGTCGTGATACCGCAACTTTTTTTGTGTATGTAAGGAAGAAACTAGATTTGCCGGTCAGCAGATAATCATGTATCATTGTACTAGTTTTGCCTTTGATATTTTCATCATTGGAATAAAAAAGTATGCTACAATGGAAGGCGAGAATGTTATAGCAGAAAGGATCAAATATATGATTACATTAGGAATAGATACTGCAAATCAAACTTTGGCGATCGGTGTGGTGGAAGATAAACAAATTCTTGGGCAAATACAGACAAATATCAAACGCAACCACAGTGTGACGCTGATGCCTGCCATTGACCAATTGTTTGCAGATCTTCAAATGAGTCCCCAAGACATTGACCGAATCGCGGTTTCTGATGGTCCTGGTTCTTATACAGGACTTCGTATAGGTGTAACGACAGCGAAAACGATTGCTTATACACTAGATAAAGATCTAATAGGAGTATCTAGCCTGAAAGCCATCGCGGCTAATTGTGTCGGGGTGAATAAAATGATTGTGCCCATGTTTGATGCTCGAAGAAAAAATGTCTATGCTGGGGCATACCGCTGGAAAGAAAATAGATTAGAAACTGTACTTGAAGATGTACATATTGCTGCTTCTGATTTGTTTGCACAACTACAAGAGCTGAATGAAGCTATTTATTTTGTTGGGAGTGATTGTCATAAATTTATCTATGAAATAAAAGAAATGCTGCCTGATGCGATGATTAATACAGTTCCATCATGGGATATCCCAAGCGGTGTGACTGTGGCTCAATTAGGTGCGTTGGATGAACCAGTTGCAGATAAACAAGCTTTTCTCCCTCGTTATTTAAAACGAGTAGAAGCTGAAGAGAAATGGTTAGAGACGCACACGCCTGGAGACGAAAGCTATGTTGAAAAAATTTAAAGCATATGCTAGAAGCCTTTTTCAAGATAAAATGATCTATACAGAAAAAACAATCGAACAAATCGATCGTCGCTATATACTAAGAGAATTGACTATAGAAGATATCAAAGAGCTATTGGATGTCGAACGAGAAGTCTATAATGGCGAGTTGCCATGGACCAAAAGTGCCTTTATGTCAGAATTGAAGTCACCACTTCCTCATCTATATTTAGGGATCTTTGATAATGGAAGAATGATCGGATTTGTCGGCTCAAGAGCGTTCGGTTTAGATTGCCATATCACGAATATTGCTGTTCGACCGGCATATCAGCGAAAACGAATTGGTTCGCTGCTTATTGACGAAATTGAGAACTTTGCTATAATGAATCGCTGTGAGACGATGTCATTGGAAGTACGCATGAGTAATCAGGATGCGCAAAGACTTTATCGGAAATTAGGGTTTCAAGCTACGACAATCAAAAAAAGATATTACACTGAAACAAAAGAAGATGCGTTGGATATGATAAAAATTTTAGAAAATGAGTGAGATTAGTTGATTTGCAGAAAAAAAGATTTTGATGAAGCATATTTGGCAGAATGCGTATGGGCAATTAGCGAAAATGCTTATCCATATGGCTCACCTTGGACGAAGATGCAGTTTTTGACAGATATCCAACAGCCCCACACAGATTATCTTCTTTTAGTTGAAGATAACCAAATCTGTGGTTTTGTCGGGTATTCGAAAGTAATGGATGAAGTCGAAATCACAAATATCGCTGTTGCAGTTTCAGAACAAGGAAAAGGCTATGCACGGCATTTACTACATCTGCTGATTGCGGAACAAATAAAAGATTCGCTGCATGTTTTTTTAGAAGTACGTCTGTCTAATGAAGCAGCAAGAAAACTTTATGAATCAGAAAAGTTCCGTATATTAGGTAAACGGAAATCATATTATCGCAATCCGACAGAAGATGCGATCATTATGAGCAGAAAGTTAAAAACGGAGACGATGAAATGAATGAAGAATTGATTCTGGCAATTGAATCAAGTTGTGATGAAACGAGTGTAGCGGTCGTTAGAAATGGAACAGAGATCTTATCTAACATCGTTGCTTCCCAAATAAACAGTCATAAACGTTTTGGCGGAGTGGTGCCTGAAGTAGCTAGCCGCCATCATGTAGAACAAATAACCTTATGCTTGGAAGATGCACTGGTAGAAGCTGGTGTATCGGCAGAAGATTTATCGGCAGTCGCTGTCACTTATGGGCCTGGACTCGTCGGCTCTTTGTTGATTGGTATTTCTGCAGCTAAGGCTTTTGCTTGGGCACACCAATTGCCTCTGATTCCTGTGAACCATATGGCAGGTCACATTTATGCCGCACGTCTGGTCAAACCATTCCAGTTTCCATTGATGGCACTTCTTGTTAGCGGAGGACATACAGAATTAGTCTATATGCAAGAAGATGGATCATATGAAATCATTGGGGAGACAAGAGATGACGCAGCAGGAGAAGCTTATGACAAAGTTGGAAGAGTATTAGGTCTTTCTTATCCAAGTGGGAAAGAAATCGATCAGCTAGCTCATCAAGGAAAAGATAATTATCATTTTCCACGAGCGATGATCCATGAAGATAATTATGATTTCAGTTTTAGTGGATTAAAAAGTGCATTTATCAATTTGGTGCATAATGCACAACAGCGTGGAGAAGATCTAGACAAAAATGATTTAGCAGCTAGCTTTCAAGCAAGTGTGATTGATGTATTGATTACTAAAACACTTCGAGCTTGTCAAAATTATCCAGTCAAGCAACTGGTTGTAGCTGGAGGTGTAGCGGCCAATCAAGGGTTGCGTGAAGGATTGCAAGCTGCTCTGTCAGCTAAACTCCCTGAAGTAGAATTAGTGATTCCGCCTCTGAGACTTTGTGGAGATAATGCTGCAATGATTGGAGCAGCAGCACATGTGGAAATGCAAAAAAGAAATTTTGCCAGCTATCAGTTGAATGCTGATCCAAGCTTGGTTTTATCTGAATAAATAAAAGAGAGTGTAAAAAAACTGCCCTGCATCAAGTTATAAGAACAGCAAAGAAAAAAACAGCTTCACATGTTTTTGACTTGGTTGAACTTATTACCGTAGATGCAAACTTTTGAACACTATTTATTGTAATAAGGGTTGTGACAGATTTTTGTCACAACCCTATTTTTTTGCCTGTTTTTAATTAATTGTGTTATTTAAATTTATAATATAGCTTGTTTTAGAAGTGTTTCATGCCGATATCTGTAAAAAAAATAGTTATTATATAAATTGTGTTCGTTTTTTTCCTGTGCTATGATTAATTCAATAAATCATAGGATTTATTCGTATACATAGAAAGTCTAGATACAAAATGAAAAAAGAAAGTAGAGAGAATATGAAGAAAAAGAAAACATCTGCCCCTCCGGTTCCTTTAGTTGCATTAGCTGATCAATCAATTACTGCCGAGAAATATCGAACGATCCGGTCCAACATCCAGTTTGCAGCGATTGATCGTGAATTGAATACATTGGTCATCACTTCTTCTGGTCCAGATGAAGGGAAATCTATTACTGCCGCTAATCTAGCAGTAGTTTTTGCAAATAGTGGAAAACAGGTCTTACTTGTAGATGCCGATTTGAGGAAACCAACTGTAGCGTTGTCTTTTCAATTGCCGCATAATGAAGGATTGAGTAATTTACTTAGTGAGCGTGAACGGATAGCGGACGATTACATAACTGAAACACATATAGAAAATCTTTGGGTCTTGCCCAGTGGTCCAAAGCCGCCGAATCCTTCGGAAGTTTTAGGGACGAAAAGAATGGAAGAGATAATAGAGGAACTGATACTTGACTTTGATCTGGTCATTTTTGATATGCCTCCGGTAGCAACTGTAACGGATGCTCAAATCCTTGCAGCAAAAACGGATGGAACGCTACTTGTTGTCAGAGAAAGAAAGACAAAGAAACAAGAGTTGTTAAAAGCGAAAGAACTGTTGCAGATTGCAAAAGCAAATATATTAGGTGTAGTTTACAATGGAACAAAAAAAGAAAGTGATCTCACTTATTATTACCAATCATTTGAATAGACGAAACGAAAAGAAACAGTGATCCCGATAAATATCAGGATCGCTGTTTCTTTTTGTCGCGTTATTCTCTCAAAGCTGGAGTAGTAGCGGTCTTACAGAAAGTAAAATGCTTTTTGTGATAATCTAACAATCCTGAATCACGTAGTTGTTTGATTACTTGTCCAGCAGTTTCACGTGTCGTACCGCTATTCACTGCTAATTCTTTTAAGGTAATTGGATAAGGAATGGTGATATGACCGTCTTCTGTTGGTACGCCAAGTTCTTCTTTCAAAATGAATAGATTTTGTTTCACTCGATCAAAAGCACTGGAGGTTAATCCAATTTGGATACGTAACTCATGTATTTCGACTACTTTAGAAATTTTTTGAATCATATAGATCAGTTGTTCAGGATTTTTTCGTGCTAATTTTTCATAGTAGGAAACAGGAAGATAGAAAGTTTCGATATCAGTCATCGCTTGAGCTGTATAAGTGTAGGTCTCTTCTCCAAACATTCCTGACATAGGAAAAAGGTTATTGGTAGTCACGTAATCATAATAATAATAGGTGGCACTTTCATCGTAACGTTCTAAACGAACAAGTCCTTTGGTCAAGATATATAACCGTTGTCTAGAATCTCCATCATCAAAAAGGATTTGTCCTTTCTTATAGGAACGAAGAACAGTATGTTCCTTGATCTGTTGGAACTCTTCATCCGAGAAATGTTCAAAATCAGGTTGATATCTGAGTTTTGAAAAGTGAAAATCGATTTTATTAACACGCATTAAAAAGTCCTCTCCTTATTGTTCACTATATTTATTGTTACTTTTTTTAAAGAATTTGTAAAGTTTTAACACATCTGAATTAAACATAAGTTTTAATACTTTACAAATTTGATTTGTTATTATGTAAAAAATATACATTCGCATTGAATAATTTATTTTGAAGATAAGTATTTGTGTATAAAAAACAATGATAATACATATAGCAAACGTTAACAATGTTAGTATAGTTTATTTTTATGATTTATTCAAAAAATTTTTTTAGATGAATAAATATTTTTTTGGAAGTGTATACAGAATAAAAAATGAATAAATTACGCTTAAAATTAGAAAAACGTTTAATTATTTAATTATCGAATATTAATGTGAGGGATGTCTCATTTTGAATGAGACAAAATTATGAAAGTGATTACAAAAGGAGGCTATCCTATACATGTAATCAAAAAGAAGGAGGCAACACAACATGGATAAACCTATTCACGTTTTCTCTGAAATAGGGAAATTAAAGACAGTTTTACTGAAACGGCCTGGACAAGAAGTGGAAAATTTGACACCAGATATTATGGATCGTCTGTTGTTTGATGATATTCCATATCTTCCGATTGCTCAAGAAGAACATGACAACTTTGCAAAGACCTTGCAAAACGAAGGCGTTGAAACTCTTTACTTGGAAAAATTAGCAGCAGAAGCGATTGACGCAGGCAACGTCAAAGAACAATTCTTGAATAAAATGTTGGATGAATCTCATATCGCATCGAATGCAGTAAGAGATGGTCTTCATGAGTTCCTTCTATCAATGGAAACACAAGAAATGGTAGATAAAATCATGGCTGGGGTTCGTACAAAAGATATCGAAGTACGTTCTAGCAGCCTATATGATCTTTCAGCAGACGACGACTATCCATTTTACATGGACCCAATGCCAAACTTGTACTTTACACGCGATCCTTCCGCATCAATGGGAAATGGGATGACCGTCAATAAGATGACTTTTGAAGCACGTCGTCGTGAATCGATGTTTACAGAATATATTTTGAAACATCATCCAAGATTTGCCAATAAAGGGATTGAAGTATGGTTGGATCGTGAAAATCCAGATCATATCGAAGGTGGAGATGAATTAATCTTAAGCGATAAAGTAGTAGCAGTTGGGATTTCTCAACGAACAAATGCAAAAGCTTTAGAAAAATTAGCACGCCATCTATTCGCAAAAAATTCAGGATTTGAAAAAGTATTAGCAATCAAAATCCCGAACAACCGTGCAATGATGCATTTGGACACCGTATTCACAATGGTAGACCATGACAAATTCACTATCCATCCAGCAATCCAAAGTAAAGACGGTAAGATGGATGTCTTTACGATCGAACCAGATGGTGATGATATCAAGATCACTCATTCAGATAACTTACACGAAACGATGAAAGCTGCTCTTGGATTAGATGATCTTGTATTGATTCCAACTGGTAATGGGGATGAGATCGTTGCCCCTAGAGAACAATGGAATGACGGATCCAATACATTGGCAATCGCTCCAGGTGTCGTAGTCACTTACAATCGGAATTACGTATCGAACGAATTGCTTCGTAGCTATGGTATCAAAGTGTTGGAAATCAATTCAAGTGAATTGTCACGAGGTCGTGGCGGTCCACGTTGCATGAGTCAACCACTTGTCCGTGAAGACTTGAAGTAGTTTATAACCTGACGACAGTCTTACTGTCAGCTGTCGTCAGGATTTCCTCTTTAATCTTAAATAAAAACAATCTAAAGGAGAATGTTTAATATGAAAGAATCAGTATTCCAAGGAAGAAGTTTATTAGCAGAAAAAGATTTTACAAAAGAAGAGTTACAATATTTGATCGATTTTTCAGAACACTTGAAAGACTTGAAAAAGCGTGGGATCCCACATCACTATCTAGAAGGAAAAAATATCGCGCTTTTATTTGAAAAAACATCTACACGTACTCGTTCTGCATTTACCACTGCAGCAATCGATCTAGGTGCACATCCTGAATACCTAGGTGCGAATGACATCCAATTAGGTAAAAAAGAATCAACAGAAGATACAGCTAAAGTGTTAGGTCGTATGTTTGACGGAATCGAATTCCGTGGATTCAGTCAAAAAATGGTAGAGGAACTAGCAGAATTCTCTGGTGTTCCAGTTTGGAATGGATTGACTGACGAATGGCATCCAACGCAAATGATCGCTGACTTTTTAACTATCCAAGAAAACTTTGGAACTGTAGAAGGCATCACTGTTGCATACTGTGGGGATGGTCGAAACAATATGGCTAACTCTTTATTAGTAACAGGTGCAATTTTGGGAGCAAACATGCGTATCGTTGCACCAAAAGAATTACAACCTGAAGAAGAAATCGTCAAAATGGCAGAAGGTTTTGCTGAAAAATCAGGGGCACAATTGATGATTACCGACGATGTTGATAAAGGTGTAGACGGAGCAGACGTTCTTTATTCTGATGTATGGGTATCAATGGGTGAAGAAGATAAATTTGAAGAACGGATCAAATTGTTGAAACCTTACCAAATCAATATGGAAATGGTAGAAAAAACACACAATACAGATCGTTTGATCTTCTTGCACTGCTTACCAGCTTTCCATGATACAAACACTGTTTACGGTGAACAAATGAAAGAACGCTTTGGCATCACTGAAATGGAAGTAACAGACGAAGTCTTCCGCAGCAAATATGCTCGTCAATTTGACCAAGCAGAAAATCGTATGCATTCAATCAAAGCAATCATGGCGGCAACATTAGGTAACTTGTTTATCCCTCGCGTTTAAGCATAACCACATTCATCTCACGAAAAAACGAGTCAGCATTGAGGGAAAATCACAAGACGCTGGCTCGTTTTGTTATCTAGAAAATTCAGAAGAACTGAAGAAAGGGCGAATGAAATGGCCAAACGAAAAGTAGTTGTCGCTTTAGGAGGCAATGCCATCTTGTCTACGGATGCAAGTGCAAAAGCCCAACAAGAAGCGTTAATGGAAACAGCAAAGTATTTAGTGAAATTTATCGAGCAAGGAGATGAACTAATCATCTCTCACGGAAATGGTCCGCAAGTCGGCAACCTATTGATTCAGCAGCAAGCTGCTGATTCTGAGAAAACACCAGCAATGCCTTTAGATACATGTGTCGCAATGACAGAAGGGTCAATCGGCTACTGGCTCCAAAACGCGATGGGTGAAGTACTGAAGGAAAAAGGAATCGATAAAGATGTAGTTTCTTTAGTCACTCAAGTCATTGTGGATGAAAACGATCCTTCCTTCAAAAATCCAAGTAAACCAGTCGGCCCATTCTACACGGAAGAAGAAGCGAAAGAACAAATGAATGCTGATTCTACTGTGACATTCAAAGAAGACGCTGGACGTGGATGGAGAAAAGTAGTCGCTTCCCCTAAACCAATCTCGATCAAAGAAGCACGTGTCATCGAAACGCTAGTCGAACAAGGAGTTATCACGGTGTCTGTCGGCGGTGGCGGGATTCCTGTTGTAGAAACAGCTACTGGATTAGAAGGGCGAGAAGCCGTAATCGATAAAGATTTTGCTTCAGAAAAATTAGCCGAAATCATCGATGCGGATTTGCTGATCGTTTTGACAGGTGTAGACAATGTGTATGTCAATTACCAAAAACCGGATCAAAAGAAACTAGAAACTGTTACTGTTTCAGAAATGAAACAATACATTGATGAAAAACAGTTCGCTCCAGGAAGCATGCTTCCGAAAGTAGAAGCAGCTATTGCATTTGTTGAAGCAAAACCGAACGCTAAGGCAATCATCACTTCTTTAGAAAATATCGAAAATCTTTTAGCTTCTGAAGAAGGAACGATTATCGTAGCTGATTAATTTGTTAAGTCTTTCGTATTTACGAAATGATTTATAACTATCCAGGTGGTATTTCTTCTCCTTTAGGCCATCTGGATTGTTTTTTTTATTAGAAACGACTAGCCTTTCGTTTTTTTTTCTGATATAATTCAAGAAAGTTTAATAAGATTAAGATTTGTTGAACAAGAGAGTACTTGTATCATTCTTAGCTAGCGAATTCGGAAGTGGTGGAAGCCGAATGAAGGAGATACAACGAAGCGCACTTGGAGAATTCTGTTTTAAACAGACGGTCGTCTACCGATATCAGATGGAGCTGGTCCTTTTTTAGGACAATTGGAGTGGTACCGCGGGAAATCTCGTCTCTAATGATGGCATACTAAGTATGTCGTCATTAGAGATTTTTTTTGTTGAACAAATAAGAGAGTATTTTAGGAGGAATAAAGATGAATAATAAAGATCTTGTCGCAAAAGCTGTCTATGACGTTGTCAAAGACGATTTGACACTTGAACAAGTCGAACAATTACTAGAAAATCCAAAATCAGCCGAACACGGGGATGTGGCATTTCCAGCCTTTTCATTAGCAAAAGTTTACCGAAAAGCGCCACAGCAAATCGCTGCAGATTTAGCAGAAAAAATCGACTCTGCCAACTTTGAAAAAATCGAAGTGGTTGGACCTTACTTGAACTTTTTCATGAATAAAGAACTTATCAGCAAAAAAGTTTTGCAAACAGTAGTGAAAGAAAAAGAACATTATGGGGATAGCAATATTGGGAATCAAGGGACCGTACCGATCGATATGTCTTCTCCAAATATTGCAAAACCAATCTCAATGGGACATTTACGTTCGACAGTTATCGGTAATTCGATTGGCTTCATTATGGAAAAAATCGGATACCAGCCAATCCGCATCAATCATTTAGGTGACTGGGGCACGCAATTCGGAAAACTGATTGTTGCTTACAAAAAATGGGGTTCAGAAGAAGCGGTCAAAGCAGAGCCAATCAATGAACTGCTTCGTTTGTATGTCCAATTCCATGAAGTAGCTGAAACAGAACCAGAATTAAATGAAGAAGCTCGTGCTTGGTTCAAACGTCTAGAAGAAGGCGATGAAGAAGCTATCCAATTGTGGCAATGGTTCCGTGATGAATCGATGAAAGAATTCAACAAAATCTATGATCTACTAGAAGTACAGTTTGATTCATTGAACGGTGAAGCTTTCTATAATGACAAAATGGATGAAATCGTCGAACTTTTAGAAGAAAAACATTTGCTGAACGAAGATAAAGGTGCGGAGATCGTTGACCTTTCTGCTTACGACTTGAATCCAGCATTAATCAAGAAATCAGATGGCGCGACACTATACATCACACGTGACTTAGCTGCCGCATTGTATCGTAAACGTACCTATGACTTCAAGCAATCTCTATATGTAGTAGGGAATGAACAAAGTTATCATTTCAAACAATTGAAAGCTGTCTTGAAAGAAATGGGCTTTGACTGGTCTGACGATATGCACCATATCCCATTTGGTTTGATCACACAAGGTGGTAAAAAATTATCAACTCGTAAAGGAAAAATCGTCTTACTAGAAGAAGTATTGAATGAAGCAATCCAATCTGCTAAAGAACAGATCAGCGAGAAAAACCCTGATTTAGAAAACAAAGATGTTGTAGCTAAACAAGTAGGGGTTGGAGCAGTCATCTTCCATGATTTGAAAAACGATCGTCTCAATACATTTGACTTCAACTTGGAAGAAGTGGTTCGTTTTGAAGGAGAAACTGGACCTTATGTGCAATATACACATGCTCGTGCAGTCAGTCTGTTGGAAAAAGCAGGATTCGTCCCTTCAGAAACAGCAGACTATGCGTTGAATGACGATATCAGCTGGGAAGTAGTCAAATTGGTTCAAAAATATCCTGAAACAGTCTTATCCGCTGGGGAAAAATATGAACCTTCAGTGATTGCGAAACATGCAATCAAATTAGCACAGGCATTCAACAAATACTATGCTCATACGAAAATTTTAGCTGACGATGAACAAAAAGAAGCACGCTTAGCTTTAGTGTATGCAGTGACTGTATTATTGAAAGAAGATCTTCGTTTGCTAGGACTTCATGCACCAGATAAGATGTAAGAAAAAAAGAATGTGAAATCAGTGATCAGCTCCGAGTCACAAGGAACAATTTCAAAAAACAGCTTCTCGTGTTTGTTGGATATTGTGACTTGTGGCCGAGAAGTTGGCAGGAGAACACCGTTTATTCGCAATAAGGGCTGTGACAATATTTTTGTCACAGCCCTTATTGCGAATAAAAGTCATTCTGGATTCTTGTCAGCGCACAAAATGTACTCTGTTAACTCCTTTAAGTTATTTACGCAAAGATCAGCACCAGCTTGTTGGAATCTAAGAGCAACAGACTGTTTTAAGCGATCTTTTTCCTCCATCTCTATTTGTTGGTATGCATCATATGAAAGTCCCATCAGCGAACTACCTTCAATCACACCAACTGTAAACACCCCAGCATTTTTTCCTTCTTGGATATCTGAGACCGTATCTCCAACTTTGATTACTTCATCAACCGACTTGTTTTTGAAATGTTGTATGTTTTTATGAATCATATAAGGAAATGGTCGTCCATATCCTTCGACGTCTTCAGAAGTTGCCATGAAGTCTGGTGAATACCCTTCTTTTTTTGCGGTTTCTGCTACGATTGCCATCATAGGAGCAGTAAATCCAGTCGTGGAACCAATATTGATCCCAGCGCTTCTCAACTGCTCGACCGTTTCCAATGTGTCGGGTTTCAAGGTAGAATGCTGGGCCAAATCTTTAAACAGATAATGTTCAAATTGCTGATACAATTCCTCTACCTCTTTTTCCTGAGGTAGTTGTCCATGAATCGCTATCCATTGTTCTTTGACAGAAGGGAGGGAAAGAAGCTGTTGGATATGATCCCATTTTAATTTTCCCATCGGTTCGCGGATCTCTTTGTCAGTCAGTTGGATCCCTTTTTCTAGAAAAGCATTTCTAAAAGCGTGGACAGGAGCCATACAGCCAAAGTCCACAGTTGTTCCTGCCCAATCAAAAATTACAGTTTTAATCATTAATGTTCTCCTTATAGTCTTTGATAATTGCTGTCAGTTCTAAAATGTCTTCTGGATAAATCTCGCCAATATTACCGATACGAAAACATTCATGATCGCTGATCTTCCCAGGATAGATCACAAATCCGTTTTGTTTTAAATGCTGATAGAAATGATTGAAATCAAATCGCCAGTCTTTAGGGTAAAGAAAAGAGGTAATGAATGGCCCCTGATACTCTTGGATGAAAGGCTGGAATCCCATCTCTGTCATTTTTTGTCGTAGCACATGATTATTGGCGAGATAACGTGAATATCGAGTTTCGATCCCTCCTTCTAGCTCTAGTTCCTTCAATGCCTGTTGAAAAGCCAAAACCGTATGAGTAGGGGAAGTGAAACGCCATTTGCCATTCTCGTTTTCCATCACGCGATACTGGTCATACAGATCAAGTGACAAACTTCGACTCACATTTTTTCGCTTTTCTAGTTCCACTTTATTAGCAAGTACAAAAGAAAAACCTGGAACACCTTGAATACATTTATTTGAGCTAGAAATCAAAAAATCGATCCCTAGTTCCGCTACATGAATCGGTATCCCACCAAAGCTAGACATCGCATCTACTATAAACAAAAGATCTCTTTCCTGTACGACAGCAGCAATTTCTTCCAAATCATTTAAAATACCGGAAGTAGTCTCGCTATGGACCATTGCAAGTGCGGAGATAGACGGATTCTCTTCAATCAACTGTGTAATCATATGTGCTTGGGGGATTTGGTGTTCAGGTACTTCATAAACTGCATAGTTTAGTTGCAGATATTTGCACATGGCAACCATTCGTTGACCGTATGCGCCATTTGAACAAATCAGCAAAGTATCTTCTGGTCTAATCACAGTACTTAAAACAGATTCTACCCCAAAGGAGCCGCTGCCTTGCATCAAGACCGTTGTGTATAGTTTTTCCGGTACTTGAACAAGCTCCAGCAATTTTTTTCTTATCCATTGTGTCATCTCTTTGTATTCTTGATCCCAGGTACAATGATCGGTCAGCATCGCTTTTTTCACTGTTTCAGAAGTCGTTAATGGTCCAGGCGTTAATAATTTATACATGCGATTTCCTTTCATTTCTTTTTTATTGACATACACAAAGAGCAAGACTCTGCTCTTGCTAACATCCAATATAAATGATGAGTATTGTGATTTAATCAAAGTTATGAAAATTTTAAATAAAAACTGATGTATTTTTGTAAAGAGTGTAAAGGTTTATTTAACAAGGAAAATATTGAAAATAAAAAAACACGCATTCCTTATTAGGAACACGTGCTCTGATTAAAAAAGTGATACTTCAGTCGGATGGTGAAGAAATTCTTCTACTCGTTTTGCATCCTCCTCATTTTCTGAGATAATCATGATCGTATCAAATCCAGCAATCGTACTGACGATAGGAGGAGGCTTGATCTCATCTAAAACAGATGCAAATAAATGAGCATTGTCTGGCAAGGTATTAACGATTGTCAAAAAGTGGACTCGTTCGACTTTCAACACAATGTCTTCAATCATTTGAATCAGCCGATCCTCTTCTTCAGTCTTAGTATCAGGAGTACCTTTTTCGCGAAACAACACAAAGCGGGAAATACCGTTTTCATCAGGTGCCTTCACGATTTTCAGATCACGTATATCTCGAGAAATCGTTGCTTGCGTTGCGGTAACGCCATAATGCCCAAGTTTGTTTAATAGTTCTTCTTGCGTACGGATCGGGAATTCTTCAATGACTTGTTTAATCAGCAAATGTCTTTGAGCTTTGCGCATTTTCTTTCTCCTTTACGAAAGATTTCACATGTATCATAACAAAAAAAAGAAGGATTGCCCAATAATATTCGTCTTTTATATCTAAAATTATTTTATGGAAAAAAGAGAATAAAGAAACAAAGAGAAATCTACTGTTTTTCTTGAATTCTTTTTGTCTTTCAGGTAAACTATTGAATGTTGAGCAGAAAAGTACATTTGCTCTTGCGATATGGATCTTTTGTCTGTATAATAGCTGAGGGTGCTTTATGCATCAGCAAATCCACATTCTTATTGGATTGTCGGTAGGTGCTTGAAAAAGTTTGCCGGCAAGGTAGAAGATAAGAAGAGGGAAAATAAAACCAAATCGGAGGAAACAAACATGGCAGTAATTTCTATGAAACAATTACTAGAAGCCGGCGTACACTTTGGTCACCAAACTCGTCGCTGGAACCCAAAAATGAAGAAATATATCTTCACAGAAAGAAACGGAATCTACATCATTGACTTACAAAAAACAGTTAAATTAGTAGATGCAGCTTATGATTACATGAAGAGCGTTGCTGAAGAAGGCGGCGTAGCATTATTCGTAGGTACAAAAAAACAAGCACAAGAAGCAATCAAAGAAGAAGCAACTCGTGCAGGACAATACTTCGTTAACCATCGTTGGTTAGGCGGAACATTGACAAACTGGGATACTATCCAAAAACGTATCAGCCGTTTGAAACAAATCAATGCAATGGAAGAAGATGGAACTTTTGAAGTTCTACCTAAAAAAGAAGTTGCTGGTTTGAACAAAGAACGCGAACGTCTTGAAAAATTCTTAGGCGGTATCGCTGATATGCCAAGAATCCCAGATGTAATGTACATCGTTGACCCACGTAAAGAACGTATTGCTGTTCAAGAAGCACACAAATTAAATATCCCAATCGTAGCTATGGTTGATACAAACTGCGATCCAGATGAAATCGACGTAGTAATCCCTTCAAACGACGATGCCATTCGTGCCGTTAAATTGATTACTTCAAAAATGGCTGATGCTTTCATCGAAGGAAACCAAGGTGAAGATCAAGTAGTTGAAGAAGATTTCACAGAAGAAAACACAGCAACATCAATCGAAGAAATCGTAGATGTTGTTGAAGGCGACAATTCTTCAGCAGAATAATTTTGAATGATGGAGCTGTTTCAAAGGCTGGGCGACAAGCCTCACTCTCCTTTGAAACAGCTTTTTTTAAAAAGAACACACACAGGAGGAGTTAAACATGGCAGACGTTACAGCTAAAATGGTAAAAGAACTACGCGAAATGACTGGCGTAGGAATGATGGATGCGAAAAAAGCATTAGTTGAAGTAGAAGGCGATATGGAAAAAGCAGTTGATCTTTTACGTGAAAAAGGAATGGCAAAGGCTGCAAAGAAAAATGACCGCATTGCCGCTGAAGGATTAGCTTCAGTTGCTGTGAAAGGTAACACTGCAGCAATCGTTGAAGTAAACTCAGAAACAGACTTTGTATCTAAAAATGAAATGTTCCAAGACTTAGTAAAAGAAATCGCAGAACTTGTTGCTGAAAATAAACCAGCAGACATGGAAGCTGCAATGAAAATCAAAACAGATAAAGGAACGATTGAATCTGATTTGATCGAAGCAACTCAAGTTATCGGAGAAAAAATCAGCTTCCGTCGCTTTGAAGTTGTAGAAAAAGACGACAATGCTGCATTTGGCGGATACTTGCATATGGGCGGACGTATTGCTGTATTGACTGTTCTAGACGGAACAACAGATGAAACAGTTGCAAGAGATGTAGCTATGCACGTAGCAGCTATCAATCCTCGCTATGTAAACGAATCACAAATTCCAGAAGCTGAATTAGAACATGAAAAAACTGTTCTTACAGAACAAGCATTGAATGAAGGCAAACCAGCGAATATCGTTGAAAAAATGGTAGAAGGACGCTTGAAGAAATTCAAAGCAGAAATCGCTTTGGTTGACCAACCATTCGTTAAAGATCCTGATATGACTGTTGAAAAATACGTTGCTTCAAAAGGCGCAACTGTTAAAACATTCGTACGTTTCGAAGTTGGCGAAGGTATCGAAAAACGCGAAGATAACTTTGTAGAAGAAGTTATGAGCCAAGTGAAAAAATAATTCTGTTGAATGACAGACGGGAACGCACGCTTTGTGCGCTCCCTTTTTTTAAGCAAAACAAGAAAAACCAGGCTTAGCGTGTCGAAATCATCTAAGTATGGTAAAATGGCAATAGAAAATATTGGAGGAATGAACATGGTCACACCGAAATATCAGCGTGTAGTCTTAAAATTGAGTGGAGAAGCTTTAGCTGGGGATGCAGGATTTGGAATCAAACCACCAGTAATCAAAGAAATCATCCAAGAAATCAAAGAAGTTCACGAACTGGGCGTTGAAATGGCAATCGTTGTGGGTGGCGGAAATATCTGGCGCGGACAAATCGGAGCACAAATGGGCATGGAACGCGCTCAAGCTGATTACATGGGTATGTTAGCTACAGTTATGAATGCCTTAGCTTTACAGGATACGTTGGAAAACGTGGGTGTACCGACACGCGTGCAAACTTCGATTGAAATGCGTCAAATCGCAGAGCCATACATTCGCCGTAAAGCAGAACGTCATTTAGAAAAAGGACGGATTGTTATTTTTGCGGGCGGTACCGGCAACCCGTACTTCTCGACAGATACAACGGCAGCATTACGCGCAGCAGAAATCGGCGCAGATGTTATCCTGATGGCTAAAAACAATGTAGACGGTGTTTATTCTGCTGATCCGAAAGTAGATGCAAATGCAGTGAAATTTGAAGAACTGACTCATCTGGAAGTGATTGCTAAAGGATTACAAGTCATGGATTCAACTGCAAGTTCACTAAGCATGGATAATGACATTCCATTGCTTGTCTTCAATTTAAATGAACACGGAAATATTCGCCGAGCAATCTTAGGTGAAAATATCGGAACGACTGTAAGGGGGAAATAAAAATGGCAGATGCAATTATGACAGAAGCAAAAGAAAAAATGAAAAAAGCAGCACAAAATCTTCAACGTGAACTTGGGCAAATCCGCGCAGGCCGCGCGAATGCTAGCCTTTTGGATCGAATCACTGTGAATTATTACGGTGCACCAACTCCATTGAACCAAATGGCGTCAATCCAAATCCCAGAAGCACGTGTTTTAATGATCACGCCTTTTGACAAGAGCATTCTTCAAGATGTTGAAAAAGCTATTATGGCAAGTGATATCGGAATCAGTCCTACCAATGATGGAAATGTTATTCGTTTGGTTATCCCACAACTGACAGAAGAACGCAGAAAAGAATTAGCTAAAGATGTGAAAAAAGAAGCAGAAAATGCAAAAATCGCGATTCGTAACATCCGTCGTGATGCAATCGATGAATATAAAAAACAACAAAAAAATGGTGACATTACCGAAGATGATTTGCGTGGACTAGAAAAAGACGTACAAACATTGACAGATAACAGCATTAAAGAAGTAGATAAGATCGCTGCTGATAAAGAAAAAGAATTATTGGAAGTTTAATAAAACCATAAAAACAGAGGGGCGGATCATTCCGCTTCCTCTGTTTTTATTTATGTTTCTTTTATTTAAAGATTAAAAAAAGAAAAAATTATTCAGTTTTTAAATAAAAAAACAATGATTTCATAGGAAAAACGTTTAGATATTGCTATAATACTTAAGATAGTGGGAATCTTTTAAGTATAGGAGGAAAAAGAATGTTACGTTTTTTTCCGCAAAAAAACAAATATATTCAAGAAAAAAGCGAATTTCAATTTAATGCCGATGGACCAATTCCTCAACACGTTGCCATCATCATGGACGGCAATGGTCGTTGGGCGCAAAACCGGCGTTTGCCAAGAGTCGCTGGTCATAAAGAAGGTATGGAAACAGTAAAGAAAGTCACAAAGAAAGCATCAAGGCTTGGAGTGAAAGTATTGACGCTTTATGCTTTTTCAACTGAAAACTGGAAGCGACCAAAAGATGAAGTAAGTTTTCTCATGCAACTACCTGTCGACTTTTTTGATACGTTCGTACCAGAATTGATCAAAGAAAACGTCAAAGTCCATGTCATGGGGTATGAGAACGTGTTACCAGAACAGACGCAAGACGCTGTAAAACGTGCAATTGAGCAAACAAAAGACAATACCGGAATGGTGTTAAACTTTGCTTTGAATTACGGAAGCAGAGCAGAAATCGTGACCGCAGTCCAAAACATTGCTGAAGAAGTAGCAAAGGGAGAAATACAGGCAGAAGAAATCGATGATGAAGTGATTGCCAACCATCTAATGACAGGTTTCTTGCCCAAAGAATTACAAGATCCTGAGTTGATGATCCGTACAAGCGGAGAAGAGCGGATCAGTAATTTTCTGTTATGGCAGATTGCATATAGTGAATTGTATTTTACAAAAGCACTTTGGCCTGATTTTGACGGTGCACATCTTGAAGAAGCAATTGCCTCTTATCAAAATCGAGATCGTCGATTCGGCGGTGTAAAAAAAACAGAAAATGAGAAAGGGGATCAGTCATGAAACAACGTGTAATCACAGCAGCCGTGGCGCTTGTCTTGTTTATTCCGATTATATGGATTGGGGGCATAGCGGTTGAGCTTACCGCAGCAGTCTTAGCTGTGGTAGGAGTTTATGAGCTTTTCCGGATGAAAGGATTGACTCTCCTAAGTTTTGAAGGAGTTTTATCCGCTATTGGTGCAGTGCTCCTTGTCTTGCCAAAAGAAAGATGGTTCTTCTTTCTTCCAGAGAACGTCAGTACATTTATGCTATTTTATCTTATCGTTATGATCCTTTTAGGGACGTCAGTTATATCTAAAAATACGTATACGATTGATGAAGCAGGTTTCCCAGTACTTGTCAGTTTGTATGTAGGAATAGGCTTCCAGAATTTCGTCAATGCACGAACAGAAAGTTTAGCTGTTTTGATTTTTGGTCTGTTTATCGTTTGGGCAACTGATATTGGTGCTTATATGGTTGGCCGTCGTTATGGACAACACAAGTTAAGTCCGGATATTTCACCGAACAAAACGATTGAAGGCGCGTTAGGCGGGATCGGAAGTGCTGTTGTAGTCGCATTTCTTTATCTATTGTTGTATCCAGCAAGAGAACTATTCAATCATGGTATGTTTGTCATGCTTCTGATGACGATTATTTTTTCGGCAGTCGGACAATTTGGCGATTTGGTCGAATCAGCAATCAAACGCCATTATGATGTGAAAGACTCAGGAAATATCTTACCGGGCCACGGGGGAATCTTAGACCGTTTCGATAGCTTGCTGTTTGTATTTCCTATCATGCATTTATTTGGCATTATTTAGTAAGTATACCTGCGTTTCTTTGTGATTTTCATAAAAGACGCAGGTTTTTGTTTCTCATTTTATTGATACTATTGGTGTCTTAGGTATACTATGGTAAAATTATAGTGTTTTAACGTTGTTTAAAAAAACACACAAAAAACAAGTAAAGGAGAAAAAAGCTATGAAAACGATACTAACATTTATCATTGTTTTTGGTATATTAGTGATTGTTCATGAGTTTGGTCATTTCTTCTTTGCGAAACGATCAGGAATCCTCGTTCGCGAATTTGCTATCGGTATGGGTCCGAAAATTTATGGGCATCAAGCAAAAGACGGGACAACATATACGCTTCGCCTATTACCTATTGGCGGTTATGTTCGAATGGCAGGCAATGGGGATGATGAAACAGAAATGGCACCAGGTATGCCTCTTTCTCTTTTACTAAATTCTGACGGCATCGTAGAGAAGATAAATTTAAGTAAGAAAATCCAATTGACAAATGCTATCCCAATGGAATTGAGCCGTTATGATTTAGAAGATGAGCTGACTATCACTGGTTATGTGAATGGAGATGAAACAGAAGTAGTGACCTATCCTGTCGATCACGATGCGACGATTATTGAAACCGACGGAACAGAAATCAGAATTGCACCAAAAGATGTACAGTTCCAATCGGCTAAACTGTGGCAGCGTATGCTGACCAATTTTGCCGGTCCAATGAATAACTTTATCTTGGCAATCGTGTTATTTATTATTCTTGCATTCATGCAAGGCGGTGTTCAAGTGACAAATACTAATCGTGTAGGAGAGATTATCCCTAATGGTGCTGCGGCAGAAGCAGGCTTAAAAGAAAATGATAAGGTAGTTAGCGTGGACGGTAAAGAAATCCACACTTGGAACGATTTGACAACAGTCATCACGAAAAATCCAGGTAAAACATTAGATTTTGAGATCGAACGAGAAGGTAAGATGCAATCTGTCGACGTGACACCGAAATCGGTAGAGTCAAATGGCGAAAAAGTTGGCCAACTTGGCATACAAGCCCCAATGAATACAGGTTTTATGGATAAGATCATCGGCGGAACACGTCAAGCTTTTAGCGGTTCATTGGAAATTTTCAAAGCCTTAGGATCACTGTTTACAGGTTTTAGTTTAGATAAATTAGGCGGACCTGTTATGATGTACCAATTATCTTCAGAAGCAGCAAACCAAGGTGTAACAACTGTTATTGGTTTGATGGCGCTTCTTTCAATGAACCTTGGAATCGTCAATCTGCTTCCGATCCCTGCCTTAGATGGTGGGAAATTAGTGTTGAATATTTTTGAAGGGATTCGTGGGAAACCATTAAGTCAAGAAAAAGAAGGAATATTGACATTAGCTGGCTTTGGATTTTTAATGTTGTTGATGGTGCTAGTTACATGGAACGATATTCAACGATTCTTTTTCTAGAAAAAGTTGACAAATAGGGTATAATAACAAACGATAACTATTTTGAGGAAATAAAGGAGTATATAGAATGAGACAATCAAAAATGTTGATTCCAACATTACGTGAAGTTCCAAATGATGCAGAAGTATTAAGTCATCAAATCTTGCTAAGAGCTGGATATATCCGTCAAGTATCAGCGGGTATCTATTCTTATCTGCCATTAGCAAATCGTGTATTAGAAAAGCTGAAACGTATCATGCGGGAAGAATTTGAAAAAATCGGTGCGGTAGAGATGCTGATGCCTGCTATCTTGCCAGCAGAACTTTGGGAAGAGTCAGGACGTTACGAAACATATGGTCCAAACTTGTATCGTTTCAAGGACCGTAATGATCGAAAAATGATTCTTGGACCAACTCACGAAGAGACTTTTACTGATTTGATGCGTAATGAAATTAATTCATATAAGAAATTACCTTTGAATCTTTATCAAATCCAACCTAAGTATCGTGACGAAAAACGTCCTCGCTTTGGTTTGCTTCGCGGACGTGAGTTTATCATGAAAGATGCATATTCTTTCCATGCAACGGAAGAAAGTTTAGACGAAACGTATAAAGATTATGAAAAAGCCTATACCGAAGTCTTTAAGCGTTGCGGTTTGGAATTTCGTTCGATCATCGGAGACGGTGGCGCAATGGGCGGGAAAGACTCAAAGGAATTCATGGCGATCTCAGAGATCGGGGAGGATACGATTTGTTATTCGACTGAAAGTGATTATGCTGCAAACTTGGAGATGGCTACAAGCTACTATGTGTCAAAAAAATCGCATGAAACACAGCTTGAATTAGAGAAAGTAGCTACACCTAACGTAAAATCAATTGACGAAGTAGCAGATTTCTTTTCTGTTGAACCTCAAAAAATCATCAAGTCTGTATTGTTCATTGCGGATGAACAACCTGTCCTTGTTTTGGTACGCGGAGACCATGAAGTCAATGATGTAAAACTGAAAAACTATCTATCTGCTGACTTTTTAGAAGAAGCGACGGAAGAAGAAGCACAAAAATATCTAGGTGCTGAGTTTGGTTCTGTCGGACCAATCGGTGTTTCAGAGGATGTAAAAGTATATGCAGACCGTTATGTCCAAGATTTAGCGAATGCCATTACTGGAGCGAACGAAACAGGCTTCCACTATAAAAATGTGAATCCAGAACGCGATTTCACTGTGCTTTCTTATGAAGATCTTCGTTTTGTACAAGAAGGAGATCCTTCACCAGACAACAACGGTGTTCTTGCCTTTACTCGAGGAATCGAAATCGGACATATCTTCAAAATTGGCACTCGTTACAGTGAATCTATGGGGGCAACCGTTCTAGACGAAAACGGACGGGAAAAATTTGTGATTATGGGCTGTTATGGTATCGGTGTGAGCCGTTTATTATCAGCAATCGTAGAACAACATTCAGATGAACAAGGAATCAATTGGCCAAAAGGAATTGCGCCATTTGATCTGCATATCGTCCAAATGAATCTAAAAGACGAATACCAAACAAACTTGACGAATGAACTAGAAGAAGCGATGACAAAAGCTGGCTATGAAGTACTGGTTGATGACAGAAATGAACGCGCAGGAGTGAAATTCGCGGATTCTGATTTGATTGGCTGTCCAATCAGAATTACTGTCGGTAAAAAAGCAGTAGAAGGAATCGTAGAAGTGAAAATCAAGAAAACTGGCGAAATGGTTGAAGTACGTAAAGAAGAATTGGCGAATACTTTACCAATCCTCTTGAACCAAGGGGAATAATAAGCGTTAAAACACAGAAAAGTAAAATAGCTGAATCAGCTGTTTTTGACAACCTGATGTTTCGCTTTTAAAATTGGAACTGTGATGTGAATCACAGTTCCAATTTTTTAATGTAAAACTCAGAAAAAACGAGTATACTAAAGGGTACTGAAAAAGAAGAGGATACGATGCAATCAATTGCATAGTTTCTCATCAGAAAGGGCGTATATCTTTGTCAGAAAAACGAGATTTATTTGAAAAACTGTTGGAACAAATCCAACTAGAGGAAGCAGAAAAAAATCATCCACTGCTTACTGCTGGTGAAATGGATAGTGTAGTGGTCCATCGTAAATCGCGTTTATGGGAATTTACGCTGCATTTTTCTAAAATTTTGCCTATTATGCTGTATCGTTCATTGGCTCAGCATCTGACTGTCGCTTTTAAAGAGATTGCACAAGTCAAATTGAATATCTTAGCAGATGACCAGACATTCGATGAACAGCTCTTGCAAGATTACTGGGCCCAAGCTTTGGAAAATCAGCAATGCGATACACCACTAGCACAGCAAGTATTGAAAACGCAAGTACCTGTGATAAAAGATCGTAAAGTCATCTTGCCAATCGACAGTACAGGGGCTATTTCATATTTGAAACAGCAATACTTACCATTAGTAGAAGAGTTGTTCGTCAGTTACGGATTCCCGAAATTTCGTATCGAACCAGAAGTGGATGAGCAGCAAGCGGAACGTGTATTGAAACTTTTTGAAGAACGTAAACAAGAACAGGCAGAAGCCTTTATGAAGCAAGCAGCTGAAAGTCTAGTTGTTCATGAGCAAAAGAAAAAAGAAAGAAAAGAACAGTCACCAGCTCTTGAAGGACCCATCCAGCTAGGACGAAATATTCCAGCAGATGAGCCCACAACACCAATGATCAATATCGTCGAAGAAGAACGACGGGTCACTCTTGAAGGGTATGTGTTCGATAAAGAAGTCAGAGAACTACGCTCAAAACGCAAGATCTTGACTTTGAAAATCACAGATTATACTTCATCATTTATCGTCAAAAAATTCTCAAATGGCGAAAAAGATGAACAGATATTTGATGCGATCAGTGTCGGAAGCTGGTTAAAGGTACGTGGAAGTATCCAAGAAGATACGTTTGTCCGTGATTTGGTCATGAATGCGCAAGATATCGTTGAAGTCAAACACACCCCTCGTAAAGATTATGCTCCTGAAGGGGAAAAACGGGTAGAACTTCATGTTCACAGCAATATGAGTACGATGGATGCAACGAATAGCATTTCTGATCTGGTGGCACAAGCAGGAAAATGGGGACACCGTGCCATCGCCATTACGGACCATGGTGGCGCACAAGCCTTTCCAGAAGCTCATAGTGCCGGGAAAAAAGCAGGCGTGAAAATCTTATACGGTGTGGAAGCGAATGTCGTAGATGATGGCGTACCTATTGCTTATAATGATGCGCATGAAGCATTAAACGAAGCCACATATGTCGTATTTGACGTGGAAACGACAGGATTGTCTGCGGTATACGATACCATCATCGAGCTCGCTGCAGTCAAAATGTACAAAGGAAATGTGATCGAAAGCTTTGATGAATTTATCGATCCAGGACATCCTTTATCCCGAACAACGGTGGATTTGACAGGTATTACGGATGAAATGGTTCGAGGATCGAAGTCAGAAGAAGAAGTCTTGCGGATGTTCCTTGAGTTTTCAAAAGGTACAATTCTGGTAGCACACAACGCGGCTTTTGATATGGGGTTCTTGAATACTAGCTACGCAAGATATGGCATTCCTGAAGCAACTAATCCAGTTATTGATACCTTAGAATTAGCCAGATATCTGTATCCGCAATTCAAACGTTTCGGATTAGGTGTGTTATCCAAAAAATTTGGTGTCAGCTTGGAACAGCATCACCGAGCAATCTATGATGCTGAAGCAACAGGTCACTTAGCTTGGATTTTTGTCAAAGAAGCAATGGACAATCATCACATGCTTTATCATGATCAGCTAAATAAGCATATCGGAGAAGGAGATTCTTACAAACGAGCCCGACCTTTCCATGTAACGATTTTAGCAAAGAATCAGGCAGGACTGAAAGATTTGTTCAAACTGATTTCAATGTCGAATGTCGAATACTTCGAACGTGTCCCGCGAATACCACGCTCCCAATTGAAAAAGATGCGTGAAAATCTATTGATCGGCTCAGCTTGTGATAAGGGAGAAATCTTCGAAGCCATGATGCAAAAAGGGGTAGAAGAGGCAAGAAACCGAGCAAAATTCTACGATTATATTGAAGTTATGCCAAAAGCGGTCTATGCACCTTTGATCGAGCAAGAATTGGTAAAAAATGAACATGATTTGGAAGAAATTATCCAAAACTTGGTAGAAATCGGAAAAAGTTTGGATAAAATCGTTGTTGCAACAGGCAACGTTCATTATCTCAACGAAGAAGATGCCATTTACCGAAAAATTTTGATCAATTCTATGGGCGGAGCGAATCCGTTGAATCGTCATAGTTTGCCAGATGTCCATTTCCGAACAACTGATGAGATGCTCACCGCTTTTCACTTTTTAGGGGAAGAAACAGCAAAAGAGATTGTAGTGGATAACACGAATAAAATCGCAGATATCTGCGAAGAAGTGATTCCAGTCAAAGATGAACTTTATACACCGAAGATTCCAGGTTCAGAAGATGAGATATCAGAATTGAGTTACACAAAAGCAAAACAAATGTACGGAGATCCGTTACCTGAAATTATCCAAAAACGATTAGAAAAAGAGTTGAACTCTATTAATGGTAATGGCTTCTCGGTTATTTATCTGATCGCCCAAAAACTTGTGCATAAAAGTAATGAAGATGGCTATCTAGTAGGTTCACGTGGCTCTGTTGGCTCTAGCTTTGTTGCAACGATGACTGGGATCACTGAAGTGAATCCTTTAGCTCCCCATTATTACTGTCCAGAGTGCCAATATTCCGAGTTCTTTGAAGATGGCACGTACGGTTCTGGATTTGATATGCCAGAAAAACAATGTCCAAAATGTGGTGCACGCTTAAATAAAGATGGTCATGATATCCCATTTGAGACATTTTTAGGATTCCATGGAGACAAAGTGCCCGATATTGATTTGAACTTCTCAGGTGATTATCAAGCAGAAGCACATAACTATACGAAAGTATTGTTTGGTGAAGACTATGTTTACCGTGCCGGAACGATTGGTACAGTCGCCGATAAAACAGCATATGGCTATGTAAAAGGTTATGAAAGGGACAATAATCTGCAGTTTCGAAGTGCAGAAGTCGACAGATTGGCAAAGGGTGCAACAGGAGTCAAACGGACAACTGGTCAGCATCCTGGGGGGATTATCGTTATTCCAGATTATATGGATGTCTACGATTTTACGCCGATCCAATATCCAGCAGACGATCAAAATTCGGAATGGAAAACGACCCATTTTGATTTTCACTCAATCCACGACAATGTATTGAAATTGGATATTCTAGGACACGATGACCCAACTGTTATACGGATGCTTCAAGATTTATCAGGGATTGATCCACAAACGATTCCTACAGATGACCCGGAAGTGATGCGGATATTTGCTGGCCCTGAAGTACTAGGGGTAACTCAGGAACAGATTTATTCTAAAACAGGAACATTAGGTATTCCAGAATTCGGCACTCGTTTTGTTCGAGGAATGTTAGAAGAAACACATCCTACAACTTTTGCAGAACTACTTCAAATATCCGGACTGTCTCATGGTACAGATGTATGGTTAGGAAATGCCGAAGAATTGATTCGACGTGGGGATGCGACATTGGCGGAAGTAATCGGCTGTCGTGATGATATCATGGTTTATTTGATTCATGCTGGATTAGACAGCGGGATGGCATTTAAGATCATGGAAACTGTTCGTAAAGGGCAATGGAACAAGATTCCTGATGAATTGAGAGAAACCTATCTATCCGCGATGAAAGAAAATAATGTGCCTGATTGGTATATCGATTCTTGTTCAAAGATCAAGTATATGTTTCCAAAAGCCCATGCTGCAGCTTATGTATTGATGGCTCTTCGTGTTGCTTATTTTAAAGTTTATTTCCCTATTTTGTATTACTGTGCATACTTTTCTGTACGTGCGGATGATTTTGATCTAGTCTCCATGTGCAAAGGAAAAGATGCTGTGAAACAAGCAATGAAAGAAATCACGGACAAAGGGCTAGATGCTTCCGTAAAAGAAAAAAATCAGCTGACCGTGCTAGAATTAGCCAATGAAATGTTAGAACGAGGATTCAAATTTGGGATGATTGATCTGTACAAATCGGATGCAGTTAATTTTGTTATCGAAGGAGATACGTTAATTGCGCCATTTAGAGCTGTCCCTAGTTTGGGGACCAATGTAGCAAAACAAATCGTTGAGGCAAGAAAAGATGGTCCATTTTTATCTAAAGAAGATCTTGCTACTCGAGGGAAAGTTTCAAAAACATTGATTGAATATATGAACGATAATGGTGTATTGAAAGATTTACCAGACGAAAACCAATTATCGTTATTCGATATGTTATAAGCATCTGTTATCTTGTCTGCTTGTAATATTAAGCAGAGTATGGTATAGTTTTTATAGGTAATGATACTAACTGTGAGTGAGCGGATTTTTCGCTCACTCTTTTTAATGGAATTACGTATTTAATTTTTAAGGAGGCGAAACTTTTGAGTAGCGTCGTTGAAACAGTCACAGAAATGGTGACACCGATTTTAGATGAACAACATTTTGAACTTGTCGAAGTCGAATTTGTAAAAGAAGGAAAAAGTTGGTTCTTACGAGTATTTATTGACAAAGAAGGCGGAATCGATATCGAAGAATGTGCCTTTGTCAGTGAGAAACTGAGCGAAAAACTTGATGCAGCAGATCCAGATCCGATTCCTCAAGCTTATTTCCTGGAGGTATCCTCCCCTGGAGCAGAGCGGCCATTGAAAAAAGAAAGCGACTATGAAAAGGCACTTGGCGATTATGTCCATGTCTCCTTATACCAACCAGTAGATGGCGAAAAACAATACGAAGGATTTCTTCAATCATTTGATGCTGAACAGCTTACATTGAAAATACGCATAAAAACACGAGAAAAAGAATTGACTTTTGACCGAAAAAATATTGCAAAAGCTCGCTTAGCTATCCAATTTTAATCACGGAGAGGAATCAGAAAAAATGAGTAAAGAAATGTTAAATGCGTTAGACGCTTTAGAAGCTGAAAAAGGGATCTCAAAAGAAATCGTGATCGATGCTTTAGAAGCAGCATTGGTTTCTGCATACAAACGCCACTATGGTCAAGCACAAAATGTCGAAGTGGAATTTGATCAGAAAAAAGGAAAGATCCATGTCTATGCAGTAAAAGAAGTAACGGAAGAAGTGATGGATTCACAGTTGGAAGTCTCATTGAAAGATGCACTTTTGATTAATCCAGCATATGAGATTGGTGATACGATCCGTTTTGAAGTCACACCAAAAGATTTTGGGCGGATCGCCGCGCAAACAGCTAAACAAGTTATCTTGCAGCGTGTACGTGAAGCAGAAAGAACGATCATTTATAACGAATTCAGTGCTTATGAAAAAGACATCATGCAAGGAATCGTCGAACGTCAGGATAAACGTTATATTTATGTCAACCTTGGCAAAATAGAAGCAGTTCTTTCTAAACAAGATCAAATGCCAAACGAATTTTACCAACCTCACGATCGTATCAAAGTCTATGTTTCTCGAGTAGAAAATACGTCTAAAGGTCCGCAAGTATTTGTTAGCCGCAGCCATCCAGATTTATTGCGTCGCTTATTTGAGCAAGAAGTCCCAGAAGTTTATGATGGAATCGTTGAAATCGTCAGCATTGCCCGTGAAGCCGGCGATCGATCAAAAGTAGCTGTCCGTTCAAATGATCAGAATATCGATGCAGTCGGTACATGTGTTGGGCCAAAAGGACAACGTGTCCAAGCAATCGTCAATGAATTAAAAGGCGAAAACATGGATATTGTTGAATGGAATGAAGACCCAGCTGTATTCATTGCAAATGCATTGAATCCTGCACAAGTCATGGATGTGATTTTTGATGAAACCAATCCTAAAGCTTGCACAGTTGTCGTTCCAGACTATCAATTATCGTTAGCAATCGGTAAACGTGGACAAAACGCACGTTTAGCTGCTAAATTGACTAACCATAAAATCGATATCAAATCAGAATCTGATATGGCGGAATTTTATGAAAAACAAGAACAACAAAAGGAAACAGAAGAATTGCATGACGAAGCAATCGTTCAGTCAGATTTGACAGACGATGAGTATGAAGCAATTGCGTTCAATAATGAAACGGTCGAAGAAAAACCAGAAGCTTAACTTTAGTAAGGAGGCAAAGAGATGAAACAAAGGAAAATTCCTTTACGCAAATCCGTGGTTTCAGGTGAAATGAAACCTAAAAAAGAGATGGTCCGAATCACCCGTTCAAAAGAAGGGGAAGTATCGATCGATCCAACTGGAAAAATGCCTGGACGAGGAGCGTATGTCTCACTTGAGCCGGAAGAAGTACAACAAGCTTGGGATAAAAAAATTCTCGATCGAGTACTCGAAACAACTTTAACAGATGAGTTTTATCAAGAACTTCTTGACTATGTCACTCACCAAAAAGCACGTAAAGAGTTATTTGGAAAATGAATACAGTCAATCGGCAAAAAGTCATGAATCTCATGGGTCTGGCGATGCGCGCGGGAAAACTGATTACGGGCGAAGAACTGACCATAGCTGAAATCCGCAAACAAAAAGCAAAATTGGTTTTTGTGGCAACAGATGCAAGTGAGAATACAAGAAAAAAGATAAAAGATAAGAGTTCATACTATGAAGTTCCTTGCTTTGAGCTATTTTCTGAAGCAGAAATCACGCAGATGATCGGAAAACCTCGCAAGGTATTCGGAATAATGGATGCCGGATTTGCGAAGAAGACCAAGGAGCTAATTGAAGGTTAGGAAGGTGATTGCATGGGCAATAAAAGAATCTATGAATTAGCAAAAGAACTCAAAAAATCTAGTAAAGACGTCGTGGAAAAAGCACAACAACTTGGCATCGATGTGAAAAACCATATGGGTGCGATTACTAGCAGTGATGAGAAGAAATTGCAACAAGCGTTCAAAAACCCAAGCACGAAACAACAAGCTGCACAACAAGCAAGCAGAAAACCAGCCAATCAACAGCCGAACGATCAACGTAAAAAAGAAGCAACAAATAATCAACAAAAAAATAAAAATAACCGCAGTTATCAAGATCGCGGTCAAGGGAGCGGTCAAGTGAATCAAGGAAAAAAACCAACAACAAACCAAAATAATACGGGGAATACTAGCAGTCAAAATCGTCCAGGAACGAGCCAAGGCGGCAATCAAAACCGTACCAACAACAAACCAAACAATAACAATCGCGGCAAATTTAATAATAACAACCGTAATCGTTATAATAAAAAGGGTAAAAAAGGCAAACAGCAACAATCAACTAAGCCAGCTGTACCACCACGCAAATTCCGTGAATTGCCAGATGTATTAGAGTATACTGAAGGCATGAACGTAGCAGACATCGCGAAAAAAATTCATCGTGAGCCAGCAGAAATCATTAAAAAATTATTTATGCTTGGCGTCATGGTCAATCAAAACCAAGCACTGGATAAAGATACGATTGAACTGTTAGCTACGGACTATGGTATGGAACCACAAGAAAAAGTCCAAGTTGATATTGCAGATATCGATAAATTCTTCGAGTCGGAAGAAGTTGATCCAGATAAATTAGTCTCACGTCCGCCAGTAGTAACGATTATGGGACACGTAGACCACGGGAAAACAACCTTATTGGATACATTGCGCCATTCACGTGTAACAAGCGGCGAAGCCGGCGGAATCACGCAGCATATCGGCGCCTACCAGATTGATATCGATGGCAAACCAATCACTTTCTTGGATACACCAGGACATGCGGCCTTTACAAGTATGCGTGCACGTGGAGCAAGTATCACAGATATCACGATTTTAGTTGTCGCTGCAGATGACGGTGTCATGCCGCAAACCGTTGAAGCAATCAACCATGCCAAAGCAGCAGGCGTTCCAATTATCGTCGCTGTAAACAAAATTGATAAACCAGGTGCAAACCCTCAACATGTTATGCAAGAATTAAGTGAGTATGAGTTAATTCCTGAAGCATGGGGTGGAGAAACGATCTTTGTTGAGATCTCAGCGAAATTCGGCCAAAACATCGAAGAATTGCTGGAAATGATTCTGTTAGTCGCAGAAGTAGAAGATTTAAAAGCAGATCCAACACAACGCGCAATCGGAACAGTGATCGAAGCACGTCTTGATAAAGGTAAAGGTCCTGTGTCAACCTTACTTGTCCAAGAAGGAACACTTCATGTTGGTGACCCAATCGTTGTCGGTAATACTTACGGACGTGTCCGTGTAATGACAAACGATCTTGGCCGTCGCGATAAAGAAGCAGGACCTGCAACGCCAGTAGAAATCACTGGCTTGAATGATGTACCTCAAGCAGGTGACCGTTTCGTAGTCTTCGAAGACGAAAAGACAGCACGTGCAGCGGGTGAAGAACGCGCAAAACGTGCATTATTGGAAAACCGTGCTGCAAGCAGCCGTGTAACCTTGGACAACTTGTTTGAAAGCTTGAAAGAAGGCGAGCTAAAAGAAGTTAACGTCATTATTAAAGCCGACGTTCAAGGTTCAGCAGAAGCATTAGCTGCCTCACTGAAAAAAATCGAAGTTGAAGGTGTACGTGTGAAAATCGTCCATTCAGCGGTAGGTGCAATCAATGAAAGTGACGTAACACTTGCAGCAGCAAGTAATGCGATTATCATTGGATTTAACGTCCGTCCTACACCTCAAGCAAAAGCGCAAGCAGAAGCTGAAGAAGTAGACATTCGCTTACACCGTATCATTTATAAAGCTATTGATGAAATCGAAACAGCGATGAAAGGAATGCTAGATCCTGAATTTGAAGAAAAAATCACTGGTCAAATGATTGTACGTGAAACATTCAAAGTATCCAAAGTAGGCACAATCGCTGGTGCATATGTAACAGAAGGCTATATCCGCAGAGACAGCGGCGTCCGTGTGATCCGTGACGGTATCGTTATCTACGAAGGCCAATTGGCAAGTTTGAAACGTTTCAAAGATGACGTAAAAGAAGTCAAAATGGGCTATGAATGCGGTGCTATGATTGAAAAATTCAATGACATCAAAGTAGATGACGTAATTGAAGGGTTTATCATGGAAGAAGTCAAAAATGACTAAAAACTGATAAAGGAGGCCAATCATTATGGCTAACTATCGTGATCGCCGAGTCGGTCAAGAAATCTTAAAAGAAGTCAATGCGATCCTACGTAAAAAAGTAAGAGATCCTCGTGTGCAAGATGTAACGATCACTGATGTACACGTAACAGGCGATCTTCAACAAGCAACAATCTATTACAGCATCCTTTCTGATTTAGCTTCTGAAAAGAAAAAAGCACAAGAAGGATTGGATAAAGCATCAGGATTGATTCGTCGTGAGCTGGGGCACAATCTAAGTATTTACAAAACACCTGAATTGTCCTTTGAATTAGATGAATCAGTTGTCTATGGCAACCATATCGATGAATTGCTTCGCGACTTGAACAAAGACTAATTAAAAAATCCCGCAAATCCTGTGAAATCAGGGGTTGCGGGATTTTTTTGTTTTCATTAAGACGTATTGCCTAAGAGTTCCATGACTTTAGTCTTGCGGCGTGTCAGTTAACCAAAAAAGAGAAAAAGAAAAAATTCGACTTTCTTTTTTCTATAGTATATAAATTTTTGCATATAGATAAAGATCAAGATACCGATGAGGGAAGCTAGATTGTAATCCATTGTAGTGACAGTCAGGTTATATAGCCAAGTAACTAGAAGATCAGTGGAATCTGCACTATAAAAGTTTGAATTTGTCGGTCTGCCGTCAGTTAAAAGAAAAATCACGTTGAAGTTATTGACAAGATATAAAATCCAAGCAAATGAACAGAAGTGCTTATTAGGTTTCAATTGGGAGTATCTGCGCTAGAATAAGAGTAATAATGAAAAGGAGTGTTACGTATGGATTATTCTAGTAAAGAATACTTTGATAAAATGACGGCTTGGTGGCGTGCTGCCAATTATCTTTCTGTCGGGCAAATTTATCTTAAAGATAACCCCTTACTGAGACGTACGTTGAAACCAGAAGATGTCAAAAAACATCCAATCGGTCATTGGGGAACGATTCCTGGCCAAAATTTTATTTATGTCCATTTGAACCGAGTCATCAATAAATATGATTTGAACATGTTTTATATCGAAGGACCAGGACACGGCGGACAAGTCATGGTATCGAATGCTTATTTAGATGGAAGTTACACAGAAATCTATCCAGAAGTAACGGAAGATGAGACGGGAATGCAAAAATTATTCAAGCGATTTTCATTTCCTGGAGGCATTGCTTCTCATGCAGCACCAGAAACACCAGGTTCTATCCATGAAGGCGGAGAGCTTGGATACTCTCTTTCACATGGAGTCGGAGCTGTATTAGACAATCCTGAAGTAATTTCTGCTGTCGTGATTGGTGATGGTGAAGCAGAAACCGGTCCTTTAGCTGGAAGCTGGTTCTCAAATGTCTTTATCAATCCGGTGACAGATGGAGCTGTTTTACCAATCCTTCATTTAAATGGTGCTAAAATAGCCAACCCAACGATCTTGGCACGTAAAACAGATGAAGAATTAGCAAATTACTTTAACGGACTTGGCTGGGAACCTTTCTTTATTGAAGGAAATGATCCAGAAAAATTAAATCCTGTTATGGCTGAAAAAATGGATCAAGCAATCGAGAAAATCAAATCCATCCAAAAAGAAGCTCGCCTGAAGACAGCAACAGATGTGGTGATGCAAAAATGGCCAGTATTGATCGTACGCACACCAAAAGGATGGACCGGTCCAGAAGAATGGGACGGGGAGCCAATTGAAGGAACCTTCCGAGCACACCAAGTACCGATTCCTGTAGATCAAGAACATATGGATCATGCAGATGCTTTACTCCGTTGGTTGAAATCCTATGAACCAGAAAAATTATTTGATGCACAAGGACGTATTTTAGAAGAAATCAGAGAAATCGCGCCCACTGGTGACCAAAGAATGGCAAAAAATCCTATCATCAATGGTGGAATCGATCCGAAACCGCTTGTTATGCCAGATTGGAAAAAATATACTTTGCAATTTGAACAACCGGGCTCCGTTAAAGCAGAAGATATGACTGAACTTGGTAAATTCGTTCGCGAGATCATTGAGAAAAATCCAGAAAATTTCCGTATATTCGGACCAGATGAAACAAAATCAAATCGATTGAATCAAGTTTTCAAAACGACAAATCGCCAATGGATGGAAAAAATCGAACCAGAAAATGATGAATGGCTTTCGCCATCTGGCCGTGTCATCGACAGTCAATTATCGGAACATCAAGATGAAGGGTTCTTAGAAGGGTACGTTCTGACTGGACGGCATGGTTTTTTTGCAAGTTACGAATCATTTTTGCGAGTGGTTGACTCTATGCTGACTCAGCACTTCAAATGGATGCGGAAATCACGTGACCTTTCTTGGCGAAATAATTATCCTTCGCTGAATCTCATTGCAAGCTCAACAGTCTTCCAGCAAGATCACAATGGATATAGCCACCAAGATCCAGGAATATTGACACATTTGGCAGAAAAAAAGGCGGAGTTCATCCGTGAATATCTGCCTGCGGATGCAAATACGTTGCTCGCAGTCATGGACAAAGCATTCCGCTCGTCAGAAAAAATTAATTTGATCATCTCTTCCAAACATCCGCGTGCTCAATTTTACTCAGCAGAAGAAGCAGCCGTCTTAGTGAATGAAGGCTTGAAAATCATTGATTGGGCTTCGACAGCAAAAGAGGAGGAACCTGAATTGGTCATTGCTGCTGCAGGAACGGAATCTAACTTAGAAGCATTAGCAGCTGTGACTTTGCTGCTGGAAGAATTCCCAAAACTAAAAATCCGGTTCATCAATGTCGTAGATTTATTGAAATTACGTCATCCGAGTCAAGATCCGCGTGGATTGAGCGATGAAGAATTTGACAAATATTTTACAAAAGACAAACCGATCTTATTTGCTTTCCACGGTTATGAAACTTTGATCCGCACGATTTTCTTTGATCGTCATAACCATCATTTAATGATTCATGGCTACAAAGAAAACGGAGATATCACGACACCGTTTGACATGCGTGTGGTAAATGAACTTGACCGTTATCATTTGGCAAAAGATGCAGCTTTAAAAATCAAAGGAAGTCAAGCAGAAGATTTTGCAAAAAAAATGGATCAGAAATTACAAGAACATCAAAACTATATTCGTGAAAATGGTATTGATCTGCCAGAAGTATTGGATTGGAAATGGAAAAATCTTGACCAATAAAATGATAAAATCGACCCTGAAAAACAGATTTTTTTACATTGATCAAGAAACTGAAAAAATAAATAAAAAAAACGGAAAAAAGACTGGAAGAATGACCAGTCTTTTTTTTCGTTTTTGGGAAGTGAGAACCAATCTATTTACCTGTAAGCCACCCATAAATCCAATCAAATGGCGCAAAGAAAAAATCTTCCATTCTATTCCCTCCTTTAAAAAAGCATAACATGATTTCTATTTACATGAGCATGAATTTTGTTACGTTTTTATTGCCGAAAAATAAAAACCGTTCATTATGATGTCAAATTCGTCAGTAATAGATGCAATGTGTTATAATAATTCAGTTAAATCAAAAATGAAATGGAGAAAAGACATGGACGGGTTATTACCTTTATGGAAAGAACGCGGAATGACAAGTCATGATTGCGTATTCAAATTAAGAAAAATCTTACATACGAAAAAAATCGGACATGGGGGTACGCTTGACCCGGATGTAGACGGTGTATTGCCTATTTGTATTGGAAAAGCCACAAAAGTTATCGAATATTTGACAGATTCTGGGAAAATTTATGTGGGCGAGATGACTCTAGGTTTCAGTACAACGACGGAAGATCGATCCGGAGAACGAGTAGAAACAAAACCAGTGGATATGTCTTTATCTGAAGAAAAAATAGATGAAGTGATGGCTTCATTTATTGGTGAAATCACCCAGATACCGCCCATGTACTCAGCGGTAAAAGTAAACGGTAAACGGTTATATGAATATGCACGGAATAATGAACCAGTGGATCGGCCTGTTAGAAAGGCTCAAATTTACCGTTTTATCCGAACAAGTGAACTGACAAGAGACGAAGTGGCAGGAACCATTTCTTGGCGTTTCGAAGTAGAATGCGGGAAAGGAACCTATGTCCGTACATTAGCTGTGGATACAGGCAAGAAACTTGGTTACCCTGCACACATGTCTGATCTCACTCGAACAGCAAGTGCCGGTATGGCCCAAAAAGAAGCGTTAACATTAGAAGAAGTAGCTCAAGCTGTAGAAAACGGTACGATCGATGAGTATTTGCTGCCAATTGAAAAAGGAGTGGAACGGTTCAAACGAGTAGATATTACTGATGAGGTATGGCAGAAAGTAAAAAACGGTATGAGACTTGATTATACTGTATTTGCGCTCCCAGAAATGCCTTCAGAGGAAATTGCCTTGTTTTATAAAGGCAAAGTCGTAAGTATCTATCAGCCAAACCCGAAAGAAAAAAATAAACTAAAACCTAGTAAAGTATTGAGAAATGAGGAATGACGAATGAATATCATCAAGATCAGACATCCTTACCAACCAGAACAAATTCCAGAAGACGATGTCGTTTTAGTACTGGGATTTTTTGACGGCGTGCATATTGGACACCAGAAAGTCATAAAGACAGGTATGGAAATTGCGCAAAAAGAAGGATTGAAATTAGCATTGATGACTTTCAATCAACATCCATCGATTGTTTTTAAGAAGATCGATCCTAGCAGTGTGAAGTATTTGACTAGCCTGAAGCAAAAAGAAGAAAAAATGGCAGATTTGGGTATCGATTATTTATATGAAGTCGATTTTACTTCTTCTTTTGCTCATTTAGCGCCACAAGAGTTTGTTGATCAATATATCGTAGGATTACATGCGAAATATGCTGTTTCCGGTTTTGATTACACCTATGGACCGAAAGACATTGCGGATGTCGCTCATTTTCCTGAATATGCTAAGGGAAGATTCAAAATCGTCACAGTCTCTAAAGAAGAAGAACAAGGCGAAAAAATCAGCTCTACACGTATTCGAGGATTGCTAGACAGCGGTCAAGTAAAAGAAGCGGCAAAACTATTAGGTTGCATATACGAGGTAGAGGGGGTAGTTGTTCATGGCGATGCACGAGGCAGATTATTAGGATTCCCTACAGCAAATGTCAAAGTAAAGAGCACAGTCCATTTACCTAAAGAAGGTGTTTATGTATCGGAAATAAAAATTGGGGAAACTTGGTATCCAGCCATGGGTTCCATTGGACATAATGATACATTTGGTGAAGGACGGGAGCTGACTGTAGAATTATATATTTTGGACTTTAATCAAGATATCTATGGCGAGCATGTCAAAGTACGTTGGAATCAATTTTTAAGAGATCAAGTGAAATTTTCAAGTGTAGAGGAATTGATTGAACAACTCAAGGATGATGAACAAGCAACAGCTGAATATTTTTCTCAGCAATAAAATAATGTCCGTGAGAGCTAATCTTTATGCATAACTAGCAATTACAACGAAATGGTTGATAAATAAGCGTATGAAAGGCTGTGACAAAAGTCTTGTCACAGCCCTTTTTCCGAATAAATGGTGTTCCAGAAGTAGCTTCTTCGGAAATAAGCCGAAATTTCACAAAAATTTTGAGAAGCAATTTTCGTCCATTCCTTCTTATTTCTTGAAGCTGAACACTTCTGTCACAAACTCTTTCTTTATAGAAATAGAAGGATGCTACCAACCAATGAAAACGATTACTGGAGCGTATCATTTGCTTTAGACTATATATATTGGTGTACACTCACTTTAAGGCGGAAATAAAAGTTATCCGTAATAACAGGTTTAGGTATAAAAAGGAGTGGGTACTATGTATAAGGAATTAGAAAACAAAGTCGCAGTAGTAACTGGCGGCTCAAAAGGGATTGGAACAGCGATTGCTCAACGATTCGGGAAAGAAAAAATGAATGTAGTCGTCAACTATAATTCGGATAAAGAAGGGGCAGAAAAAGCAGTCAAAGCAATCGAAGAGGCAGGCGGAAAAGCAGTCTCTGTACAAGCAGATGTCAGTTCTGAAGAAGGAATACAGCGTTTACTTGATACGGCTTTAGAAAATTTTGGGACACTAGACATTTGGGTTAATAATGCTGGGATGGAAAATCAGCATCCGACCCATGAACTTAGCCTTGAAGATTGGGAAAGAGTATTAAAAGTAAATTTGACTGGCGTTTTTATCGGAACGAAAGCAGCTTTGAATTATTTTACAGAGAATGATAAAAAAGGAAATATCATCAATATGTCTTCTGTTCATGAACAAATCCCATGGCCAACATTTGCTCATTACGCTGCTTCAAAAGGCGGGGTAAAATTATTTACCGAAACGGTAGCAATGGAGTACGCACCTAAGGGAATCAGAATCAATAGTATAGGACCTGGCGCTATCCGTACACCTATTAATGCGGCAAAATTTGATGATCCTGAACAAAAAGAACTCTTGGAAAGTATGATCCCGCTAGGACGCGTAGGTGAACCAAAAGAAATAGCAGCGGCAGCTGCATGGTTGGCTTCAGATGAATCCAGTTATGTTACAGGTATTACACTATTTGCAGATGGTGGGATGACTTTATATCCTTCGTTCCAAGGTGGAAAAGGATAAGGGTGAATAAAAATGGGTTTATTGATTGCATTGATCCCGGCAGTTGGGTGGGGGATCCAGCCACTGATTTTGAAAAAGATTGGCGGCAGACCAACAAATGAGATATTAGGAACTGGTATTGGAGCGGTGCTTGTTGGCTTACTCGTTCAATTATTCGCTTCTCCAGCTGGCATTTCAGTGACTACATTTTTGATTAGTTTACTTTCTGGTACATTTTGGGTTATTGGACAAACAGGACAGTATACATCTTTCAACTTGATTGGTGTTTCTAAAACGATGCCTATCTCGACTGCATTACAGTTAGTCGGAACCTCGTTGATTGGTGTCTTTGCTTTTGGAGAATGGTCTGGAAGTATGGGGAAAATCATTGGTGCAGCAGCGATCATTCTTCTTGTATTTGGCTCTGCTTTAACGGCAATCAGTGATGATCCTGGAAAAAAAGGCGGTATCACAAAAGGAATTAGTCTATTAGCATCAACAAGTATTGGTTATTGGGTTTACAGTGCATTGCCCAAACTAGTTGATGCAAGTGGACTTTCCATTTTCTTTCCGCAAATGATCGGTGTCTTTTTAGGGGCAGTTATTTATGTGATTTTCCGAAAACCAACTGCATTTTCTGAAGACAAAAGTTGGAAAGCAACAATAGTTGGAGCCATCTTCAGTGTGTCAGCGTTGGCTTATATTTTTTCAGCGAATGAAAATGGGGTTGCTACTGCATATATCATTACACAACTAAACGTAGTTATCTCTACATTAGGCGGTATGTACATCCTGCATGAAAATAAGACACCAAAAGAAAAAAAATTAACGATTATCGGCTTGTTGCTGATCGTAGTAGGAAGTATGGTCACGGTCTTTATTTGAGGATAAAGAGAGCAAAAGATTACTTATAAAAAGAGGCCGGGACAGAAGCGTTTAACTCCAAGAAATAAGAAGGAATTCACGAAAATTGCTTTTCAAATTTTTGTGAATTTCAGCTTATTTCCGAAGGAGTTGCTTCTGCTTCCGCCATTTATACGTGTTTAGAGCGTGAGACAAAAGTGTTATTTACTTTTGTCCACGCTCTTTTTAATCGTCTAAGAAACAAGTGAAATATCTGTCTGCATCAATAATTTTCCATTGATCCATTGACTAAAGTTCGTTACATAATTAAAATTACCACCTATAAGTATCTCCGCATGATTATCTTTATAAAGATCGTATTGTAAAAGACGGTCTTTTTTATTTGCGTAAACATCGTTATGGTACTGAACTAATTGTTCTCGGAATTGATTGATCGCTGTAAAATCACGATACTGAAGGTTGAAACGCATCGTGATTGGTGTATCTAGCATGAATCGTTGCATGTCTTTTGCTGCTTCATCTGCTTGATCTCCGTAAAGAAATTCAAAAAGATTACGTTCAGAAAATTTCCATTGTCCGCCGACCTTTGTTCCTTTTAGTTTTCCTTCATGAAGATAATTTCTGATAGAACGTGTAGTAACACCTAATTGTTCGGCTAATTCATTTACTGAGTAAAAATCTTTCAATGTTCCCCCTCCTATGTGAATGATTCTATTGGTTTGGTTGTTAGTTGCTTTATCACGAGATGTAGAAAGAACGATCTCACTTAAAGTCATTGCAAAAAACGAATCAGAAAATTCTAACTTTTCTTTCTCTAAAGAAATTCATTCTCTTCTAAAGTGATATTATATTTAAATATACCTGAAAATAATGGATAGTATTATGAAAGATTGCTGATATTTTCTCGTATTTTTTCCTTATTCAAAAGATTTGCAGGAAAATTGCTGAAAAAATTTTACTAAGTTGAAAATTCAAGGTCATTCGTATCAGTGATTTTTTTCAGCACAAGAAAGACTCCTTATAAAAACAACAGATACTTTGCCAATTAAGTGTTTAACCAGTGAGGATAAAAAGGATAGAACAAAGCCTGTACAAGGTAATGGATAGATTCTTCGCCAGTACAGTTTTTGTTTGTATAAAGCTTTATCGCCAAAATTTATTATGATCTTTCTTGTCTTCAATATTAAATGAAATAAAATGGTCAATCAGTTCCCAATTGATTGCACTTTTCCAAGGAACTTTGATGACATTATCAGTATATATGTAACCAATTTCTTGGATAGTCTTTTCAAGGGCACGAATCGCTGCTTTTTCTGGTGCGATGGAAAAATGATTTTTAGCAAAACTGAATGCAATAATAAAGGTACCATGATCAGTAAAGATAGGCTGGTTCCATTTTACAGTTGTGTCCAGCTGGGGATATGTCTTCGCTATCTTAGAGAAAAGGTCATTGATCTTTTGTTGATTTTCTTTTTCTTTTATTTGATCAATAATCAATCGGAATTTTTCCATTCTAAAACGCCTCCATTAAGTGGTTTGATTTATTTTACCAGAAAAACAATGGTTATGTATAAAAATAAATTAGAAAACAAGCGATATTGTATCCGGTATATTTTGATGATAAGATGGCTCAAAGACCAAAATAGAAAAGAGGCATAAAAATGATTGACTTGGCAAAGAAATTCTCACACGCAAATATTTATTTTGAGTTGTATCATCATCGAGCTATTTATACAAATGAAGATGCTTTGGTGGTGAAGAAAGAGCAAGGATTTACAGGCACAGAGACCAAAAGCTTATTCTTAAAAGATAAAAAAGATAATAACTATGTATATCTGACTTTTACTACAAAACAAACGGATTTCAAAGCATTAGGAAAGATCATCGGTAAAAGGCTTTCTATTGTTTCATCAGAACATATGGAAGAACAGACGGGACAAAAACAGGGCGCTGTTTCTCCATTTGGTTACGAAGAACAGATACCGATTATTATTGACGAAGAACTATTGTCAAAAGAAAAACTTGTTTTTGCACCAGGAAGGCCAGATCAAACGATGGTCATCAAAACGATTGACTTAAACAAAATCATCCAGCTACTTAAAATACCGATGTTTTTAATGCCAGCAAATGAAAATAACAACAATCAAACAAAATAGTGCATACTAGGAGCTGTAGCAATATGATAAGATATCCGTTATTAGGTAAAAATACGACGATTGGGGTTATTGCACCATCATCGGGCGTAGCAGAAGAACACCACCTGTTACTAGAAATGGCTTTAAAGAGTATGGAAGAAAAATCTTTTCATGTCGTTACTGGAAAGACGCTGTGGACGCAAGATAAAGAAAAATCAGCTCCAGCAAGAGAAAGAGCAGATGAATTCAATCAAATGATGAAAGATGAGAATATCCAAATGATCTTTCCGCCTTGGGGAGGAGAATTATTGATTGAGATCCTCGATTCTGTCGATTTCGATGCACTACAGCCAAAATGGATAGTAGGTTATTCAGATATTAGTACGTTGCTACTCGCCATCACATTAAAAACAGGGATAGCCACTGCACATGGGACCAACCTTATTGATTTAAGAGGAAATTATTCAGATAAAACGACAGCGATGTGGAAAAGTGTGCTAGAAACAGGCAAAGGAGAATCAATCTTACAGCGTTCTTCTGAAAAATATCAAAAAGAATGGCATCATGAGCAACCGTCACCTTCAGTTTTTCATCTTACTGAACCAACAAATTGGCAAACAGTCAGCGGAGAGGCAGTAAGGATAAAAGGCCGATTATTAGGTGGTTGTATAGATACGATCAGACATTTAATTGGTACACCTTATGGAGATGTCCAAACGTTTAAAAGAACGTATAATGATGGAAAGCCAATCTTGTGGTTTCTAGAAAACTGTGAGCTATCCTCCGTTGATTTAAGAAGATCACTTGTTCAGATGAAACTAGCAGGATGGTTTGAGGACAGCTCTGGTATCATGTTTGGCAGAAGTGCAGCAGAGGATTTGCTAGATTATCGAATGAAGGATGTATATGAAGATCTTTCAAAAGAATTGAACATACCAATCTTGTATGATATTGATTGCGGTCATGTGCCGCCACAACTAACATTAATCAATGGTGCCTACGCAGAAGTATCGGTAAAAGATGGAAAAGAGACTATTTTGCAAACGTTTATTTAATAAAATTTTTTCCTGCCTTGGAGTCTATCAAAGACCAATAAATTTAAATAGAAAAGAAAGTGAAAGAAGCTGACAGTATTTTGTCAGCTTCTTTTTGTATAACATATTAGAAAGTTTAATTATCTATAACTGTCACATCGATTAACTGTTTCACGTCATTTGGGTTGCCTGTAGGAATAGCAACCACAGATGCATGATCAATGATTTCTTGAGTTGTTTTTTTTATGAATGCTGGATCAGAGGCTTGATCTGCAGGTATTTGCCAATGTGAAGGAACTGGATAACTAGTGATCGTTCCGTCGTGGTTACTAGAATACACTAAAATTCCCTGGTAGCCGTATTTTCCAGTAAGCATAACTACGTCTTTTGGATAACCTACGCTCCCTGCATCATAGGGATCGATAGGTGTTCCTGCCGGATAATGAATAACATGTAGTTCAAAATCGCCTGATGCATCTTTAAAAGTATTACCCTTGACAGCCAACCAAACGCGTGCGTACTCAATTTGCAGATCAGAATATCCTGCTAACGGATCTACTGACTGAGAAGACTGTGAGAAGGATGTGTCTGCTGTAGAAGAAAGACTCGTGTCAACTGTACCACTAGATATAGAAGAAGGGTTGGACTCTGAAAGCTTGCTGGTGGTTGAAGATGTATTCGATTCAGAAGAAGCTGATTTCTGTGTACTTGATTTTTCAGCTGAACTAGTTTGTCTGATGGAACTTTTGACTGCGGTCGCAGATGACTCACTAGTTTCTTTACTAGCAGATGTACATCCTACAAGGAATAAGGAGATCGACGCTAAAATAAACCCTAACTTTTTCATATAAAACACCTCGTCACTTTAATTAATACTAGTATAGCATAATTCTAAATTTCTCTGGTTAAAGGAGAAGCAGAGAAAAAATTTCTATACATTGATTAAATCTGTCTTTTATTTATGTATTTAGGGAAATTTCCCATTATATGCTACCTAAGAACTATTATTGAAATCAAGTTTCTTAAAGTGTAATAGCTATTGTAACCGATTTCTTTTATGCTTATACTAAATCTGCGACAAAAGATGTGTATGGAAGGAGTTGACTTATTATGATAATGGAAAAGATTCAACGCTTTGGCGGAGCTATGTTTACACCGGTTTTGCTCTTTTCTTTTTCGGGGATCATGGTGGCTTTATGTATCATCTTTAAAAATCCAATGTTAGTGGGGAGTATTGCTACAGAAGGAACAGCATGGTATTCGATCTGGTCAGTGGTTGAAAGTGGTGCTTGGACCGTATTCAATCAAATGGAGTTGTTGTTTGTTATTGGATTACCTATCGGATTAGCTAAAAAAGCAAGTGCTAGAGCAGTAATGGAAGCATTTGTAGTCTATATTACTTGTATAAATTCTATCATCACTTTCTTTTTTACTTTTATTTTGGACTCTCCCTATAGTTGAATAGGCTTGACATGGAGGACCGCCAATTATGCCATCAATTTTTTTATTTGCACTTTTTGAATCAATAATTTGAAAAATTTTTTCTAAATTTTTACTATTTATTTCCAAATTTTCGATCTTATCTAGAATCTCCTTTGGGACATAGGCATATAACTCTTCTCTGCTAAGCTCACCAGTTAAATAAGCATTATATACTTCTAATTGATTAGTATGATTTAAATAGTAGAAAGCTTCTCGAGTTTTCAGAGAGTAACATGCGTCTTTATCCATCTCAATATAACAAATAAAATCAAAGTTTTTACTTCGAAATCCTTCTGTCAAACCGCCCGCTCCAGAAAATAAATCTAAAATTTTTAATTTAGACATATGTACACCTCTTTCAATCTTTAAACAGTATACCAGGAATCGTATTGTTTTAAAAGATTATTTTATCATTCCTGAAGATAACTTATTTTTATATAAACAAGATAAAAGATACAAAAAATTCACCTTGTCTTATTATTCAGTATTTCAAAGTATTCATACAAAAATAGATTTATTTCCATAGTAATATCCTTTAAAGAGTATATACGCTTCTTCAGAAGTATATCCTCCAGTAAATTCCAAGTACTGGAGGATTCTTTTTCTTAGTGCTGCCTTGCTCATGAAAAAGTAGTTGGCTACTTCGTTAAAATTTCTGAACTTTTTTAACGCATAAGAAAGAGCCCGGTCATTCGCCATGAGGATACTGGCACCTATATTTGCTCGAAGTTTTTTTATAGTCTTCTGGCAAATAAGCATCTTCTAAAATCATATCAGAAAATGCATGAGATTCTCCAAGATAGGGGACGTCCTTATAATAATGGATGATCTCATGCATTTTTGTAAAATTTTTGCGTTCAAGCATTAAATGTTGATTGGTAGTAATGATGATTTCGCCATGAACTTTTGTAATGGAACCAAGCATTTTCTTACTTAAGTTATCTTTGAAGTCGTAATCGATGAATTCTACATCTTCTACTTCATTCACATAATTCTCAATGTCGTAGCATTTTACATGTTCCATTTTCTTTGAACAGTAATAACTAACTTCTTCTGAGAGTTCATTTGCAAGGTCTGCAGCTTCAAAATAAAGTCCTTCAGAAATCACATTCAATCCGATAATTCTCCCGGCTATTTTTTATTTTTCTTTGCTTTTGCACGTTGAACTAAAAAGTCCATATATTCATTTAATTCTTCTTCCAATTCTTCAATGTCTTCTACTTCCATATCTGCAGTATTCAATCTGAAGTGAGAAAGAATACTGTCTCCAAGCTGATCTTCTTCGCTACGTTTTGGAGGAGTCGGATCAGAGGTTCTATTTAGTAGAAAATCTGTAGAAACATTGAAGAAATCTGCTATTACTGTGACTAGCTGATAATTTGACAACAAGGTGATTAAATTCGACTTTTTTGTAAAATTAGCACTGTTTTTTTATAGAATATAAAAATAGTAACGATTACGAGTCTAAAACAGCTTTTTAAGATGCTATAAAATATTAAACTTGTTATCAATTTATAGTTATTTTGTCTTTATAAGGCAAATTTAAATTTTGGAGGATTCATAATGAAAAAGAAATATCTGGACTTAAAAATGTGGATTAGTGTAATAGCAGTAACTTTTGTTTTGTCCGTAGTAGCAACAAGTGGGAGTATGATTATTTCAGCGAATGAGTTGATTCTGGATGAAACTCAGAATAGTAAAAGCAATTTTAGTTCTGAAGACTTGTCAGTTTATTACTCGGAAGAAAAAAAGAATTCCGAACTAGCCCTTGAAAAAATCAAGGAAGAATATGGAGATGTTCAACCTAAATTTAACGAAAACGGAGAAATATTATTAACACCTGAAGATGAATTAAGGATGGAACAAGCAATCAATCAGTATTTAGCAATGATTGGATTCAATCCAAGAATGCGAGGCGTAGGGAAAAACTGGTGGAACTCAACTGGTTTTGTTGCTGGTGTCATTGATGCAGGATTAATCGTTTTGGGTCTAGGTTTAGCAAATTCAAGTGTGAATACGGTAAAAGCAATTATTAGAAAAAACAAGCGAAATATTGCTCGAGTAACTGAAAATGTAATTGTTGCACAAATTGGAATTACCACTGTAAGAGGAAAAGCGCTCGCAGCTGTAGAAATTGCCTTAGCTTTAGCTGGTACTTCGGCTGGAGGTCTAATCGCAGAAGGTCTTGATCGAGTAGATGGAAGAAATGATAATTATCTTTGGGCATAGCGCTAGACAAGATTAAAATTCAAGTAGATGAGGAGCTATAAGTGACAATAGGAGAAAATTTGAATTTTTTAGGTAGAATATTGCTAGGAGTATTGAGTGTGTGCTGCTTTATCATTGGCACACGATTTCTCTTGAAAGTAAAAACAATTGTTCGTTTCAATTTAGGAAAAGAAATGTCAAAAACAGACTATATAAAGGTAGAAACATGTTTAATAAAATATAAGCTATTTGTAATTTGGGGCTTTGTGTTTCTTGCGATATGTTTAATTTTGGTACGTTTTTAAAAAAACTACCCTTCTCTAAAAGTTCATTTGTAAGGTCGGCAGTTTCAAAATAAAGTTCTTCAGAAATCACATTCAATCCAATAATTCTCCTGGATTTTTTTATTGGTTAAAAAATGGAAAAATCTCAAAATAAGCTAAGTAAATCATACAAAATTGACATCTTGCCCCTTTTGTATTACAATGTGATACAAATGGGAGGCGATAATATGGCTATGATTACGGTTCGTGTGAGTGATGCCGAAAAAGAATGGCTTTCTTATATGGCGGAATTTTATGGGATTACTTTATCTGAGCTTCTAAAAACCTATTCGATGGAACAACTAGAAGATGAATACGATCGTCAAACGGCTGAAATTGCCCATAAACATTGGGTAGAAAGTGGAAAAACAACAGTATCCATGGAAGAAATCCTTCATGAATTTGGAGGGTTGGAATGACCTACCGTTTAGAATTCACGCCTGAAATTCAGAAACAACTTCGTAAAATGGACAAGCATCAAGCGACGCTGATCGTTCGATGGCTGTATCAACATATTGATGGTATTGACGATCCGAGAAAATTCGGAAAAGGATTGACCGCTAATCGTTCAGGACAATGGCGTTATCGAATTGGCAAATATCGTGTGTTGGTAGAGATAGAAGATAATCAAATGGTTGTTATCGCTATTCAAGTGGGACACCGAAAAAATGTCTATGATTAAGAGACTATTTATTTTTATAAAAAAATAATAAGAAGAATCTAGTTAAAACTTTTGAAGTGAGAGATTTAACTAGATTTTTTTATGGACAAAATATGGATAAAATTGTTTAGGAGGAATCATGAACGTAAAAAAAATCATCCAAGAAGTCGATTCTTGGATTTTTTAGTGGATTTGTTTGCCAAATACGTTTAGTATGCGTATATGAGAGGTTGTAAGCAAAGCGTTGTGACCTGAGCACTTAAGGAAGAATCTGTGAAAATAGCTTTTCATATTTTTGCAGATTTTGAGTTAACGCCGAAGGTCAGCTTTGTGAACACCGTTTATCGAGAGGTTGTGAAAGCCACATGTAGCTCCGATGACAACAAGCAAGCATTTTTGGAACTAGACTTCTTAGATTATAAACATGCGGCTTATTTCAAGGAGCTGGTGCTTGAACACCGTTTAAAGAAGGTCGAAAACAGGTACGACTTTTCGACGTAAGGAGAAAGAATTTCAATGATAGAAACAATAAATCCCGCAGAAAACAAGGTTTCTGCGTACATTCATATCCCATTTTGCGAGCATATCTGCTATTACTGTGACTTTAATAAAGTTTTTTTAGAAGGGCAACCGGTAGATGAGTATGTGGAAATGCTGCTGAATGAAATGAGATTAATGCTGGAAAGTCACCCGACAGCGAATTTGGAAACACTTTATGTAGGGGGCGGAACACCGACCTCTTTATCTGCTAAACAACTTGATCGATTGTTATCAGGAGCTAGAGAGATCTTGCCTTTCCAGGATGGTAAAGAGTTTACTGTAGAAGCGAATCCTGGCGATTTGACCCGTGAAAAGCTTCAAGTGATGAAAAACTATGGCGTCAATCGTTTATCCATGGGAGTTCAGACATTTGACAATCGCTTACTGAAAAAAATTGGACGTAAACACACCGCAGAAGATGTGTTTCAAACGATGAAATTTTTAAAAGCAGAAAATTTTACCAATGTAAGCATCGATTTGATTTATGCATTACCGGGACAAACACTTGAAGGGTATCGGGATACTTTGGAAAAAGCTTTGGCTTTGGATCTGCCTCACTATTCTTTGTACTCATTGATCCTAGAAAACAAAACAATGTTCATGAACTGGGTACGACAAGGAAGACTCGAACTGCCTGATCAGGAAACGGAAACTAAAATGTTTGAAGAGACCATTGAAGCAATGGAAAAGCATGGACGTCACCAATATGAAATAAGTAACTTTGGGCTTTCCGGACACGAGTCGCAGCATAACTTGATGTATTGGAACAATGACCATTATTTTGGGTTTGGAGCAGGAGCTAGCGGTTATCTTGGAAATATTCGTTATCGCAACAAAGGACCAATCCAACACTATTTACGTCCATTACGAGTCAATGAACGCCCAGTATTGGAAGAAGAAAAATTGACACGAAAAAATCAAATAGAAGAAGAAATGTTCTTGGGGCTAAGAAAAAAAACTGGGATTGCTAAAAAACACTTCTATGATCGCTATCAACAAACGATTGAATCGGTGTATGGAGATGTGTTGATGAAGTTAGAGGAAGAAGGGTTACTTGTTAATGAAGAAGAACGTATTTATTTGACACCTAGAGGGACTTTTTTGGGAAACAATGTGTTTGAGCGTTTTTTGTTTGAAAAATAGTTTAAAGAATATTTGTTTTTTATCGGAATTTAAATAAAAAAAGTTCAAAAATACAATAAAGAACTATTGAAACGTTGATATAACTGAATTTATAGCAATTGCTCATAATTAGCACTCTGGACGATAGAGTGCTAAAAAATGAAGTCTTTCTCTTGACAGGAGAAGGGCTTCTTGCTATATTTATAAGTGGATTAGCACTTAGAATATATGAGTGCTAATGAGAGGTGAGGAAGATGTTAACAAAGCGACAAAACGACATTTTACGTCTGATCATCCAACACTATACGAGTAGTGGCGTGCCCGTTGGTTCCAAAACATTGATGTCTGAGGGAGTCAAGGCCAGTTCAGCAACGATTCGCAATGATATGAAGGCATTAGAAGATGAAGGGTTGCTGTTGAAGACTCACTCTTCTTCTGGGCGGATTCCATCTGCTTTAGGCTATCGTTATTATGTGGATCATTTGTTAAAACCTGCTCGCGTAGCAGAAGATGACTTGCTGCTGATACGTCAGTCTTTAGGTAGAGAATTTCATGAGATCAATGAGATCATTAAGCAATCTGCTGAGATCTTATCTGAGCTGACAAGTTATACGACTTTTTCGTTGGGACCTGAAATAAAAGACCGCCGACTAACAGGCTTTCGTATCGTACCCTTGAATAATCGACAGATCATTGCGATTGTCGTGACAGATATGGGAAATGTAGAAAGCCAAGTGTTCACTCTTCCCGAATACATGGGAAGTCAGGAACTAGAAAAAATGGTGCAAATTGTAAACGACCGTCTAGTCGGGGATCCTCTGATGACGGTATACCATAAACTACGTACAGAGATTCCGATGATTCTTCATAAATATTTCCAGACCACAGAAGGGATGTCCCAGTTGTTTGACACCGTTCTTGGTCATGTGTTTGAAGAAAAAGTTTATGTCAGTGGACAAATGAATCTCTTGGATTATGAGCCCCGTCAAGATCTTGATCAGTTTAAATCGATGTTTTCTTTTATGAAAGACTCCGATGGACTTACACAAATGATCACTCCGATGGATAATAATATTCGTATCAAAATCGGTGCTGAATTAGGTAATGATTTATTGCAGAATATGAGCATGATTCAAGCAAGTTACGAGATAGATGGTCATGGAAGAGGTACAATAGCCTTGTTAGGGCCGACTAGTATGCCTTATTCTCGGATGTTTGGTCTAGTGGATGTTTATCGAAGAGAACTAGCAGCTAAGCTTGCTGATTACTATCGATCACTTGACTTGTCAAACTCGTAATGTGAATAACGAAGCTATTTGCAGCTGATCGTTCTCTCTTTCTTAGTAAGAGCAATCAAACAGCTGACTGAATAATGAAAGGAAGACTGTATCGTGAAAGAAAATCAAGAAGAACTAGATAAAGAAATGACAGATGCTCAGCCAGAACCGGAAATCGATGTCGAAGCTGCAGAAGATTCAGGCATTTCAGAAGTTGAAGCGGAAGAATTCGAATCAGCAAAATTAAAAGCTGAATTAGAAGAAATGGAAGATAAATATTTGCGGGCTCGTGCGGAAATCGCAAATATGGCAAATCGAGGAAAAAATGAACGTGAGCAATTACAAAAATACCGTTCACAAGATTTAGCCAAAAAATTGCTTCCATCAATTGACAATCTGGAACGTGCATTAGCCACAGAAGTGTCAGATGATCAAGGAGCAAGCTTGAAAAAAGGCGTGGAAATGGTTTTGGAAAGTTTACGTAACGCACTGGAAGAAGAAGGAATCGAGAAAATCCCTGCTAAAGGAGAATCCTTTGATCCTAATCTTCATCAAGCAGTACAAACTGTTCCAGCGACTGAAGATACACCAGCCGATACGATTGTAGAAGTACTACAAGAAGGCTATAAATTACATGATCGCGTGTTAAGACCAACTATGGTCATTGTTGCACAATAATTGTGCGGATATAAAACTTACACTTTCAATTAAAGAAGGAGACGTTAATTATGAGTAAAATTATCGGTATTGACTTAGGTACGACTAACTCTGCAGTAGCAGTACTAGAAGGAAACGAAGCAAAAATCATCGCTAACCCAGAAGGAAACCGTACAACACCTTCTGTTGTATCATTCAAAAATGGAGAAATCCAAGTAGGGGAAGTGGCAAAACGTCAAGCTGTAACAAACCCAAATACGATTTCATCAATCAAACGCCATATCGGTGAAGCTGGTTACAAAGTAGATGTAGAAGGCAAATCATACACACCTCAAGAAATCTCAGCAATGATTCTTCAATATATTAAAGGATTTGCAGAAGATTACTTAGGTGAAAAAGTCGAAAAAGCAGTTATTACTGTACCAGCTTACTTTAACGATGCACAACGTCAAGCAACAAAAGATGCTGGTAAAATCGCTGGTTTAGAAGTAGAACGTATCGTTAATGAACCAACTGCAGCTGCTCTTGCTTATGGTTTGGATAAAACAGATCGTGACGAAAAAATCTTAGTATTCGACCTTGGTGGTGGTACTTTTGACGTATCAATCCTTGAATTAGGAGACGGTGTCTTTGATGTATTGTCAACAGCTGGTGACAACCATCTAGGTGGGGATGACTTTGATAACAAAATCATCGACTACATGGTAGCAGAATTCAAAAAAGAAAACAGCATTGACTTATCTCAAGACAAAATGGCGTTACAACGCTTGAAAGATGCCGCTGAAAAAGCGAAAAAAGATTTATCTGGCGTATCAAGCACACAAATCAGTTTGCCATTTATCACAGCCGGTGAATCTGGACCATTGCACTTGGAAATGACATTGACACGTGCAAAATTTGATGAATTAACAGCTGACTTAGTAGAACGTACGAAAGTACCAGTACGTCAAGCACTAAAAGATGCAGGTTTATCACAATCAGAAATCGACGAAGTTATTTTGGTCGGTGGATCTACTCGTATCCCTGCAGTTGTAGAAGCAGTACGTAAAGAAACAGGAAAAGAACCAAACAAATCAGTTAACCCTGATGAAGTAGTTGCGATGGGTGCTGCTATACAAGGCGGCGTGATCACTGGTGATGTAAAAGATGTTGTTTTACTTGACGTTACGCCATTGTCATTAGGTATCGAAACAATGGGCGGTGTATTCACTAAATTGATTGACCGCAATACAACGATCCCAACAAGTAAATCACAAGTGTTCTCAACTGCAGCAGATAATCAACCAGCAGTAGACATCCATGTATTACAAGGTGAACGCCCAATGGCTGCTGACAACAAAACACTAGGAAGATTCCAATTGACAGATATTCCAGCAGCTCCTCGTGGTATCCCACAAATCGAAGTAACATTCGATATTGATAAAAACGGGATTGTAAATGTATCTGCGAAAGATTTAGGTACACAAAAAGAACAAAAAATCACGATTAAATCTTCTTCAGGTCTAACAGACGAAGAAATCGAACGTATGGTAAAAGATGCAGAAGCAAACGCTGAAGCAGATAAAGCTCGTAAAGAGGAAGTTGACCTACGTAATGATGTAGACGCATTGCTATTCTCTGTGGACAAAACATTGAAAGAATTAGAAGGCAAAGTAGACGAAGAAGAAGTGAAAAAAGCAGAAACAGCTCGCGATGAATTGAAAGCCGCTGTTGAAGCAAACAACATTGAAGAAATGAAAACTAAACGCGATGCATTGAACGAAATCGTTCAAAACTTGACTGTTAAACTATATGAACAAGCGGCACAACAACAAGCTCAAGAAAACCCAGAAGCAGCTCAAGGCGGAGCAGATGATGTCGTTGATGCTGATTTTGAAGAAGTCGATGGCGACGATAAATAATCAGTTCACTGAATTTCGAGAGAAGGCCAAAGTTGCTACTTTGGCTTTTTCTTTTGAAAAATAGTTTGAAGTATCGGTTTTTGTTTCAAACAAAATATGATATGATAACAAGCGACGTGAAAATGATGAGAACCAATAGGAGGAAAGCCTATGGCAACAAAACGTGATTATTATGAAGTCTTAGGGCTCTCAAAAGGAGCATCAGAAGATGAAATAAAGAAAGCTTATCGTAAGCTTTCAAAAAAATACCATCCTGATATCAATAAAGAACCTGATGCAGAAGAAAAATTTAAAGAAGTATCAGAAGCTTATGAAATTTTAAGTGATCCGCAAAAACGCGCTGCATATGACCAATACGGGCATGCAGGTACAGATCCAAATTACGGTGCTGGTGGAGCTGGTGGCGGATTTGGTGGATTCGGCGGCTTCTCTGGCGGCGGCTTCGGTGGTTTTGAAGATATCTTCGACTCGTTCTTTGGAGGGGGAGGTCGTTCAGTCGATCCCAATGCGCCTCGTCAAGGTGCTGATTTGCAATATACGATCGACTTATCTTTTGAAGAAGCAATTTTTGGCGTAGAGAAAGAAATCAAGTACAATCGGGAAGAAATCTGTCATACTTGTGGCGGAAATGGGGCAAAACCAGGTACGCAACCAACTACTTGTCATAAATGCCATGGTGCAGGTACGATCAATGTAGAACGCCAAACACCGCTTGGACGAGTGATGAGCCGTCAAACTTGTGATGTTTGTCATGGTACAGGAAAAGAAATCAAAGAACCTTGTCCAACCTGTCATGGCTCAGGTCATGAGAAGAAAGCTCACTCAGTCAAAGTGAATGTACCAGCTGGGGTAGAAGAAGGACAACAAATGCGTTTAGCTGGTCAAGGAGAAGCCGGAGAAAACGGCGGACCATTTGGTGATTTGTATGTGGTCTTCCGTGTAGAAGAAAGTGATATCTTTGACCGTGAAGGCTCTGAAATCTACTATGAATTGCCTTTAAGTTTTGTACAAGCAGCTTTGGGGGATGAAGTCCAAGTACCAACTGTCCATGGAGATGTGAAACTGAAGATTCCTGCTGGTACACAGACAGGTACGAACTTCCGTTTACGTGGAAAAGGCGCTCCAAAGTTACGTGGTGGTGCAACAGGCGACCAACATGTCAAAGTAAAACTGATCACGCCGAAAAATCTAAATGAACAACAAAGAGAAGCGTTACGTGCATTCGCTGAAGCTGGCGGCATCAAAGTAGAAGAACAACAAGAAGATGGTTTCTTCGATAAATTCAAAGATGCTTTTGGTGGGAAAAAGCGGAAGTAGCTTTTCTAGTAAAAAATACAAGTGTCAAAAAGACTTACCAAAATTTTCTATTTCTAGAAAAAATGGTAAGTCTTTTATTTTTTTATGTATTAACACTTAGTAATGCTAGTTTTCAATAGCGTTTATTAGGGGAAAAAGGAATCTAAGAAATGAAATAAGGGGATGGCTATCACTTTCTATATTGATAAAAAGTTGATAATGAGCCATTACTATATTTTGGTAAAATATAAATAAATAAAAAACTCGATTGATTGAATTAGTTCATTTTGATTGAAGAAATTAAAAAAGTATATGGTTGGAGTACATGGTAATGGTGGTTCTACATGGTACTAATCTATTCAGGAGTTTGTCTATGAAACTTATTGATTTTTCTAAACGATTTGGGCAAAAAATCTTATTTGATCATCTGTCATTCACATTTGATCAAAATAAAATCTATTATCTTTATGGGGATAATGGCATTGGCAAAACGACTTTATTTCGCTGCATTGTCGGTATTGATAGCTACTCGGGAACGATTGAAAAAACAGGTAGTTGTTTTTGTGTTTTTGACTCTACCCCTTTTTACTTGAATCTAACTGGATTAGATAATCTGATTTTACTGACAAAAAATCGGCAAATAAAAGAACTAATCTCTAAACAAAAAATCGATTTTTTACCCCTTTCATTTTTATCGTATGTGAAAGTTAAGAACTATTCTCTGGGAGAAAAAAAGATGCTTTCGCTGCTATTGCTATTGTTGCTTGCGCCGCGAGTTGTTTTATTAGATGAAGTGTTGAATGGATTAGATCAAAAGAATCGGAAAGTGCTGCTTTATTGCTTGGTTCAGCTGAAAAAAGAAGCTACAGTCATCTTAAGTGGTCATGAAGAATATTACTTGGAAATGGCTGATGAGTTATTAAATGTAAAAAACGGAAAAATAGAACCTATCACGTCCGAGGATTTACGCAGCTTTTTTATTTCAACAAAAAGGAGGTAAAAATGCTTTTTGAATTTTATTATCAAAGACGTTCGAAAATATTTTACCTTTTTCTTTCAGTAATATTGTTGCTTTCTACTTTAATGTTCGTTTCTCAAATAATGCTCATTCAAAGTCATCTTCGTCATTTCCAATATTATGTAGAGGAAGCCTTGGCAATGGGTGAAACGATCCAAGAAATACTTTAACAACCTTTTTCTATCAGTATGAACGAAAATACTGAAATAGTTGACAATCCGTTGAAATATCATTACGTTGCTTATCATTCCAGTTTTGCTGCTTTAAATGTCCAAAACGGGGTCAACCAATTATTGTCTTCTTCGTTTTTTGTTCTCTTTCCTTTTTTTTCGGGGGTATACGGGATAGTAATAGCAAATGCAGATATCAAATACCATACAATGAAAATCAGGCGCTGTTTGGATTCTCAATGGCAAATCAATCGTCATAAGATAGGAGCGGGGTTTCTTAGTTTAATTATTTTTATACTTGCTTCCCTCATTTTATTTTTGATGTTGCAGTCTTTTTCAAGATTTTTTGTTCAGGCTGACAAATCGACACAAATCGATGAAGCGTTAATTAGGCAAATATCTTATCTTGAGAAAGCGCCGCTTCAATTGAGTGTCCTATTGGGGTTTGCATTTCTTTCCTTTTTAGTTTGTTATTATTTTACAACAGTCGTAAAGAATTCTTTCGTCAGCCTATGTCTCTTAGGAAGTTATTTTCTTTTTTTGCCACCACTAGGAAAATATGATCTCAAGAATATTTTGTTATATCTATATCCTAAAATATTTAACACAAACGCTTCAACTTTTAGGATCAATTCGGGGACGCGGGTTGAGTTTGGTATAGAATATATTGTGATTATCGGTATAGGCATCATTATTTATATATGGACGATGGAAAAATTACAACGAATGTGGAGCAGTCCTACTGAGAAATAAGTAGAAACCAGACGGACAACCTTATGTTCATCTGGTTTTTTGTAATCGTCATATTTGTATCAACAAAAAAGCTAGCTTTAGAATAAGATAATCATCATAGTTTCTAGGGTTATAACCAGTGAGAGAATGGAGTTTATTCAGTCGATATTGCAAGGTGTTTTTATGAATAAATAATTCTTCTGCACATTTTTTGATACTTCCGTTATTTTTACTGAAGCATGTCAAAGTTTTCTTGAATAAATGTACTTCTTCTTCTGTCAAGCTTTTCAAAATACGTTTTACATATAATGATCGTTGACCTGATGGGATTGCTGGTAAAAGGATCCCGAGGTCTAAATCTTCAAAAAAGCGGATCTTGTTCACAGATTGATGGAAAGTTATCCATTCACAAGCATGCTGGGCATGAAGGAAAGATTGCGGTGTCTCCTGCTCTGTATAACAAAGCGACCCAATTCCGAAGTTCAGTTGTAACTGATACGATTTTTCAAAATTTGTCTGGACTTTGTCAAGTAACGATATCAATAAGGCTCTGGAAATGCGATTGACTAGGATAATGATTTGTTGCCTATGTACAGTGAACAAAGCCTGACTGTAGTAAGAAAAGACCCTTTCAAGTAACTCTAATAAAGGGGTGATCTGCTCTTGATACAATTCCTGATTGTCAGGAAGTTGCCCCACAACTACATAATATGGAGAAGAAAAATCAAGCTCGATCAAGTGAGGAGAGTCAAAATGACTGAAAGGAAACAATAGCGATTCGATCGTCAGACGATGTCTCTCCCTTAATTGAAAAGTAAAATCTTTCAGATATGCCTCTTTTATGAGTATTTCTGTCATTTTTTTTAAAATTTCAGCATACTTTTTCACTTCCTTTCCACCGGTCAGTCCAATTATACCGATGATATGTTGTTCAAAATACACCGAGGCGTTGATTCCACGCTTCGTTCCTTTGAATTGGCCGTCTTCGCTGATAAAAACTTCTTTTTTCGTATCCAAAACGATTTTTGCCCCTTCATGGAGGGTCCTGATCCGTTCCTCATCGGTGCTTGCAATGATTATGCCCTCTGTATCGATAAAGTTGATTTCTTGTTTTAGTACATCTTTGAGATTTTTGACAATATTCCGTGCTAATTGTTTAGAGATGTTCATCTAGTTCTCCTTGTAAGAAAATACAGTAAAACAGCAAAAGGTAACGTTTACATAAAAAATATAAAGGAAATTCAATAATAAATCAACAAGACTTCTAATATAACATTTATTTTTAAAAAAAATGATTATTATCCTGTAGAAATCATCGATAATTGTGATGGATAACGAATAATCTTATCAAAAGATGAATTATTTCTGTTACCTGTACCATACCCTAAATCATTGTGAAAATATATACTTTTTATTATGAAAACGTTCTTATAATTATTGCGATATTGATTTGTAGCATGAATATTGAAGAAACGATTGTGAAAAAAATCACTTTTATGTTGTGATGAACATCCCTAGGAGGAGAATGCATGGATATTGAAAAAGTCAAAGGGATTATCGTCCCAATTGTTACACCGGTAAATCAAGAGAATCAGATAAAAACTGCACCATTAGAACGAATGGTTGAACATGTGATTCAAGGAGGCGTCAATGGTATTTTAGCATTTGGAAGTAACGGAGAGTTTTTTGCGATTGATAAAGAGGAACAAAAGAAAGGTCTCCAAACAATCGTTAAATCAGCCAATAAACGTGTACCAGTTTATATGGGTATTGGATCGATCACGACGAAGGAAGGAGTGTTGATGGCAAAAACAGCAGAGGAAAACGGTGCTGATGGTTTATCGATCTTGCCACCGATGTTCATTTCTCCTACAGATGACGAATTGTATCAACACATAATCACGATTGCAAAGGCTGTGCCTCATCTACCTGTTTTGCTATATAACAATCCTGGAAAAGTTGGATATAGTCTAAGTGTTTCTTTGGTCGTTCATCTTTCCCAGTATCCGAATATTGTTGGAATTAAGGATAGTAGTGGGAATGTACATTTGACAGCAGAATATATTCGACGTACTGAGAATGAGGAGTTCAAAGTAATGGCTGGAAGAGACACCTTGATTTTAGGATCTCTTGTCTATGGGGCGGTCGGCGCAGTTGCATCTACAGCGAATGTTGTCCCTGAATTAGTCGTCTCTATTTATGAACATTATTGCACTGGCGACTTGTCTTCCGCGCGAAACGCGCAATTTGAATTGACAGAATTTAGGAATATGTTTGACCGTGCATCATTTCCAATAGCTACAAAAGATGCTTGTAATTTGATTGGACTAGATGTTGGAGCAAGTATTTTACCGAACACGACGTCTTCCGATCAATTAAAGAAAGAAATGTCTGAAGTACTTGAAAAAATCATAAATAAACGAGATATGGAGGAATAAGAAATGAAAATCGGATTTGTAGGACTAGGAATCATGGGTAAACCAATGGCAAAAAATCTAATAAAAGATGGTTATGAGGTTATCTGTTATGATTTCAATCAATCGAATATGGATGAAGTTGCAGCAGCTGGAGCTTCAACAGCAAAAAATAGTCAGGAGTTAGCAAATCAATCAGATATCGTAATTACTATGTTACCGAATTCTCCGAATGTGGAAGCCGCATTGTTTTCAGAAGAAGGGATAGCCGCTGGAATCAGTGAAGGCAAGATCGTAATCGATATGAGTTCGATTAATCCTGTTTCTAGTCAGCGATTTGCAGAAAAGCTTGCAGGACTTGGAGTAGAGTTCTTAGATGCGCCGGTATCTGGAGGAGAACCAAAAGCAATTGACGGAACAATCGCTGTTATGGTCGGTGGGAAAAAGAAAGTTTTTGATCAATGCTATGAGTTGCTCCTATCAATGGCAAGTTCAGTCACTTATATAGGTGAGGTAGGTGCGGGAAACATTGCTAAACTAGCTAATCAAATAATCGTCGCAATCAATATCGCCGCTGTCGGTGAAGCTTTATCCTTTGCTACTAAAGCAGGTGCTGATCCCGAGTTGGTCTATCAAGGGATTCGTGGTGGATTAGCAGGGAGTACGGTTATGGATGCTAAATCACCGATGATTTTGAACCGAGATTTTGATCCAGGATTCAGAATAGAGTTGCACATCAAAGATCTACAGAATGCGTTAGATACCTCACATATGATAAATGCCGGAATTCCTTTGACAGCTCAATTGATGGAAATCATGCAAGTACTAAAAAATGACGGTTTGGAGAAAAAAGATCATTCAGCTATTGCGTGTTACTACGAAAAAATAAATAACTTGACAATCGAAAGTAAAGATACAGTTTGATTTTCGTAAAGAGAGAGGAACTAGTGTATGAGAACGATTGATACGATACCCAAAATAATGAAAATGGCTGTCTATCCAGTAGCAGGTTATGACAGTATGACTCTGACTCTCAGTGGAGCCCACGCCCCTTACTTTACAAGGAATATCGTTGTTTTAGAAGATGAGACTGGTCAAAGAGGAGTGGGAGAGATTCATGGCGGAGAAGATATTACAAAGATGCTAGAAAGTTATATTCCTTTGGTAGAAGGTCAGAAAATTGCTGATTACCGACAAGTGATTACAACTATTCGTAAAAAAGGTTGGTTGGCAAAAGGAAATGATGGACAGGGTCTGCAAGGTTTAGATTTGAAAAATATGAAATTTGTTGTTCAAGCAGAAGCAGCAGTTGAATGCGCTATGCTTGATCTATTAGGAAAGCATCTAAATATGCCGATGTGTACATTGCTTGGAGATGGAAGACAGCGAGCCGAAGTTGAAGTCCTTGGCTATCTATTTTATATCGCAGATTGCGAGAAGACTGATTTGCCATATTTAGTGGAATCTTCATGTAAAGATAAATGGGACGAACTTCGTCGAAAAGAAACATTGACACCTGAAGAAATTGTTGCTCAAGCAAAAGCGGTGAAAGAAAGATATGGGTTCAATAATTTCAAGTTGAAAGGCGGAGTTTTTTCGGGGGAAGCAGAGATGAAAGCGATAGAAGCACTGCACGACGCTTTCCCCGATGCACGAATCAATATCGATCCAAATGGTGCATGGTCTTTAGAAGAAGCAATTGATCTGTGTAAAGACAAATTATCAATGATTTCCTATGTCGAAGATCCATGTGGTCCTGAACAAGGATTTTCTAGTCGTGAGATCATGTCAGAATTCAAGACAGCTACAAGGCATCAAGTGGCAACGAACATGATTGCGACGAATTGGCGACAATTCTATCATGCCTTAGAAACAAAAGCTGTAGATATCGTGTTGGCTGATCCTCATTTTTGGACGTTGAATGGAAGTATTCGTATGGCTCAAATATTAGCTGATTTCGGATTGACTTGGGGATCGCATTCTAATAATCATTTTGATATTTCCTTAGCTGTATTTGCGCAATGTGCAGCAGCGGCTCCTGGAAAAATCACTCCTATTGATACACACTGGATTTGGCAAGATGGACAGGCGTTATGCAAAGATCCTTTAGTTATTCGTGATGGAAAAATCAAAGTGACAGATAAGCCTGGATTAGGCATCGAAATAGATATGGAAAAACTTGAATCAGCGCATCACCTATATCAAAAAATTGAAAAGAAATATAGGGATCGTGATGACTCGTTAGCAATGCAATATTTAATTAAAGGTTGGATGTTTGATTCAAGTAGACCTTGTTTGGTGCGCTAAACATGTAATAAAAGATAATTGATGAAACTAGCTGACTTTTCTCCTATTCTTGCCAGCTGGATCAATTATGAAAAAATGGTTGAAGGAGATTACGGCATGAGTTATTTAGCAATTTTAGGCTTCGCAATGATGGGAGTCATCACTTTTCTGCTAATGAAAGATAAACTGAATATTTTGGTTTGTTTTGCGATTTTGCCCCTTGTTTTTTCATTTCTAAGCGGTGCTGATTTATCCAAGACAACAGAACATATTATATCTGGACTAGATCTCACTAGAAGTATCTTTTTAATGATTATGTTCTCGTTACCGTATTTTGCATTAATGACAGATGCTGGATTATTTGAGATTTTGATCTATAAAGTGCTGAAGAAAATGAAGATTGGTGGACCAATCCTGTGTAGTTTTACTGTACCGTTGGCTATCCTTGCAACATTAGACGGGAGTGTCATGTCTACTTATTTGATTGTTATCCCATTACTATTACCGTTGTTTAAAAAATTAAAGATTGATCCGATGATTCTGGTTTTTTTGACTTCGCTTGGTACGATGTTAGGAACGATTAAACCTTGGAATGCACGGGTGCTCCGGGCTGCTGCATTGTTGCCAAATGTCGATAGTCCGGCGATGCATGTCTTTTTAAAACTAATTCCTTTGATGATATTGATGACGATTTTGACCATGATATTCGCTTATTTTTTAGGAAAGAAAAGCCAAAAAAGAAATGGATTCATTAAAAAGAATATAGAAGCAGGTACATTAGTGGGAGAAGAACCAGAGCTTTCCGAAATGTCAAGACCTAAACTTTTTTGGTTCAATCTCTGCTTGACAATAGCTGTGGTCACGCTACTTATCGTTACTTCTTTTCCAGAATTTTATATTTTTGCCGTTGGTTTAATCCTTGCACTAGTGATCAATTATCCAGATCGCAAGATGCAAAACAAGCTGGTCAGCAAATATGCTGCGGCTACCTATCCCATAGCACCGATCGTCTTTATGTCAGGAGTCGTAGTTGGTGTATTGGAAGGAACGGGGATGATGGAACAAATGGTCATGACTTTAGTTGAGATCGTGCCTTCTTCTATGGGACCCTATCTTCATATCATTATCGCACTGTTGAGTACACCTTTGATGTTCATTTTCACTAATGATACTTGGTATTTTGCCTTAGTTCCCATTATAACAGCAGTAGGAGAACAATATGGAGTTGCTGCAGATATTATCGTGTTAGCGTTATTTTTCAATGTTGGTGCATTTGCTTCTATCGTGGCACAGCCTCAAATCATCATGGCCTGCGACCTTGGAGGAGAAACAATTAGAGAGTATATTCGCTTTTCTTTCTTCAAATTGTGGGGAATCAGCATCGTTTGGACGTTGGTAGGATTTGCTATAGGAATTTTTTAATAAGCTAGGCAATTAGAAATTAAAACAAAAAGGAGAAAAAAGATGATTCCGAAAATAATTGATACAAAAGTTATACCAATCGCAGGTTATGACAGTATGCTACTGAATCTAAGCGGTGCTCATGGCCCCTATTTTACGAGAAATCTATTTTTGATGACAGCAGACAATGGAGAAATCGGTGTAGGAGAAGTGCCGGGAGGGAAAAATATCCAAAAGGTTTTAGAAGACGCAAAGCAACTGCTTATTGGTAAAACAATCGGTGAATATAAAAATGTGTTGAAGAAAGTCCATCATAATTTCAATCATTTGGATAGTAGTGGTCGAGGATTGCAGACTTATGATTTGCGCACAACGATTCACGCAGTAACAGCTATTGAATCAGCTTTTCTTGATCTATTAGGCAAGTTCTTTCAAGTTCCAGTTGCTGCGCTTTTAGGAAATGGACAGCAAAGAGATGAGATAGACGTTCTAGGATATCTGTTTTATATTGCAGATTCTAGACAAACGACGTTGCCTTATTTGCTAGGTGACGATGAGTCTGATGAATGGGGTCGACTGAGAAGAGAAGAAGCATTGACTTCTGATTCGATCGTCTCTTTAGCGAAAGCTGCACATGAAAGATACGGTTTTAAGGATTTCAAATTAAAAGGAGGCGTCTTAGAAGGTGAGGAAGAGATAAAGACGATCTGTGCTTTGAAAAAAGCTTTTCCAAACTCTAGGATCACGCTAGATCCAAATGGCGCATGGTCTTTGCAAGAAGCAATTGATTTATGCAAGGGAATGAATGGTATCTTATCTTATGCGGAAGATCCTTGTGGGGCTGAGAATGGATTATCGGGAAGAGAAGCATTAGCGGAATTCAGAAAAGCAACTGGATTACCAACAGCCACAAATATGGTAGCTACAGACTGGCGACAAATGCAACATTCTGTAGCTTTGCAAAGCGTATCTATCCCATTAGCAGATCCCCATTTCTGGACAATGGATGGTTCGGTCAGAGTAGCGCAAATGTGTCATGATTTTGGATTGACTTGGGGCTCTCATTCCAATAATCACTTTGATATCTCACTTGCGATGTTTACGCATGTAGCAGCGGCGGCACCTGGTGAGATCACAGCCATCGACACTCATTGGATCTGGCAAGATGGACAGGAATTATCAAAAAGACCATTCGTTATTAGAGATGGGAAAATCAAGTTGACAGAAGAAATCATTGGTTTAGGTGTAGAACTAGATATGGAGAAAGTAGAAAAGGCACATCAGCTCTATTTAGACAACGAATTAGATTCAAGAGATGATGCAGTAGGAATGCAATTCTTAATTCCAGGATGGACGTTTGATCACAAAAAGCCATGTTTAGTACGTCCATAGCTTAAAGTAGTCATGTTGATTATGGTAGAAAAAGCAGGTGTAGCATGAAGAAAAAAATCATCATTGCGTCAGACTCCTATAAAGGAAGTGCTTCGACTTTTGAAGTAGAAGCATCTATTGAAGAAGGAATCAAACGAGTGGAGAAACAAGCAGATGTACTCAAGATCCCGATTGCAGATGGTGGAGAAGGTACTGTTGATGCAATCATTGAGGGGTGCGGTGGAGAATATCGATACATCACAGTGACTGGACCGTATCAGCAAATGGTTCAAGCAAAATTTGGGTTGATTGATACCGAGCGTGCCGTGATCGAAATGGCTCAAGCTTCCGGTTTGATGCTTGTTGGAACCAATCAGATGAATCCGATGGAAGCAACATCTTATGGAACAGGCGAGCTCATCAATGAAGTACTAGCCCATGGTGTAAATGAAATTTATATCGGTATTGGTGGAAGTGCAACGAACGACGGCGGAGTGGGTATGGCCCAAGCTTTGGGAGTGTCTTTTAAAGATGCCGATGGAAAAGAGATAGCGCTTGGCGCGAAAGAAATCGCAATGATTGATTCCATTGATATATCTAATATTAATCCAAGGTTGAAAGAGACTGTTTTTTACATTTTATCTGATGTTTCCAACCCTCTATGTGGGCAAAACGGCGCTTCTTTTATTTATGGGAAACAAAAAGGAGCTTCTGGAGCGCAAGTGTTAAAATTAGATGAAGCACTCTGTCATTATGGTCAAAAGATCCAAGAAACGTTAGGGATAACCGTTCTAGAAATGGAAGGTGCAGGTGCGGCAGGTGGTTTAGGAGCAGGTCTGTTGGCGTTCTGCGATGCAGAAATGTGTCAAGGAATCTCGAAAATCCTTGAACTTTTAAAGCTTGAAGAATACATGAAAAAGGCAGATGTTGTCATTACAGGTGAAGGGAGAATGGACGGTCAATCTTTGAATGGAAAAGCACCAGTTGGGATTGCTATTCTAGCCAAAAAATATGATATTCCTGTTATAGCTATCGTCGGTAGTGCCTCGGCTAATCTTTCGACCATTTATGAAACTGGTATCGACTATGTACTTGATATCATCAATGAACCGATGGAACTTTCTTATGCGATGGAACAGGTAGAGCGATTGCTTGTTTGTGCAGGAGAACAAGCGATGCGACTGATACAGTTAGGTGAGAAAATAAGAAGATAAAAACACACGGTCCCTTCATGGCGACCGTGCATTTTTGGTTTTTATTAAATATTTAATACTTTATTCAAGAAATCTTTTGTCCGTTCATTTTGCGGATTTTCAAAGATTTGTTGAGGCGTTCCATCTTCTAAAAAGTTACCGTCGTCAATGAACATGACGCGATTGGCTACTTCTTTAGCGAACCCCATTTCGTGCGTAACGATAACCATCGTCATACCTTGTTCTGCCAATTTTTTCATGACGTTCAAGACATCACCAACCATTTCAGGGTCGAGTGCAGAAGTAGGCTCATCAAAAAGCATGATGTCAGGATTCATCGCTAGAGCACGAGCGATAGCTACACGCTGTTTTTGTCCACCGGAAAGCATTTCAGGATACATATCTTTTTTATCTTCTAGACCAACTGTCTGTAGCAATTTGATTGCTTTTTTCTCTGCTTCTTCTCTGGATTCTTTCTTCAGATCCATCGGTGCTAAAATGATGTTTTCCAAAATAGAAAGATGAGGGAATAGGTTAAAGTGCTGGAATACCATTCCGATATGTTGTCTCACCAAGTTGATATCTGTGCTTTTATCCATCAAGTGGGCGCCGTCAATAATGATCTCACCGTCAGAAGGTTCTTCTAAACGATTCAAGCAACGTAAGAATGTACTTTTTCCTGAACCTGAAGGGCCGATGATACAGACGACATCTCCTTCGTTGATGGATACGTTGATGTCGTTTAATACTGTGTTATCGCCGTATTTTTTGACTAGATGCTCAACTAAGATTTTTTCTGCCATCTTACTTCACCTTCTTTTCTAAAACTTTCGCTAATTTTGTCAATGCTGTAATCAAAATCAAGTACATGATCGCGATGATCAAATAAACATACGTACTTTGTGTCGTACGTGCAACGATGATTTTACCAGTTTGTAGCAATTCGACTACACCAATTGCGGAAATGATCGTTGTATCTTTCAATGAGATAACGAACTGATTCACGAATGATGGAATCATGATGCGTATCGCTTGTGGTAAAATGATTTTTTGCATCGTCCGATTATAAGAAAGACCCAAACTTCTAGAAGCTTCCATTTGTCCGACAGGAACGGCATTGATTCCGCCTCGAACAATCTCTGCGATATAAGCACTTGCGTTAAGAGTCAAGGTGATAACACCAGCGATGAAGTCGGGGATCGTAAATCCAACGATACCAGGCAATCCAAAGAAAATAAAGAATGCAAGAACCATCATCGGAATCCCACGGATGATATCGACATAAATGCTAGCAACCGTGCGAAGCGCGCGTATTGGTGCTACACTGAATAATCCAAAAATCACACCGATTACTATAGCCAAAGCGAAGGAGATCAAAGTCAAGAGAATCGTTCGCCAAAGTCCTTTTAACAATGCTTGATAGTTGTTTTGGATAAGTCCAAGAAATGTCGATTCATCAGCTGCGGAAGAATCACTAGAAGATTCTGAACCATCTGCTACATATTCTTTGATGATCTTATCGTACTCGCCTGTTCTTTTTAATTCTTTCAATCCTTCATTGAACATATTAAGAAGTTCAGGGTTTTGCCCTTTTTTGACGGCAAATGCATACTTTCCGCCAGATTCTTTTTCAATTGGTGTTTCCAATTCTTGTCCTTGTTTGATCGCATAACCAATTACTGGATAATCATCCATCATGGCATCAATTGCGCCAACTTTCAACCCGTCATACAATTGATCTGCAGCATCAAAATATTTGATAGAATAGCCGTATTCAGATTCATGATCGCTTAAAAATTCTGCACTTTCGGTTCCAACTTTTGCTCCGACTGTTTTTCCTTTCAAATCTTCATAAGACTTGATCGAAGTGTCGCCTTTTTTGACAGCTAATTGAATTCCGCTGTCAAAGTAAGAATCAGAAAAATCGTAGCTTTTCTTTCTTTCGTCCGTTACCGTCATTCCGGCAATCATCCCGTCTGCTTGTCCTGATTCTAAAGCTTGCAAAGCAGCGGAGAATCCACGATAGTCCATTCGGATGTTGAATCCTTGCAGTTTGGCGATGCTTTCCATCAATTTTACATCGATGCCCTCGTACTCGCCGTTTGCGTTTTGAAATTCAAATGGAGCAAAAGCAGAGTCGCTAGCAATTACGTATACGTCTTTTTTGGGCTCTATTTTTTGCATTGTCTCGCTTGTGCTTGACTCTGCCGTTGTAGTGTTGTCAGCTTGTGCAACATGACCAAACGCAAGTGTCACAAGTCCTGTCATTAAGAAAACAAATGAGTGAAATAAATGCTTTCTTTTCATAATCAACCTCCTAAATTTCCAATATTTTATTATTATAGGCGAAAAGTGCTGAATCAGACAAGACTGTAGGCTCGAAAAAATGAAAAAAATGCGAGTTTCTAACATTGTATGTTATAAAACATAACATGGAGAATGAGAGAAAAAAGTGGCGAAAGTATGTTCGGTGTGGTATAATTTTTTAGTAAGGAATGCCTATGCTTTCCTTTTCTTTTTATTGGTCGTAAAATGAAAAGGAATGAATGAAAAGGAGGACAAAGAATGATTGAAAGAGATACCTCCCGACGCTTTGAGCTTGTCTCGAAATACCAACCGGCTGGTGATCAGCCTGAAGCGATTAACCAATTAGTGGATGGCGTAGTCGGCGGGAAAAAAGCACAAATTTTATTAGGTGCGACTGGAACAGGGAAAACATATACGATTTCCAATCTTATTGAGAAAGTGAATAAACCAACACTGATTATTGCCCATAACAAAACATTGGCTGGTCAGCTGTACGGGGAATTCAAGGAATTTTTCCCTAACAATGCTGTTGAATATTTTGTTTCTTATTATGATTATTATCAGCCTGAAGCTTATGTGCCTTCAAGCGATACGTATATCGAAAAAGATTCAAGTGTAAATGATGAGATCGATAAATTACGACATTCGGCTACTAGTTCATTATTAGAAAGAAATGATGTGATCGTCATTGCATCCGTTTCATGTATTTTTGGATTAGGTTCGCCTTTTGAGTATCAAAAACAAGTCGTTTCGATTCGACAAGGAGCAGAATTAGATCGCAACCAGTTGATTCGTGACTTAGTCAGTATCCAGTTCGAAAGAAATGATATAGATTTTCAGCGCGGTCGTTTTCGAGTGCGTGGTGATGTCGTGGAGATTTTCCCGGCTTCAAGAGATGAACGTGCCTTAAGAGTGGAGTTTTTTGGAGATGAAGTCGAACGTATCCGAGAAGTCAACGCGCTGACAGGTGAAGTTTTAGGAGAAACGGAACATGTAGCAATCTTCCCGGCAACTCACTTTGTGACGAATGACGAACATATGGAGCATGCCGTAGCGAATATCAAAGCAGAATTAGAGCAGCGTTTAGCTGTTTTACGAAATGAAAACAAACTTCTAGAAGCTCAACGTTTAGAACAGCGAACCAATTATGATATTGAAATGATGTTAGAAATGGGCTACACTTCAGGAATCGAAAATTATTCTCGGCATATGGACGGACGTAAAGAAGGCGAACCGCCTTATACGCTATTGGATTTCTTTCCTGAAGATTTTTTGATCGTGGCTGACGAATCGCACGTGACCATGCCTCAAATCAGAGGAATGTATAATGGCGACCGAGCGAGAAAACAGATGCTAGTAGATTACGGTTTCCGTTTGCCATCTGCTTTAGACAATCGACCGCTTCGTCTAGAAGAATTTGAAAAACATGTCAATCAGATCATTTATGTCTCTGCGACACCAGGACCATATGAATATGAACAAACTGATACCGTTATCCAACAAATCATCCGTCCGACAGGGCTGCTTGATCCAGTAATCGAAGTCCGTCCAATCATGGGACAAATCGATGATCTAGTAGGCGAAATAAATGAACGGGTCGAAAAAGATCAACGGGTATTTGTAACGACACTGACGAAAAAAATGGCAGAAGACCTCACAGATTATTTCAAAGAATTAGGAATCAAAGTCAAATATCTGCATAGTGATATCAAAACGTTGGAACGAACAGAGATCATTCGAGATCTACGATTAGGCGAATTTGATGTGTTAGTCGGAATCAATTTGCTTCGTGAGGGATTAGATGTACCTGAAGTTTCTCTTGTTGCTATCTTGGATGCAGATAAAGAAGGCTTTTTACGTAGCGAACGTTCCTTAGTTCAAACGATTGGGCGAGCTGCTCGTAATGAAGAAGGGAAAGTAATCATGTACGCAGACAAGGTGACGGATTCTATGCGTTTAGCGATGGATGAAACGTCAAGACGTCGTACGATTCAGCAGAAGTACAATGAAGAACATGGGATCGTTCCAAAAACGATCATTAAAGAAATCCGAGATTTGATTTCTATTACGAAAGAATCGGAAGATGATACAAAAGAAGCGGTACAAGTCTCGTACGAAGAAATGACGAAGGAAGAAAAAGATACGTTATTGATGAAATTAGAAAAAGAAATGAAAGATGCGGCAAAAGCTTTGGATTTTGAAACAGCCGCTAATGTACGAGATATGATTTTAGAATTAAAAGCTTCGAAGTAGGAGGACAACATGGCTAACGATAAAGTTACGATTCATGGTGCACGTGCCCATAACTTGAAAAATATAGATGTCACGATTCCACGAGACAAATTCGTGGTCGTTACAGGTTTGTCCGGTTCTGGAAAGAGTTCCTTAGCATTTGATACACTGTATGCAGAAGGACAGCGGAGATACGTAGAAAGTCTTTCTGCGTATGCCCGCCAGTTTTTAGGTCAAATGGATAAACCAGATGTAGACAGCATCGACGGATTGAGTCCGGCGATTTCTATTGATCAGAAAACAACAAGTAAAAACCCTCGTTCGACAGTAGGTACTGTGACGGAAATCAATGACTATTTACGCTTGTTGTTTGCTCGTGTAGGACATCCGATTTGTCCCAACGATCATATCGAGATTACCAGTCAATCAGTAGATCAAATGGCCGATCAAGTAATGGCTTTACCTGAGCGCACAAAGATTCAAGTAATGGCACCAATCGTGGTAAAGAAAAAAGGTCAACACAAAAAAATATTCGAACGAATCCAAAAAGAGGGATACGTCCGCGTTCGAGTCGATGGCGAAATCTATGATTTAAGTGAAGTACCTGAGCTGGAGAAAAACAAAAAACACGATATCGCAATCGTCATCGACCGGATCATTGTGAAAGAAGGAATTCGTTCTCGTCTATTTGATTCTTTAGAGGCAGCCTTGCGACTGGCAGACGGCTATGCTTTGGTTGACGTGATTGGCGAAGAAGAAATGTTGTTTAGCGAACACTATGCTTGTCCTTATTGCGGATTTACTGTTGGTGAACTAGAACCAAGACTGTTCTCCTTCAATGCGCCTTTTGGAGCTTGTCCAGACTGTGACGGTTTAGGCGTCAAATTAGAAGTCGATCAAGATTTAGTCATTCCAGATAGAACGAAGACGCTTAGTCAAGGTGCAATCGTTCCATGGAATCCAATCAGCTCTCAATATTATCCTCAAATGTTAGCGCAGGCTTGCGAAAGTTTCGGTATCGATTTGGATACACCATTCGAAGAATTACCGGAAGAACATCAGGAAATCATCTTAAATGGAACAGATGAACTTTTCCATTTCCATTATGAAAATGATTTTGGTGGCGTTCGCGATGTAGAAACAACTTTCGAAGGAGTATTGAAAAATATCGAACGTCGTTATCATGATACGAACAGTGATTTCACGCGTGAGCAAATGCGTCTTTATATGACCGAATTGACTTGTCAGACGTGTAAAGGTTATCGTTTGAATCCTCAAGCATTATCTGTTCAAATCAATGGAACGAATATTGGGCAAACAAATGAATTGTCTATCCAAAAAGCAGTAGACTTCTTCTCAAACCTTACATTATCTGAACAAGAAAAAGTGATTGCCAAACCGATTTTAAAAGAAGTAAATGACAGACTTTCATTCTTAGAAAATGTCGGATTAGACTATCTAACCTTGAGTCGTGCTTCGGGAACGTTATCTGGAGGAGAAGCACAGCGAATCAGATTGGCTACGCAAATTGGATCGAATCTTTCTGGAGTTCTGTATATTTTAGATGAACCATCGATCGGATTACATCAACGCGATAATGATCGACTGATTGGCTCATTGAAGAAAATGCGTGATCTTGGCAATACACTCGTTGTGGTCGAACATGATGAAGATACGATGTGGGCAGCAGATTATCTGATTGACGTCGGACCTGGAGCAGGGGAACAAGGCGGACAAATCGTTGCTGCAGGTACTCCTGAAGAAGTAGCTAATGATGAAAATTCTTTGACAGGGAAATATCTTTCAGGGAAAAAATCGATCCCGGTGCCAAAAGAACGCCGTAAAGGTAATGGGAAAGCAATCAAGATTACTGGTGCTTCAGAAAACAATCTGAAAAATATCAGTGTCGAATTTCCTTTAGGAGAATTTGTAGCAGTAACAGGTGTGTCTGGTTCTGGAAAGAGTACATTGGTCAATAGTATCTTAAAGAAATCATTAGCGCAGAAATTAAATAAGAATTCTGCCAAGCCAGGTAAATTCAAGACAATTTCCGGCTACGAAAGTATCGAAAAGATCATCGACATCGATCAAAGCCCAATCGGACGGACGCCGAGAAGTAATCCAGCGACTTATACGAGTGTCTTTGATGATATCCGTGGGTTATTTGCTCAAACAAACGAGGCAAAAATGCGGGGATATAAGAAAGGTCGTTTTAGTTTCAACGTAAAAGGCGGTCGTTGTGAAGCGTGTCGCGGGGATGGGATTATTAAGATCGAAATGCACTTTTTGCCTGATGTCTATGTTCCTTGTGAAGTATGTCATGGCAAACGATATAACTCTGAAACATTAGAAGTGCATTACAAAGGAAAAAGCATTGCAGATGTTTTGGAAATGACGGTAGAAGATGCTGTAGAATTCTTCAAGCATATTCCAAAGATTCATCGCAAACTGCAAACGATCGTTGATGTTGGCTTAGGGTATGTGACGATGGGACAACCAGCAACGACATTGTCCGGTGGCGAGGCGCAACGGATGAAACTTGCCAGTGAATTACACAAAATCTCTAATGGAAAGAATTTCTATATATTAGATGAACCAACGACTGGTCTTCATAGCGACGATATCGCCCGTTTGTTGCAAGTGTTACAAAGGTTAGTAGACGCTGGTAATACAGTTTTAGTGATCGAACACAATCTAGATGTAATCAAAACAGCCGATCATATCATTGATTTAGGACCAGAAGGCGGAGAAGGCGGAGGAACGATCCTTGCGACTGGAACTCCAGAAGAAATCATTGATGTAAAAGAAAGCTATACAGGTCACTATTTGAAAAAAATAATGGTATAAAGAAGATAGATCGCTGAGATAGTTAAAAAAACATAAAAAAATGAATTTTTGCTTGTTTTCTTAATACTAGTGTTCTAGAATCATTACATGGTAGTTCTTTCTACACTGATTGGTATAGATAAAAACTTCCTATAAGTTCAATCCGTTCAAAAAAGAATTGAGCAATCGGAGGAGTTTCCTTTGATTGCTTTTTTCTTTATGGTATGATATTCCTTGTGTAGTTAGAAAAGAAAAACAAGAGATTATGAGTAAGTGAGAGATAATGATGAACAGTATTGAAAATGAAGAATTTATCCCTATATTATTAGGAAGCGACATGAACGTTTATGGTATGGCACGTTCTTTTAACGAAGCATACGGCAAAGTCTGCCAAGCATATGCTTCTGATCAATTAGCCCCTACCCGCTACAGTAAAATCGTCAATGTAGAAGTCATTCCAGGATTTGATAAAGACCCTGTATTTATCGAGACGATGCTTCGTTTGGCAAAAGAAAGATATTCTGATAAGAGTAAAAAATATCTTTTGATCGCTTGTGGTGATGGGTATGCAGAATTGATCTCTCAACATAAGCAAGAGCTGTCAGAATATTTTATCTGTCCGTATATTGATTATTCTTTATTTGAAAGACTGATCAATAAAGTAAGCTTTTATGAAGTTTGTGAAGAATATGATCTTCCGTATCCTAAAACATTGATCGTCAGAGAAGAAATGTTAGTAAATGGACGCTTAGAACAGGAATTGCCTTTTGAATTCCCGGTTGCTTTGAAACCCGCAAACAGTGTGGAGTACCTTTCTGTTCAATTTGAAGGAAGAAAAAAAGCGTTTATTCTAGAAACGAGAGAAGAGTTTGATTTGATTTTAGGTCGGATCTATGAAGCCGGTTATACTAGTGAAATGATCGTACAAGATTTTATCCCGGGTGATGATAGTAATATGCGTGTGCTAAATGCGTATGTAGATGAAGATCATCAAGTTCGGATGATGTGTCTTGGTCATCCACTTTTAGAAGATCCTACACCAGCATCGATTGGAAATTACGTTGTGATCATGCCAGATTATAACGAAAAAATCTATCAAACCATTAAAGCATTTTTGGAAAAAATCGAATATACCGGCTTTGCCAATTTCGATATGAAGTATGATCCTAGAGATGGAGAATATAAATTATTTGAAATCAATTTGAGACAAGGACGTAGCAGTTTCTTTGTGACATTGAACGGCTTGAATCTGGCTCGTTTCGTCACAGAAGATCGAGTGTTCAACAAACCCTTTGTTGAAACGACCTATGGAACGAATCAATCAGATAAAGCAAGATTATGGATGGGTGTGCCCAAAAAAATCTTTTTAGAATATGCTCGGGAAAATGAAGACAAAAAACTAGCTGAGCAAATGATCAAAGAAAATCGTTACGGCACTACTGTATTTTATGAAAAAGATCGGTCAATCAAGCGCTGGATGTTGATGAAATATATGTTCCATAACTATATTCCAAGATTCAAAAAGTATTTTCATGTGAAAGAAGGCTAGTTCATGGAGAATTTTTTCAGTATTTTAGGCGGAATGGGCACGATGGCGACAGAAAGTTTTGTTCGCTTGATCAACCACCGAACGAAAGCTACAAAAGATCAAGAATATTTGAATTATGTCTTATTCAATCATGCAACAGTTCCTGATCGTACAGCTTATATTTTAGATCGATCAGAAGAAAATCCAATGCCGTTTCTGCTGGACGATATTGAGAAACAAAATTTATTGCGACCAAACTTCATTGTGTTGACTTGTAACACAGCACATTACTTTTTTGAAGAATTACAAGCGGCAACGGATATTCCTATTCTGCATATGCCAAGAGAAGCAGCAAATGAACTTGTCCGTCAGCATACGACAGGGAAAGTAGCGATTCTAGGAACAGAAGGAAGTATGAAAGCTGGAATCTATGAACGCGAAGTCAAAAATCTTGGATTCGAAACAGTGATTCCTGATACTGCGCTTCAAGAAAAAATCAATTATTTGATCTATCATGAAATCAAAGAGTCAGATCACTTGAATCAAGAACTCTACTATGAGATTTTGGAGGAAGCGGTAGAGCGATTAAACTGTGAAAAAGTTATTCTAGGTTGCACGGAATTATCTTTGATGCATGAATTTGCTGAAGATAATCATTACCCAGTGATCGATGCTCAATCTATTTTAGCGGATCGGACGATCGAACGTGCATTAGCTGAAAGAAACGAAGCATTAGATACAGTATCTGAAAAGTAGAAAAATCTTGGATTTGGGGCAAATATCCTAAAAGATATTTGGTCCAAATCTTTTTGTAAAAGAGAAAGAAAGCTGGTAATGATACGCCCGGAATGATATAATTTTATTATGTACAATGTGAGAGGGGTTCGTAAATATGACAGATAATTTGCAATTAGTCATCATAACAGGTATGAGCGGTGCAGGAAAAACAGTAGCTATCCAAAGTTTTGAGGATATGGGCTATTTTTGTATCGATAATATGCCACCTCGATTGATTCCAAAATTCTGGGAATTAATCAAAGAATCAGGTAAAGTCACAAAAATGGCTTTAGGAGTAGATTTACGTTCTCGTTCCTTCTTTGAAGAAATTCAAAACATGCTGATTGAAATCGAAAATACGAACTTCATCGACACTTCTATCTTGTTTTTAGATGCTTCGGACGAAGAACTAGTTGCTCGTTACAAAGAAACAAGACGAGCGCATCCGATGGCAATGGACGGTTTGATCACTGAAGGAATCCGTAAAGAGCGGGCAATATTAGACGACTTGAAAGCACAAGCTTCCGTGATCATTGACACCACGACATTGACACCACGACAATTACGCGAAAAAATCAACGAGTCTTTCAAGTCAAAGGGAGACCAAGGATTTCGAATCGAATTTGTATCATTTGGCTTTAAATATGGGTTGCCGATTGACTCTGATATCGTGATGGATGTACGTTTTTTGCCAAATCCTCATTATATTCCAGAACTAAGACCACTAACTGGTAAAGACCAGCCAGTCTATGATTATGTGATGTCCTTTGATGAAACACAATCTTTCTATCATAAATTTTTGGATCTTCTGGAAACCGTATTGCCTGGATATATCAAAGAAGGAAAAAGCAGCTTGACAGTTGCAATCGGCTGTACAGGCGGCCAACACCGTTCTGTGGCGTTGACTGAACGTTTGGCAAATGCTTTAGGAAAAACATATAAAGTCAATGTGACACATCGGGACAAGGATAAAAGGAAAGAGACGGTGAACCGGTCGTGAAAATGAAAACCTACCGGATAAGAAAACCAAAGATCGTAGTGGTCGGCGGTGGCACGGGTCTGCCGGTTATCCTAAAAAGTTTACGAAATCAGGGAGCAGATATCACGGCGGTAGTAACTGTTGCGGATGATGGTGGAAGCAGCGGCGCAATCAGAGAATCGATCGCTATGGCTCCTCCTGGTGACTTGAGAAATGTCTTAGTAGCGTTATCAGATATGCCGCAATTCTATGAAGATATTTTCCAATATCGTTTTAAAAAAGAAGATCAGTTCTTAGCCAATCATACGATCGGTAACCTGATTATTGCTGCAGTTTCCGAAATGCGAGGAAGCACATATGAAGCGATTCAATTATTAGCGAAAATGATGCATGTAGATGGACACGTCTATCCTTCTTCAGAAACGCCTTTGACCTTGCATGCCGTCTTTAAAGACGGAACGACTGCAGTAGGAGAATCTAAAATCGCGATTGATCGCAAAACGATCGATCATGTCTATGTTTGCAACACGAATGATAAAAGTGAAGCTAAAGCGGCACGAAAAGTCGTTTCAGCAATTATGGATGCCGACATGGTCGTTTTGGGTCCCGGCAGTTTATTCACTAGCATCCTTCCCAATTTAGTGATACCAGAAATTGGCGAAGCTATGATTAATACAACTGCTGAAACCGTGTATATCTGTAATATCATGACCCAAAAAGGGGAAACTGAACACTTCACCGATGCCGATCATATACGTGTCTTACACAAGCATTTGAAGCAGCCTTTTATCGACACGGTACTAGTCAATACGGAAAAAGTACCAGAAGATTATATGGACCCGGAAATCTATGATGAGTACTTAGTACAAGTCGCACATGATTTCCATGGATTGAGAAATGAAGGCTGTCGAGTGATTTCTACCGACTTTTTAGAATTGAAAGACGGTGGTGTCTTCCATGATGGAGACAAAGTGGTAGAAGAATTATTCCGATTAGTTTTCGGTTCAAAATATTAAGCAATTTATTGTTGGAGAAAGGAGGAGAATAGGATGTCATTTGCTGCAGATGTGAAGAAAGAACTAACTGGTTTGGAAGTTCATCGAGAACATGCGAAAGCAGAATTAGCTGCTTTGTTGCGAATGAACGGCTCTTTAGGTATTGTGAACCAGCAGTTTATTTTGAACGTCCAAACAGAAAATGCTGCAATTGCCAGACGTATCTATTCTCTTTTGAAAGATCATTATCAGGTACGAAGTGAGCTACTCGTTCGTAAAAAAATGAAATTAAAAAAGAACAATGTCTATATCGTCCGCTTGAAGCAAGGCACAAAAGATGTGTTGATGGATCTTGATATTATGGATGGTATGATGTTCAATGGACACGTTTCGGACGAGATTATGGGGAATTCGCAAAAAATGCGTTCGTATTTACGTGGGGCTTTTATGGCCTCGGGTTCAGTCAATAATCCAGAAACAAGCCGTTACCATTTAGAGATATTTTCCATTTATGAACAGCATAACCAAGACATTTGCGATATGTTGAATTATTACGGACTGCATGCTCGAACGCTTGAACGACGCAATGGCTATATTTCCTATTTAAAAGGCGCAGAAAAGATTGCTGATTTCTTGACACTGATTGGTGCAACTAATTCGATGCTTCGATTTGAAGACGTGCGGATCGTACGGGATATGAGAAATTCGGTCAATCGCCTAGTTAATTGTGAGACAGCAAATTTGAATAAGACGATTGATGCGGCTTCTAAACAAATTGAAAACATCGAATTGATCGAAGCAAAGGTCGGTCTGCATGCCCTTCCTGAAAAACTTCAGGAAATTGCTGAACTCCGGCTTCAGCATCCAGAAGTCAGTTTGAAAGAGTTAGGGGAAATGATTCCCTCAGGTACGATATCCAAATCGGGAATCAATCACCGTATACGCAAAATCAATGAATTTGCGGAAAAACTACGTGAAGAAGCAGTGTAATCCAATGTAAAAACTGATACATGAAGCAGAGGTGCGGATGTATCAGTTTTTTTTATTTAACAAAATATCACTTGCTTTTCTTTTCTTCTTCTGTCAAACTATAAATCCCTATTACTGCCCGTTGTTCGCCATAGATTTGTTTAAAAATCGATTTTAAAGGAGAAACAAGGATGACAGAGTATATTGAATTGATTCATGCACGAGAAAACAACTTGAAAAACATTGATTTGCGTATCCCAAAAAATAAAATTACCATCTTTACTGGCGTATCAGGGTCTGGCAAATCTTCTATTGTTTTTGATACGATTGCACAGGAGGCGGGCAGACAACTGAATGAGACTTTTAATAGTTTTGCACGTAATTTTTTGCCTAAATATAGCAGACCTGATATTGATGAAATCAAGCATTTATCCACGGCTGTTTTGATCAATCAGAAGAAACTGGGAGGAAATGCTCGATCCACTTTAGGTACTGCAACGGATATTCAGGCACTTTTTCGAATTTTATTTTCACGCTTTGCTGAACCGCCATTAGGTTATGCCAACGCGTATTCATTTAATGATCCTCAAGGTATGTGCCCTGTCTGCCAAGGAATTGGAAAAACGATAACATTGAATATCGATGCCGCCGTAGATGTGACACGCTCACTAAATGAAGGAGCAATCTTGCTTCCCAATTTCACGGTAGGGACTTGGTATTGGAAAATGTATGCAGAGACTGGTTTATTCGACCCAAACAAACCAATCTCCGAATACACATCAGAAGAATACGATCGATTATTGTATGGAAAAGCAGAGAGAATCAATATACCAAGTGCGGGAGATATGAATGTGACGTATGAAGGGATTGTCACTCGATTCATGCGAACCAATGTCCATACTGAAAAAGAAACAACGAAAAAAACAGCAAAGGTTCTGGAGACGTATACCAAAATGGACACTTGTCCAGAATGCCAAGGAAAACGTTTCTCACACGAAGTCCTAAACTCTAAAATAAACGGTTATAATATATACGATTTGACCGCAAAAGAATTATCTTCACTATTACAAATACTAGAAACGTTAGATAACAAAGAGCGTCATCCGTTGATTGCCAGTATCAAAAAACGTATCCAAGATTTGATTGATATTGGATTAGGCTATATGACATTGACACGCGAGACTTCAAGTTTATCTGGAGGGGAATCACAGCGAGTAAAAATGGTGAAGCAATTAGCTAGCAGTTTGACTAATATGATGTATATTTTTGATGAGCCAAGTACAGGATTGCATCCTAGAGATGTCCATCTACTTAATGATTTATTAAAAAAAATCCGAGATGAAGGGAATACAGTTCTGGTAGTCGAACATGATCCTGATGTCATCAAGGTGGCCGATCATATCGTGGATGTAGGACCTTATGCTGGAAGTCACGGCGGTGAGATCATGTATACTGGGGATTATGATGGATTACTGGATTCTGGTACGTTAACGGGAAACTATTTGCGACATCAATTACCAATCAAAAAAGAAGTACGGACATTTTCAGAAACCTTTATTAGCCGCCAGAGCTCTTTGCATAATTTAAAAAATATTCGCTTAGAAATCCCTAAAGGTGTTTTTACCGTTGTTTCTGGGGTAGCTGGTTCTGGCAAGAGTACATTGGTCAATCAAGTATTTTTAAAAGACTTTCCAGAAAGCCTACTTATTGATCAAAATCCAATCCATACGAACAAACGGTCAAATCCAGCCACATTCAGTGGGATCATGAATAACATTCGGAAAGCTTTTGGTAAAGAAAATCAAGTTGATGCTGGATATTTCAGCTACAATTCTAAAGGGGCTTGTCCAGAATGCAAAGGAATGGGTGTAATCGAGCTTAATCTATCCTTTATGGACGAATCAGAGGTAGTTTATTCAAATTGCCATGGGAAACGTTATGATCCAGCTGTTTTGGATTATCGTTATCGTGGAAAAAATATCGTAGAAGTCATGGATATGACCATAGAAGAAGCACTTGAATTTTTTGATGAGAAAGAGATCCAGCGAAAGCTTGAGAATCTAGAAGAAGTTGGTATTGGTTATCTGACTCTTGGACAGCCGATGGACACCTTATCTGGCGGAGAAGCACAAAGGCTGAAATTAGCTAATGAATTGAAAACAAATGGACAAATATACATTCTAGATGAGCCAACAACAGGACTGCATATGTCAGATGTCGAAAATGTGATTCGAATTATCAATAACTTAGTGGATAAAGGGAACACGGTCATTGTTATTGAACACAATCTAGATGTGATCCGAAGTGCTGATTGGATCATTGATCTTGGACCAGAAGGTGGATCTGGTGGTGGAAATATTCTTTATGAAGGGATTCCAGGAGGATTAAAGAACGCACAAACGATCACTGGAAACTATATCTGATTGAATACTGTTTAGTGGAGAGGTTGTGACAGAAGCTACTTCTGGAACACCGTTTATTCGGAAAAAACATACTAGGAAAGGGCTGTGACAAGACTTTTGTCACAGCCCCCTTGTTGTTTTATTTTGCTTGGATCAATTCTTTTAGTTTTTCTTTTGAAATAGATTCATCAAAGATTTCTTTACCCAAGATGACGGTTGGAACAAATCGAATATGTGCTTGCTCAGCTTCGTTGATGATAGCTTGGCTCAGCTGTTCGTTTTTTTGTTCTGCCAGCCCTAATTTATCTGCTGCAAAATCCGCTACTCCTTGGAGCGAAAGATGTTTCCACTCGTCTTGAGTATCGAATATTTGTTTGATCTCTTTGATTGCTTGTTGTCCATCGCTGATCGTGATATACCGGTGCATCACGTTTCCTCGCTGCAAGCTTTCTTTTTCTTTATCGAATAATTTGATCACTCTCTGTAATTGACCGCTTTGGACGGCTTCTTCCAATAGCTCATGAGATTCTTCAAACCATTGTCGGCAATATGGGCAAGCTAAGTTGATGAATTCGATCATTTTTTTAGGAGCATCTGATGAACCATAAGTAATACCTTTTTCTGTAGTTGTTTTTGTTGCATCAATCACTGATATATCCATGTAAAAACACCTCTTTCGGTTATAGTTTACACATGTCTGACAAAAAAAGGCAACGATTTAGATTGTTTTTCTAAAAAAATGATTGAAATAGACGTATGTGAAATATTTTTCTAAATAAAAGAAAAAATGGAATATTTTACGTTATAATGGAACAGATAATAAGAGAGAATATGAACAAGGATGATGAATCATGCGAAAAATGAAAACAATGGACGGCAATACGGCAGCCGCGTATATTTCTTATGCTTTTACCGAGATTGCTGCAATATATCCGATAACGCCCAGTTCGACCATGGCTGAATTAGTCGATCAATGGTCAGCAGCAGGAAAAGAAAATGTATTTGGTCAACCAGTAAAAGTAGTGGAAATGCAATCCGAAGCAGGAGCAGCTGGCGTGGTTCACGGTTCACTGAAAACTGGTGCGCTGACAACTACATATACCGCCTCACAAGGGTTGCTTTTGATGATACCGAATATGTATAAAATTGCTGGGGAACTACTGCCAAGTGTTTTTCACGTTGCTAGTCGGGCAGTGACGACGAATGCTTTAAATATATTTGGAGATCATGGAGACGTGATGGCTGCAAGACAAACAGGGTTTGCGATGCTAGCTGAAAGCAGTGTGCAAGAAGTGATGGATTTGACACCTGTTGCCCATCTTGCTTCCATTGAAGGCGAATTGCCTTTTTTGAATTTCTTTGATGGGTTCCGTACGAGTCACGAAATTCAAAAAATCGAAGTTTTGGAATATGAAGAATTAGCTCCTTTGGTCAATCAGGAGAAGTTAGCTTCTTTTCGTAAACGTGGGATGAATCCCAATCATCCGACAGTTAGTGGCACGAACCAGAATCCAGATATTCATTTTCAACAACGGGAAACAATCAATCCGTATTATGATAAGTTACCTGCAATCGTACAAAAATATATGAAAGAGATTAATCGATTACGAGGTACTTCTTATGATTTGGTGACTTATTACGGAGCAGCTGATGCAGAAGAGGTCATTGTTTCGATGGGATCAGTTGCACAGACGATTGAGCAAACAGTTGATTATTTGAATGCAAACGGACGGAAAACAGGTTTTTTGAATATCCATCTTTATCGACCTTTTCCAGTGGAAACATTTGTGCAAAAGTTACCTCATACAGTAAAAGCAATCGCTGTTCTTGATCGAAGTAAAGAGCCAGGAGCAGGGGGAGAACCCCTTTTATTAGACGTTCAAAGTGCGTTATATGATTCTGAATTTCGCCCGGCTATTATTGGCGGTCGCTACGGATTAGGTTCGAAAGATGTGACACCCGATCAAATCTCGGCAGTTTTTGATGAATTGCAAAAAGATCCAAGTATACGCAAAAAAAGGTTCACCATTGGGATCGTGGATGATGTGTCTTATCAATCTTTGGAAACAAAAGAAAGTCTAGATTTAACAGAACCGCAAACATTCCAGGCAAAGTTTTGGGGATTTGGATCTGACGGAACAGTTGGTGCAAATAAATCAGCCATCAAGATTATCGGGGATCACACAGACAAATATGCTCAAGGCTATTTTTATTATGATTCGAAAAAATCTGGCGGTCTAACTGTCTCTCATCTGCGTTTTGGAGATACGCCGATACGTTCAGCGTATCTTGTCGAGCATGCGGACCTTGTTGCTTGTCACACACCAGCTTACCTGCATAGCTATGACTTAGTCAAAGGATTGAAGCCAGGTGGAATCTTTTTACTGAATACTCTTTGGAGTGACGAACAATTAGAAACGCATCTGCCCATAAAATTAAAACGTTACTTGGCTGAAAATAACATTCGGTTCTATACGATCAATGCCATGAGATTGGCCCAAGAAGTTGGTTTGGGACGACGGATCAATACGGCAATGGAAACAGCATTTTTTAAATTAGCTGACATCATTCCATTTGATGAAGTGATTCCGTTGCTAAAAGAAGAAGCACTAAAAAGCTACGGGCATAAATCAATGGCTATCGTAGAAAAAAACATACAGGCAATCGATCGGACAATCGAACTGCTTCATGAAGTTGTGATTCCAGAAAATTGGAAAACATTGGAGATGCCTGAAAAAATCAATAAAAGGAACAAGGGGTATGTACAAGAAATCCTTGAGCCAGTGAATGCGCAGGAAGGGAATCATCTCTCTGTTGGTACGCTTGTAGCAAATGGAATGACAACTGGCGAAATGCCTTTAGGAACGGCTTCTGTTGAAAAGCGAGGTGTCGCTTTAGAAGTACCTGAGTGGATTAGTGATCGCTGTACGATGTGTAATGAATGTGCCTTTGTGTGTCCACATGCTGCCATCCGTCCATTTTTAGCAGATGAAGAGGAAATGGAAGAAGCACCAGAAGGATTTATCGTGAGAGAAATGAGAGGCGCAGACGGCGTAAAATACCGTATCCAAGTTTCAGTGGAAGACTGTACAGGTTGTGGTCTGTGTGTAGAGGCTTGTCCCGCAAAAGGCAAAGCTTTAGTGATGAAACCTTATGAAGAACAGAAAGAACAAGCTATGAATTGGGCTTTTGCGATGACGCTAAGACAAAAAGAAAATCCAGTGAAAGGGAAAAATACGGTTTTATCGACACAATTCAACCAACCACTTCTTGAATTCTCAGGCGCTTGCTCAGGCTGTGGCGAAACACCTTATGTAAAATTATTGACACAAATGTTCGGCGATCGAATGATGATTGCGAATGCGACAGGCTGTTCTTCTATTTGGGGCGGTGCCTCTCCAGCTTCGCCTTATACGACAAACGAATGTGGTCAAGGGCCTGCATGGTCAAATTCTTTATTGGAAGATAATGCTGAATTTGGTTATGGTATGCTTCTGGCGGCACAGACTCGTCGTGAGGCTTTGGCAAATTCAATCAAAGAAGTATTGCCAAAAGTGTCAGAAGAACTGCGAGAATTGATGGAAGACTGGTTGGAACATCTCTTTGAGAGTGAAGGAACGCAACAAAGAGCAGCAAAACTGCAAGCAGCGATCGAAAATGAACGATCAATTGTCCCTGAACTGGAAGATATATACAAGAGAAGAGATCTATTCGTAAAAAACAGCCAATGGATGATTGGCGGAGATGGATGGGCTTACGACATTGGTTTTGGCGGGATCGATCATGTACTTGCCAGCGGAGCAGACGTAAATATCCTTGTTTTGGATAACGAAGTCTATTCCAATACTGGCGGTCAAACCTCAAAAGCAACACCAGCTTCGGCAATCGCTAAATTTTCAGCTAGTGGAAAATATGCTTCAAAGAAAGACTTAGGGATGATGGCGATGACATATGGGAATGTCTATGTAGCACAAATCGCTTCAGGGGCCAATCAAATGCAGACAATCAAAGCATTTGAAGAAGCAGAAAAGTATCCTGGCCCTTCTTTGATTATTGCCTATACACCTTGTATCACACATGGCTTGCTTGGTGGAATGAAAGAATCGCTTAAAGAAGCAAAAGAAGCTGTTTCTTCTGGTTATTGGTCATTATATCGATATAACCCTACAATGGTCGAAAAAAACAAGAAACCAATGACTTTGGACTACAAAAAACCTGATTTCTCTACTATGCCTGATTTCATGAGGAAACAGGTTCGCTTTTCTTCACTAGAGAACGCAAATCCAAATCTTGCAAAAGCTTTATTTGAAAAGACTGTCCAAGATGCTAAAAAACGTTTTTACAACTATGCTGCACTGTCAGGAGAATTAGAAAAAATCAAGAAAAGACTTGAACCAGAAGAGTCCATTGATGTAGTCGTTAAAACGAGAAAAGAAAAAACGACGGATCTTGAAGCGGAAGAAAGAAGAGCTGCCCGAAGAGCCGCTCGAGCAGAACGACGTAAAAAAATGGAACACGTTACAGAAGAAAAAAGTGAAAAATAACAGAAAAAATGTAATGAATAATTCTCTGAGGTTTAAAAATTTTTATTCTAGAGAAAAATAAAACGCATACTTGTAATTTTCTTGAAAATTATGTGTTTTTCTCAAGAAAAAAACGAGTAGATCAGCCTCTAAAATTAAAACATATGATATACTAGAGAGGAAATCTCAAAAGAGAAGAGAGGCTTTTTATGTCATTTCAAATCGGGGAACTTTTTAATTTGGACTATTGGCAGCAAATGTTTTCCGGTGACTTGTTCTCTCTGAATTTTTTGGTGAACATACTTGATATTCTGGTTGTCTGGTATCTTGTATACAAACTGATCCAACTGCTGCGAGGCACAAAAGCGATTCAGCTTCTGAAAGGTGTAGCTATTTTTATTGTTATCCGAATCGTAGCAGAAATCATTGGTCTGCACACCTTGTCTTGGCTGATGAACCAAGTCATCACGTACGGGGTGATAGCTGCTATCGTGATTTTTCAGCCGGAAATCCGGAGAGGACTGGAACATCTTGGACGCAGTTCGCTTTTCAAACAATCAAAAAGCGAACAGCAGGAAGATGAGAAGATGATCTTGTCTTTTGACAAAGCCATCCAATATATGTCCAAGCGAAAAATCGGTGCGCTGATCACTATCGAACGTCATACTGGATTAGATGAGTATATTGAGACAGGGATTGCTTTAGATGCAGATATCACTGGGGAGCTGCTGATCAATATCTTTATTCCTAATACACCGCTGCATGATGGTGCAGTTATTGTAAAAGAAGGAAAGATCGCAGTAGCAAGTGCCTATCTTCCTCTATCAGAAAGTATGTTGATCCCTAAAGAATTCGGGACTCGACACCGGGCAGCTGTCGGTATAAGCGAAGTCAGCGACGCGATCACCATCGTTGTCTCTGAAGAAACCGGGGACGTCAGCATCACGTTAGATAATGAACTGATGGCTGGCTTATCCCAGCAAGAATATTTGGCAATCTTGCGTAGAGAATTAATTGCTGAAGAGAAAACAAAAAATAAGAAAAACGTGATTCAATCTTTCCTAGACGGTATGACTAAGGGAGGGGATCGCAAATGATCTCAAAAGAGAAACGGACAAGCATTCTTTACAGTTTTATTGCATTGCTGTTCAGTATTGCAATGTACTTCAATGCAAATGGACAGTCCGTTCAAAACACGCTTTCTGGAAATGAAGCGTATAATCAAACAGTCACTGGTGTGCCAATCAAAATTTCTTATGATTCGCAACGCTATTATATCCATGGATATGAAAACACAGTGACGGTCAAACTTTCCAGTGCAAACCGAGTCCAGTTGAATGCAGAAGCAAACGAAGATACACGGATGTTTCGCATCACTGCAGATATCACTAAGCTTGGCGAAGGAACACATGAAGTTCCGCTGAAAATTCAGAACTTGAGCAGTGCTGTCACAGCAAAGATGGAACCAGCAACTATTACAGTAACGGTTGAGAAAAAGGTGACAAAAGATTTCGATGTGGAAACATTGATTCCTTCAACGATCACACCATCTGGATATGAGCTGGATGATACTTCCGTTAGTCCTAAAAAAGTCTCTATCACTACAGGTGATAAAACGTTGGCCGAAATCAAACGAGTAGTAGCTGATGTAGATGCTTCGATGGTCACGGATGATGGAATCAATAGTGAAGTGCCGATACAAGCGCTGAACGCAGCAGGAGAAATATTAAGTATCATTTCCGATCCAGTGCAAGTAACTGTGAAAGCTGATGCAATCAAACCAAGCAAAACGGTACGACTTTATGGGACGCAACAAGGAACACCGGCTGCTGGGGTTAAAAGCTATGATTTCAGTTTTTCAGACCTGGAAGCAGAAGTAAGCGGATCTAGCGATTTGCTTGCGTCAATCGGCGACAGTATCGTTGTACCAATCAATGTCTCAGGAATCAGTCATCGAACAACTCGTAAAATCGAAATACCAGTAGAAGAAGGACTAAGTATCAAACCTAAATCAGTCAGTGTGGAGATTACACCCGTAATGCAAACGTCAAGCAGCAGCTCCGCTTCGACGAGCAGTCGGACACAAGAAGATACAAATATAAGTACAAGCACCACATCTGCTGATTCAGTAACGGTACCTTCAACAACAACGTCCATCTCTTCTAGTTCGGAATCTGCAACAAGCAGTTCATCCACGAGTACAGAAGAAACGTCGCAAACAAGCGAATCAACACAAATGAGCAGAACAAATTCCTCGGAAAATTAAGTTAAAGGAGTAATTTTACAACTATGGGTAAATATTTTGGAACAGACGGCGTCCGCGGTGAAGCCAACAAGGAGCTTACGCCAGAACTTGCATTTAAGCTGGGACGATGCGGAGGTTATGTCCTAAGCCAGCATGAAGAAGAAGGAAAACGCCCACGCGTACTAGTGGGGCGGGATACAAGAATCTCAGGTCAAATGTTAGAAGAAGCGCTGATTTCAGGACTTTTATCGGTGGGTATCGAAGTGTTCCAACTAGGTGTGATTTCTACGCCAGGTGTTGCTTATCTGACACGGTTACAAAAAGCAAGTGCAGGAGTGATGATCTCTGCTTCTCACAATCCAGCGCAGGATAATGGAATCAAATTTTTTGGTGCAGACGGTTTTAAATTAGTAGATGATCAAGAACTAGAAATCGAAGCATTGTTGGATGCAGAAGTAGATGAATTGCCTCGTCCATCAGCTGACGGTTTGGGAACTGTAGAAGAATTTCCAGAAGGTTTATTGAAATATTCTCAATTCCTTGTTCAAACGATCAATGGCGATCTTTCCGGTTTGACGATTTGTGTCGATGCAGCAAACGGAGCAACTTCAACAAGTGTCAATCGTTTGTTCGCTGATCTTGAAACAGACTTCTATACAATGGGCACAAATCCAGATGGTTTAAACATCAATGATGGGGTAGGTTCTACGCATCCAGAACGTTTAGCTGAGATGGTCGTTGAAAAAGGAGCGGACGCTGGTCTAGCTTTCGATGGCGATGGCGATCGCATCATCGCGGTAGATGAACTTGGGAATATCGTCGATGGTGATAAAATCATGTTTATCTGTGCTAAATACTTAGCAGAAAAAAATCGCTTGAAAAAAGACACCATCGTTACAACTGTGATGAGCAACTTAGGCTTCCACAAAGCGGTAGAAGGAATCGGTCTGAAAGATGTCGTTACACAAGTCGGTGATCGTTATGTTGTAGAAGAAATGCGCAAAAACGATTATAATTTTGGTGGCGAGCAGTCTGGACACATGATTTTCTTAGATTTCAACACAACTGGTGATGGGATGCTTTCAGGAATTCAGTTGTTGAATATTATGAAACAGACGGGTAAAAAATTATCTGAGCTTGCAGCAGAGGTAACGATTTATCCGCAAAAATTAGTGAATATCCGTGTAAGTGATAAAAATGGTGCGATGGATGTTCCAGCAATTAAAAAAGTGATCGAAGAAGCAGAAGCTGAAATGGGGTCAGAAGGTAGAATCCTAGTTCGCCCTTCCGGCACAGAACCATTACTTCGTGTGATGGCAGAAGCGCCTACCGATGAGAAAGTCAATTACTATGTCGATAAAATCGCAGCAGTAGTCAAAGAAGAAATCGGTCTAGATTAAGAACCTAAGGTAGAAGAGAAAAAGCAAAGACTAGTGACGGTTATTCGTCGCTGGTCTTTGCTTTTTCTTTTATTTAAAAACATATAAAAACATATTGTGTAAGAAATATTATACCAATGTAAGAGATGAAAAAACTCAACATCACTAGTAAAATAGCACGTTTGCGTGCTTTATCTGCTTTTAATCCTATTTTTTTGTGGATATGATCAAGAATAATATAACTAGGAATTTGAGCCAATAGATAGACGTAATAATAGTTTTGCCCGTCCGCAATAAGGAAGTACAAAACAAGAGAAGCAACTATACTATCAAAAAAGAGAATAGACCAGCGTAAGAGCGTTAATTTTGTTACCATCGAAAATCATAGGTAGAACTCCAGCGTGCTTCAGTCAAGGTTATTCTACCAGTCCCTCTATTGCCGTTAGCATCTTCATAACTATCATTTTTGTAAACATCAGGCTTGATAGTGGTAGTATCTAATTCAGAAGCAAGGGAGACGATTGCAGTAGAAGTCAGGACGAGTGAGGAAACAACAATTGTAGTGACAAAAATAATAAGCATTTTTCTTATCATAGGACAACCTCCATTTTGTTTTTGTTATAATATAAGTATAATAGTTTCTTTGTTACCCTTATATTTTATAATCATCGAATTGTTTTTGGTAGATTTGTTGCATAAGCTCACAAAAATTTTGGAGGGAGAAAAAATTGAGGTTTGGCGAAATGTATCGATTTATAAGGAAAGGGAAAGGAATGACTCAAAAAGAAGTTTGTAATGATTTTTTAGATAGGACAACTCTTTCGCGGATTGAAAAAAATGAGACGGAGCCAAGGTTTGAAAATTCTTGTTATTTATTAGAGAGGATAGATGTATCTTTAGATGAATTTAGATATTTGGCAAATATAGATAATAGAGATAATAGAGATAATAGAGATAATCGTACAAGGCTTATTGAGGATTTTTATTTCTATTATTTCAAATACAGAAAGTGCACAGATAAGAAAGTTGTATAGACGATGTTTAGAATTTACATCTACTTGTTCAGATAAAAAAATAGAAGAAATCCTGTTGATTTTACGCTTGTATTTATCTGCTGATCCTATAGACTTTGATAAAACAGAATTCAAAGGGTTGGTGACTCCGATTTGGCAGCGGCTTTCAAAAATAGAGGTGTGGACATTAAGAGATATTCAAATATTTGCGATCATTTCATTTCATCTAGAAATCAGCACGTTAGAAATAATGTATCCTATTCTATTAGCTACGCTTGATAGATATAATCGATTGGATGTTGTCGATACAGTAAGGCTGACACTTTTGATGAATATCTCTCAAATATATATACAAAAAAACTTGTAGAAGATGGCCGATACATGTTGAATCTAGCAAAAGATATGGCGAAACGAGCAAAACGAGCTGATTATCTAGGCATGATCTTCGTAAGATTGGGGTACTGCCAAAACGATACAAAATTAATGCAAAAAGGGTTTGATTTACTTGAAGTAGTTGAAGAAACGGAATTAAAAGCCAAATTATTAAAGGAACTCCAATATTATAGACAGAGAAAGTGAACGATTTATTTAAACGAGGTTTTAAAAAGTAAACGGGAAATGAAATAAAGTAAAAATACCGAACACTAAAAATCAAATTTTTTTGGTGTTCGGTACATACTATGCTTTTATTTTTTTACAAAAGACTGCAAAAATCAAATGATTTCCCGTACAGAAACGTTACTCAACTGTTACTGATTTCGCCAGATTACGTGGCTTGTCAACGTCAAACCCTCGTAACAGTGTGGCGTAATAGGCAAGTAATTGAGTCGGTACGACTGTGGCAAGAGTAGACAGATAAGGGTGGACTGCTGGCAGTACTAGTTGGTCATTTTCCTTTTCTAATCCTTCTGAGACGATAACTAATGTTTTAGCGCCACGGCTTTCGACTTCTTTCAGATTACCTCGAGTATGCGCGCCAGTCACTTCTTCACTGATGATTCCGATCACGGGTGTTCCTTCTTCAATCAAAGCAATTGTTCCGTGTTTCAATTCACCAGCAGCAAAACCTTCTGCCTGGATGTAACTGATTTCTTTCAATTTCAAAGCGGCTTCAAGAGAAACGTTGTAGTCTGCCCCGCGTCCGATATAAAAAGCATTTCTTGTGTCACTGAGGTATTCTGCAGCCAGCTCCTCTAAATAATCTTTCTGGGCAATGACCGATTCCATCGCATTTGCGACTAAACTCAATTCATGAGTGATATCGAACGAAAGAGAAGTTTCTACTTCTTTTTTGTCACCGATAGCTTTGGCTAATAAAGTCAGTACTGCTATTTGTGCAGTATAAGCTTTCGTTGATGCTACTGCAATCTCAGGTCCGGCATGCAACAATAGGGTGAAGGATGCTTCTCGCGAAAGAGTAGAGCCAGCAACATTTGTAATCGTAAGTGAAGGATAGTCAAGACGGTTGATTTTTACCAGCACTTGCCGACTGTCCGCTGTTTCGCCACTTTGACTCAAGAAAATAAAGAATGGTTTTTGTGAAAGAAGAGGTGTGTTATAGCCGAATTCACTGGCTAAATGAACCTCGACAGGAATCTGTGTCAATTCTTCCAAAGTCTGTTTACCAGCTAATCCCGCATGGTAACTAGTTCCGCAAGCAACGATGTAGATTCGATCGCTGTCAGATAATGTATCGATCAGTTTTGGATCAAGAGGGACTCGATTGTCTTCTGTTACGTATTTTTGAGCAATACGGCGCATGATAATAGGCTGTTCGTCGATTTCTTTCAGCATATAAAAAGGATAGGTGCCTTTCTCGATATCTGAAGCATCTACTTGCGCTTCAAATGAAGAACGTTCCATAATGTCGCCCGCAAAATTTTGGATAATAATTTTGTCTGATGTAACGGTAACCATCTCTTCATCTTCGACCTCGACGAATTTCTTCGTATGAGCAAGCATAGCCATTGCATCGCTAGCAATTACATTGAATCCATCACCAAGTCCGACTAACAATGGGCTTTTGTTTTTCGCTACATAAATCACATCAGGTGTTGTACGATCAATCAAAGCGAAAGCATAAGAACCTTTGATGACGCGCAAAGCTTTTAAAAATGCCTCTTTTGCCGTCATATCCTTCGCAAAAGTTTCAATCAGATGAGCGATAATCTCAGTATCTGTCTCACCGATAAAGTGATCATCTGTTAAATAAGCATTTTTAAGTTCTTCGAAGTTTTCGATCACGCCATTATGGACAAGTACGAAACGCCCGCTTTGTGAAGTATGTGGATGGGCATTTTCCTCAGATGGTTGTCCGTGGGTTGCCCAACGTGTATGGCCGATGCCTATATTTCCTGTAGTATCAGAAGTTATTCTATCTTTTAAATTTTGGATTCTGCCTTGTGCTTTGACTAAATGATCTGTCGTGCCATCTGAGACAAAGATGCCAGCTGAATCATAACCGCGGTATTCCAATTTTTCTAGCCCGCCAATCAATCCTGGTGTTACATTTTTTAATCCAATCATTCCAACAATTCCGCACATAAAAAACATCCTACTTTCTATAATGAATTCGTATGAATGCTTCCAGCTGCAGGAAAATCCTTTTGTTTTATCTTTGCAGATACTTTTTGTGGATCTTCTGTAGAGTGCAGTCCCTAGGGTCATCCGCCGAATCTTTCGATAAACCCTCTCCTCGTCATCTGTTTACACAGACCAGGCGCTTTCCTAAAAGGTATAACTATCCTCCTTTTTTGTTTTTTATCTGGAAACATTTAAAATCATACCCTTTTGCGAATGTTTTTGTCAACAAAAAAAGAATAAAAATAAATTGGTATATATCGAATTGCCTTTTGGGTGTGCGTTTTGTATCCAAAAATAATCGGTTTTTGTCTATCATCTTTTTCAGGAGTTCGGTACAATAGAAAGTAATAGGATGAAGGAGGAGAAAAATGGATTCAAAAATTGAAATCATGACACTTGGAATGTTAAAAAAACAATTGTCCGAATTTGAAGCATCAGCTGGTGTATCAGATGATACAAAAATATTTTTAGATACTGGTTGGGATAGCATCCAGGAAATCGCACCTGATGCCTTGGAAGTTGTCCAAGCGCGAGAGTTTACGGTAGAAGATGAATGGACAAAAGAATCATTTTCCGGGTATGCGCGTGAAGAAAAAGCAGAGCGGTTCGACGCTTCCGAGCAGTCAGAAACTGTAATCGTCATAAAAAACTTGTATTAGAAAGGAGAAAGAATGAATAAAAAACGTTGGGCAGCAGTTCTGATTGCTGCGGGATTATTTGTGGTTTCGTTAGTTTCGGCGAGTTTGACTAACCCTCAGGAAAACAATCAAGTCGAAGGGTTGAACAGTTGGTTATACGGGGATGAAGAGTTAGTACCAAATGTGTTGGAAGAGGGAGACAGTACGCAAAAAATCGTAAAACTGACAGTAGATGGAACGATTGCTGCAGGAGGATCTTCTGGCTTATTTGCTTCTGAAGGTTATAACCATGAAAATTTCATGGAACAACTGAAAGCTGTGGAAGAAGATCCAACAGTTAAAGGAATCTTTTTAGAAGTAAACTCTCCTGGTGGTGGTGTCTATGAAAGTGCGGAAATCGCTAAGAAATTAGATACGATCCGTAAAGAACATGATATCCCGATGTATGTCAGTATGAAAAACATGGCAGCTAGCGGTGGTTACTATATTTCTGCTCAAGCAGATAAAATCTTTGCAACCGAAGAAACAGTGACCGGTTCAATTGGTGTGATCATGTCAGGATTGAATTATTCAGGGCTTTTAGAAAAACTGGGTGTGGAAGACACAACAGTGAAAAGTGGCGCGTTGAAAGATATGGGATCAGGAACACGCCCAGAGACAAAAGAAGAGGAAGCAGTGCTTCAAGCGTATATTGATAGTGCGTATCAACGATTTGTAAGAATCGTTAGCGAGGGACGGAATAAATCTGAAGAAGCAGTCAAAAAAATAGCAGATGGAAGGATTTATGATGGTGTCCAAGCAAAAGAAGTAGGTTTAGTTGATGAATTGGGATTCCCTGAAGACGCCTTACAAGCTATGCGAAAGGAACAAAAGCTTGAAGATGCTGAATTAGTAGAATATTCCTCCCCATCATCTGGATTTGCCAGCACATGGTTAGGAAGCAAACTGGCAGAGTTCCAAGGATTGAAATCTTCTGAAACTAGTCAGATCTTATCAATACTTGAGAATCTCGGAACTGCAGAATCACCAAAAGCAATGTATTATTACGGAGGTGAGTAAGCATGACGGAACTTCCAAACGAAAATAAGGAACAAGGAAGAGAGAGGCAACAGCAGCCTGCTGTGGGACCTGATCCAAGCTTTTCCCAAAAAGTGCTGAGCTCTTTTGAAAGAGAACCGATGACATCAGAAGAAATCAAAAAGAAACAACGGAAATGGAAAAAGTATACTGACACAAAAAATGAACCACCAAAAGCAAATGATTTTCCTCATTATTTCTATGCAGGCTTTTTGATCCGAATGTTTGCCTTCTTGATCGATCTTTTGTGTATCGGAGCTATTACACGTTTAACACTTGGTATTGCCAAAAATCTAGGTTGGCTGAATTTTTCAGATTCGTATTTGAGTCTCTATGGATTCACGGCATTACTCATTTATTTAGCGTATTTTGTTTTATTGACGAAACTCAATCATGGCCAAACGATTGGGAAAATGATCTTCGGTATTCGAGTCATCAGCTTTGATGAAGAAGAACTTAGCTGGTCAACTGTTTTAGTTAGAGAAGGTGCTTGCCGGTTCATTTTAAAGTTTCCTTTGCTGATGTTAGGGTATCTTCCAGCAATCTTTAATCAGAAAAAGCAGCATCTGGGAGATTTTTTCACTAATACAAGTGTCGTTACGATTAATCTGATCAAAGCATTCAACCAAGAAGTTAACAGCTGATGATCCATAAAAAACAGTAGTTTGAAGCATCTTATAAAAGTCAGATCAAAAATCTAGCTTTTAGAGGATGCTTCGATTATTTTTAATTGTCATGCTTTTTTTGTTTTGCTACTATTGAACATGAGCTGAACATAAGCAAGAGGAGGACACTGCGTGAAGCCGATTGATTTTCCAGAAAAATATGAGAATTTAATGCGAGTGGCCCAACAAGCACTAGCAAACCAGCAATATCAGCAGGCAAAAGAACTATTTCAACGTGCTTACGAGTTGAAAGAAAGCTTTGAGGCTAATAGCCTGCTTGTTTTTTGTCTTTATGAGTTAGACGAGAAAAAAGAAGCGTTGAAACAAGCACTCTTACATGAAAAACAGTATCTTCAAAACGAGGAGTTTGCTGAATTTTATTTTGACTTGTTAATCAGTGCACAAGATTTTTTATATGCTAGAAAATTGATAGCAAGTACAGATTTTTATGAATCTTTTGAGCAGCGTATCATTGAAAAAATCCAATTTGCAGAAGAGTTATCCGGCCAAATGGAGAGGCAAAAAGTCAAGGCGCTCCATAAAAAATCGGAGGAACTTCCTTCATTGGAACCAGCACGTCAGCTGTCGTCTATTGAGGAGATCGAACAGCTTCCTTACCATGAGTTTATCCAAACAGCGAGTAAACTGATTGTATTACCAGAGGTCCATATTTTAGCGAGGGCAAAATTGCTGGAGATGCTTAGGCAATTGAATGAATGCAACCCTGTTTTCTATTTGACGATTGAAGAAAAACTAGTCAAAGTTATACCCAAAGATTTGCCTAAGCCACAGCAACAGTCAAGTTATCAACAATTGTGTGTGTTATCAGACCATTATGGGAATGAAGATGCGCTACTTAGTTCGGTGCTGAAAGAAGAATTTACGTTGCAATCTGCAATCGTTTATCCTGTCTATGATACATACATTGAAGACCCGAGGCGTTGGTTTCAACTGACTGTAGAGGCATGTACAGGAAAAACGATGTATGATGGTACGGAAGATGAAAAACAAAATTTTTTTAAAAAACGAGAGAAAATTTTGGAGCAAATGATCTTCTTCCATTAGATTTTATCAGTGAAAAAGATAAAAATGTTATGAAAAACAATGATTCTACCCATTCAATATGTTTACAATTTGAAAGGGTTAGTGTACTATTTAAAGGTATGCATGAAACGTTTTTGATGTATAAAATGAATTTCTAAACTCGGAGGGAATTAAATGACTGCAACATTTGAAAAAAAAGGCACGAATGATGGTGTTTTAAAATTTACGATTGCGCAAGACGAAATCCAAAAAGGATTAACAACTGCGTTTAATAAAGTGAAAAAAAGCTTGAACGTACCTGGATTCCGTAAAGGAAAAGTTTCTCGTCAAGTATTCAACCGTATGTACGGTGAAGAAGCTTTATATGAAGATGCATTGAATGCTGTATTACCAGAAGCTTATGAAGCTGCTGTCAAAGAAGCTGGCATCGATCCTGTTTCTCAACCAAAAATCGATGTTGAAAGCATGGAAAAAGGTCAAGACTGGGTAATCACTGCTGAAGTAACAGTGAAACCAGAAGTAAAATTAGGACAATATAAAGATCTAGTTGTTGAAAAACAAGATCGTGAAGTAACAGATGCTGACGTGGATGCACGTATCAAACGTGAACAAGAAGCACAAGCTGAATTAGTTATCAAAGAAGATGCTGCAGCTGAAAATGGCGATACAGTAGTAATCGACTTCGAAGGCTTTGTAGATGGCGAAGCGTTTGATGGCGGAAAAGGCGAAAATTACTCACTTGAATTAGGTTCAGGTTCATTCATTCCAGGATTTGAAGATCAATTAGTTGGTCATAAATCAGGTGAAAGTCTAGATGTAAATGTAACTTTCCCAGAAGATTATCAAGCAGAAGATCTTGCTGGAAAAGAAGCAGTCTTCAAAGTGACAATCCATGAAGTAAAAGCAAAAGAAGTGCCTGAATTAGATGACGAATTCGCAAAAGATGTGGATGACGAAGTATCAACATTAGACGAATTGAAAGAAAAATATCGCAAAGAATTAGTAGAAACTAAAGAAAAAGCAGCAGACGATGCAAAAGATGAAGCAGCAATCCGTATGGCTGTTGAAAACGCAGAAATCGTTGAATTGCCACACGTGATGGTTCATGATGAAGTACATCGTTCAATGGACGAATTCTTGAACAACATGCAACGTCAAGGTATCTCTCCTGAAATGTACTATCAATTAACTGGTTCTACAGAAGAAGACTTGCATAAACAATTCGAAGGTGAAGCAGAAATGCGCACAAGAACAAATCTTGTGATCGAAGCAATTGCAGCTGCTGAAAATCTTCAAGCAACAGAAGAAGAAATCAATGCAGAAATCCAAGAATTATCAGAAACATACAACATGCCAATCGAACAAATCAAACGCGTGTTGACAGAAGATATGCTGGAACATGATGTGACAATGAAAAAAGCAATCGAATTGATCACGGGTACAGCGACAGAAGCAAAAGAATAGAAATTAAGTAATACAGGTCATGAAATAAGGGACTGTGACATGTTTGTTGTCACAGTCCCTTATTTTTTGTTAAGCGTGAAAATATACAAAGATATAGGTCAATCGATCCTTTGTTAAACACTTTTTCTTTTTACTAAACTATGTTATGATAATAAAAGACTGTAAAGTCTCTGATAGTTTCTTGCATACTTTTTGCAAGTTAAGGGGTGAAGACCATGTATGACAATCCAAGTAGCAATGAGACCGTACGCTGTTCTTTTTGTGGGAAAACCCAAGAAGAAGTGAAAAAAATCGTAGCTGGTCCAGGGGTCTACATCTGTAATGAATGTATCGACCTATGTAAAGAAATCATTGATGAAGAATTTTATGAAGAAGCTGTACGCGAATTCACTGAAGTCCCTAAACCACTAGAAATTCTTGAAGTATTGAATAACTACGTGATTGGACAAGATCGCGCAAAACGCTCGTTAGCTGTTGCTGTATACAATCACTACAAACGTGTCAATCAGCAAGCACAAGAGAACACAGATGATGTTGAACTACAAAAAAGCAATATCTGCTTGATCGGACCTACAGGGTCAGGGAAAACATTTTTGGCACAAACATTAGCAAAAACGTTGAATGTACCTTTTGCAATCGCAGATGCGACAAGTTTGACAGAAGCTGGTTATGTGGGTGAAGATGTAGAAAACATTTTACTTAAATTGCTCCAGTCTGCTGATTACAATGTGGAACGTGCAGAAAAAGGGATCATCTATATTGATGAGATCGATAAAATCGCGCGTAAAAGCGAAAATGTATCCATCACTCGTGATGTTTCCGGTGAGGGTGTCCAACAAGCCTTGCTGAAGATTCTAGAAGGAACTGTTGCAAGTGTTCCGCCTCAGGGAGGACGTAAACATCCACATCAAGAATTTATCCAGATCGATACGACGAATATCTTGTTCATCGTAGGTGGGGCGTTTGATGGTATCGAAACAATCGTGAAAAACCGTATGGGCGAAAAAACGATTGGATTTGGTACACAAAACCAAAAACTTTCTGAAGACGAAAGCGTCATGCAACATATCATCCCTGAAGATTTGCTGAAATTCGGATTGATTCCTGAGTTTATCGGACGATTACCTGTTATGGCAGCTTTAGAGAAATTGACAACAGATGATCTGGTGCGGATCTTGACTGAGCCAAAAAATGCGTTAGTCAAACAATATCAAAAGCTTCTTTCTCTAGATGATACTGAACTTGAATTCGAACCTGAAGCGTTGAGAGCTATTGCGAAAAAAGCAATCGAACGCAACACTGGTGCTCGAGGTCTTCGTTCTATCATCGAAGAAATCATGATGGATGTGATGTTTGATATCCCTTCAAATGAAAACATCGAAAAAGTGATTATTACCAAGGAAGCAGCTGAATTGTCTGGTGAGCCAACAGTGATCTATAAAGATTCAGAGAAAAAAGCGGGTTGATGAGAAGAGGCTGCCGTAAAAGTCATTTTGGCTTTTACGACAGCCGCTTGCTTTATTCATCACCTTTTTAAGGAGAGAGACCATGAAAGTCCATCAAGCTGAAATCATCATAAGTGCAGTGGCACCAAAACAATATCCAGAGACACAATTGCCGGAAATAGCTCTGGCAGGGAGATCAAATGTAGGGAAATCTTCTTTTATCAACACATTGATTGATCGAAAGAATTTAGCGCGTACTTCCGGTAAGCCTGGAAAGACCCAGACCTTGAACTTTTATTTGATTGAGAATGCGTTGCATTTTGTCGATGTTCCAGGATACGGGTATGCAAAAGTATCCAAAACTGAACGAGCAAAATGGGGAAAGATGATCGAGACATATTTAACGACCAGAGAACAACTACGTGCGGTCGTTTCTTTAGTAGATCTACGCCATAAGCCTTCTCAAGAAGATATCCAGATGTATCAATTTTTGAAGTATTATGATATCCCTGTGATCGTTGTTGCTACTAAGGCAGATAAGATTCCTCGCGGTAAATGGAACAAGCATGAAAGCGAGATCAAAAAAGCATTGGATTTTGATCATAATGACACATTTATTCTTTTTTCTTCCGTTACAAAACAAGGAAAAGAAGAAGCATGGGCAGCAATCGAACAAGCAATCGAATCATAAAAAGAATAAAAAAGACTTACCAGTCAAACTCTTCCATAAAAGTTTGGCTGGTAAGTCTTTTTTTTGCAGAACTTATCTTACTTTTGTTTCTTGTCTTTTTTCTTTTCTTTTTGTGGTTGCGGTTTTAGAAACCGATCGATTTCTTCTTTTGGCGCAACTGTTTTTTCCGGATCGACAGCAAATGATTCGAAAAGTTTATCTAAATTGTCTGTACGTTCAAATTTCAATCCCATCGCGAACACCTCTTTGTTCCTTTTTTACTTAGTTTACCATGTAATACCTAAAATTGGTTTCCAAGACAAAAAGTTTTAGTTTTTCTTTATCATTCGTTATAATTAAATTATAAAAAGATTTGAAAGAGGTGAGAAAATGATTGGTGAAGATAAATTATTAATGACTATCCAGCTCACAGACTTAGATGATGAAGAAAAAAAACAGGAAATAAGCGATTGGGCTGTTTTGACACGTCTGTTGATCCAGCCAACATTTATCCGCTCTTTCACTCAACAAGCGGACCCGTATAATCTTAGGAAACTTCAAGAAAAAATAATGCTCGCATCGGTAAGAGACGAAAGCTGGTTAGTTGTAGGGAATGACGAGAACGAGTGTAGTTTTCGTTTGGAAGGCAATCAATTGTTGATAAAAAATGTATTGTCTATCTCTGTTTTCAAAGAAAACCAGTTTTTGATTCGAGATTTCATTCAGAAAAAAATGATTGCCCATGGTGTGTTTGCTTATATGAGAGCGTATAGCGAGTTTATCTATCACAATACAAAAGAGATCACCCAGCGGCTGCTGTTTGAGACGATGGATGAAATCGAGCGTTTACCTAAAATGAAACAGAAAAATGGCGACGTAGTAGTGGATTGCAATCAATTTCCAGGCTACGATCTTTTTTATCAAGGCTTATGTTTTACCTCATGCTGGGAAATGTATTACAGTCACTATTACCATCAGATTATCCCAAAACCGATTTTTCTCGATACACAACAAGTAGAAAAAGTGAAAGAATTAGATAATGAAGTCATATATATCCAGCTTTATCGAGACCCATTCAATTGGCAAAAAACAAACAATCAGCTATTCCAATCCTATTTTAGAGACCAGCTTGGGTTTGACCACCTTGCTTGGGATAACGGCGTGGGATTGTTGAAACCACCATTTGTTGAATACATTTATACTGATCATACGATTCAATCTGTCCAGTATCAAAATGCGCAAATGCAACCTGTTCCCAAAAAAAATGCCTCGTTCTTTGTAACGAAAAGTTATGATATTCAAGGAGGAAATTATAAAGAAAGACGTGTCCGCGGAACACTGAATGCTCAGGCGTATTTTCCTTGGGTTGACGAGAATCGCGCGCGAATGATGTGCTATAAGATCATCGATCCGACTGTTGCTTTGGACAATGGAATCGAAGCGTATTGTTATTACATCAGGGAATATCTAGAAGTAGAGGTAACAGATGAGAAATATCAAGATTATCTTTTATCATTAAGAATCTATGTTCCTTCTGAAGCACTTCCGGATTTACCGTTAAAGGAAATCAAACACAGACTCTCTGATATTGCCTTCAAACGAATAAAGAAAAAACGGCGTAGTGTCCAATTTGATGTCAAGAAAGGCGAGAAGCATCTGCGTGTGCAGTTTTTAGATTATCGCGAATTAGAACAATTGATTACTTTACAAAAAATATGAGGTGAAGAAAATGGATAAACAACTTTATTATCGAATCATGGTTCCAGCATCATTATTATCCGTCTGTCTTTTTTTTGTTCCTAATTTTCCTATTCGATCAGTCATCGGTTTCTTGGTTATGTTTGGTGGGATGGGACTTTATTATTACCTTCTTCATAAGGAAAGAAAACCTGCTACTGTTTATATGAAAAAACAAGAAGCGAAAATAACAAATGATAAAATAGTTTGATAATAGTCAAGTAAAGTAGGAAACCAGTCAAAAAAAGACTGGTTTTTTATTTTTTTTGACTGATTTATAATTTTTGTGAACGTTTTTGACTGATTTGTGTTGCGAGTCTAAAAAAAATATGCTATTATTTGTATTGAGGTGACCGTGAAAATGCTTACAGAGGAACGCAGACAAAAAATCCTAGACTTGCTTGAACAGCAGAAAATCGTGAAATCACAAGATCTTGTAAACCTTTTGAATGCTTCAGAATCAACGATAAGGCGTGATTTGCAAGAGTTGGAGAATGGTGGGTTTCTAGAAAGAGTCCATGGCGGCGCTAAGAAAGAGCAATTATTGAATTTTGAGCAGAATATGAGTGAAAAATCACTCAAAAACGTTCATGAAAAACAGCAGATCGCCAAATTGGCAGCTGAAACCATTAATGACGAAGATGTCATCTATTTAGACGCTGGCTCGACTACTTTAGAAATGATTCCTTTTTTACAAGGAAAACAAATCACAGTGGTGACAAATTCCGTTCAACATGCGGCAAATTTAGTCGATTTGGAGCTTGCTACGATCATTTTAGGTGGAACGATCAAGCTGTCAACCAATGCTGTTTTAGGATCTAATGCGATAGAACAACTAAAACATTTTCATTTCAATAAAGCGTTTATGGGAATGAACGGTGCACATATCGAACAAGGATTCACGACTCCGGATCCAGAAGAAGCAGCAGTTAAACGTTTAGCCATGAAAAATTCAGAAGAGACCTTTGTATTGATTGATCATACTAAATTCAGCCAGTTGTCTTTCACCTCTGTTGCACCTTTGGAAGCAGCCACGATCATAACCGAGCGTTGTCCATTAGAATTCATCAATGAATTCCGTGAAAAGACAACAATTAAGGAGGCAATACAATGATTTACACAGTAACACTTAATCCATCAATTGATTATATTGTACGCGTAGATGGGTTAAAACTAGGTGATTTGAACCGGATGAAAGAAGACTTCAAATTGCCTGGAGGAAAAGGGATCAATGTTTCCCGTATTTTGAAACGGATCGATTCTCAATCTACAGCACTAGGGTTTTTAGGAGGATTCACTGGCGAATTTATTTCGAAGTGGCTTGAAAAAGAACAAATCAAATCTTTGTTCACACACGTGCAAGAAGATACAAGAATCAATATCAAACTAAAATCAGATACTGAAACTGAAATTAACGGTTTAGGTCCAGCTATTTCAGACGAAGAAATCAATGAATTGAAGCAAGCGCTAGGGACAGTAGAACAAGGAGATATCGTCGTATTGTCAGGAAGCGCGCCAGCCAGCCTACGAAAAGGATTTTATCAAGAACTGATTGATATCATTCGAGAAAAAGGTGCAGATTTCGTAATCGATACAACAGGTGATGATCTAAAGAATGCACTTGTTAAGAAACCGTTGTTGATCAAACCAAACAATCACGAATTAGCTGAGCTTTACAATACAACCTTCCAATCTGTAGAAGAAATCATTCCGTATGGGAAAAAATTACTAGCTGAAGGGGCACAGAATGTGCTGATCTCAATGGCTGGAGATGGCGCTTTGCTCTTTACAGAACAAGGAACTTATAAAACGAATGTATTGGTTCGCCCGTTGAAAAATTCAGTAGGTGCAGGGGATTCAATGATCGCCGGTTTTATTGGTGCTTACAGTCGGACAAAAGATCCGATCGAAGCCTTTAAATGGGGAGTTGCTTGTGGAAGCGCAACGGCTTTTTCTGATGACTTGGCAGATCGCGAACTGATTGATGAGTTATTGCCAGAAGTTGAAATCACAAAAATTGATTAGTTTCAAGGAGGATAATCATGAATATCAAGGATTTAATGGTCAAAGAAGCAATGATCATGGATTTGCAAGCGACTGATAAAAAAGGCGCGATCGATGAAATGGTCCAAAAAATGTTTGATGCCGGCCGGATTTCCGATATCGACACATATAAAGAAGGAATTCTAGCTCGTGAAGCACAAACCTCTACAGGTCTTGGTGACGGAATCGCCATGCCTCACGCGAAAAATAGTGCAGTCAAAGAAGCAACAGTTTTATTTGCAAAAAGCCAAAAAGGAGTAGATTATGAAGCATTAGACGGACAGCCAACTTATCTGTTTTTCATGATCGCAGCTCCAGAGGGCGCGAACGACACACACTTGCAAGCATTAGCAGCACTATCTCGATTGCTGATTGATGCAGATTTTGTAGCGAAATTAAAAGAAGCAAGTACACCAGAAGAAGTCCAAGACTTGTTCCAAACAGCTGAAGAGCAAAAAGAAGCAGAAGAAAAAGCAGAACAAGAAACACAAGCTGCAGAAGCTTCTGCTCATCCAGAAAGAAAATTCGTTGTTGCCGTTACAGCTTGCCCAACAGGAATCGCTCATACTTACATGGCAGAAGATGCTTTGAAGAAAAAAGCGAAAGAAATGGGAGTGGAGATCAAAGTCGAAACGAACGGTTCAGAAGGAATCAAAAACCGATTGACTGCTGAAGACATCGCTCGTGCAGAAGGCGTGATCGTTGCAGCAGACAAAAAAGTAGAGATGAACCGTTTTGACGGAAAAGAATTGATCAATCGTCCAGTCAGTGATGGTATCCGTAAACCAGAAGAGTTGATCAATCTAGCCCTTAGTGGTACTGCACCAGTATTCCATGGTGACGGAAAAGAAAATAGTTCAGAAGAAGGAAACGCGGATGGTACTGTCGGACAAAGAATCTATAAAGATTTGATGAATGGCGTATCACACATGTTACCATTCGTTATTGGTGGAGGAATCGCTATTGCTCTTTCTTTCATGATTGACCAATTTATTGGCGTGCCGCATGACCAGTTATCGAATCTGGGGAACTACAATCAAGCTGCTAGCTGGTTCAACCAAATCGGACAAGCTGCATTTGGGTTCATGTTACCGGTATTAGCTGGATTTATTGCTTCAAGTATCGGCGACCGCCCTGGTTTGATTGTTGGATTTGCTGCTGGTGCATTAGCTAATACAGGTGGCGCAGGATTCTTAGGCGCACTGATTGGTGGATTCTTGGCTGGTTATGTCATCGTATTTTTACGTAAATTATTCAAGAACTTACCAAAATCATTGGATGGAATCAAAACGATCCTCTTTTATCCAGTGTTTGGCTTACTGATTACTGGTTTCCTGATGTTGCTAGTCAATGTCCCTATGAAAGCAATCAATGATGCATTGAACGGTTTCTTGACAAGTATGAGTGGTTCGAATGCTGCTTTACTTGGTGCATTATTAGCTGGAATGATGGCGGCAGATTTAGGCGGTCCAATCAACAAAGCCGCTTATGTATTTGGTACAGCAACTTTAGCTACGACTGTTGCCACTGGCGGAAGTGTTGTGATGGCTTCTGTTATGGCTGGAGGAATGGTCCCTCCATTGGCGATTTTCGTTGCTACACGTTTGTTCAAAAGTAAATTCAGCAAAACAGATCAAGATGCTGGTTTGACGAACATCGTGATGGGACTTTCGTTTGTCACGGAAGGATCGATTCCATTTGCAGCAGCTGACCCGATTCGTGCCATTCCAAGTTTTATTATTGGTTCTGCTTTAACTGGCGGATTAGTCGGTGCTTTCGGAATCAAATTACTGGCTCCTCATGGCGGAATTTTTGTTGTATTCTTACTGAGTCACCCAATCATGTATTTGGTGTTTATTGCTATCGGAGCAGTCGTCTCTGGTGTGATTTATGGTTTATTTAGAAAAGCTCCTGCAGTAGCAGAAGCATAGAAATAAAAAGAAGAGACTGGGGAAATCCAGCCTCTTCTTTTTTTGTAGAGTCAAAGTAGTATAGATGAATAGTTGTTGTGCCATAAAATAGTTCTTCCCGGTTCGTTAAAATGATTGCTTCAAATTTGTGATCGAAGATTTAGCCTCGATTTCTTGCTTGATTCTTGGTAAGTTTGCTTCATCAGTCAAGATTACCAAAATATCTCCTACATTCATGATCGTATCACCGTGAGTCAAGATTTCCTGATTTCCTCTGCGTATAGAGATTAGCAGCATATTTTTAGGCCAATTGAAGTCCCGTACCATTAATCCGTCTAAAGAACTCTCTGCCGTTACTGGAAAATCAAAAGTTGTCCTTGCGCCTTTAAGAGCGGCGGTCTGATTGTTTCCAAGTAAACGTTCCAACAATGATTCGTAGATCGGATTCCCTCCGAGAAGATCATTGACGATATAAGCAACAAGAGCAGCCAACCCTAAAGGCATCAGATGATTGAGAGAGCCAACCATTTCTGTCACTAAAATAATTGCTGTCAGCGGTGCTTTTCCAATTGCTGTGAAATAACCAGCCATGGCAATCACGACGAAATCCTTGATGTAGATTGGATCCATCCCGAAATCAACCATGATGTTTCCATAAAAGCTACCGATTAAAGCCCCCAATGTCAATATCGGAAGGAAAATCCCTCCTGGAAGACCACCACCATAAGAAATCATGGAAAAAACGAATCGAAGAACAAACAAACCGATAATCATAATGATTGGCAATGAAGCATGTCCAAAAGCTAAAACGATTTGATTACCTCCGCCTAGCGTACTAGGCCATAAATAACCAATCGGCAAAATCAGCAAGAAAGGAACGAATCCATGAAAATAAGCTGGTAAAGGCAATCGGTTGTAAAATTTTGGCAATGCTAGCAGGACCTTTTGATAAATAAAACCTAAGACGCCTAGAAGTACGCCTAATACCACCAAAGAACCATAATATTTCAACGGCAAAGAAGGAAGATCCCCTAGATATAAAACTGGTCTTAAGCCAAAAAAATAAAGAGAGACAAAGTTAGCTGTGATGGCCGAAGCAAAAGATGTCAGCCAAACAAGAGGAGAGAAGGAGTGATGGATTTCTTCTAAAACAAAGAGTAATCCTGCGATAGGAGCATTGAATGCTGCTGCAAGTCCGCTACTTGCTCCGCTAGAAATCAAAATCTTTTCTTCTGAAGATGGACTCCGAAACAATTGTCCAGCTCCTTGTCCGATAGCTGCACCAAGCTGTATAGAAGGGCCTTCTCGACCTAGAAAAAGTCCTGCGCCAACTGAAAGTACACCACCAATGAACTTTTTCCATAAAACAGAGAACCAGTTCATTGATAATTCCCCTCGAAGCTGTCCTTCTACTTGTGGAATCCCGCTTCCTTTGATATCCGGTTCATTTTTGACCAGATAACCCACAAAAAATGCTGCAAGGATGCAGCAAGTAGCCATGCCAACTAAGTAAATCGGCTGTTCCCGACTTATTTCATAGATGCTTCGAACAAAATCGCCTAACTTTTCGATCGATAAACGAAACAGGCTAACCACGATTCCTGTCAGTAGTCCAACGAATATTCCTTTTAGAATAAAATATATCTGAGTTTTATCTAATTTCTTGATTTTTCCTTTTTTTTCCATTCAAACGCCTCGCTTTCTTTTAATTTAGCGCGAAATCAACGAATTGACAAGAAGAAATCCATAAAAAGAAACAAATGATTTTGAATTAGCTAGTTTAATGAAAGCCAAGAAAATGCTATAATTAACAAGATTGATAAAAGAAAGGATGTTGTTAATGTCATCCAAAGCTGAATTATTAAACGGGATGAACCCCCGTCAGAAAGAAGCTGTTCTTCACACTGACGGACCATTATTGCTGATGGCAGGTGCGGGAAGTGGAAAGACGAGAGTGTTGACGCATCGCATTGCCTATTTGATTGAGGAAAAAGAAGTCAATCCTTGGAACATCCTAGCGATTACTTTTACCAATAAAGCTGCAAAAGAAATGAAAGAACGTGTCAATGCGATTCTCGCATCTGGGGGCGAAGATGTCTGGGTATCGACTTTTCACTCAATGTGTGTGCGTATTTTAAGAAGAGATGTTGATTTTATCGGGTATAACCGGAACTTTACGATCATCGACTCTTCTGAACAGCTGACCTTGATGAAACGGATACTGAAGGAACTGAACATTGACCCGAAAAAATATGATCCTCGCAGCATATTAGGAACAATCTCCCAAGCAAAAAATAGCTTGCAGACCCCTCAAGATTTTGCAAAAATGCAAGGCAGTTATTACGAAGAGATTGTGGCAAAATGTTACGCTGCTTATCAAAAAGAGCTTCAATACAATCAATGTATGGACTTTGACGACCTGATCATGAATACGATCCGGTTATTTGAAGAACATCCTGATTCACTCACATATTATCAAAACAAATTCCATTATATTCATGTAGATGAGTATCAAGATACAAACCACGCACAGTATACGTTGGTCAATTTATTGGCAGGTAGATTTAGAAATCTATGCGTAGTGGGAGATGCAGATCAAAGTATCTACGGCTGGCGCGGTGCAGATATGCAGAACATCTTGGATTTCGAAAAAGATTATCCAGATGCTGCAGTGATTTTGCTGGAACAAAACTATCGCTCCACGAAAAACATTCTTAGCGCGGCAAACCAAGTCATTGAAAACAATAGCAATCGAAAACCAAAAAACTTGTGGACAGAAAACAAAGAAGGAAACAAGATCACTTACTATCGTGCAGATAATGAACGAGACGAAACCCGTTTTATCGTAGACCGGATGCAAGAAGAGATTCGAAGCAATCATCGGAATTACGGCGACTTTGCCATTTTGTACCGGACGAACGCACAATCTCGTGTGATGGAAGAAACCTTGTTGAAAGCAAATATTCCTTATAAAATGGTTGGAGGGCACAAATTCTATGATCGGAAAGAAATCAAAGATATTTTAGCGTATTTAAATGTGCTGGCAAATCCTCAAGACTCAATCAGTTTTGAGCGTATCGTTAATTCGCCCAAACGAGGCATCGGACCAGGATCTATCGAAAAACTACGCAGTTTTGCTTCTCTCCATGAATGGCCACTGCTTGAAGCAGCCCAAAATGTGGAACTGGCAAATATCGGTGGAAAAGCAGGCCAGCAATTAGGTTCATTTGGAGAGATGATACAAGAAGTCACGCAGATGATCCCATACTTGACAGTGACAGAATTGACGAAAGAGGTTTTGGATCGTAGCGGATACCTGGAAGATTTAAAAATCCAAAATACATTAGAAGCACAAGCGCGTATCGAAAACTTGGAGGAATTTTTAACGGTCACACAAGAATTCGATAAGCAGTTCGAACAGCAAAATGAAGAAGATGCTGATGCACCAGAAGAAAAACTAACGGTCTTCTTGAACGATCTGGCACTTGTTTCTGACATTGACAATTTAGAAGAAGACGCTTCGCAAGTGACATTGATGACGTTGCATGCAGCCAAAGGATTAGAATTCCCAGTTGTATTCCTGATTGGTCTAGAAGAAGGTGTTTTTCCTTTATCTCGAGCATTGATGGAAGAAAGCGAACTGGAAGAAGAACGTCGTCTCGCTTATGTGGGAATCACGCGAGCAGAAGAAGCGTTGTATTTAACCAATGCTTTCTCCAGAACATTATATGGACGGACGCAATATAACCGTCCTTCTCGTTTTGTAGAAGAAATCGATCAAGAATTGCTAGAAATCGAGGGCATGCGTCCTACACCTAAAAAAACACCTGTATTCGCAAAAAAAACAGCATATAGCTATAAACAGCCAGAGACAGCGGTTGTTTCCTCTAAAAGTGCCACTGGAGGGGAAAAGAACAGCTGGAAACCTGGAGATAAAGTCAAACACAAAAAATGGGGTCTAGGAACAGTCGTCCGAGTAAGTGGGACGTCGAAGGATCTAGAACTAGATGTGGCTTTCCCAAGTCAAGGAGTAAAACGTCTTTTGGCTGCCTTTGCGCCAATTGAAAAAGCTTAGTAGTGGAGGGTAAATGATGGAACATGAAATGACGATTGACGAAGCTGCTAAACGAGCAGAAGAACTTCGTACAAGATTGAACCAATGGTCTCGTGAATACTACGTAGAAGATAAACCAACAGTGGAAGACTATGTTTATGATAAAGAATACGCAGAATTAGTAGCAATCGAAGAACAATATCCTGATTTGATCACGTCTGATTCTCCCACTCAACGAGTAGGCGGAAAAGTATTAGAAGGTTTTGAAAAAGTCACTCATGATATTCCGCTTTACAGTTTGAACGACGTTTTCAGCAAAGAAGAACTGATAGCTTTTGATCAACGTGTACAAAAAGCAGTGGGACGTGTAGTCGACTATTGCTGCGAACTAAAAATAGATGGTCTTTCCGTCTCTTTGCGTTATGAAGATGGGAACTTCGTTAGAGGAGCGACTCGTGGGGATGGGACTGTAGGAGAAAACATCACTGAAAACCTAAAGACTGTCCGATCAGTCCCAATCAAATTAAAAGAACCGATGAACATCGAAGTAAGAGGCGAATGTTTCATGCCAAAACGGTCATTTGTTCAATTGAATCAAGACAGAGAAGCAGAGGGAAAAGATATCTTTGCGAATCCTCGGAATGCCGCAGCCGGTTCCTTGCGTCAGTTAGATTCTAAAATCACAGCGAAAAGAAATCTGGATACTTTTTTATACACAGTAGCTGATTTCGGTCCTATGGAAGCAAAAACACAGTATGATGCATTAGAAGAGCTAGAAAAAATAGGATTCCACACGAATCGGGAAAAACGTCTATGTCATTCGATTGATGAAGTATGGGCATACATTGAGGAATATCATGATAAACGTGTAGATTTGCCCTATGAGATTGATGGAATCGTCATCAAAGTGAATGAGTTCTCGTTGCAAGATCAACTTGGCTTTACTGTCAAAGCACCACGATGGGCAACAGCTTATAAGTTTCCCCCAGAAGAAGTTGAAACACTGATCGAAAACATCGAATGGACAGTCGGACGAACGGGGGTAGTGACACCAACGGCAATCATGACGCCTGTCCGAGTAGCAGGAACGACAGTAAGCCGTGCCAGTCTGCATAATGGGGATTATATCAAGTTGAAGGATATCCGCTTAAAAGATACAGTTCTGATTTATAAAGCGGGAGATATCATTCCAGAAGTTTCGCAAGTCGTGTTGGATAAACGACCTAAAGACAGCGAAGAATACCAATTACCTACACATTGCCCAGTTTGTGGAAGTGAACTTGTCCATTTGGATGAAGAAGTAGCGCTACGGTGCATCAATCCTAAATGCCCTGCTCAAATGAAAGAAGGCTTGAACCACTTTGTCTCAAGAAATGCGATGAATATCGACGGATTGGGCCCACGTGTGCTTGAACAGATGTATGACAAAAAACTAGTCGCAGATGTTGCTGATCTTTATAAATTGACAGAAGAAGAGTTATTGACGTTGGACAAAATAAAAGAAAAATCAGCAAATAATATTTTGACAGCAATTGACAACAGCAAAGATAATTCGGTCGAGCGGTTGATTTTCGGGTTAGGAATCCGACATGTCGGAGCGAAAGCAGCAAAAATTTTAGCAGAACATTTCGGTGATCTAGAGACATTGAGTAGAAGCGACTATGAGTCGATTATTGCGCTTGATACGATCGGTGATATCATTGCCGACAGTGTAGTCACTTATTTTAGTAACGAAGAAGTCCATGAATTGATGAATGAATTAAAACAAGCAGGCGTCAATTTCGAATACAAAGGGCTTCGAAGTACCCAATTGCAAGAAGTCGAGTCGCCTTTTAAAGAAAAAACAGTAGTCCTTACTGGTAAACTAACACGATTGACTCGTGAAGAAGCAAAAGAGACGATCGAAAATCTTGGCGGGAAAGTGACTGGTAGCGTATCGAAAAAAACAGATATCGTGGTAGCAGGAGAAGATGCTGGCAGCAAGCTAACCAAAGCACAAGAATTAGGAATCGAAGTTTGGACAGAAGATCAAATGGCAGAAGCATTGGCTAAAAGCCACTCAGCAAAAGAATAAATATTGAGTTTTTTCAGACAAATTTCAATAAATAATTTCAGACAGAGCACTCTTATGTTAAAATAGAGAGCAAAGTTTTTAACTCGTTTAGAAAGAAGGGGTAGTATGGCGATTAGTGAAGAACAAGTGAAACACGTTGCCAAATTAGCAAAACTTGCGTTCGCAGATGAAGAACTTGCAAGTTTTACCGACCAATTAGGTAAAATCATCGATATGGTGGAAATGCTGGAAGAAGTAGATACGGAAGGTGTTCCATTTACGTCGAATGTTGTCGAAACAGTAAACGTGATGCGACAAGATCGGGCGCAAGCTGGATGGAACCGTGATGAATTATTGAAAAATGTGCCGGAAACAGAAGACGGCTTTATCAAAGTACCCGCAATCATCGATAATGGGGAGGCTGGCGCATAATGACAAAAATACACAATCGTTCTCTAGAAGAACTGCATCGTATGCTTGTATCGAAAGAAATCACTGTACAAGATTTGACAAAAGCAACATTTGAACGAATCAAAGAAACAGAGCCTGAGATCGAAGCATTCATCACATTGAATGAAGAAAAAGCATTGGAACAGGCAAAAGCTTTAGATGAAAAAGGTATTGATGAAAGCAACATCCTTGCTGGAATTCCGATTGGGATCAAGGATAATATCGTAACAAAAGATATCTTGACAACCGCTGCATCTAAGATTCTTTACAATTTTGAACCAATTTATGATGCAACGGTCATGGATAAAATCTATCAAGCAGATATGATCCCTGTTGGAAAACTAAACATGGATGAATTTGCTATGGGCGGAAGTACAGAAACTTCTTATTTCAAGAAAACAAAAAATGCTTGGGACCAAACAAAAGTACCTGGGGGCTCTTCCGGTGGTTCTGCAGCAGCAGTAGCAGCTGGACAAATCCCAGTTTCTTTAGGTAGTGATACGGGGGGAAGTATCCGCCAGCCAGCAGCTTTCAACGGCATTGTAGGAATGAAACCTACTTATGGCCGTGTCTCACGTTTTGGCTTGATTGCCTTTGCTTCATCTCTTGACCAAATCGGACCAATGACCCGTACGGTGAAAGATAACGCATTAGCATTGACAGCTATCAGTGGTTATGACGAAAAAGACGGTACTTCTTCAGGCGTTTCAGTTCCTGACTTTGCAGAGGGACTGACCGGTGACATCAAAGGAATGAAGATTGCTTTACCTAAAGAATACTTAGGCGAAGGTGTGGCCTCTGGCGTAAAAGAAGCTGTATTGAAAGCAGCAGAAACATTCCGTTCATTAGGTGCTGTTGTGGAAGAAGTCAGCTTACCTCATTCAAAATACGGGGTGGCTGTTTATTATATCATTGCCTCATCAGAAGCAAGTTCCAACTTGCAGCGTTTCGATGGTATCCGCTATGGTTATCGCTCTGAAAACGTGAAATCATTGGATGATGTATATGTCAACTCACGTTCAGAAGGATTCGGTGAAGAAGTAAAACGCCGTATCATGTTAGGTACATTCTCATTAAGTGCGGGCTATTATGACGCTTACTTCAAAAAAGCAGGACAAGTCCGTACATTGATCAAACGAGATTTTGAAAAAGTCTTTGCAGATTATGACTTGATCATCGGACCATCTTCACCAACAGTGGCATTCGGAATCGGTGAGAACATCAACGATCCAATCACGATGTACATGAGTGACATCTTAACGATCCCTGTCAACTTGGCTGGACTTCCAGGTATGTCTGTACCGGCAGGATTGTCAGAAGGATTACCAGTTGGATTGCAGATCATCGGTAATTATTTTGATGAAAAAACGATGTATCAAGCGGCATATGCGTTTGAACAAGCAACAGAATTCCACACACAACAACCAGCTATTTTAGGAGGGAAAGACGAATGAATTTTGAAACAGTCATTGGACTAGAAGTCCACGTCGAGTTGAAAACCAACTCAAAAATTTTCTCTCCAGCGCCAGCTCATTTTGGTGCAGAACCAAACAGCAATACAAACGTGATCGACTGGGGTTATCCAGGCGTGCTGCCAGTAATGAACAAAGCTGCGCTGGAATTCGGGATGAAAGCCGCTTTGGCATTAAACTGCGAAATCTCTAAAGATACTCATTTTGACCGGAAAAATTACTTTTACCCAGATAATCCGAAAGCATATCAAATTTCCCAATTTGATCAACCAATCGGTCATGATGGATGGATCGAAATCGAAGTAGAAGGCAAGAAGAAAAAAATCCGGATCGAACGGGTCCATTTAGAAGAAGATGCTGGGAAAAACATGCATGGTATCGGCGGCTATTCTTACGTTGATTTGAACCGACAAGGCACGCCTTTGATCGAAATCGTTTCTGAAGCTGATATGCGTTCACCAGAAGAAGCATACGCTTATCTAGAAGCATTGCGTTCAATCATCCAATTTACAGAAGTCAGCGATGTGAAAATGGAAGAAGGTTCTATGCGTTGTGATGCGAATATTTCTCTCCGCCCTTATGGACAAGAAGAATTCGGTACGAAAGCAGAATTGAAAAACTTGAACTCTTTATCTTTCGTGAAAAAAGGTTTAGCTTTTGAAGAAAAACGTCAAGCAAAAGTTCTTCTTTCAGGAGGAGAAATCCAACAAGAAACACGCCGTTTTGACGAAACAACGAATAAAACAGTTTTGATGCGTGTGAAAGAGGGTTCTAGTGATTATCGTTATTTCCCAGAGCCTGATATTCCGAAATTCGTGATCGATGACGAATGGATTCAAAAAGTAAAAGCTAGTTTACCTGAGATGCCAGCTTCTCGTCGCGAACGCTATATCCGTGAATTTGGTCTTCCAGAGTATGACGCAATGGTATTGACACTTACAAAAGAAATGTCTGATTTCTTTGAAGCTGTTTTGGAAAATGGTGCAGATGCCAAGCAAGCATCTAACTGGTTGATGGGTGAAGTTTCTGCTTACTTAAACAGTGAGAAACTGGAATTAGCTGAGACAAAATTGACACCTGAGAACTTAGCAGGAATGATTCGTTTGATCGCCGATGGAACGATCAGCTCAAAAATCGCCAAAAAAGTCTTCCGTGAATTGATCACAAATGGCGGAGAAGCGCAAGAAGTTGTTGAGAAAAATGATTGGGTACAATTATCTGATCCTAGCAAACTTCTTCCAATCATTAATGAAATCTTGGATAACAATCAACAATCTGTCGATGATTTCAAAAATGGAAAAGATCGTGCGGTTGGCTTCCTAGTCGGTCAAATCATGAAAGCAACTAAAGGGCAAGCAAATCCTGGTGTCGTGAACAAGCTGCTTAAAGATGAATTAGCGAAACGCTAGAGGCTGAAAATGAAAAAAGCACGCGTAATTTATAACCCTACCTCGGGAAAAGAATTATTGAAAAAAAATTTGGCGGATATCCTGCAGGCATTAGAAGAAGCAGGATTTGAAGCTAGCGCCTATGCCACTACACCAGAACCTGATTCAGCCAAGAATGAAGCACGCAGAGTTGCAGAACTAGGTTTTGATCTAGTAGTGGCAGCTGGGGGCGACGGAACGATCAACGAAGTGGTCAATGGGATCGCTCCGCTTGAACACCGTCCTAAAATGGCCATTATCCCAGCCGGTACGACGAACGACTATGCTCGAGCATTAAAAATTCCTAGAGATAATATTAAAGCAGCAGCAGAAGTAATAAAAAAACACCAAACAGTAAAAATGGACATCGGTCTTTCTGATAGCAGTTACTTCATCAATATCGCTGCAGGCGGCTATTTGACAGAATTGACTTATGAAGTTCCATCAGAACTAAAGAGTATTTTTGGTTATCTTGCCTACCTTGCGAAAGGAGCAGAGATGCTACCTCGAGTAAAGCCAATCAAAATGCGCTTGAAGTATGATGAAGGGGAATATATCGGAAATGCTTCGATGTTTTTCCTAGGGCTGACGAACTCTGTTGGAGGATTCGAACAGATCGCGCCAGATGCCAAATTGGATGATGGCAAGTTTTCTTTGATCATTGTAAAGACAGCAAATATCTTTGAGATCTTGCATATTGCGGCACTCATGCTGAATGGCGGTCGACATGTCGATGATCCAAGAGTAATCTATACCAAAACAAGCAGTTTGTTCGTCGAAACAGAAGATGATATCAATCGACCAGTAATGATCAACTTAGATGGTGAATATGGCGGGGAAGCACCGATGCATTTCCAAAATCTTCATCAGCACATTGAGTTCTTTGCCAATACCGATCAGATTCCTGATGAAGCAATCACAGGCACAGATGAAGAAGAATTAGAGGTTGTCAGCAAAGAATTCGTAAAAGAAGTCGAACGTTTAACGGATGAAGATATCGACGGTGACGGAAAAATAGCAGACGAAACACCTAATCAAAAGAATTAATCAAAAGCCGGTGCTGAACGTAGTAAGGTCAGTGCCGGTTTTAGTTGTGTAATTAACTGATTTATAGTAGAGTTCAGTAGGATTGAAAAATAGGCTTAAAGGAGCAAAATATGACAGAACAGCAAATAGTAAAGAAAAACGAACGATATACAGTCGAAATCGTCGACTTGAGTTATGAAGGAATGGGGGTAGCAAAAATCGATGGTTATCCATTATTTATCGAAAATGCACTTCCTGGAGAAGAAGTAGAAATACTAGTAGTGAAAGCGGGCAATAAGTTTGGATATGGGAAAGTCGAAACATTTATTACACAATCTCCTGATCGCCAGCCTGTAGAAAACAATGCACTACTTCGCACAGGTATCGCACCTTTAGCCCATTTGAAGTATGAACAACAGCTTGTTTTCAAACAAAAACAAGTAGAGCATGTAATGGCGAAGATTGCTAAGATGTCAGAAATTCCTGTACTTCCAACTGTCGGAATGGCAGAACCATTCGGCTACCGTAATAAAGCACAGATCCCTGTTCGCCGTATCGATGGACAGTTAGCCACCGGTTTTTACAAAAAGAATAGCCATGATCTAGTCCCTATCGAAGATTTTTATATCCAAGATCCTGTCATCGATCAAGCAATCAAAGTAGTCAGAGATATCTTGCAACGGTTCCAAGTACGAGGATATAATGAAGAAAAAAATGAAGGACAGCTTCGTCACATCATTATACGTCGTGGTCATTATTCCCATGAAATGATGGTCGTTTTAGTTACTCGTAAAGAAAAATTCTTTAAATCCAAGGAAATTGCTGAAGCCATTCATGAAGAATTGCCAGAAGTGGTTTCGGTCATCCAAAATATCAATGAAGAAAAAACAAATGTGATTTTAGGAGACAAAGAAAAAGTTTTATATGGCAGAGACTATATCGAAGATCAGCTATTAGGAAAAACCTATCGAATCTCAGCAAAGTCATTTTATCAAGTAAATACTCAACAAGCAGAGTATCTGTACCAAACAGCCATCAAGTTTGCTGAGTTAGATAAAAAAGACATTGTGATTGACGCTTATTCAGGAATAGGTACGATTGGCTTGTCTTTAGCAGACAAAGTGGATAAGGTGTATGGGATGGAAGTTATTCCAGAAGCAATTGAAGATGCACAATTCAATGCTTTAAATAATAAAATCGAAAATGTTTATTATGAAGTCGGAAAAGCAGAAAAAGTCATGAAAAAATGGCAAGAAAAAGGAATCAAACCATCTGTGATCGTAGTTGACCCTCCACGAAAAGGATTAGATCATCATTTTATTGAATCAGCAATCGAAATGTCACCAGAACGAATCGTCTATATCTCATGTAATCCGGCAACTTTTGCAAGAGATGCTAAGTTATTTGCAGAAGCAGGTTATGCCGTGAAGAAAGTTCAGCCTGTAGATCTTTTCCCACAAACCCATCATATCGAATTAGTCGCTTCATTCGTTAAAGGAGAATAAAAATGGACCAAAAAGAAAAAATGAAAGAATTGATCAAAAAGAAACAAGGTGGAGGTCGATCCAAACAAATGGAAACACCTAAAAATGATCGTAAAAACATGAGAAAAGGCCCTAAGATCTTTAATAATTAATATGGTTAAAAAAGGATGTGGAACGATAATCTTGATGATCGTTCCACATCCTTTCACTATTTAAATCCTCCTATACTTCGTTTCATGTTCTTGACAATAATATAACCTAAAAAAGACAAAGAAAGAGTGAACAAAATGCCGCTTTACTCCACGTTTTTTGGTAATTCAAACGGCTGTTCATGAAAAAGTCGTTGAAAATGAGGGGTGAAAAAAGTCATGATGACAAAAGAAACAAGAAACGTAGCTGCATTTAGAAAAGCTACGTTAAAAAAACTCATGAAAGCCATCAGAATTGCTTCCGCCTTTTATACGTGTTTAGAGCGTGAGACAAAAGTGTTCTTTACTTTTGTCCCACGCTCTTTTGGCTATGCTACCTGAAATTGACTATTATAAAGGCTAGCATAAAGCGTTGGTGCTTGGAGTAATTCAGAATGCGTTCCTTTTTCGACGATATCGCCGTTTTTCATTACAAGGATCATATCTGCATTTTCAATCGTTGACAAACGGTGGGCAATGACAAAACTTGTCCTGTCTTTTGTCACAGCCTCCATTGCTTGCTGGATCAATGCTTCTGTTCGTGTATCTACACTAGAAGTTGCTTCATCTAAAATAACGACAGGGGGATTTGCCAGAATGACCCGTGCAATTGTTAATAATTGTTGCTGCCCTTGAGATAACGTACCATTTTCGCTAGAGATGATTGTATCATATCCCTCTGGCAGTGTTCGAATAAAGTGATCACATTGCGCGATTTCAGCCGCTTCGATAATTTGTTCTCTCGTGGCATCCATTTTCCCATAGGCAATATTATCGGCCACTGTTCCTTCAAACAGCCAGGTATTTTGTAAGACCATCCCAAAAGAACGGCGTAGTTCTCCACGCGAAAGCTTAGTAATATCGCAGCCGTCAAATTCGATCTTTCCTTTATTCAGTTCATAAAAACGCATCAGCAGATTAACTAAAGTCGTTTTTCCTGCACCAGTTGGGCCAACAATCGCCACAGTTTGTTTTGGTTTTACTGAAAAATCAACTTGATTCATCAATATTTTATCTGATGTGTAACCAAATTGTACATTTTTGAAAGCTATTTTTCCTTTCGGTTCTTCCAAAAGTTTTGCTTCTGGTAGGTCCGGAATTTCATCTGTTTCATCTAATATTTCAAAGATCCTTTCGATTGCAGCCATTGCGGATTGGATCGAGTTGATCACATAAGAAGCAGTGGAAATTGGTTCAGAAATCTGATTGATGTACTGAAGGTAAGCTTGTAAGAAGCCAATCGACACACCGCCAGAAAGAACGAGTATAGCACCGAATACCGCACTTATGATGAAGGCAAGTTGATTGATGAAACGGATTGCCGGATAGATGGCAAAGTTCATAAATTGAGCACGTTTAAAAGCATTGTATTGTTTTTTGTTTACTTCATGTATAGAAGCCTCTGCACGAGCTTGCTGATTGAATGTTTTGACTACTAGATTACCAGCTAAGATTTCTTCCATCCGATTATTCAAGACACCTAGTTCATATTGGTTTTGTTCAGAAATCTGTTTGTTTTTATTCGCAATTTTAGTTGTAACAATTGAACTTCCGACGATCAGCAATAAGACGAGCAAAGTAAGCTTGCTTTCGATATAAAACAGCATTAGACCAGCAGCAACTATTGTTACCACAGAAGTGAAAAATTGATTGATACCTGTCAATAACACTTGAGAAAGCTGATTGAGTCCGGTAGTCGTCCGACTGATGATGTCGCCGACTTGATGATTATCAAAAAACGACATCGGCAATGTTTTGAATTTTTTTGTGATTTCTTTTCGTACCCTCAATGTGATCTTTTCGCTTAATGCTGCCATTGTACGTTCTTGGATAAATGAAGCAACACTGCTTAGGACTGAACAGCCGATCAGCAATAAGACAGGGAACAGCAATGCCTGTTTGATATCACTGAAAGTAAGCTGTCCAATACCTGTTTTTCTTATTTGCGACAACAAATCATCAATCCCAATTCCCATGATCAGGGGCATGGCTACAACTAATAGGTTGCCCAATAAACTGCATAGAAACAATCCGTAAAAATATTTATGTTCAGGTTTGATCATTTTCCAAAAACGTATCAAAGCGTGTGTGTTCAACGTTTTTTTCTTTTCCATCGAATCCCTTCTTTCTATATTCCTTGTGATTTGGCAAACTCTTGATATGTTTGACAATTAGACAATAGTTCTTCATGAGTACCTTGTCCTACGATTTTTCCTTCATCTAAAACAATGATGTTATCTGCTTGTTGGATCGTACTGAGCCGTTGAGCAACAATCACGAGAGTTTTCTCCGACATGTGTTTATGGAGTGCTGCCCTTAATGCTGCGTCTGTCTTATAATCTAAAGCGGAAAAACTATCATCGAATACATAGATTTCTGCTGGTTTGATCAATGCTCGAGCAATGCATATCCGCTGTTTCTGTCCGCCAGAGTAATTAGAACCACCTTGAGCAACAAAGCTATCTAATCCATCAGGAAGAGTGTCCACTAGTTCTTCTAATTGGGCGACCTTGATCGCTTTAGCCAATTCTTCTGGTGAAGCATGTTCATTTCCCATCTGCAAGTTGCTTAAGATCGTACCGCTGAATAAGAAGGCTTTTTGAGGGACATAACTGATGTGGGAGCGGATCTGTTCCTGCGTCATTTGAGTAAGAGGAATACCACCAAGGGTCACTTTTCCTACCGTAGGATCACTTAGTCTCAAGAGAAGTTTTGCTAAACTACTTTTTCCAGATCCGGTCCCACCAACGATCGCCGTTGTTTTTCCTTTAGGTATTGTAAAATCAATATCTTCTAGAACTGGATCAGAAGTTTCAGTATATTTGAATGTGACATGTTTAAAAGCAGCTGCATTTGTCTGATCAAAGGATGGTTTAGCAACTGTTTGGATCGTCTCTTCTTTAATTTCGATCTCTGCTTCGAGTATTTCTTCTATCCGTCGTAAAGAGGCGAATGATTTAGGGATAATGACCAGTACCATGGCTGCAATCATCAAATAAGCAAGTGTCAGCATAGAGTATTCCACTACCGCGGTCACGACCCCGATCTGTAACGTCCCGTCTGCCACAAGATTTCCGCCAAACCACAAAATAGAAGCATAAACGATTCCCATGAGTAAAAAAGCAATTGGAGTGACCCAAGCAAAGATTCGGTTCACTTTGATCATTTGACTAGCATAATCTGCAAAGGTCTGATTCGTTCGCTTTTCTTCATATGATTGATTATCAAAGGCACGGATCATATTGATCCCCGTAAAGAATTCTCTCAATGTGATGGTGATCCGATCCATTTTTGGTTGGATACTCAAAGATAAAGGCGTTCCTCGTTTCATCAGTCGGTAAACGATCCATACGTAAAAAACAACAGAGAATAATGTAACCCATGTAAGCAATAGAGAATAACGAAACATCATGAGGATGGTGAAAAAGCAAATAACTGGTGCTGGTAAAATCATTTGGCAAAATAAAACAATCATTTGCTGGACATTATCGACATCATTCGTCATTCTTGTCAAAAGAGATCCAGAACTGAAACGGCTGATATCCTTCATTGACAGTTGTTGGAATTTACGGAAATATTTCTCCCGTGTCTGGAAACCAAACCGAGCGGATGCCAATGCTGAAAAGTAACTAGAGGCAACTGCAGCAATCGTTCCTAGAAATGATACAAGTAGCATTTCAACGCCGATTTTCTTGATAACAGAGGCTTCGCCACTTGCTATACCTGTGTCGATCAGTTTGGCTACTAATTTTGGTACACCTAATGTACCGGCGATTTGTAAACAGATCATCACAAAGGTAAGGAGAGCGAGTCCTTTGTTTTGCTGTAAGAATTTTTTTAAGATAGTCATATTATTCCTCCTTTTTCCTGATACTTTTCGATTCTATACCTTCAAGTAGCTTGAAGGTCAATAGAAAAAAGAATAAACTGGAAAAGAGGTGAGAAAAAATGAAAAAAATGAAAAAAATGTACACGATCGGTCAAGTATCGGAACTGTTTGATTTGCCAAAATCAACGATTCGCTATTGGGATGAACAGGGACTGATCCGGTCAAGCAGACAGGAAGAGAATGATTACCGCTTGTTTGATATCGATGATATTTTTATGCTTTATGATATCGTTTTTTATAGAAAATTAGATATACCGATCAAGCAGATGAAGAATTTATATGGTAAAACGTTGACGGAGTTATATGAGACACTTGATGAAACAGAAAAAAGAATCCATAAAGAACTATTGATAATGAAACAAAAACAGAAAGAGATAAGGGCGCGAAAAAAACAGTTGAAATTGATGATCGATACAAACGAGGAAGAATTTCCTATAGAAGAGATCCCTTTTGACTGTATGATCTCAACGGAATTTGAAGATATTGTGGAAATAAAACAATTTCTACCAAACTATTCGAGTTTTGGAATGATGAGTATGCCAGCTTCCAGTTCGCAAACGATGTACGGCTTTTTTATCGACCCCAGTGACATACATTTATTTTCCCAAGATGTGATTTGGAAGAAAAAAGATACGACTATTTATCGCCGGTTTTTATTGAAATCTGAGATGAACCATGCGGAACGTAATAATATCTTAGAAGTCAGAGAAACAATGCATGAAAAAGGGTGGGAAACAGGAGAAGTGATCGGACAATATCTATTGACCAATACGGACGAAAACAATATCAGAATTGAATATTATCATGCATGGATGGAAATGAAAAAATAGGAAAGAAATATTTAGGATAAGTGGATTGAATGGATGAAAATGAAATGAGAGAGAAATCGCTCGATTTTTTTTATTGAAAAAAGATTGACAAAATGAAACGAAAGTGGGATATTAATTAGCAAATAATGAAGCGTTGAAGAGAAGAGTAGCTGATCGGAAATAAGTACAGAGACCTTGGTAGGTGAGAGCAAGGATTGTTTGGTCAGTGAAGATGAGCTCTGAGTTTTTTGGATTGTTCACGCAATCTAAACGGTAAAGCGACCGATAACTCGCCGGGTATACAATCTGTACCGATGAGGCATTATTTGTGAGAATAATGCAAATAAGGGTGGTAACACGAAGTATTCGTCCCTTTTGTCGTTCAACGGCAAAAGAGGCGGGTACTTTTTTCTTTTTTTGAAAAGCTTCTTACGCTTTGTTAAAACATGATTATTGGAGGAGATTTTTTATGACAATTCGAACAACATCACCATTTCGCTATGACATCGTTGGGAGCTTTTTACGTCCTGAAAAATTGAAAGAGGCAAGGACTCGTTTTACTGATGGGGAAATCACACAAGAAGAACTTCGAAAAGTAGAAGATGAAACAATCATCGAATTGATAAAAAAACAAGAAGGAGCTGGTTTGAAAGCTGTTACTGATGGAGAGTTCCGTCGCAGCTGGTGGCACTTGGACTTCTTTTATGGGTTGAATGGCGTGGAATTTTATGTGCCTGAACATGGCTATTTCTTTCATGGAGAAGAGACACGTCCTGGTACAGTGATTGTGACGGGGAAAATTTCTGGTACGAACCACCCTTTCGTCGAACATTTTAAATTCACTCAGGCACATACAAGTCAAGGCATCGAAGTGAAACAGACAATTCCTGCTCCAGCTCAAATTTTAGTGGAACTACTTCGTCCGGATATATTACCCCATGTTCGAAAAGTCTATGAAGACAATCAAACATTGATCAAAGATATCATCGCAGCTTATCGTCAAGTGATCGACGACTTATATGAAGCAGGTGCGCGGACGATCCAGCTAGATGATTGTACATGGGGAGTATTAGTTGCACCACTTCCTAAAGGGTTTGCGATGGATGAGGGAAAAGATGAAAAAGAAGTTCGTCGGGAACTAGCAAATCTTTATTTAACGATCAACAATGCAGTCTTAGCTGACCAGCCGGATGATTTAACACTCAATACACATGTCTGTCGCGGGAATTATCATTCTACTTGGGCAGCATCGGGGGGCTATGACGACGTAGCAGATCCATTATTTACTCAAGAAAATGTCCGTGCCTATTATTTAGAATACGATAGTGAACGTGCTGGGAGTTTTGCACCTTTAGCGAAAGTTTCCGAAGATAAATTAGTTGTATTAGGCTTGATCACAACGAAAAGTGGTGAACTGGAAGAGCGCCAGCAAGTGATTGACCGGATCTACGAAGCGACACGATATCTGCCTTTGGATCGTTTGTGCTTAAGTCCTCAATGCGGATTTGCTTCAACAGAAGAAGGAAATATTTTGTCTGAAGAAGAACAATGGGAAAAGATTGCTTTTGTCAAAAGCATTGCAGAAGAAGTTTGGGGGAACAATTAAATCATGCAGGAGAGCTTGCTAGGAAAGAACACTATGGTATAATCAGAATGCTTAATATTAATTTCTGAGGGAGACTTATGAAAAAGAAAATTCTTAAATTTATCGGGTGGTTCTTCGGAATCATTCTTGGGATCGCGTTTGCAATCTTTCTTGCCTTCCAGCTTTCCCCCAGACCCGGAGCATTCTTGATCAACCATATGTTTTCAAATACTGTTCAAATCACCGATCAGAAAACGTTCAATCAAGCAGAAAAAAACGTGGCGAAAAAAACAGATTTGACGTACGAGTCCAACTATAAAGAGAATACGTATGATATCTACTATCCAAAAAACAGCAAGGGACCTGTTCCTGTTCTGTTTTGGGTACATGGTGGAGGGTTCGTCGGCGGAGATAAATCAGGTGTCAAGGAATTTGCGACAAAATTAGTATCAGATGCCAACATCGCAGTGGTTGCGATGAATTATGAATTAGCGCCTGATTCAGAATACCCTAATCAAGTTCTTCAAGTGAATGAGCTGGTCAAAGATTTATTAGCTGAAGGCGACGACAAACTGCTAGACATGGAACAACTATTTTTTGGCGGCGATAGTGCAGGTGCACAAATCGCTTTGCAATATGCAGCTCTACAAACAAATGAAGCGTATGCCAAACAGATGAAAATCAAACAGGTACTTCCAAAAGATAGTTTGAAAGGAACCATTTCTTATCGTGGACCCGTTGATTTAAAGCTAACAGCACAGCAACATTCGGATGATCGATTTATGAAGTTCTTCGTCAAAACCGTTGCATGGTCGTTGATTGGAACAAAAGATTGGAAAACGAGCGAGCAACTGAAAGAAGCTAGTGTGGCTGACCATGTTTCTAAGGAATTTCCGCCAACGTATATAACTGACGGAAATGCTTACTCCTTCCAAGAGCAAGGTCAAGCATTAGAAAATCGGTTGACAGAATTAAAGGTACCCGTGCAATCCTTGTTTTATACAGATACAAAAAAAGAGATTACCCATGAATACCAATTTGATTACACGCTAAAAGAATCGCAAAATTGTTACCAGCAGACATTGGATTTTGTGAATAAGTATAAGTAAGAGGTTGTGAAAAAGCCGTTTAGTTTTGAGTATGAAGAAACGAAGCGGCTTTTTACAACCTCTCTTTTAATACCTTTTTGTTCTTGGGATAAAACTTTCCCGAACAATCAATCGTGCAGGATAAGTCAAAATGATTGGTTCGTCCCGTATTCCGTCAATTCGCTCCAATGCCATTCGAACAGCTGCTTGCCCAATTGATTTCGCATTGATTTGGACACTGGTCAAGCCAGGGGAGAGGTTTGCGATTGTCTCGATATTATCAAAGCTTGCTACAACAATCTCTTCTCCAATTTGGATATTTTTTTGTTTCAATGCCCGATAGACACCGATTGCCATTGGATCGCTCCCGACAAGAATGGCAGTAGGAAGAGGGGATTCATTTTCTAATAGATCAGTCGCAAGTCCCTCACCTTGTTTTTCTGTCCAGCCACCTAGACGATAAGACATATATTTTTCTAAGTGATGATCGATCATAAAATGCTGATAGGCACGCATTCTCTTTTCGTTTATAGAAATCTGCTTCCCACCCAGTTCATCCATATCGACTTTATACCCCCCGATATAGGCTATTCTTTTATGGCCATTTTCTAAGAACAATTCCAGTACGGTTTTAGTCATCCGTTCAAGATCTGCATAAACCATATCGACCTCTTGCTGGATGTCAGGGTTATCCACGACGACTATTTGCATGTTTTGTTTTAATAAGGCGGTAATCGATTCTTTCGTAACGGTCCCAACAACGATCACCGCACCTAACTGATCTAGATCTTCCCATTGTTTAGGATTATCAGATAGATTATAGATTCGATTCATCCCTAAATGCAGACGTCGAGCTTCTTCTTCCATCCCTACTCGCAAATGTTTGTAATAGATATCCTGTTCTTCGCTCGCTTTGCCGATCGTAGAGATCACACCAATCGAAGGCATTCTCTTTTTGATATATTTTCGAGTACTGATATCATAATCCAACGCAGCTGCTGCCTCTACTATTCGTTGCCGAGTAGCCTGAGCCACATGGATCGTCTGATCGTTATTCAACACGCGGGAAACTGTAGCAGGAGAGACATTTGCCTTTCGTGCGACATCTCTAATTCCAACCATTTTTACACACTCCTCAAAAAAACAAAAAATTTCTATTGACAAAATTGTTTAGTAAACAGTATACAGGAATTATAAAAAAAGTAAACGGTTTCCGTTTTGGTGGGAGTGAAATGATGGATATTACGCATAAAAAAACAGAAAAAAATTTCATCTTATTTGATGAAAAGAGCCGAGTATTCCATTTACGAAATACATTTCTTTCTTATCTGATAAAGATAGAAGAGAGCAATGTATTGGCGCATATTTATTTTGGCAAACCAGTCAAGCAGTACAAAGACAATAAAAATTATCCCCGAAGAGATCGTGGATTTTCAGGAAATATTCCCTTAAATCCTGACCGGTCTCTGTCGAAAGATACACTACCACAAGAATACTCTTCTCATGGCAGCATGGACTTTCGAACGCCCGCATCGATCATTCAGCGCAAGAATGGGTCAGACTTACTGGATCTGAGATATGATAGTCATTATATTACAGATGGGAAGCCAGACATCGAAGGCTTGCCTCAAACTTATGTGCTAGACAAGTCAGAGGCACAAACGTTGGTGATTTCACTTAAGGATAGAGAAACAGCGATTTATTTCGATTTGTTCTATACCATATTTAGTGATAGAGCAGTGATCACACGATCTGTAAAGATAAGAAATGAAACTAGAGAAACAATCAAACTAGAAAAAGCAGCTAGTTTCCAGTTAGATTTTGCCCATACTAGGCGATTTGATGAAGTCATTGCTTTGCCAGGAGCACATGTCAATGAAAGACAGATCTCACGGCAATCTCTTTTATCTGGAACAAAAGTATTTGAAAGCCGTCGAGGAACGAGCAGTCACCATATGAATAACTTTATTGCTTTAGTTCATCATCATACGACAGAAAATACTGGAGAAGCGATTGGACTTCAATTTGTTTATTCCGGCAACCATTCTTTCGAACTTGAAAAAGATCAGATCAATCAATTGAGAGTCGTCGGTGGGATCAACAGCCATTGTTTTTCGTGGGAATTGAATGCAAATCAGTCTTTTCAAACACCTGAAATGATCCTTTCTTACTCAAGTCAGGGATTGAACAAAATGAGTCAGATCCACCATGAGTTGCTACGTGAAAGAATCGCAAGAGGTCGTCATCAATTTGCTGAACGGCCGATTCTTGTCAATAACTGGGAAGCCACTTACTTTGACTTCAATAGTGAAAAAATCAAGGCGATCATTGATGAAGCAAAGGAGCTAGGCATCGAAATGTTCGTATTAGATGATGGCTGGTTTGGAAAAAGAGATGCGGACAATTCTTCATTAGGAGACTGGTTCGAGTATAAAGGCAAGTTAACAAATGGATTACGTGAAATAGCAGATTATGCTCATAGCAAAGGATTGAAATTTGGTTTATGGTTTGAACCAGAAATGATCTCCATTGATTCTGAACTGTATCGAACACATCCTGATTTTCTTATGCAGGTGCCAGGTAGAATGCCTTCTGCTTCCAGATCACAACATGTACTGGATTTTACAAGGTTAGATGTTCGGCAGACGATTGAGAAACAAATGAGAAAGATTTTAGACACGATTCCTCTTGACTACATCAAATGGGATATGAATCGTTCGCTTTCAGATATCTATTCGATTACCCTTGACCCACTTAGACAAGGAGAAGTAGCGCATCGTTATATGCTTGGGCTTTATGAACTACTCGAACATTTGACAGCTGATTATCCGGAAATCTTATGGGAAGGCTGTTCTGGTGGAGGTGGGCGGTTTGATGCTGGTTTTATTTATTATATGCCGCAGTCATGGACAAGTGATAACACGGATGCAGTGGAGCGTATGAAAATCCAATATGGAACAAGTCTTGCTTATCCGATTTCGTCCATCACGGCTCATGTATCAGCTGTACCAAATCATCAGACTGGCAGATCTACTTCGTTGAAAACAAGAGGAGAAACAGCTATGAGCGCTGTTTTTGGTTATGAACTGGATTTGACAAAGCTGTCTCCTGAAGAAAAAAAGCAAGTCAAAGAACAAATTATATCCTATCAAACGATTCGTCCCGTGATCCAGTACGGCCATTATTATCGTTTGGCGAGTCCTTTTGAAGAAAATATTGTCGCATGGATGTTTGTGTCTCCTAAACAAGATGAAGCTATTGTGTTTTTAGGGAGGATACTAGCTTCAGCTCAACCAGCGTTCCATGAAGTATATCTGTTGGGGTTAGATGATGAGGCACTTTATCAGGAACAGACCTCGAAGCGGCTATTTTCGGGGGCCGAATTGATGACAGTCGGACTTTACTTCCCTGATTTTCAAGGTGATTTCCAAACAGAGCTGCTTCATTTCAAAAAGTTATGAGAGAGAAGGAAAAAAGTATGAAAGCAAATATAAAATGGTTAGATGATCCACAAGTTTTTAGAGTGAACCAATCAAATGCGCATAGTGATCATGTTTGCTATGCAACAAGGGAAGAAGTAGAAACCACATCATCCCTTAAACAGTCTTTAAATGGAACATGGCGTTTTTGTTATTCGCCAAATCCTTCGGTACGTCCAAAAACATTTTATAAAAAAGATTTTGATGCCTGTTCTTTTGATGAAATCACTGTTCCTAGTCATATTGAATTAGCAAATTATGACAAGATCCATTACATCAATACGATGTATCCGTGGGAGGGACATGTATTTCGCCGTCCCCCTTTCACGACAAGCCCTGAGAAAGAGGCGGAAGGGATATTTTCAGCTGCTAAAGACAATCCGGTGGGGTCCTATTTGACGACTTTTCGATTAGAAGAAGGTCTAAAGGGAAAACAAATCTCGATACATTTTGCTGGTGTAGAACAAGCAATGTTCCTTTGGTTGAATGGTCATTTTATCGGCTATGCCGAAGATTCGTTCACTCCGTCTGAATTTGATTTAACACCTTATTTGGAAGAAGAAAATATTCTAGCTGTGGAGGTTTACAAAAGAAGTACAGCTGCATTCTTGGAAGATCAGGACTTTTTCCGATTTTTTGGGATCTTCAGAGAGGTCTTCTTAGTTGCTCGAGGACAAAACCATTTAGAAGATCTTTGGATCAAACCTCGCTTAGATGACAAATGTCAAAATGGTAAACTTGAAGTAGATTTGTCTTTTGAGCAAGTAGCCAAAAACAGTCAGCTGAATGTAGCGATACTAGATCCTGAGGGGAAGGAAATCTATCAACAGCAATATCCGTTAAAAGAACAAATGACGATTCGGATCGATGGATTTGAAAACGTGGCATTGTGGGGGCATTTTCAGCCCAATTTATATAAGCTTGAATTGGAGACGATAGACGAAGAAAAAAGAGTAACGGAGTATATTAACTATTCCTTCGGTTTTCGTAAAATCGAAATCAAAGATAAAATCATATACTTCAATGGAAAACGGATGATCATCAACGGGGTAAATCGACATGAGTGGCATCCAAGAAAAGGACGCGCCATCACTATAGAAGATATGGAAAAAGATTTGGCTATCATAAAAAATGCAAAGATCAACGGCGTACGGACATCTCATTACCCCAACCAGATCACTTGGTATTATTTATGCGACCAAGCAGGTATCCACGTGATGGCGGAAACGAACCTCGAATCCCATGGCTCATGGCAAAAAATGGGTGCATTTGAGCCTTCTTACAATGTGCCAGGTGCAGTACCTCAGTGGCAATCTGCTGTTCTTGATCGGGCAAAAACGAATTTCGAAACATTAAAGAACCATCCAAGCATTCTTTTTTGGTCTCTTGGAAATGAATCCTATGCGGAAGAAAACATTCGACAAATGAACGATTACTTCAAAAAAGTAGACCCGGATCGACTTGTTCATTATGAAGGGAATTTTCCAAATCCAGCATTCGAAGATTCGATTTCAGATGTAAAAAGCTGCATGTATGCGCCACCAGAAGAGATTGTTGACTACCTTGAAAATAAAGCGGAAAAACCGTTCATCTTATGTGAATACATGCATGACATGGGGAATTCGTTAGGTGGAATGGATTCTTACATGACGTTGCTTGATCGTTATGAAATGTACCAAGGAGGCTATATATGGGATTTTAAAGATCAGGCGATCCAAGTGACTGATCCAATCACTGGTAGAGAAGTGATGCGCTATGGCGGTGACTTTGACGATAAACCAAGTGACTATGAATTCTCAGGGAATGGAATCGTTTTTGCAGATGGACAAGAAAAACCCGCCATGCAGGAGGTAAGATATTATTATGAAAAATACAGTAAATAAAAGTCATATGGAGACAGAAAAAGTTGCAATCGTCTTCGGCGACTGTACATTAGGTGTCAAATCGGGGAATACGCATTATATTTTTTCTTATACAAGAGGCGGACTAGAATCGCTCAATAAAAACGGAAAAGAATGGCTATACCGGGAAACACTTCCAGTTTTTTGGCGGGCAACGACCGATAATGACAGAGGTAGCGGATTTGGATTTAAATCTGGTATGTGGTTAGGAGCCGGATTGTATCCAAAAGTCAAAGAAATAGAAGTACTGGTGGACAATAAAAAGATCGATTTGCCGATTGCCCCAGTAAATAATCAATATTCAAGTAATGAATACGCTGGAACAGTTGAAATCATTTTTACACTGGAAATCAACACAGTACCAAAAACACAAGTGACAATTTCCTACCAAATCGCTGGAGAGGGTAAAATGCTTGTTAAAATGCATTATGTTGGACAAAAAGGGTTGCCGGAATTACCAGCATTGGGTATAAGGTTCATTATGCCAACAAAAGCAAAATTCTTTGAGTATGAGGGTTTATCAGGGGAAACATATCCGGATCGGCTGGCTGGTGGTATCGAAGGTATTTATAAAGTGGAAGGACTCCCTATCCCTCCATATCTTGTTCCCCAAGAATGCGGTATGCATATGGAAACGAAATGGCTAGAACTGACAAGAAATCAAACATTGGATAATACGGACAAAGATCAAGAAGACTTTTCGTTACGATTTGAACAGCAGGATACGCCATTTGCTTTTTCCGCTTTACCATTCAAAGCAGAAGAACTGGAACAGGCGACACATATAGAAGAACTACCGCCAGAAAGACGAACGGTTCTTACGATTTTTGCAAAAGTAAGAGGAGTCGGGGGTATCAATAGCTGGGGAGCGGATGTTGAGTCACCTTATCGCATCAGCGGCGAAGAGGACCATGAAATCAGCTTTATTATCCAGTAGCGATCTTTAGATTATTATTTGAAAAACAGAGTTTACAAGACAAAGCTGCTTTATTCTATACGTCATGAACAAGATACGTCATGAACAAGCGAGCAAAAAAGTTCTCAGAATCTTTTGTTCATGACTATTTTCTTCAATGAAACCAATTGTTATTTTTCTGAAAAATAAAGTTAACTATCAGAAAATTAAAAAAAGTTTCACAAAAATGATTGACAGTCGATTTTTTTATGTCTATACTAGGTACAATTCTTACATCAGTTTGGAGCGATTTTTTATGAAATCTAGAAAACTTACAAAACTGAATACGTATTACTTTAGCTATTTTAGATAGGTTTGTATTCATGACTTCGTGGGTACAAACAAACCAAGTTTGTATCTATGATGGCTAAAGATTTTTAAACACGACTTACAGCCACGTAGAGAAATTCATCTATAGTGGCTATTTTATATTTTTGCAGCGCTTTTTAAGGCTCGTTGAAGATGTTCACTGTAGAGGCAATTTCCTACAGGGACATCTTTTTTTGTTGATTATCCGGTTCATAAGTAGGAAAGAAGGAGCGAAAATGAGAACAATAGGACACGGTCGTTTAGTAGGAATTTATGTAAAACCACCTTGAAAAAGTAGAGAAAATCAGCCAAGATAGATAAGTAAACAAAAGAAAGCGGGAAAAACAATGATAGTAATTATGAAAAAAGAAGCAACGGAAGAACAAGTAAAAAAAGTCGTCGATCATATCGAAAAAGAAGGATTCAAAGTCTCAATCGATCAAGGAACAGAACGAGTAGTGATTGGACTAAAAGGTGATACGCGAAGTTTACAAGAAGGAGCATTTACACGCTACGAAGGAGTAGAAAATGCTGTGCGTATTTTGAACACATACAAATTGACTTCTCGAGAATTCCATCCTGGCAATACAGTCGTGGATGTAGACGGAGTAAAAATCGGTGACGGCAGTTTTGTGACGATGGCTGGTCCTTGTTCTATCGAAGGATTAGACCAAATCAGAGAATGTGCGCGGATGGCTAAAGCCGGGGGCGCAAAAATTCTGCGAGGTGGTGCCTTCAAACCACGTACTTCTCCATATGCTTTCCAAGGTTTAGAAGAAGAAGGATTGAAATACATCCGTCAAGCGGCTGATGAATTTGGAATGAAAGTGATTACTGAAGTGATGGATGAAGGACATATCGACATGGTGGCTGAGTACAGCGATATCCTACAGATTGGCGCACGTAATATGCAAAATTTCAAACTGCTATCTGCTGTCGGCAAAACAGGTAAACCTGTTGGATTGAAACGTGGGATTTCTGGTACGATCAATGAATGGCTTAATGCTGCAGAATACATTGCAGTCGAAGACAAATCTCCTGTCATTTTTATCGAACGTGGGATTCGGACTTACGAGACAGCTACACGTAATACGTTTGATTTAAGTGCTGTCCCATTGATGAAAAAATTAACTCATTTCCCTGTGATCGTTGATCCAAGTCATGGTACAGGTATTTGGGATCTTGTACCACCAATGGCCCGTGCGGGTGTGGCAAGCGGAGCAGATGGCATGATCGTAGAGATTCATCCTGATCCTGCAAATGCTTGGTCAGACGGTCCCCAATCGTTGAATGAAAAGACTTACTCACGCATGATGAAAGAAGTGACGATCATGAAAGAAGCAATGGAAAAGATCCAAACACTCGATTAATGTCAGCTTTTTAAAAGAAAGAAGTGAAACGAATGCTTACTGTACATGTTGATAACCAGAAATACGATATTCATATTGAAGAAGGTGCACTAGAACAGGCTGGATCATGGCTTCAAACGATTTGGAAGCCTCAAAAAGTAGCTGTAATCACTGATACCAACGTTGCTCCACTGTATGCGGAAAAAATCATGTTCCAATTGAGACAAGCTGATTTTGAACCAGTCCTTTCAATCGTACCGGCGGGTGAGACCAGTAAATCTTTGGAACAAGCAGCTGAGTTATACGATTTTTTGGCAGATAATGATTTTACCCGCAGCGATGGAATACTTGCACTTGGTGGAGGAATGGTGGGTGATCTAGCCGCATTCGTGGCCTCAACGTTCATGCGTGGGATCCATTTCGTTCAACTTCCGACTACGCTACTTGCACAAGTAGATTCTAGTATCGGTGGGAAGACAGCAGTCAATACAAACAAAGCGAAGAACCTTGTCGGAACATTTAGCCAGCCAGCTGGCGTATTGATTGATCCTGAGGTTCTAAAGACTTTGCCGGTACGTCGTTTACGAGAAGGGATCGCTGAAATCATCAAATCAGCAGCTATAGCAGATGCAATGCTTTGGCAACAGCTGAATGAGCTGAAAGACGAAAAAGATCTTTTAGAGCATGCTGTTCCAATCATTACTGCTACGTTGAAAATCAAGCGAAAAGTAGTGGAAGAAGATGTCTTTGACCAAGGAAATCGACTTATTTTAAATTTTGGTCACACAATTGGCCATGCAATTGAAAATACAGCAGGATATGGGGTAGTCAGTCATGGAGAAGGAGTAGCTATTGGAATGGTAGCCATCACTTCTCATGCAGAAAAAATCGGCTTGTCTCCAACTGGATCGACAGCTGCATTAGAAAGGATACTCCAAAAATTCCACCTGCCGATTACTTACGATCTAAGTCATTCAGAGGAATTATTCCACGCGATAACCCATGATAAGAAAGCAAGAGGAAGCCAATTGAATATCATCTTGCTAGAAAAGATTGGGCAAGCAAAAATCGTACCTGTTCCTACAGAGACATTCAAAGATTACTTAGGAGGACTGTAAGATGCGTTATATGACTGCGGGAGAATCCCATGGACCAGAATTAACAGCGATTATTGAAGGACTACCAGCAGGGTTACCTCTATCAGAAGAAGAAATCAATTACGAACTCGCTCGCAGACAAACTGGTTACGGCAGAGGAGGAAGGATGAAGATCGAAAAAGACCGTGTTCGGATCACGTCTGGCATCCGTCACGGCAAAACAATTGGTTCACCTGTCACTTTAGTGGTAGAAAATAAAGATTGGAAAAATTGGACAACTGTCATGTCTGTAGCAGAAGTACCTGAAAAAGACCGATCACTGCGGCGAGTTGCACGTCCGCGTCCAGGACACGCGGATTTGGTAGGCGGTATGAAATACCATCATCGAGATCTTCGGAATGTGCTTGAACGGTCCTCTGCAAGAGAGACGACCATGCGTGTAGCAATCGGCGCAATTGCCAAGAAAATTCTGGAAGAACTTGACATCATCGTAGCCGGACACGTGATTTGTCTTGGTGGAATCCAAGCAGAAATACCTGGAAATATCTCCATTCAAGAAATCAAAGAAATTTCTGAAGCATCTGAAGTACGGGTTGTTGATTCAGCAGTCGAGCAAAGAATAAAAGAACTGATCGATCAGACAAAGAAAAATGGAGACACGATCGGAGGAATTGTAGAAGTGCTCGTTGGAGGCGTTCCAGCTGGATTAGGAAGCTATGTACAATGGGACACGAAGCTAGATGCCAAAATCGCGCAATCTGTGGTTAGTATCAATGCCTTTAAAGGAGTAGAATTTGGGGTCGGGTTCACTGCTGGATCATTACCAGGATCAGAAGTGATGGATGAGATCTTATGGGAAGAAGAACGAGGCTACTTCCGACGTAGCAATAATCTAGGCGGCTTCGAAGGCGGAATGACCAATGGCGAACCACTTATTATCCGCGGGGTCATGAAACCCATCCCTACATTGTACAAGCCGCTTCAAAGTGTTGATATCGATACAAAAGAACCTTACAAAGCAAGTGTAGAACGTTCGGATAGTACAGCAGTTCCTGCAGCTAGTGTCGTTGCGGAAAATGTTGTAGCCACTGTGGTAGCGACAGAGCTATTGTCAAAATTCCCAAGTGATTCGCTTGTTGAGTTGAAAGCTGCAGTGAAGGAGTACCGTGACTACTTGAAACATTACTAAAAAGGGGGCAAATAAGATGGCACAACATGTTTTTATCGTGGGGCTTGGACTGATTGGTGCTTCTATGGCACTTTGTATTCGTCAGACCAATCCAGAACTGATAGTAGTTGGTTGGGATAGTCAGTCAAAAACCCGTGAGCAAGCAGTAGAACAGCAGATCGTTGATTACGTTGCAAATGATTTTGAAACAGGTGCAGAAAAAGCAGACGTTATCTTATTAGCCGTTCCCGTCCGTACAACCTTAGCTTATCTTGATGTCCTTGAAAGAATCAACTTGTCTGATCACGTCATCATTACGGATGTCAGCAGTACGAAGCAGCAAGTCGTGACATCCGCTGAGCAGAAAAATCTTCGGTTTGTCGGTGGACATCCAATGGCTGGTTCTCACAAATCAGGTATACAGGCAGCAGATGCTAAACTATTTGAAAATGCCTATTACATCTTTACACCTTTGGAAAAGACGAAAAAAGATGTTGAAAAACTGCAAGAACTATTTTGCGGAACCAAAGCAAAATATGTGACTCTTACAGCAGGAGAACATGACCGTATAACAGGAATGCTAAGTCATTTTCCACATATTCTGGCAGCTGGTTTAGTCAATCAGGCAGAACAATTCAATCAAGAATATCCGCGAGCCAAACAACTAGCAGCAGGAGGCTTTCGAGATATCACTAGGATCGCTTCCTCGGATCCTGTCATGTGGACAGATATTTTGTTGAGCAATAAGCAGATATTATTGGAACGATTGGCAGATTGGCAGCAAGAAATGACACAAATAGCAGAATGGATCATGACTGAGAACCAATCGGAAATCTTTTCTTTTTTCAATCGGGCAAAAGAAAGTCGAGACCAGTTGCCTATCCATAAGCAAGGCGCGATCCCTGCCTTTTTTGATTTATTTATCGATGTGCCAGATGAGCCTGGCGTTATTGCAGAAGTAACTGGACTGATCGGAAAAGCGGGAGTTTCTTTGATTAATTTGAAGATCCAAGAGACGCGAGAAGATATTTTAGGGATACTGCAAATCAGTTTCAAAAATCAACAGGATTTGTTACAAGCAAAAAGAACCATTTTGTCTAATACCAGTTATCATTGCTGGATCAAATAGGAGGCTGGATAAATGCGATTATTACAACAAATACATGGATTAAGAGGGACTGTTAGGATACCAGCAGATAAATCGATTTCTCATCGCAGCATCATGTTTGGAGCAATTGCTGAGGGAACGACGACTATACAAAATTTTTTGCGCGCAGAAGATTGTCTGAGTACTTTACATGCCTTCCAACAATTAGGCGTCGAAATCGAAGAAGAGGAAGAGGTGATCAAGATTCATGGTCGCGGTAGCCACTCCTTTGTCCCACCAACTGAACCCATCGACATGGGAAACTCCGGTACGACGAGTCGTTTATTGATGGGTATTTTGGCTGGTCAGCCTTTTACAACGACTCTGTTCGGTGACGCTTCATTGTCTAAACGTCCAATGGGGCGAGTAATGGAGCCTTTACGCGAGATGGGTGCTGACTTGCAAGGAAATGAAAATGACCAGTGTTTACCAATCACTGTGACAGGAACCCACTCTTTATCACCTATCCGATACAATATGCCTGTAGCTAGTGCACAGGTCAAATCTGCTTTGCTGTTTGCGGCACTACAAGCAGAAGGTACATCCGTAATCGTTGAGAAAGAACGTTCCCGTAACCATACGGAAGAAATGATTCGTCAATTTGGTGGAAGGATCACAGTGGAAGATAAAACAATCATGGTGACAGGACCGCAAAAATTAACCGGTCAGCAGATCACTGTTCCAGGTGATATTTCATCAGCTGCTTTCTTTCTAGCAGCAGGACTTCTTGTTCCGGAAAGCCAGCTGTTGTTAAAAAATGTCGGGGTCAATCCAACAAGGACAGGTATCTTAGATGTGTTGGAGGAGATGGGCGCAGCGATTACCCAGACGAATCACAATAAACAGAACCAATCGGCTGATTTAAGTGTCAAGACGAGTCATTTGAAGAAAGCGACGATTGATGGAGAAATCATTCCGCGTCTGATTGATGAACTGCCAATTCTAGCTTTAGTGGCTACTCAAGCAGAAGGAATCACGATCATTAAAGACGCAGAAGAATTAAAAGTAAAAGAAACCAACAGAATTGATGCGGTGGCAGAAGAATTGCAAAAAATGGGAGCAAAGATAAAAGCAACAGCAGATGGTTTGATCATCCATGGACCAACACCTCTGCATGGCGCAAAAGTTTCTAGCAGAGGCGATCATCGAATCGGGATGATGCTGCAAGTAGCTGCTTTGATAGCTGATGGACCTTGCGAACTAGAAGGAGCCGAAGCCGTTTCAATCTCTTATCCGGCATTTTTCGATGATTTAGCAGAACTTGTGTCAGGAGGAGAAGCTCATGGCTAGCATTTTGCTGATTGGTTTCATGGGCGCTGGAAAAACAACGATCGGTAAAGGGTTAGCTCAACGTTTACAAAAAGAGTATGTAGATTTAGATACAAAGATTGAGGAACATATCCAATTGTCGATTGCCGAATATTTTCACTATTACGGTGAAAACAGCTTTCGAAAAGTGGAGTCAAAGGTTTTAAGAAAGCTGTCAAATGAAGATAAAATTATCGCGACTGGTGGAGGAATCGTCCAATGTGCTGCCAATCGGCAATTTTTACAAACACAGCCAATTGTTCTTTACTTAGAGGCAGAAGCAGATTGTCTAATCGATCGTATCCAACAAGATAAAACGTCTATTCGACCGTTAGCTCTTGGAAAAACAAGAGAAGAAATAAAAGCCTTATTGGCACAACGACTTTCCTGGTATGAAGAGAGCGCGACACTTCGAATCAACACGACCAATGAAACACCAGAAAAGATCATCGATACCATTATAGAGAGGATCAAAAGCATATGAATGTCAGCTATCTAGGGCCAGAAAGTTCGTTCACTTATCAGGCGGCTTGCCAGCTATTTCCTACAGAACAATTGACTGCGTATGCTTCGATTCCTGCTTGTTTGCGCGCTTTGTTTCGCAAACAGGTCGATCTGGCTGTCGTTCCTGTAGAGAATTCATTGGAAGGATCTGTTCATCACACAATCGATCTTCTTTCCAAACATCCAGAAGTCGAAGTTAAAAGTGAAATCGTTCTTCCTATCAAGCAGCAGCTTTTAGGCAATGCAGCAACAAAGATTACAAAAATCCTTTCTCATCCCCAAGCACTAGCACAATCACAACAGTTTTTAGAAACGCATTATCCTAATGTTCCTTTAGTAGCAACAGAATCAACAACTGCTGCAGCAATGTATGTAGCAGAACATCCGAAAGAAGACGCAGCAGCGATTGCTTCATTAGAAACAGCACAGCACGTTGGATTGGAGATCTTAGCTGAGAATATCCAAGATAATGAGTTGGACCAGACACGTTTTTGGATCGTCGGTGACCGAAAGATGACCAGCCAGCAGCCAGCTCCAGTAAAGATGAGTGTCATCTTGACACTGCCTGCTAATCGGCCAGGGATGCTTCATAAAATGCTGGCAGCTTTTGGCTGGCGGGAGATCAACTTAAGTAAGATTGAATCTCGACCATTGAAAACTAGCTTGGGAGAATATTTTTTCGTAATCGATTTGTTATTGGACCGCCCAATGGCATTAGTAGAGAATGCGCTCCAAGAAATCAAGATGCTCGGAGGAAAAAGTCAAATATTGGGCTGTTATCCAGTATTGACAGTAGAATAGACGCGTAGATGAAAGTCAAGAATACTGATTGATTTATTTAACTTAAAATAAATCAATCAGCGCTTGGCTATTCTTTATTTTTAATATTCTGATTGATTTTTAGAAAGAAGCGGGAGACAAATCGTTACAGTCGTTCCTGTCCCAATCACTGATTGGATCGTTATGCCATATGCATCTCCATACATTAGGCGTATCCGCTCATCTACATGACTGATGCCGATTCCTGAGAAATGATCATTTTTTTGTTTGGTATTTTCAGTATCGAAGCCATCGCCGTTATCAATCACTTCGAATAAAAGAAGCTGATTTTTTGTTTTGCCGTACACCGTGATGAATCCTTGCGTTTTATTGTGAAAAGCATGAAGATAGGCGTTTTCGATAATTGGTTGAAGGATCATATTCGGCATAGATAATGTCTGCAGTTCATCAGGAATCATTATTTTAGCCGAGATTCTTTCGCCATATCGCATACTCAAAAGATCAATGTAACTTTGTACGCTTTTGATTTCTTCCTTGACTGGAATCACTTCTTCTTTTTTTCCAATCGTACTTCTTAGTAAAGTAATGAAACTGTCGATTCCCTGAACTGCTTCATCTGTTTTTTTCTGCCAAATCAAAAATTTCAAGCTAGTCAGCGTATTATAAATGAAATGGGGCTGTATCTGTGCTTGCATAGTTTGGATTTCAAGCGAACGTTTCTTCTTTTCGTCTTGGATGGTCTGTTCATAATGATGCTGCGCATTACTTAGCAATTGATTGATCGTATTCCCTAGCAATTGGACTTCATGGCTTCCTTGTACAGGAACAGTAGCTTTTAAGCCATCTTCCTCTAGCCAGTTTAGCGAATCAATCAAGCGGTAGATCGATTTTGTGTGTCGATCCAAATACATAAATGCCAATGAGCCAGCAAAAGCAAGTGTCACGATATTATACAAAATAATGGGGAAAATCACGCCCATTTGGTTAGACAAAGAATGAAGATCGACTTGACTGAGTAATGTACAATCCTGGCGGTACAGGGGAAGACGGGTCAACTGCTGTCCATTTGAAATCGTTGTTTCACCTACTGTTAGTTTTTTGAAAATCATTGATCGGCTCCCAATTCTATTTTCTTCATTTGATGCGATGATCGTCTGTTCTTCGTTCATGAAGGAGATCTTCGATATCTCAGGATTTACTACAGATTGAAAAAGATTCGCTAGTTGCTGAGATGAGATCGATAAAACAGCATATCCGTAAATGTGATTCAATGTGTTTTTCAGTTTTTTGACAAAGAAGACGCTGGGTGCTTTCTTATCGCGAAGAGTCAATCCGTATTGTGCAAAAAGCATTTGTGTATCAGCAGCACGTTCATTCACTCTCTGGGCAATCGCAGATTGAAAAAAAGAATCGGCAGATACGGCAGTGAGCATGTCGTTTCCGACAAAAGTTCTTCCGTTTTCTCCAAAGATCAACACATCGTAATCGATCATTGGATGGATTTTTGAAAGAGAGTCATTCATTTTTTGGATCGTTCTTAGCTGCTGAAGCTGTTCCATATGTTGGACTGGACCATTGGAAAAATAGCTTTCGACAGCTGGGTTGGAATCAAAAGCGGCTAATGTATTCTCGATTGCATCATTCAAGCCTTCAAATTCAGATTGGATCTTTTTTAGTACCACATCATTCGATTGATTGAACAGCTGGATATAGGCATCCCTTGATCGATGATAAATAAACAAAGAGATGACGATGGCCTGCAGAAAAAGACCGATGAACAAAATGAACAGAAGTTTGGTAAAGAGTTCATGCTCTTTGATTTTTTTTCTCATTTTACAAAAGTTCCTTTACGGTATTGAGAAGGTGTCATTCCTGTCTCTTCTTTAAAAACTCTGGAGAAATAACCCAGTTCGGTATAGCCGACTTTCTCACAGATTTCCGTCAAAGTAAGCCGTGTTTCCGTTAAAAAGAGCTTGGCTTTACTAATACGGACTTTTTTTAGATATTTTGAAAAGTTGATGCCAAATTTTTCAGTAAAGATAGCTGAAAGATAGCTATATGAAAAATGATATTTTTCGGATAGAAGTTGTAAATTGATTTCTTTCTCATAATTTTCCTGGACGAACTCGTAGATCAAAGTCAAGATATCGAAATTGTCTTTTATTGCATTTGCAGAAAAGTGGGTGAGTTTCTCAAGTGTTTCTTTGACAAGAATAGAAAAATCTTCCAAGTACTCAGCATCGGCTAATAAAGAAGGAAGGGCGATCTTGAGCAAAGAAAGTTCTTCATTCCCAACATATTCGTCAGCCAAAGCGTTGAGTAATGCATAGAAACGATTGATTGCCTCATGTTTCAAATAAGCTGGATCAATAGGCTGTTCCAATATTGTCGTGAAGAAACCCTCAAGTTCTTTGACAGCTAAAGCGTAGTCTTTATGAACGATTTTTGTTAAATAGCTACTTGCTTGCTGCTCGTGGTTGGTTGATAACGGAAGAAGTTCATGCTGATAAGCAAGGTTCTTTCCCTTATGATAGAAACGTTGTCCTTTGGTACAATTTCTGATTTCTTGGAATATTTCATTGATATCTTGGATTGCAAAAGAGTCAGAAACAACAAAAAAATCACCTGGAAAAATTTCTTGACGAAACTTTTGAACAAACTTCCTAAGTGTATCTTTGGAATCAGTATTGATCACATAGCCGGATTCTTCCGAAAAGGTAGAAAAGGGATAAATAGTAAATGAATCGTCGCTATCCATCAACGAATGGATGATCGACTGTTTTTGTTTAGAGCCTTGTTTTGAACTGAATGGCCGATTTTCGGTATATACCAGAAAAAACAAGGTGTGTTCAAAAAGAAGAGGGTCAAGCAATGGACGAGTTTGTCCAGCAATCTGCTGTGAAAGATTCTCGCAGATCTGCTCATAACGATCGGTGATTGGGCTTTTGTTGGGCTTTTTTTTGATTTTTTGTGAAACGGCAATTAAGGAATTTAGAAAAAAATCAGGACTCAATCGAGGCTTTAAAAGATAATCAGCGACGCCATATTTGAAAGAATCTTTAACCATATCAAATTCATCATAGCTAGAGAGGATAAGAATCTGTGTTTCAGGTTGTTGCTGTTTTAATAGCCGCGATAATTCGATCCCATTTAGTTCAGGCATCATTACATCTGTGACCACGATATCGATTGCATGTGCCAAAGAAAAGTCAAGCGCTTTCAACGGGCTGGAAAAAGTTCCTATTAATTGAAACCCGTGCTCAGACCAATTGATCAACTGTTTCATTCCGTCTAAAATCGTCTGTTCATCATCGATAAGAATTACGCGTATTGGCATTTTTTTACCCGCCTTAAGAATAGTCTTGTAATTTAAAAATACTTATTTCTAGGAGAAAATGCAAGGATATTTTTATTTTAAAGAAACCTCCACCCTTTCGATCTTTGGTCTAGATGCTAAGATTATTCCTTTTGTCATAGTTGATTTGTATTTTTTTATTATTTTAGGAGAAATTTTTGAAGTATCTGAATAATAAAGAAACCGTTTTCGAATTTTGGTATGATGAATGTAGCAAACGTAAACAACTAAGGATGGAAAAGGAGCGGATAAAAATGAACATCAGAAAGTTAATTGCTGGAGTCGTTTGTTTAGCGGCAGCATCAGGTTTCTTAACAGGATGCGGAAGTGCTAGTAGCACAGCAGACAACGAAGAAAAAGTCACTGTTTGGGCGTGGGATGAGACATTCAATATCAAAGCAGTGAATGAAGCAAAAAAAATTTATGAGAACGAAGAAACAGAGATAGAAGTTGTTACGATGTCTCAGGATGATATCGTTCAGAAACTGAACACCGCTTTAGCAAGCGGGAATACAGAAGGATTGCCCAATATCGTCTTGATTGAAGATTATAGGATACAAGGCTATTTGACTTCTTATCCAGATGCATTCGCTGATTTGTCTGCTATTGTAAAGGAAGATCATTTTGCACCGTATAAATTTGCGGTAAACAAAGTAGGAGAAAAAATATACGGTGTTCCTTTCGATTCGGGCGTAACAGCAAACTTCTATCGTACGGATCTGATGGCTGAAGCAGGATATACAGAAGAGGACATGGAGAATCTGAGGTGGGACGAGTATATTCAAGTGGCGCGAGATGTCAAAGAAAAGACGGGAAAGAAAATCGCTGAAGTCAATCCTTCTGATCTTGGTCGAGTAAGAATGATGATGCAACAAGCGGGAGAATGGTATACGTCCAAAGACGGGGAGACGGTCACGATCCAAGACAATGCATCTTTAAAGTATGGTCTTGAATTATTTGCCACTCTTTTGAAAGAAGACCTAGTCGAACAAACCTCTGACTGGAATGCTGGAGTAACTGCGATACAATCAGGAGCAGTAGCTTCTAGCCCAACTGGCGCTTGGTATTCTTCAACGATCCAAGGAGCAGAAGACCAATCTGGAAAATGGAAGATTGCGCCAATACCTGCACTGCCAGAAAGTTTACAAAAAGCGCAAGCTTCTAACCTTGGCGGCGCTGGCTGGTATGTGCTCAAAGGAGTAGCTGGAGAAGAATCAGCGAAAGATTTCCTCGAAGCAACGTTTGCATCGAATGAAGAACTGATGGGCACTCTTGCGAAAGAAATCGGACTGGTGTCTACGATGCTTAGTGCAAATGAACAAGAAGCTTATCAAGAAGCTTCAGAATTTTACAGTGGCCAAAAGGTCTTTGATGATTTTTCCAAATGGACATCAGAAATTCCAGAAGTGAATTACGGACATGAGACCTATGCAATTGAAGCAGTCGTAGCCGAAGCTCTTCATCGAATCATCAATGGAGAAGAGACAGACAAGGTACTAGCAGATACACAAAAACAAGTAGAAGCACAGTTGGCTAATTGATTGGTGATAAAAAAGCAAATTTCTTTACTTTTTCATCAGACAACCGAAAAGACAAAAAAGATGGCGGCTGCCTTACAGACGTTGTCTTTCTTGTCTTTTCAATTAAATAATCGATGATAGAATTGGAGGGAAAAGAATGAAGCAGAAAGATTTATTCAAAAACGGGCATGCTTTTTTAATCTTGCCAGTCATTTTGATATCGATCATGGTTTTTATTCCGATGGTTTTGGCTTTGATCACGTCTTTTCAAAGTGGTCCCCCTGTCAATATGAGATTTAACGGATTAGGTAATTATCAGCGGATGCTGACAGATGCTACTTTTAAAAAAGCTTTTTTCAATACGTTCCTATATTTACTAGTTCAAGTACCAATCATGCTGTTTCTAGCGCTTTTTATTTCCAACCTCTTAAATGATAAAAAGCTGAAATATAAAGGGTTGTTTCGAACAGTTATTTTTCTTCCGTGTATCACTTCGATGGTCAGTTATTCTCTGATCATGAAAAGTCTATTTTCTCAATCTGGCCTTGTAAACAACTTGTTGTTGGGCATTGGTATGATTGATACACCGATTGGCTGGCTGACTCATCCAATTTGGGCGAAAGTTCTGATCATTCTTTCGATCACTTGGCGTTGGACTGGATACAATATGATTTTTTTCCTTTCAGGCATGCAAAATATTGATTCGGAGATTTATGAAGCAGCATCTATTGACGGTGCTTCTAAATGGCAGCAGTTTATCAAAGTGACGATCCCGAATTTAAAACCGATCATTTTGTTTACTTCCATTACTTCGACGATCGGGACATTGCAGCTTTTTGATGAAGTACAAAATATTACTGGCGGGGGTCCAGCAAATGCAACGACCACCTTGTCTCAATACATCTATAATTTGAGTTATAAATTCACGCCTAATTTTGGATATGCGGCAGCAGTTTCCTTTGTTATTGTTGCCTTTATTGTGATATTGTCGATAATCCAAACGAAAGTAGGAGGAGAGAGTAGATGAAAAGCATGGTAGAAAAAGAACCGATCGAACATCCCAACGTCAAAAAACAAGCCTTAGGACTTCGTTCGGCAATTGGGTCAGCATTAAAGTATACAGCATTAAGCATCCTATCATTTATTTCCATTTTCCCTTTTGTCTGGATGATTCTGGGAATGACGAATACACCCGTGGATATCACATCGGGAAAAATAAAGATTGGCAGTAACTTGATCATCAATTTTCAAAATTTGTTTTCCAATGAACTGAATTTTACTCGTTCCCTTTGGAATTCAGCAATGATCGCTTTAGTGACCACTGTGTTTGCATTGCTGATTTCCTCAATGGCAGGATATGGGTTTGAGATTTATCAAAGCAAGCGAAAAGACTTGATTTTCAATATTCTACTGCTATCGATGATGGTTCCTTTTGCGGCGTTGATGATTCCTTTGTATCGAATGTTTTCACAATTGAACGGAACGATTTTGGGAATCAATAGTTTCTTAGTTGTAATCTTACCATCTGTCAGCACTGCTTTTTTGATCTTCTTCTTCCGACAAAATGTTAAATCCTTTCCAAAAGATCTAGTAGAAGCCGCTCGATTAGACGGTCTAAAAGAACTAAGTATTTTTTTAGAGTATATATGCCGACGGCTAAAAATACCTATGCAGCGGCAGCAATCATCACATTCATGAGCAGTTGGAACAGTTATTTATGGCCCTTAGTGGCTTTGCAATCTCCTGATAAACGGACGGTTCCGCTTGTTTTATCTGCTATGGGTGCTTCCTATACGCCAGATTATGGAATGATCATGGCTGGATTAGTCATTGCTACTTTACCAACTGCCATCGTATTTTTTGTTTTGCAAAAGCAATTCGTTCAAGGAATGATCGGCTCTGTAAAATAAAAAACAACAGCAAGTGCGTCCCTACAAAGTCATCTTTTCCAAGTAAAAAGATACTTTTGGGACGTGTGTTATTTTATGTTGAGAAAAATTAAAAGATAACGTTTTAAGTTTATACTCGAAAACTCTTTCATTTTAAGGTAAACTTAAAGAGTAAAGGAGGAGGATACATGCTAAAAAATTTTAAAGAAGTGATTGCTGCCATATTGCCGATGACCGTCCTGATTGTCATTTTAACGTTTGTTTTTGCGCCGTTAGAAGGAGAAGACCTCGCTTCATTCTTGGTAGGTGCGGCTATCATGATGATCGGAATGACGCTCTTTTTGTTTGGGGCAGACTATTCCATGATGGAAGTCGGAGATCTAGTAGGGAAATATATGATCAAAAAGAAAAGTTTGGCTGTTTTGGTCAGTTTGGGGTTTGCTATCGGGATCGTGATCACGATTGCCGAACCTTCCGTGCAAGTTTTGGGACAACAAGTATATGATATATCTGACGGAGAGATTGGCAGAGTGTTGCTGATTGGGATCGTCAGCGTCGGCACTGGAGTATTTCTAGCCTTTGCGCTGCTTCGGGTCGTATTCAAGCTATCCTATTATCAATTGATGGCTATAGGCTACATAGGCGTTTTGATCGCCTCGTTCTTCACCAGTTCCGAATTCATGCCGATTGCTTTTGATTCGGGGGGAGTGACTACTGGTCCAGTAACTGTTCCATTTATCTTGGCCCTTGCCGGAGGGATGACTAGTATGATCAAACAAAAGAAAAATGAAAATGACAGCTTTGGGATGGTTGGTATTGCTTCATTAGGACCAATTCTTGCCGTAATGATTTTGGGGGTGATCTTCCAATGAATTTCTGGCAGCAAGTGATAGATGGTATCGAGATCGTTACTATGGAAGTTATTTTAGCAGTGGCACCTATCGTGATTCTATTTGTTTTGATGAATATCATTAGTTTTCGTATGCGCAAGAAGCGTTTCTTTGACATTATGAAAGGCTTCTTGATAACGACTATTGGGTTGATCCTTTTCCTGCACGGAGTCAATATGGCTTACGTTCCGGTAGGACAGCATTTAGGTAGTACGATCGCTGGATTGCCCTATAATTATATATTGGTTCCACTTGGCTTTTTGATGGGGTTCCTAGTAGGGTTTGCTGAGCCGGCGATTCATGTAATGGTTAAACAGGTTGAAGAATTGAGTGAAGGGAGGATCCGGTCGAAAGTCATGCTGATGGTGATTTCGATTGGGATTGGCGCAGCAGTAGGATTGTCTATGTGGCGTTTGCTCGTCGGATTCTCTCTTTATTATTTCTTGATCCCAGGATATGGGCTAGCATTTATTTTAGGACGAAAAGTGGACAAGATCTTTTTAGCAATGGCTTTTGACAACGGTGGAGTAGCAACGGGTCCGATGTGTTCGACATTTATTTTATCAATGAGCGTGGCGATCGCTGCACAAATTGAGGGAAGAGATCCGATCATTGATGGGTTTGGTGTGGTTGCAATGATTGCATTGACACCAATATTATCCACTTTAGTACTAGGATATATTTATAAACGAAAAGATGAAAAAGACAGAATCGAAAAAGAAAGATTGCAAAAATTGGGGGGAAGCAAATGAAAGATCTTGTAGCATTGAATCTTCACATGATTGTGACGATCGTGGACGGAGGAACAGGTGAAGATGTCATCGACTTTTCAAAAGAAGCAGGTGCAGCTGGCGGTACAATCTTGCATGGTCGTGGTTCTGGTGTACATGATTCAGGGAAATTTTTAGGTTTGGACATCTCGCCAGAAAAAGATGTTGTTTTGACATTAGTACCAGATAGTTTGACGAATCAAGTGATGGATGCGATTGGTCAAGGCATCAACATCGATGTTCCAGGTAACGGGATTTGTTTTAGTATTGATGTAGATAAAGTAATTGGTATCACTAAGATTCATCAGTATCGGGAAATTATCGGGATGCAGGAACTTTTGGATGAAACTAACGATAGAGAAAATCCTGAATCATAGACAAGCATTTGAAGAAAAAATAAACCTAAATAAGAAGGCGGATGAACGTTATTTCCGCTTTTTTGTTTAGGTTTTTTCGTGAATACTTATGAAATAGTAAATTTTTATGAAATTCTTCTCTAAGCATCAGACATTCTTTTCAAAATATGCTATTTTAAAAATGATGAAAAAAGGGGGAGAAAAATGAATTTTTTAGTTGTTTTAAAAGATACTCTGATTGAGCGGTCTACATTTCTATATGTTCAATTGCAGGAAAATAAAACATTGCTGCATTTTTCACCAGAGTTCCATCTAGAGGGACTAACATTAGGAGAAATTTATCAAGCAGAAGGACTATCGGCTGTTTTGCACTTTTTTGAGGCAGAATTGGAATTACCGGTAAAAGATTATATCGAGCTTTCTCTCGAATCTTGGGATCGAGCAGTCGTTGAGCTATTCCCAGAAGGTTTGATGATCGATACGAATGATGGGAAGATTCATTTGACTGCAGCAGAACTACAGAAACAAATGCGTTATCAAATAGATGATGAAAATTCTTTTTCTATTTTTAGACGTCAGCAAAAGATTCTAAAAAGCTTTTTAAAAGTAATCAGTAAAAAACGGAATTTGATCAAAACGACTCAACTGTTGAAAAAATATCCAAATCTGCTTCATACGTCCATTCAATTCCCTCAATTGATTACGATGATCCATCGATTTATACGTATGCAACAGCTACCATCTAAGAAGCTGTTTTTGCCATTGACGGACACATTCCGTGTAGTCAACAGAGAAGATAAAAAGAAAGTGATTGTGATCGACTTTACCAGAAATCGGAATGTCCTTCATCAAGTCGCAATGGAAAAGGCCAATTAAGGCTTTTTCTTTTTTGTTTTTTTTGTCATAATGAATGATAGATGATGGAGGAGATAATAGGATGCAAACATGGTTAGAAAGACTGATACGGTTTCAGCAGAACTATCAAAAACTTATGCAGGGAAGATATGCAAAATTTGATCAATTGAATCGGGTTCTATTGATTATCGCACTTTTTTTTAGTTTACTAAGTCGGTGGTTGCCATTTAGAATCGGGCAATTGTTGTTCATCGTCTTTTTCGGATGGATGCTATTTCGTTTTCTATCAAAAAAAATCTATCCTAGACTAAATGAAAATCAACGTTATTTGGAATATTTTGATAAAGTCAAAGAAAAATATCATCAGATGAGAAACAAAAAGCAAGCTAAAACGGAACGAAAAAGCTATACTTTTTTTGAGTGCCCGAATTGTCATCAAAAGCAGCGTGCGCCTAGAGGAAAAGGACGAATACGCGTGACATGCAAAACATGTGGCATAAAATTCGAAACGAATGTTTAAGGGAGAAAAAAATGAAATTAGTATTATTGCGTCATGGCGAAAGCGAAGCAAATTTTGAAAATTACTGGACAGGGTGGCTAGATGTCGCCTTAACAGAAAAAGGAAAAGAACAAGCAGCAGTAGCCGGTCAAAAAATGTATGAAGCCGGTCTTCAATTCGATGCGGTTTACACCTCTGTTTTAAAACGCGCGATTCTTACCGGTCAAGTCGCACTAGAAGAAATGGGGCAGTTGTGGCTTCCTATAGTAAAAACATGGCGTCTGAATGAACGGCACTATGGGGATCTTGTTGGTAAAAACAAGGATCAGATGAAAGAAATATACGGAAAAGATCAAGTAAAGAAATGGCGCAGAGGATATACAGAAGTTCCGCCGCTAACCGCAGAAAACCGATTTGACCGCAGATATGATCATTTGGATCCACATTTGATTCCGTACGGAGAAAGTCTAGAAATGACAGTGAATCGGATCATTCCTTTGTGGCAAGATCAACTAGCACCAAAACTGAAAGATCGGAAAGATTTACTAGTTGTGGGTCATGGGAATAGCATCCGAGCACTGACAAAATATTTAGAAAATGTTCCTGAGGATCAAATGGATACAATTGATATCCCGAACGCACAACCAATCCAATATACATTAACAGACGATTTGACGATTCTAGAGAAAACAATACTTTAATCAACGTATTTATCTATAATGAAAGATAGAAAAAAGAAGCAAAGGAATGGAACAAAAAACGTGAGAAATTATATATGGGACTTTGATGGGACATTGTTTGATACGTATCCCGCAATGGTAGATGGTGCTCAGCAAGCTCTAAAAGATTTTGGTATCAATATGGACAAAAAAGAGATCTACTTCAAAATGAAAAAATATTCCACCAGTTATTTGATCAATGAATCAAATTTGGACGCCAATGAGTTTAATGAATGGTTTCATCGGTATGAGAAAAAAAGCAAGGAAGCTTCCCGTCCATTTCCAGAAACGAAACAAGTACTTGAAAGGCTAAAAATCAATGGAGGACGTCACTTCATCTTGACCCACCGTTTGACAGAATCGACATGGGAACTGCTGAAAGAGTATCAATTAGCCCATCTGATTGAGGAAGTAGTAGGGATTGATCAGGATTTTCCTCGTAAACCGGATCCAGCATCTTTAAAGTATTTGATTGAGACTTTTCATTTAGAAAGAACAGACACGATGATGATCGGCGATCACCGTTTAGATATTGAAGCAGGGAAAAACGCAGGAGTCGTTACTTGTCTTTACGATATCGATCATTTTCTGGGAGAGATTCCTGCAGATTATGTGGTAGGAAATTTGAATGAAATCCTATCCTTGCAGAGTAACGTAAAAAAATAGTATCCCCTTACAAAGGAGATATGTTATAATTTTTATAAAGGAGTGATAAAATTATATGGAAATCAGAAGACAAAAAGAAGTAGTAGAAGCATTTCATTATGATATGAGATTACCGAACCAAGAAGTAGAAACAGATTTGAAAGTGGGCTTCTCGCCTTTGAAAGAAACGATCGAAAACTATCCGAAAGAACATAGCATCGTAGGAGCACGCTTAGAGTTCCGTTTAGTGTTTGATACATATGTTTTATCTGGAAGTGTGAGTCAGATCAATCATATCCTCAATCGGAAAATTGAAGGTCAAAATGATGTCACACAAGAAGAAGTGGACGAACTAGTAGCACCTTTATTCGATATCGTACGCCGGATGTCTTATGAGGTGACAGAGATCGCCTTGGATCAGCCTGGGGTAAAATTGAATTTTCAATCAGAAAAACAAGAATAGACAGTAAAAACATGCCTGCGATAGTTTTAATCTATCACAGGCATGTTTTTTTATTACTAATTGTAAGCAAAAAGAATGTCATTTCGATAAAAATCGTCTAAAATATAAAAGTCACTGAAAAAAATTTTTCAGGAGGATGGTTGAAGAATCATTCTCGGGAACCTTTACTTCCTTCGATGGACTTGTCATTAATAATATGAGGAGGAGAAAAATGACAACACTCATCACAGTTTTAGTGGTTCTAGTTTTTGCGGCATTATTATATGTGTTCTATCGTATGCAAAAGCGCCATACAAAATTTTCAACACGCGTCTTTACAGCATTAGGAGTTGGTATCGTCTTTGGCGGTCTGCTTCAATTGATCTTTGGGGTAGAAGACAAAGTCGTTACTCAATCAATAGAATGGATCGGGATCGTAGGACAAGGGTATGTATCATTCTTGCAAATGTTAGTTATGCCTCTAGTGTTCATTTCGATCATTGGTGCATTCACAAAAATGAAAGTTTCTGAAAAGCTGGGGAAAATCAGTGCAACTGTACTGACTTCTTTACTTGGTACAACAGCTATTGCAGCATTGATCGGAATCGGTTCAACGATGCTGTTCGGTCTTCAAGGAGCTAAATTCACACAAGGAGCAGCAGAAACAGCACGGATCTCTGAATTGGCGACACGTCAGGAAACGGTTGAAAACTTATCGATTCCGCAGCAGATTTTATCCTTTATCCCTAAAAACGTATTTGCTGATTTAGCAGGTAGCCGTGCAACTAGTACGATTGGAGTCGTTATTTTTGCAGCCTTTGTCGGTATCGCTTATCTAGGGGTGAAAAGAAAAGCGCCAAAAGAAGCAGCATTCTTTTCAGATCTAGTCGACAGTCTGTATAAAATCATTATGCGGATCGTAACGCTTGTTCTGCGTTTGACACCATATGGGGTATTTGCTTTGATGACAAACGTTTTGGCAACAAGTGATTTTGCAGCTATCGTCAATTTAGGTAAATTTGTCGTTGCATCTTACGTAGCATTGCTGGCTGTTTTAATTGTCCACTCACTGATTTTGATTGGTGCCAAAGTCAATCCAATCAACTATTTCAAAAAAGCTTTTCCAGTATTGAGCTTTGCGTTTACTTCACGTTCAAGTGCCGGAGCCTTGCCATTGAACATCGAGACTCAGACAAAAGCTTTAGGAGTAGACGATGCAACAGCTAACTTCTCAGCAAGTTTTGGTTTATCTATTGGACAAAACGGCTGTGCTGGTGTTTATCCAGCTATGTTGGCAACGATCGTCGCACCAGCGGCTGGAGTGAATGTCTTTAGTTTGGAATTTATTTTGATGCTTGTGGCGATTGTAACAATCAGCTCTTTTGGTGTAGCCGGAGTCGGCGGTGGTGCAACATTTGCTTCACTGATCGTTTTAGGGGCAATGAACTTGCCAGTAGCAATCGTTGGGTTAGTTATCTCTGTTGAACCATTAATCGATATGGCACGCACAGCAGTAAACGTCAGCGGTAGCATGGTAGCTGGTATCGTGACAAGTGCACGCATCAAAGATTTAGATCGCGATGTCATCAATGATGATTCAAAAGTGATCGATGTGAATGCATAGTTAAAAACATACTAAGATTAGAGGGGAACATCATTGATAAATGAGGTTCTCCTCTCTTAGTATGTTTTTTTATTCATTCCATATAAGTACAAAATATTTATTCCGAAAAGTGAAAGTCGGAATAACAAAAACAACCAACTTAATTTATTATTAAAGAGAAGCGTATTTAAGTAGGATGAATCTGTTGAGAGCTTTCGTAGATTTTCCCATTTTCCTATGGTAAACTGACAAAGTTGGGGATGTTAGAACAGATCGTTTAGGAGGAAACAGATGTTTACAAATGAAATAAAAATCATGCTGTATGTGGACGATGTAGAAAAAAATGCAGCGTTTTGGAGAGCAATTGGCTTTGCGGAAAAAGATCGTCAAGAAATGGATGGGACGCTTGTAATTGAAGTAGGGATTGAGGACAGTCAAACCTCATTCGTGTTATATGATCGAGCGTTTGTTGAGTCCCATTCACCTGGTACAGCTACTAGTGCCCCATCTTTGATGTTTTACAGCAAAGATATCTTTGGATTATATAAAAAAATGCAGACGCAATCAGTCACATTAGGTGATATGGTACAGCTTGGAGAAGAATATGTCTTCAACTTTGCTGATCCTGATGGCAATTACTTTGCGGTTACAGGTAAATAATAGAAACAAAGACTTTGTTTTTCTGTGCAAAACAGGAAAGCGAAGTTTTTTTAATTCAAATAATAATATTATGTAAACAAAAAAATCACATGCGTAATTATACACAAGCAAATAAATCGTCAAATGCGAACGCCTTCTTTATACTGTTTAGGAACGAAAAGAAGGAAGGAAGAAATACATGGATTATCAAGTACTGCTTTATTACAATTATACAAAAATAGAAGAACCAGAGGAATTTGCCAAAAATCATTTAGCCTTTTGCAAATCTTTGGATCTTAAAGGTCGTATTCTAGTAGCTGAAGAAGGAATAAATGGTACTGTGTCTGGAACCGTTGAAAACACGACTGCCTATATGGAAGCAATGAAAGCTGATCCTCGATTTGCTGATACGATGTTCAAGATTGATCCAAGCGAAGGACATGCCTTTAAGAAGATGTTTGTAAGATACCGTCCAGAGCTTGTAAGTTTAAAGCTAGAAGAGGACATTGATCCAAACCAAGTGACAGGTGCTTATCTTTCACCGCAAGAATTTAAAGAAGCTATTTTAGACGAACAGACAATGGTGATTGATGCACGGAATGATTATGAATATGACTTGGGGCATTTTCGAGGGGCCGTACGCCCAGATATACGCAGTTTTCGAGAGCTTCCAGACTGGATTCGCGAGCACAAAGAAGAATTTATGGAAAAACGGGTAGTGACCTACTGTACTGGTGGTATTCGTTGCGAGAAGTTTTCTGGTTGGCTTGTCCGTGAAGGATTCAAAGATGTCGGACAGCTGCATGGCGGTATTGCTACTTATGGTAAGGATCCTGAAGTCCAAGGAGAATTATGGGACGGCAAGATGTATGTGTTTGATGAACGAATCGCTGTCGATATCAACCAAGTAGATAAACAAATCGTCGGTCGCGACTGGTTTGACGGAACACCATGTGAACGATATATCAATTGTAGCAATCCTGAGTGCAATCGCCAGATTCTTGCTTCCATTGAAAATGAAGAAAAACATTTAGGAGCATGTAGCGTAGAGTGTGCGAAACATCCACGCAACCGCTATGTTCAAGACCATGGAATCTCTCCAGAAGAAGCAGAACTGCGGTTTGCAGCTTTAAATAAATAGAAAACAATAGTTTTGATTGTCGACCATTTCCAATATGCGCTATACTATCGTTGAGGATGGTGATCCACATGAAATCATTGATTTATGCTATTGGCGATGTCCATGGTAAATATGATCTTTTTGAAAAACTTATTCACTATTATGATCCGACGATCCATCAGCTTGTTTTATTAGGAGATCTCAATGATCGAGGACCTCGTACAAAGGAATGTTTTCTATTAGGAAAACAATTAGTCGAAGAAACAGGAGCCATTTATCTCCGGGGCAACCACGAAGAATATTTTTTGCAATTTCTGCAAGCACCGGAGGACTGGTATGCGCCTTATATCAGAAATGGTGGAAAAGAAACATTTGAAAGCCTACTTCACCCAGGTGCGTCGGAGGAATACTCCCCGACTGAAATCTCAATGATGATCCGATCGAGATACCCAGAACTGATTGAATTTTTAGTCCAGCGCCCCTTGTATTATGAATGGGAAAATTATCTGTTTGTCCATGCTGGAGTGGATTTGACAAAGAAAGACTGGCGTAAGACAAGTCCAAGCGATTTTATTTGGATACGGGAACCATTTCATGAAGGGAAAAACAATACAGGTAAGACAATTGTATTTGGACATACGATTACACCAATGCTCCATGGAGATATGCAGACAACAGATCTCTGGATTCAGGATCATAAAATCGGAATGGACGGTGGGGCTGTATTCGGAGGGTCATTGCATGGGGTTGTTTTTGACAAGGAAGGCATCCTTCAAGACATTGAATATCAGAACAACGAAGGATCTTGGCAAGGAATCTGACAAATGGAAAGAATGAAGGAGCTGCGACTTTGTTGCGGCTCTTTTTATTTGTATAGAGAATATTGTTTCTTTCAGCAGTTTAACCCATGATAAAAAGTATGATAGAATAAAGAAGCAATTTTTAGCAGAAAAGAGGCATTTTAATGACGGAAAATTTGAACCAGACAATCATTCAGCTTGTACAAAAAGAGCTTTCAGACTATCGTCCCAAGCAGTTGACGACTGTACTTAATTTGTTAAATGAAGGAAACACCGTTCCTTTTATCGCGCGTTATCGAAAAGAAATGACGGGAAGTCTTGATGAAGTCCAGATTCGTGAAATCGAAGAGCGGTATGCATATCTTGAAAACTTAGAAAAACGAAAAAACGAAGTGATTCGGCTGATCGATGAACAAGGGAAACTGACCCCTGAGTTAGAAACAGAAATCACGCAATCCGTAAAAATGCAACAAGTGGAAGATTTATATCGGCCATACAAACAGAAACGACGGACAAAAGCAACGATTGCTAAAGAAAAAGGACTTGAGCCACTCGCGCTGTGGCTGATGCAGCTTACAGATGGAGAGGTGCAATCGGAAGCAGAAAAATATATCGATAAAGAAAAAGAAGTCTCTTCTGCTGAAGAAGCGTTGCAAGGTGCGCATGAGATCATTGCTGAACAAGTCAGCGATAATGCAAAATTTCGGACTTGGATTCGGTCTTATACGTATAACAAAGGCATGTATGTCAGCCAAGTCAAGGATGAGAAAATAGATGAAAAAGGCGTATATGAAATGTATTATGACTTTGCAGAACCTGTCCATAAAATGGTTTCTCATCGGATATTGGCCACTAATCGAGGAGAAAAAGAAGAGGTTCTCAAAGTATTCCTTCAAGTAGACGAAGCAGCAGTTTTAGCTTACTTGGATCGCCAATTAGTGAAAAATCCTGCCTCACCTTCTTCTTCCTTTGTAAGAGAAGCCTATCAAGATAGTTATAAACGCTTTATACAGCCGGCAATCGAGCGAGAACTGCGTAATGAATTGACTGAAAAGGCGGATGAGCAAGCCATCGCTATTTTTGGAGAAAATCTTCGCAATCTTTTGTTGCAACCGCCGCTAAAAGGTAAAGTCGTACTGGGATTTGATCCGGCCTATCGTACTGGATGTAAACTAGCAGTCGTAGATGCGACAGGAAAAGTTTTGGCAATCGAAGTCATTTATCCGCATAAACCTGCAGCACAAGCGAAAAGGGAAGCTGCTGGTCCAGCTTTTATCCAATTGATCAATCAATATCGAGTAGATATGGTAGCTATCGGGAATGGAACAGCCAGTCGGGAATCAGAACTTTTTGTGGCTGAACAATTGAAATCAGCCGACCATAAAGCCTATTATGCCATTGTCAATGAAGCTGGCGCTTCTGTTTACTCTGCTAGCGAAATTGCACGAAAAGAATTCCCGCATCTACAAGTAGAAGAAAGAAGTGCTGTTTCTATTGCCCGTCGTCTGCAAGATCCTTTAGCTGAATTAGTCAAGATCGATCCTAAAGCTGTCGGTGTAGGACAGTACCAACATGATGTTTCTCAAAAACGTTTGGCTGAACAATTGGATTTTGTCGTGGAAACAGCGGTCAACCAAGTAGGCGTGGATGTGAACACGGCTAGTCCACAGCTCTTGCAGCATATATCAGGATTGAATAAAACGACTGCCCAAAACATTGTCAGTTATCGTGAAGAAAATGGAGAATTTACTGCACGAACTCAGCTGAAAAAAGTGCCACGTTTAGGACCAAAAGCATATGAACAAGCAATCGGCTTCTTGCGAGTTCCTGGCGGGAAAAACATTTTGGACAACACCGGTATCCATCCCGAAAGTTATTCTATTGCGAAAGACATATTAATGACCGTCCATCTTTCAGAAAAAGAGCTTGGGACAGAAGAAGCAGTAGAAAAATTGACACGGTTATCCGCGGAGAAACTGGCTGAAAGCTTATCAGTCGGAGAAGAAACGTTAGCCGATATTTTAGCTGGGCTGACAAAACCTGGACGAGATATGCGTGATGAGATGCCAGCGCCCCTATTGCGTACAGATGTGTTGAGTATGGAAGATTTGAAACCAGGTATGGAATTGACTGGAACGGTCCGTAACGTCATCGACTTCGGCGCATTTGTCGATATCGGTGTGAAACAAGACGGACTTGTCCATATCTCAAAACTTAGCAAAAAATTTGTCAAGCATCCAACAGACGTCGTGTCAGTCGGAGATATCGTGACGGTTTGGATAGAGCAAGTTGATACGAAAAAAGGCAGAATCAGTTTGACGATGCTTTCCCCTTATGAAGAGTAACAATGAGGAGTAACAAAAATTGACACAAGAAGAACTGCAGCAGTTAGTAGAAGAGATATCATTAAAAAGCTTCCAGCGTCCTTTCAAGCACCAAGCAATGTTCAATCCACGCTTGCGTACAACTGGCGGGCGCTATCATTTAAACGATCATCATTTAGATTTTAATGTAAAGCTGTTTGAAGAGTCAGACAAAGAAACAATTGCAGGAATCATCAAACATGAACTTTGCCATTATCATCTGCATCTAACTGGAAGAGGATATCGTCATAAAGATATGGATTTCAAGTATCTTTTGAAAAAAACAGGAGGATTGCGCTATGCGCCAGCCTTGACGAAGAAACAGATAAAGATCGAATATTATCAATGCCAAGATTGTTCTGCCACGATCTGCCGCAAAAGAAGAATCGATGTACACAAATATCGTTGTGGAAGATGTCATGGGGAAATCAAATGGATTGAGACAAAGAGAGAAAGCCTCAATGAAGTATAAAAAATCAAATGAAAGGATGAAGAGTTTTTGGAAAAAAAAGAGCAGAGAAATCTAAAAGACTGGAATCAGTTATTAGCCTTTTTAGCCGCACCTGATGAGAAAGATTTTGAGAAATTGTCGGCACCTACACTTATTTTAGCTGGAAACGGTCTTCCTATCTTAGCTGATAAAGCAGCACAAATGTATGTAAATGGTCAAGTAGAACGTTTGTTTTTGGTCGGCGGGGTGGGTCATGCGACTAGGATCCTTTATGAGAATTTTGAAAAGCAAGGATTTCATTTTGAAGAAGGCATGAGTGAAAGTGAAATCTGTCGTCAGTATCTAAAAGAAGTCTATGATTTGCCCGATAAGGCTTTCCTGATAGAATCGAAGTCTACAAATTCTGGAGAGAACGCCACTTTTTCACTGGAGATTCTTCATTCCTTAGATGCTGTACCAGAAAAAGTCCTATTGATGAATGATCCGACACTGCAACGCAGGACTCGAGCAACTTTTGAGAAAGTATGGCAAAATGAACAAACTGTTTTCGCAAATGCTGTGCCATTTGTGCCGGAAATCCTTCACTTTTCTGAGGAGATCGTCTTTACAGTAAAAGAACTGAACCATCAATGGCCGAAGGAATATTTCTATGCACTGGTGTTAGGAGAAATGGAGCGACTCCACGACGATGAGAATGGCTATGGTCCGAAAGGAAAAGATTTTATTCCTCATATTGATATATCAGAAGAAGTTTGGTCTTCTTATACAAGAATCAAACAGTCAATAAAAACGGATTTTTCCCGTACATGACCTTTTTAGCAGGCGAATCCTCCTTTCTAAATAAATTTGGTTGAAATTTTCAATCGTTTATAAGATAATGAGGAGCGTGTTGAATGTAATAGCTAAAAGAATGGACGCTAGATAAGAGAAGAGGATTCAAATGGAAAATCAAAATAAATTGTATCATTTTGTTGGTATCAAAGGTTCAGGAATGAGCTCCTTGGCTCTTGTTTTACATGAACAAGGTTTAAATGTCCAAGGATCAGACATTGAAAAATATTTCTTTACACAAAGAGATTTAGAAAAAGCAAATATCACGATTCTGCCATTTAACGCAGACAATGTAAAACCAGGTATGACGATTATTGCAGGAAATGCATTTCCTGATTCACATGAAGAAATCCAGCGAGCAAAAGAATTAGGTTTGGAAGTGATTCGCTATCACGACTTTATTGGTCATTTTATCCAAAACTATACGAGTATCGCTGTAACCGGTTCTCACGGAAAAACAAGTACGACTGGTCTGCTCTCTCATGTATTGAGTGGTGTTCGTCCAACAAGTTATCTAATTGGAGACGGAACAGGGCATGGTGATCCGCAAGCGGAATTCTTTTCATTTGAAGCCTGTGAATATCGCCGTCATTTCCTTGCCTATTCACCAGACTATGCGATCATGACAAACATCGATTTTGATCATCCGGATTATTATACAAGTATCGACGATGTATTTACAGCTTTCCAAACAATGGCTGGACAAGTGAAAAAAGCTATTTTTGCGTACGGTGACGACGCTTATTTACGCAAATTAGAAGCAGATGTGCCGATTTATTATTATGGTGTCACAGAAAATGATGATATCCAAGCACGAAACATCGAACGTACAACATCCGGTTCTGCTTTTGATGTCTATCATGGGGATGAATTTGTTGGACATTTCACTGTACCGGCATTCGGCAAACACAATATTTTAAATGCTTTAGGTGTTATTGCAGTCGCGTATTTCGAAAATCTGGATCTGAAAGAAGTTGCGGAAGAAATGCTGACTTTCCCAGGAGTAAAACGTCGATTCAGTGAAAAAATCGTAGCAGACATGACCGTAGTCGATGATTATGCGCATCACCCTGCAGAAATCAAAGCAACCATTGATGGCGCACGCCAAAAATATCCAGATAAAGAAATAATTGCAGTTTTCCAACCTCATACGTTTACGCGTACGATTGCATTGATGGATGAATTTGCAGAAGCACTTGATTTAGCTGATAAAGTTTACTTATGCGATATTTTTGGTTCGGCTCGGGAAGAACAAGGAAACGTTAAGATCGAAGACCTTGGAGCGAAAATCAAAAAAGGTGGAGAAGTCATCAAAGAAAATAATGTATCTCCATTATTAGATTATCATGATGCAGTAGTAATCTTCATGGGTGCTGGAGATGTTCAAAAATTTGAACAAGCGTATGAAAAACTTTTAAGCAGCACGACGAAAAATGTACTGTAATACAATTACTGCAGTGTCCTTATAAAAATAGAAAGAGGGAGAGTGGCAAAATTCTTGTCATGCTCCCTTTTTACAACTTTTGATAAACGGCGTTCAAAAGCTTGCATCTGCGGTAATAAGCCTAGCCAAATCAAAAACATGAGAAGCTGTTTTTTCTTGGCTGTTCTTATTACTTGATGCAGGACAGCTTTTTCACGACCTCAGATAAACGGCGTTCAAAAGCTTGCATCTGCGGTAATAAGCCTAGCCAAATCAAAAACATGAGAAGCTGTTTTTCTTGGCTGTTCTTATTACTTGATGCAGGACAGCTTTTTCACGACCTCTTTAAACTATAGGAATCTGTTAAATCAAAGGAGCAGAACTTGCCTTTTGCGCTGCTTTTGGTACAATAATGTATGATTAAAAATAAACTGGAGGGTTTCTATCTTGAACATAGGTAAGCCGAGAAAACTAGGAAAAACAATAAATGAAATCGAGGAAGGCGACTCGTTATCTTTAACAGAATCTATTGAAGATAACCAGCTTTTGCTGTATTTGGGATTGACGAATGATGCAAATCCTTTGTATATCCAACATGACTTTGCACAAAAAACAGAATATCATCAGCCAATCGTTCCATCAGTGATGCTGATGGGGATCATCACAAGTGCAATTTCAAAGCATCTTCCTGGACCAGGATCACATGTTGTCAATTTTTCTGTCAATTTTATTGAACCGGTTTTCCATTATGAAACACTGACTTTTCAGTTTGAGGTCATAAAAGTAGATAAGATGAAGGACGTGGTGACGATTTCTGTAGAAGCGGAAAACACGAACGAAGATCGTGTGTTGGATGCTGTTGTTATGGTCCAACCGCCACAAGTTCCTGAATTGGAAATAGCAATCGAAAGTGAAGGTGAATTAAATGAATAATCCAAGTACATCAATGTCAGGCATTAATCGTTTTTATGCAAAAGTTTATGGTTTTTTAGGTATGGGGCTTGCCCTTAGTGCAGTCACTTCTTACTTGGCTCTTTGGGTATTTCCTTTACAACTAGCAACTTTTATCAATAACTTTCCATTAGGCTTTATGGGTCTGTGGATCGTTGAACTGATTTTGGTAATGGTTCTAGGCGTAAAAGCACAAAAGAATCCGAGCTTAGCGATCGGTGGATTCATTGCCTACTCTCTTTTGAATGGCGTAACATTAGCAGTTACTCTTGCATTCTACGATATTGGAACAGTAACACAAGCTTTCTTGACAGCTACCTTGATGTTCATGGGGATGTCTGTTGTCGGAGTGACAACAAAACGAGATCTTAGCGGGGTCGGAAGAGCAGGACAGGCTGCTTTGATCGGAGTGATCATTGCACTAGTCTTGAACATCTTCATTTTGAGAAGTAGCGCAGTTGAGCTGTTCATCTCACTGCTTTTAGTCGTCATCTTTGCAGGGATCACAGCTTATGATAACCAAAGCATTCGTAATATCTATGTCCAGACAAATGGAACAGCACATAGTGGCATTGCTGTATTTATGGCATTGAAGCTGTATTTAGACTTTATCAACTTGTTCTTGGCGTTTTTAAGAATCTTTGGACGGAACAACTAAAAAGGAAAAAATTGATCAGTTGGGGCTATACCAAAATATTTGGTATGGTCCCGCTTTTTCTTTTCGCATTCCGCATGATTCTTTGTTAGAATGAATAAGAACTTTACAGTAAGGAGTTAAGAAGATGACAAAAAATAAATTATTACTCGTTGATGGGAACAGTGTGGCTTTTCGCGCATTCTTTGCGCTGCACAATTCCCTTGAACGTTTCAAAAACAGAAACGGTCTTCATACAAATGCAATCTATGCATTCAATACGATGTTTGAAAATGTTATGCAAAAAGAGCAACCGACGCATGTTCTGGTTGCGTTCGATGCAGGAAAAACGACCTTTCGGACAGAAATGTATGCGGAGTACAAAGGAGGAAGATCTAAAACACCAGGCGAATTCAAAGAACAAATGCCATATATCCGTGATTTGTTGACGGGATTAGGTGTACAGTATTACGAATTGCCCAATTATGAAGCGGATGATATTATCGGTACTTTGGCAGAAAAAGTAGATAAAAATCAATTTGATGTCGTCGTACTTTCCGGTGATCGGGATTTGACTCAATTAGCTAGTAAAGAAGTAAAAGTGGATATCACTGTAAAAGGTGTCAGCGATATCGAAAGTTATACACCAGAACATGTGGCGGAAAAATATGATGGATTGATACCAAAACAGATTATTGACATGAAGGGACTAGCCGGAGATGCCTCTGACAATATCCCAGGTGTGACTAAAATCGGAGAAAAAACAGCTATCAAGCTATTGAAACAATATGGCTCAGTCGAAGGAATCTATGAGCATATTGATGAAATGAAGCAAAGCAAAATGAAAGAAAATCTGATAAATGACAAAGAGCAAGCGTTCTTATCGAAGAAATTGGCGACCATCAATACTTCAGCCCCTGTGGAGGTCTCTATCGACTCATTGAAGTATGAAGGGAAAAATCTCGATAAACTCGTTCCATTTTATAAAGAAATGGATTTCAATCAGTTCCTTTCTAAACTGAATATCGTTGAAGAAGAAGTAAAAATGGATGATATTTTATTTGAAGTCGTGCATGAATTTAAAGAGGAAATGTTTACTACGGATATGGCACTGTACGTGGAAATGATGGGCGACAATTACCATACAGAGGAAATCGTCGGAGTAGCGTGGGGGACAGAAAAGAAAATCTATGTCACGAATGATCTGTCTGTATTCGAAAACCAAGCGTTCCATTCTTGGATCACTGATCCGAACCGATTGAAAAAAGTATATGATGCGAAACGAACTTATGTTGCTTTAAATCGCTATACTGGAAAAACGAAAGGAATCGATTTTGATGTCTTGCTAGGTGCATACCTTCTCGATACGAATGAAAAAAGCACAGATATCGAAGGAATAGCTGCACATTACGGATACAACGATATCCAATCAGATGAAACTGTATACGGCAAAGGGGCGAAAAAAGGTTTACCAGAAGAAGAGGAACTCTTTTTTGCTCATTTAGCGCGAAAAGTAGCTGCAATCAATGCGTTAACACCAAAATTGAGCCAAGAACTGGCAGATAAAAACCAAGAAGATCTTTTCCGGAAAATGGAACTGCCATTGTCTATCATTTTGGCAGAGATGGAAATAAGCGGGATCAAAGTAGATGCGACTCGCTTACAAGAAATGAAGGGCGAGTTTTCTGCTCGCTTAAGAGAGATCGAACAAAAAATCTACGAAGAAGCCGGCGAAGAATTCAATTTGAATTCACCAAAGCAATTAGGAGTGATCTTATTTGAAAAAATGGGATTACCCGTCATCAAAAAAACAAAAACTGGGTACTCCACAGCCGTAGATGTACTGGAACAGCTTCGTGAACAAGCACCAATCGTAGAGGATATCCTAACCTATCGTCAAATCGCAAAAATTCAATCTACCTATGTCGAGGGACTGCTGAAAGTGATCCAATCAGATGGAAAAGTGCATACCCGTTATGTCCAGACATTGACCCAAACAGGACGATTAAGCTCTGTTGATCCTAATTTGCAGAACATCCCGATTCGATTAGATGAAGGGAGAAAGATACGTCAGGCATTTGTTCCGAGAGAAAAAGACTGGTTGATTTATTCTTCTGACTATTCACAAATCGAGTTACGCGTACTTGCGCATATCTCAAATGATGAACATTTGAAAGCTGCCTTCCTAGAAGGTCAAGATATCCATGCCAGCACAGCGATGCGCGTATTTGGAATCGAAAAGGCAGAGGATGTCACACCAAATATGCGTCGGCAGGCAAAAGCAGTGAATTTTGGTATCGTGTATGGCATCTCTGATTACGGACTTTCACAAAATTTAGGCATCAGCCGAAAAGCAGCACAGCAATACATCGATACGTACTTTGAAAAATACCCAGGTGTCAAAGAATATATGGAAAGAATCGTACGCGAAGCAAAAGATCAAGGCTACGTCGAAACGCTGTATCACCGCCGACGATATTTGCCAGACATCAATTCAAGAAATTACAATATCCGTTCTTTTGCGGAACGAACAGCTATCAATACACCAATTCAAGGAAGTGCTGCTGATATTTTGAAAATCGCGATGATTGAATTGGATAAACGATTAAAAGAAACAGGTCTTCAAGCTACGATGCTGTTACAAGTTCATGATGAACTTGTCTTCGAGGTACCTGAAAAAGAACTTGAATCATTAGATAAATTGGTGAAGGAAGTTATGGAACAAGCTGTTTCTCTCCATGTACCACTGATCACTGACAGCAGTTGGGGAAAAACGTGGTACGAAGCAAAATAAACATTGTTTAAGACAGAGCAATATAATGAAGGTGAAAAGAAAAAATGCCAGAATTACCAGAAGTAGAAACCGTTCGTAAAGGATTGGAACGGTTAGTAGTAGGAAAAACGATTCAGAAAGTGCAGGTCTTGTGGCCCAAGATCATTGAGCAACCAGAGACGCCCATCTTTGAGGCTTCTCTTGTTGGCGAAACCATCCAATCCATTGGACGTAGAGGGAAGTTTTTGATTTTTCATCTCGATCATTATGAACTGATCTCACACTTGCGAATGGAAGGAAAATATCAATTCACGAAAGAAAATACACCAATCGATAAACATACGCATGTACTTTTCTTTTTTGAGGACGGGAGCCAACTTCGCTACAACGATGTACGAAAATTTGGTCGTATGACAATTGTCGAAAAAGGAGCAAGTGCAACTTACCGAGGAATCATGAAATTAGGACCTGAGCCATTGCCTGACAGCTTTTTATTAGCAGATTTTGCAGCTGGACTGAAAAAATCGCACAAAGCAATCAAGCCTTTACTGCTAGATCAACGTCTAGTAACGGGACTAGGTAATATTTATGTAGACGAAGCATTATGGGAAGCGAAGATTCATCCAGAACAACCGGCGAATACATTACGTCCAAAAGAGATAGAACAATTACGTCTATCGATCATTGATGTTTTGAATCGTGCAATAGAAGCCGGAGGTACCACGATTCGCAGCTATTTGAATGCATTAGGAGAATCAGGCGGATTCCAAGTCGCACTGCATGTCTATCAGCAAACTGGCAAACCATGTATACGTTGTGGGACACCGATCGTGAAAATAAAAGTGGCACAAAGGGGGACTCACTATTGTCCGAATTGTCAAAGGCTGAAAATCGAAAAGTAGGCTTTGTTTTAGGTTTGACGGGCGGAATAGCTACTGGCAAAAGTACGGCAGCCAAAGTCTTTCAGTCTCATGGATTTCCTTTGATCGATGGTGACGTGATTGCTAGAGAAACTGTTGAGCTTGGAACGCTTGCTCTGAGGAAGGTTGTGTCCGTGTTTGGCCAAGAGATATTGCAGTCTGATGGTCAGCTAGATCGAGGGAAACTTGGGATGATTGTTTTTCCATCAAAGGAGAAACGACAAAAACTTGATCAGCTATTAGATCCGTTTATCCGAAAAGCGATAAAAGATCAAATCGCCTATCTAAGTTCCCATCATCCTTTAGTAATTGTAGATATCCCATTGCTCTATGAAGGTCATTATGACCACTATATGGATGCAGTAGCTGTCGTTTATACCACGCCAGATATTCAACTCAGACGCTTGATGAAACGTAATCAACTAACACTAGAACAAGCACAGCAGAGAATTAGCAGTCAACTTCCAATCGAAGAAAAAAAGCAGCGTGCGGATATTTTGTTTGACAACAACGGAACAAAAGAGGAACTTATGGAACAAATCGAAAATTGGCTTTCAGCTAATCGCTTTCTTTGAGTATCTGTGTCAAGTTTGCTATCCTGAGTATATAGAAAGCGAGGGATAGCGATGGGATCATTTAAAAACCAAAAGGATAAAGTCGTAGGTAACGCAAAAGAAAAAATCGGCGAAATACTCAATAAAGAAAATCTAATCGATGAAGGTCGTACGCAATCAGAAACAGCAGAAGAGAAAGAAAAGCAGTACCAAGCAAGAATCGATGAAATAGAAGACCAGCAGGCAGAAAAAGAAGCGAAACAGCAAGATTTGACTCAAGAACGAAAAAATCCGGTACCTGATCGTAGTAAGACACCGCTCCCAGAAAGTGAACACATTCCTGATGAACAAAAAATCGAGGAACAACGAATGAAACACTATACAGGAATCGAAGAGAAGTTATAAAACAATAAGAAATAGAGATGTGACTTGAAGCAGATGATAAGATGTTCATCTGCTTCAAGTTTTTTGTGCTAGCCGACTAAATCAGCTTTTGGGCGAGTCATTTCTCAGCAATCAAGGTCATCAGTACTGGAAAATTGAAATTGAATTAGGACAGGGGACATAATTACGCATGAAAATAGAAAAAATTGTTCTTATATCCGTGTTTTTTTGGGTAGGACAGTCGCGTTTGTGATTTGTTTCGTGTTATAATACAACTAGTTGTAAAGAAAGACACATCCTTTATATAAAAATGCGATGCAAGAGGTGAGACAAAATGAGATGTCCCAGATGTCAACATAATAATTCACGAGTAATCGACAGCCGTCAAGCAGATGATGGACGTGCGATCCGTCGCCGTCGCGAATGTGAGAATTGTTCGTTCCGATTCACTACTTTTGAACGAATTGAAGCTGCTCCGTTATTAGTCATCAAGAAAAACGGGGAACGCGAAGAATTCAATCGCGATAAAATTTTAAGAGGACTCATCCGCTCAGCAGAAAAAAGACCTGTAGCTATGGAGCAAATGGAACAAATCGTCAACCATGTCGAAAACCGCGTACGCAGTCTTGGGGAAAACGAAGTATCAACGAATCTGATTGGTGAATATGTGATGGAGGATTTAGTCGATTTAGATGAAATCGCGTATATCCGTTTTGCCAGTGTTTATCGCCAGTTCAAAGATATGTCTGTTTTCTTAAAAGAGCTGCAAGATATCGTGGATAAAGCAAAAGAAAATAATAAAGAGAATAATAAAGAGAATAATAAAGAAAACAATTAAGAAACAAAAAGGAGGCATTTCCTTGGAAAATGCTTGGAAAGAGCTTCAACCAAAAAATATTTACCAAGGAAGAAAAGAAGCTCCGCTGAGGGAAGACAGCAAGAACGCGTTGCTGTATCTTTATCAGCCACTGATCGGCGGAGAAGCCTTGAGTATCTATTTCACTCTGTTATCAGAGATCTCGCAAGAATCTGGTGAAGGTCCTGAAGGGATGCATGCAGATTTACTCAGTAGTCTAGGCTGCGGGATCCCTCAATTTTATGATGCAAGAAAAAAGCTGGAAGGAATCGGCTTACTGGATGTTTATTTTAAAGAAGATAGCGATCTGGGGCCTCGTTTTATTTATGAGTTGTTAGAGCCACTCATTCCTAAAGCATTTTTCAAAGATTCTGTTCTGGCATTTCTTCTTTTGGAAAAAGTTGGTGAACGACGATTCCAGAAGCTTACCCAGTTGTTTGAACCTAAAAGGCATACAACAGAGGGATATCAAAAAATCACAAAAAAATTTTTAGATGTTTATCGCTTCAATGAAGCAGTATACGCTGCTAATCAAGAAAACATCGAATCACTGAATAAATCTTTTGAAGAATCTGAGCCAGTAGCATTACTTGAAACAGATTCGACATTCGATTGGCAATTTTTGAATGATTGGCTGGCAAAAAAACATATGACTGTTCTTGATGATTCAATCATCAAACAAGTCGACATGTATCATCAGCTTTATGGATTCGATGAACTAACTCTTGGTGAACTCATCAGTCAATCTTATGATTTTAGTGAACAAAAAGTATCCATGAAGGAGCTGCAAAAAGCTGTTTTGGCAATGCAGAGACGACCAGTGAAGCAAATAAAGGAAACAGTAGCTGTTGCTGAAAACAGCAATGAATCTCCGACGAACGAACATTTGACAAATGCAGCGCTTCAGTTGATAAAAGAAGCACAGAGCATTCCGCCGATGAAATATCTGGAAGCAATCAAGTCAGAAAAAGGCGGATATGTTTCTAAACAAGAAACTTGGTTACTGCAAGACCTTGTTTCTCAATCAGGTCTTTCCAGCAGTGTGATCAATGTTTTGCTGAATTATGTATTGGTGATCAAAAATAATGCTAGCTTAAATGCTAGTTATGTGAATACAGTGGCAAATGAATGGGCACAAAAGAAAATCGCCACAGCAGAAGAAGCGATTCAGCATATTCGGCAAATAAGCAATCAAGCAAAACAATCAAAACAAAAAAAGCAAACAAATTATCCAAACGGCAAGCGAAATGTTCGGCGGGAAAAGCTTCCTGATTGGGTCAACCAGCCAAAAGATGAAAAACAGATCAGTAGTGAGAAAAAAGCAGAGATTGACCGCCGTTTTAAAGAATACCTGGCGAAAAAGGAGGGTGACATCTAATGGAAGACGTAGGCAAAGAATTGAAGAGGATCATCAGCAAACGTAATTATCAAGAAAAATATGCTGAAATGATTGCTGACGTCCTAAATGATACGGATGTTCAAGCTTTTCTAAGTGCACACCAAGAAGAACTGACACAAGCGGATATTGAAAAAAGCTACGCCAAATTGTATGAGTTCGTGCAAGAAAAGCGTAAATATCAAAAAAACGATCCAACGATGATCGCTCCAGGATACGAGCCGAAGTTGACGTTGAATTTTCATTATGTGGATGTCACTTATGTACCAACAGAAGCATTGTTAGCTCGGCAAAGACAAGAAGAAATTAGAAGCCGAGTAAAAGCAATGGATATGCCAAAAGATATTCAATCAGCATCTTTTGAAAACTTTGAGCGTACAGATGGACGAGGATATGCAAGCTTGGAAGCCCTAGATTTCGTAGAGAAATATACTGCAGATCCAAAAGGGTATCATAAAGGTCTTTATTTGGTGGGGAGTTTTGGTATTGGAAAAACATACTTATTAGGAGCAACAGCGAGAGAACTAGCGATTGCTGGATTCACCACGACATTAGTCCACTTTCCGACGTTTGCCGTTGAGATGAAACAGGCAATCGGAAAAGATCAAGTGGCAGAAAAGCTAGATGCAGTGAAGCGTTCCCCCATTTTAATGATTGACGATATTGGTGCAGACGCGATGAGCAGTTGGATACGGGATGAAGTATTTGGCGTCATCCTTCAATATCGGATGCAGGAACAGCTACCGACCTTCTTCTCATCAAATTTCACAATGGATGAATTGGAACAGCATTTGTCCGTCACTCAACGTGGAGATGAAGAGCCGCTGAAAGCAAAACGCATAATGGAACGCATACGTTATTTGACAAAAGAAATCGAAATGACTGGTCGCAACCGCCGCAATGGTTGAACAGTTGATAAGTCCAACTGATATTTGACCAAGGAGTAAAAGCAGGTCAGCGAATCTTTACATGGACAGAAATGACCGGAGACAATCACCGCAACAAGTAATGCAAAAACTTAAACGGAGGATTTTTTATGAGGGCTATTTTTTCTAGTATATATGTAGTTGGTCTATTTTTTATTTTAGCAGGATGCGGTAGTGCAGACAGCAACACAGGTTCTCTTGATTCGATTGATGCGGGTCAAACAATAAAAACAAGCAGTACGAAAACGGAGGGACAAAGCATATTTGTAGGAACGATTGAAAGCATCACTCAAGTAGAAGCGGAAGAAGAAACGATTCAACTGAAACTCGTCGATGTCATGGCCAAAGAAGATCCAGCGAATATGGGGACATCATTCAGCAATGACGGAGTGATTTTGAATGCTACTGCTGAAAAAATAAGCGTGGACATAGATGAACTGAAAATCGGTGACAAAGTCCAATTTACATTAGTTGAGATGCCGATCATGACGATGTCTATCCCACCACAAGTGCCTGGAGATTCGATCATTGATATTTCATTGAACAAATAATTAACAACATTTTTCAAAAATAAGAAAATGTTGTTTTATAGAACAAAAAGGTATAATTTTTAAGGAGATCTGGGAATTTTTTTATTCCTAGTCTCCTTATTTTATATGGAAAATGCTATAATTACCTAGAAGGAGTGAAGCTATGAACCATTTAGATTTATCTCAGCGCTTAGCGGCAGTTGGTGAATTTGTTCCTGAATCTGCTCGTTTAGCAGACATTGGATCAGATCACGCATACTTACCTGTTGCATTGATGCTAAAAGGAAAAATCAAATATGCAGTTGCAGGTGAAGTCGTTCAAGGTCCTTATGAATCAGCACGTAAGCAAGTCCAAAAAGATGGATTGGAAGACCGTATCACTGTACGTCTTGCAAATGGTCTAGATGCGATCCAACCGCAAGATGCTATAACGGCTGTCACGATCGCGGGTATGGGAGGTTCGCTGATCAGAGAGATCCTAGAAGCTGGCAAGTTGCATCAACGCCTAAGTGGACAAGAACGTTTGATCCTTCAGCCAAATATCGGAGAGCGTACGTTACGATCATGGCTGCAAGAAAATCAATACAAAATCCAATCAGAAAAAATACTTGAAGAAAACAAAAAAATATATGAAATTATTGTAGCCGAAAAAGAACAAAAACCAGTTACTTACAACGAAATGGAGCTGATGTTCGGACCATTTCTGCTCGAAGAGAAAAGTGAGATCTTCAAATCAAAATGGACAAGAGAGCTTCAACAAAGAAAAGCTATCCGTGAACAGCTCAAACAAGCAGCTAATCAAGAGGCACGTCAAAAACAAATCGAACAGGAAATCCAAATGATTGAGGAGGTTTTAGAGATATGACAATAAGCGGACGTACCTTCATCCAAAAGTTTGAGAGCTATTGTCCTCAATGGCTAGCTGAAGAAGGAGACCCAGTCGGACTGCATATTGGAACATTAGATAAACCGATTCAACGGGTAATGATGACATTAGATGTTCGCCCAGAAGTGGTCGAAGAAGCAATCGAGAAAAAAATCGATCTGCTGATTGCTAAACATCCCCCAATCTTTCGCCCTGTAAAACGGCTGACTACTGATCAGCCGCAAGAAAAAATGTATGCAGATCTGTTGAAACATGATATTGCCGTTTATGCGGCACACACGAATATGGATATTATTTGGGACGGACTGAATGACTGGTTTTGCGAACTGCTTGGTATTGAAGTGGAGAGTTATTTAGTGAAGACTCATGAAATCCATTATAAAAAACTGGCGGTTTATGTACCTGTGGATCATGCACAGAAAATGCGGGAAGCATTAGCTGTAGCTGGTGCTGGTACGCAAGGCGATTATACCGGTACAAGTTTTACCTCGATTGGACACGGTCGATTTACTCCGAATGTTGGTGCACAACCAGCGATTGGGAAAGTAGGGAAGGCAGAACAAGTCCAAGAAGCAAAAGTCGAGGTTATTTTGCCCGAAACAATCGAAAAACAAGTGATTGATGCCATGCAATCGGTTCATCCTTATGAAAAACCTGCGTACGATCTTTTCGCAATTGATGAACCAGTCGAAAAGTTTGGGCTAGGTCGAATAGGTGAATTACCGCAAGAAATCCCCTTAGAAACATTTGTGGAACAAGTAAAAAAAGTTTTCCAATTAGAAGGACTGAGAATCGTTCAGCCTCAAAAAACAAAATCATCCATCAAGCGTATTGCGATTTGCGGTGGAAGCGGCGAAAAATTTTATCCGCAAGCAATCGCTCAAAGAGCAGACGTCTATATCACCGGAGACATCTATTATCATACGGCTCATGATATGCAAAGCGCCGGGTTGATTGCAATTGATCCCGGACATTATATTGAATCGTTATGTAAGGAACGGTTCATCGAGAAATTTGAGACTTGGAAACAAGAAGAAAATTGGGATATTGACTTTTTCGTTTCTGAAACGAATACAAACCCATTTCAATTTAATTAAAGGAGAGAATACTATGTACGAAAATCTTTTGCCACGTTTTTTACGGTATGTCAAAACAGAAACACGCTCCGATGCAACAAGCAAAACGACCCCATCGACTCAGACACAAGTTGCTTTTGCACAAGAATTGAAAAAAGAATTAGAAGAGTTAGGTTTATCAGATGTTTTCTATAATGAAGACAATGGATTCGTTATGGGAACATTACCAAGCAATGTCGATCATGAAGTGCGTTCCATTGGATTTATTTCCCACATGGATACAGCAGACTTTAATGCAGTAGGAGTCAATCCACAAATCATTGAAAACTATGATGGAGAGTCTACGATCGTACTAGATGCGGAAGAACGTTACACGTTGAATACAAAAGATTTCCCAAATTTGAAAAATTATGAAGGCCACACGTTGATCACTACAGATGGCAGTACTTTACTGGGAGCAGATGACAAATCAGGGATTGCGGAAATCATGACTGCAATGGAGATCTTGATCAATAATCCTTCTATCCCTCATGGTACCATCAAAGTAGCTTTTGGACCTGATGAAGAAATCGGTGTCGGAGCGGATAAATTCGATGTTGAGCAATTCAATGTGGATTTTGCTTATACAGTCGACGGCGGTCCTTTAGGTGAATTGCAGTATGAAACATTCAGCGCTGCTCAAGCAAATATCACGATCCAAGGGAAAAATGTACATCCAGGGACGGCAAAAGATACGATGATCAATGCTTTACAGCTGGCCATTGATTTTCATAATCAGCTTCCAGCCGATGAAGTTCCAGAAAAAACAGAAGGATACGAAGGTTTCTTCCATTTGATGGCATTGAATGGGAATCCTGAAGAAGCTTCTATGAGTTATATCATTCGCGATCATGATCGTGAAAAATTCGAAGCACGCAAAGCACAAATCACACATATCCAAGAAGAATTGAATCAACGATTTGATCAAGAACGAATCAAAGTAGATATGTATGATCAATATTACAACATGAAAGAAATCATCGAAAAAGATATGAGCATCGTGGAATTAGCGAAACAAGCAATGATCGAGCTTGGGATCTCTCCAGTGATCGAACCAGTCCGCGGAGGAACAGATGGTTCAAAAATCTCTTACATGGGTATTCCGACGCCAAATCTATTTGCCGGAGGAGAAAATATGCACGGTCGATTCGAATTTGTTTCTTTACAAGTAATGGAAAAAGCAACAGATGTGATTGTTAAAATTGCAGAATTGAACACAAAGAGTTAAAATCGAAAAAGAACAGCTTATGACAAGGCGTTCGTCCGATGATGGAATGTCATCTGTCTAAGGCTAAAGGGCAGGACAATGGAATGGATTGTCCCGCCCTCTTTTTTGAAGAGTAAATAGGAGGTAAAGAATGAAAAAGCTGCTAGTTTTTTATAACAAAAGTTCAGGGAAAGATGAGGGGGAGAAATTAGCACGCTGGTTTCAAGATTATGTAAAAGAAAAGCAACCAGAATTATTTGTAGATTTAGCTGAAACTGGCCCGTCGATTGACCATGCGGATTTAGTCAAGAAAGCAGAAGCTATAGGAGCCGATACTCTAGTGATCATAGGAGGGGACGGAACGATCCATCTTATCGTCCAAGCGTTCCAGCAAACGTTATCTCAGTATCATATCGGATTACTTCCAGGTGGAACAGTCAATAATCTCGCACGTGTCCTTGAGATTCCATTGAAGAAAGAAGAGGCTGCTGACGTGATTCTAGAAGGAAATGTCCGAAAAATAGACTATGGCCAAGTCAATGATGCAGTCATTATCTCTACACTGACAATCGGTATCTTAGCCGATACAGCAGTTTGGATCAGTCAAGAAGAAAAACAGCGTTATGGCTCGTGGATTTTTATCAAGAAATTCTTTAAGTTATTGCTGAAGAAGAAAAAATATCATTTGGATTTAGAAACAGACGAGGAGCATTGGAAAGGAAAATCTCAGTTATTGACAGTCACGATGTCTAACTCCGTGGGCGGCTTTACAAATTTCGACGATTCAGCGACCCTAGATGATGGAAAATTCCATGTAACGATCGTACCTTCCTTAGATATTTTCCGATTTATTTTTTATTTGCCTAGAATCATGAGAGGAAAATTCTATACGATACCTGGCATCACTTATTTCACAGCCAAACGCATGAAAATCAAAGCAAAGGAAAAATCTGTTGGCACTCGGACAGATGGAGACACGACAGATGATCTTCCAGTTGAATTATCTGTTGTATCAAAAGGATTAGCAGTTTATTCACCAAAAAAAGAAGAACAAGCTTAGAAATAGTAGTTAATAGAAAGTTGGAAGAAGAATAATGGATGTATTGTTGCACAATCCTTTGTGGTTTTATCTATTCATTGTAAATTTTTATTTATTTTGTCTGATGGGATATGATAAACATCAGGCTCGAAATGGCGGCTGGCGTGTACCTGAAAATAACTTGATATTTGTCAGTCTGTTAGGCGGTGGTTTGGGAGGATTGATTTCTCGGAAAGTTTTTCATCATAAAACAAGGAAAAAAAAGTTTACCGTAGGATTCACTGCGGGTGTGCTTGTTGATTTGATTCTCATTTATTTTTTCCATTAAGGAGCAGGAGATGTCATCTAAAGGAACGAAAATTAAAATCATTCTGAATCTGCTTTTGCTGATTGCGATTTTTGCTATTATTTATTATTTAATCAATCAATCATTTGCAGATATCTTTGCCGAATTAATGTCTACCAGTGTTGTCGTTTTGGCAGCCACTGTTATATTAGGGACAGTTTACCAAATCGCTGAAGGGCGCTCAATCAAAGAAATTGCTGAACCTTTCGCGCCGAATTTTACAACGAAAGATGGGTTCTTGACCTCTAGCTATATTGCGTTTTACCGAATCGTTTCGTTTGGTACAGGAACATTGATCTCGGAAATTTATTTTTATAATAAAAAAGGAATGAAACTGTCTCAGGGAGCAGGAGTGACAGCACTCCATATGATCATGTACAAACTTGCAGTGATTACCTATGCGTTAGCTGGCTTGCTCATCCAATTCTCTCTTTTTTATTCTAATAGTCCGTCAATGATCTGGTTTATTATTGCTGGAATTCTTTTGACGATCGTGATTGTTGCCTTTTTATTGGTAATGTCCATCAGTCTGAATGTCCAAATATTTTTTGTCAGCTTATCGAATAAGTTATTTAAGAGTGAGCGTTTGCGAAAATGGGTGGATACATGTAATCAGCAGATCTACTCTTTAAGGGAAACGGTCCAAACCATTATCCAAGACAGGACTGCGCTATTGCGTATTTATCTATGGAATATGTTGAAACTTGTATTTTGGTATGTACTTCCCTATTTGATTCTGATTGAAAACCATCCTAAAATAGATTTTCTACTGACCATTTCGTTTATCAGCTTTGCAGTAGTGCTTTCAGGGGTTATTCCTACGCCAGCTGGTATTGGCTCCTTTGAATTTGTCTACTTGTTATTGTTTAGACCAGTTGTCGGAACAGTTGACGCAGTTTCTTCGCTTTTGTTGTATCGTTTCAGTTCCTTTATCTTGCCATTTCTCTATGGATTTGTGTATGTGATTGCTGAACGGCGAAGAGTGATCAAAGAAGAAATAATAGAAGTAAAAAAAGAGAATAAAGAAAATTAAGGGTAGGTCTTTTATAAGATCTACCCTTTTTATCAAATCAAAGAAAAACGTTATGGGTAAGATAATTTTACGTTTGTTTTGCTCTTTTTTTGTATGTATACAATCAATTTTGTTTTTTTAAGATTTATATAAGACGAGAAAAAAAGTCAAAAAAACATGTGTATATTTTGACCAAAATTGACCAAAGAGATATAATAGTTTGTGTAAAGATCAAAGAAATAAGTGATCTTACCTTTAATTAGGAGGTATACCTGTATGAATATTGAGAAAATGACTACGACGCTTCAAGAAGCGATTGCTGAAGCTCAACAGATTGCGGTCACTCGAAAACACCAAGATATCGACATTGCCCATGTATGGAAAATCTTTTTACAACCTAATCATTTTGGTCGAAATTTCTATACGGATGCCGGATTGGATGTCGAATCTTTTGAACATGAAATCGATCGTCTACTGGATGAGTATCCAGTTGTTTCTGGTGGAAACGTCCAATATGGACAAAACCTCAGCCAGAATTTCTTTCGATTATTGAATGAAGCAGACCAAATACGTGAAAGCTTCGGCGACGAGTTTCTTTCAACGGAAGTCGTTATTTTAGCGTTGATGAAATTAAAAAATTATCCGTTAACTGTTTATTTGAATAAAAACGGATTATCTGAAAAAGAATTGCGTAAAAACATCGAAGAGATGAGAGGAGGAGAAAGGGTGACCTCGCAAAACCAAGAAGAACAATACAAAGCATTAGAAAAATACGGCGTTGATTTAGTACAGCAAGTCAAAAGTGGAAAAATGGATCCAATCATCGGTCGTGATGAAGAAATCCGTGATGTCATCCGTATTCTTTCACGAAAAACAAAAAATAATCCTGTTCTGATAGGAGAACCAGGTGTAGGTAAAACGGCGATCGTTGAAGGACTTGCTCAACGTATCGTACGCAAAGATGTGCCTGAAAATTTAAAAGATAAAACGATTTTTTCATTAGATATGGGTGCATTGATCGCTGGAGCAAAATTCCGCGGTGAATTTGAAGAAAGACTAAAAGCGGTCTTGAAAGAAGTCAAAAAAAGTGATGGGCGGATCCTCTTGTTCATTGATGAAATTCACAATATCGTAGGAGCAGGAAAAACAGAAGGAAGTATGGATGCCGGAAATCTGTTGAAACCAATGCTTGCTCGCGGTGAATTACATTTGATCGGTGCCACAACTTTAGATGAATACCGTCAATATATGGAAAAAGACAAAGCGTTGGAACGTCGCTTTCAAAAGGTATTAGTCAAAGAACCAACAGTGGAAGATACGATCAGTATTCTGCGTGGATTAAAAGAACGTTTTGAGATCCACCATGGTGTTAACATCCATGACAACGCACTGGTCGCAGCAGCTACTTTATCTGACCGTTATATTACTGATCGATTCTTACCAGACAAAGCAATCGATTTGATCGATGAAGCCAGTGCAACGATTCGGGTAGAAATGAACTCTATGCCAACGGAATTAGATCAAGTGACCAGACGTTTGATGCAGTTGGAAATCGAAGAAGCTGCACTGAAAAAAGAATCAGATGATGCAAGTAAAAAACGACTGAAAAATTTGCAAGAAGAATTAGCTGAACTTCGTGAAGAAGCAAATGCAATGAAGATGCAGTGGGAAACAGAAAAAGAAGAGGTCAATTCTGTTTCAGCAAAACGTGCTGAAATCGATAAAGCAAAACACGAATTAGAAGATGCAGAAAATAACTATGATCTGGAACGCGCTGCTGTATTGCGCCATGGTACGATACCTCAATTAGAAAAAGAATTGAAGGAACTAGAAACCAAAGCAAAAGACAGCGAGATCAAGATGGTTCAAGAGTCCGTTACCGAAAATGAAATTGCTCAAGTCGTTGGCAGATTAACGGGTATCCCCGTAACGAAACTTGTAGAAGGCGAACGAGAAAAACTGATTAAATTGAATGAAACGCTTCACAAACGAGTGATTGGTCAAGATGAAGCAGTTGATGCGGTCAGTGACGCGGTGATTCGTTCACGGGCTGGATTGCAAGACCCAAATCGTCCTCTAGGTTCTTTCCTTTTCCTAGGACCAACTGGTGTCGGAAAAACCGAATTAGCGAAAGCTTTAGCTGAGAACTTGTTTGACTCAGAAGATCATATGGTACGGATCGATATGAGTGAATATATGGAAAAACATGCTGTGTCTCGTCTAGTCGGAGCTCCTCCAGGCTATGTAGGTTACGAAGAAGGTGGACAATTAACGGAAGCTGTCAGACGAAATCCTTATACAATCGTCTTGTTGGATGAAATCGAAAAAGCGCATCCCGATGTCTTCAATATCTTGTTACAAGTCCTAGATGACGGACGCCTAACCGATTCAAAAGGGCGAGTAGTTGATTTCAAAAATACGGTTCTGATCATGACTAGCAATATCGGTTCACAGTTACTGTTGGAAGGTGTGACTGCTGATGGAACGATTCCAGAAGCAGTGGCTGAACAAGTCAACACGCTATTACGTGGAAACTTCAAACCAGAATTCTTGAACCGAATCGACGACACGATTTTATTTACACCATTGAGCCTAGACAACGTGAAAGGAATCGTTGACAAAATGGTGGCGCAATTGGCACAACGTCTGGAACATCAAGAAATCCTACTAACAATCAGTGATGAAGCCAAAACGTGGATCGCTGAAAATGCTTATGAACCAGCATATGGTGCCAGACCATTGAAACGATTTATCACTAAGGAAGTAGAAACACCATTAGCTAAAGAAATCGTTGCAGGGCATGTTATGCCTAAATCAAAAGTAACGATTACTTTACTTGATGGACAACTTCATTTCAAAACAGAAGAGCTAGAAGAAATCGTCTAATCTTCCATTGAGACTATAAAAGAAAAAGGGGTCTGACACAACTACTGTCAGACCTCCTTTTTTTCAAATAAACAGTGTTCCAGAAGTAGCTTTTTCGGATATAAGCCGAAATTTTTTGAGCTGTCCACTTCTGTCACGACCTTTGTTATTAAGTATTTTTCACTTTTTCTAATTTATAACTTTCAAAGTAACGCTCATCTTTTTTACTTTGAGACCAAGCAAACAATCCCATCAAGGCAGCACCTATCGTATTTGTCAGCAAGTCGCCCATCGTATCCATCAATGCTGCTCGTCCAACAAACAGTGTGCCATCAGAAGCAGCAAAACGTTGAAGATTCATGCCTAAGAACTGGTCGCATAAGAATTCCCAGAACTCCCAAAACACGCCGCAAAGTCCAGCAAACGCAAAGCCGAATAAGAGGAACAACCAAGGACTGGTTTTTGATATCTCCGCATCTTTCATCAAGTAACCAATCAATCCATAGCCAAGAGCTGTCAGAACCATTGGACTCACTGCATGTAAGATTTTGTCCCAAAAAGAGATGATACTAATCAAATGCATCCCTGTACCTAAAAAGACAGAGATAAATAAGAAAAACCAGTAAAACAAAACGATTGCTGCTGGAATTTTAAGTTTGAAAACTGTCAAAATGACTTGTGGCATGAAAATCAATGCAATCCCTAATAAAGATTCCACGATAAATGTGATTCCTTGAGAAGTCGAATACTTTTGGGTGATAAATTCATAAAAATTATAACAGACAACGAATACACCAAAAGCAAGTAAAGCTATTTGAACCTTTTTGATTTCTTTAATCACTGAAAGTCCCTCCATCTAAAAATCTTTTTACTTCTGAAAGCAACTCAGTCTCTGAAGAAACCACTTTTCCGTTCAATTTGATCAGTCCTACTGTATATAAGTTCAGATAGTGAAATTGATTCTCAGCTGTTTCCTGTAGCGCAGCGATTTTTTTCGGGTGGGCTCCGCCTTGCTGCCGGGTATCAGTATACAAGCCAATCACTGGGATACCTTTCGCATAAGCCACACCGATTTCTGATGCTACGCCAGCATCAATCGTCAATCCATCTAATAAAGCGATCATCAAATCGCTTTCCAGCACTTTTTCTGTATCTGCAAGAGCAATCATCCGACTGTCTGCATAAGCAGTTTTGTCATTGATTGCTTCATTTTCTTGAGGAAGATAAATTGAAAGTTTAGAAGAGATCGCTCTGACTTCTTTAACTATCTGCTCGTTATATAACAAATCACTTTTAGCAAACATTGGTGCGGCAAAATAAATTTTCATCTAAACATCATCCTTTTTATTAAAAATAATCGCTAAAGTAAGCTTCCATATTTGGAATAATACGCTCTAGTGACTTCAGTGTTTCTTCATCTGTTTCTAACCGTTCGATTCTTGCCAAATAAGAAGCACGTCGATAATTCATCATCAAGCATGTCAATGTTTGGATATTCAATCGAACAGGTTTTCCTATAGGTTCATTCAAGACACGGACTTGTCCTTGTTCATCCCATGTTAAGGCGAAGATGCCATTATTCCAAGGAGCGACAGGATCTTCAATGATGAAATGAAAAGCATCAGCTGTTCCAACAAACGGAAAATGTTGTAGGAATTCTTTTACATCAACGATCCGAGCCATAAAATATGGTTCGATCTGCTCTTTGATCTGACTGTCTTCAATCAAAAAAGCTAAGGGTTCATTTTTGTAAATATCTCCATGTACCCAGTAAATCATGGAAAAATGTGCGGAAATAAAGTTCCATAAGCCATTTCGAGCTTCTTGATCAAGATAGAACATTTCTTTTACGTGAAATATTTCTTCAGCTACCCAGTAGAATAGAACACCTCTTGGTTCATGATTGCTATCGTAGTAGACAGCGGCTGTGCGCTCATCTTCATTTTCGAAACGCCAATATTCTTCCCAATGAAAATTACTGCGGAATAAAGCACCATGGTTTCGTTGGGCAAATTTGTCATAAACGGCAAATACATCTGGATGATCAACTGGTAATCGTTCAACCATCCCACTTACTGGGACTTGTTTAGGTAGCTGTGTATCTCTGATTTTAAAGGAAAGTTTATCAGACATAATCTCCCATCCTTTGCGCCGATAATAGGGGATACTGTAAGGATACAAATAAGAGATCCATTGCTTGTTCTTGCGCATATTATCCAATGCAACGATGATTAAATCTTGCATCAATCCGTGGTTCGCATATTCTGGATAAGTTCCAACTCCAGTCACGCCTCCCATTTTATAACGTGCACCGTGAATATTGACTTCACAAGGATAGATAGCGATTTGAGAGATTAGTTTGTTTTCATGAAACCACCCGAACACTTTTGATACTTCTAAAATCGGTCTTTTGGAACGGATAAAAGCTCGTTTATTCTCAAACCCGCTTTCCTCGATATCTGCTTCAGTCACTTGGAACACATAGGAAAGTAATTCGTTGAACTGATCGATATGTTCTTGAGTGACTGGTTTTAATTCAAGATTTTCTCTAAAATCTTTTTGATCCATTTTTTCATCTCCATTTATTAGCTTGATAACAGTATAGCAAAATTCTACCAAAAAAACTTCTAAAGCTGACTAATTAAAAAGTCTTTAAATTACTGCTTTTCGTTGGTATAATGGAAAGTGCTGATTATATGAAAAGAGGAGACGCTATGGATATAAAGAAAATGAAAGAACGCCAAGAGCAGATTCGTAATTTTTCGATCATTGCTCATATCGACCATGGAAAATCTACATTGGCCGATCGTATTTTAGAAATGACGCACACTGTGACGTCTCGCGAAATGCAAGATCAGCTGTTAGACTCGATGGATTTGGAACGTGAACGTGGAATCACGATTAAATTAAATGCTGTAGAACTCAATTACACAGCGAAAAACGGAGAAACATATATCTTTCACTTGATTGACACTCCAGGGCACGTCGACTTCACCTATGAAGTCTCTCGAAGCCTTGCTGCCTGTGAAGGCGCCGTTTTAGTGGTTGATGCAGCCCAAGGAATCGAAGCACAAACATTGGCCAATGTTTATTTAGCGTTAGACAATGATTTGGAGATCCTGCCAGTCATCAATAAAATCGACCTACCCGCAGCAGATCCCGAACGTGTCCGTCAAGAAATCGAAGACGTAATCGGAATCGATGCTAGTGAAGCTGTATTAGCTAGTGCAAAAGCAGGGATTGGAATTGAAGATATTCTCGAGCAGATCGTGGAATATGTTCCAGCACCAAGTGGAGACTTAGATGCACCGCTAAAAGCTTTGATCTTTGATTCTATTTATGATAGTTACCGCGGTGTTGTTCTAAATGTCCGGATCACGGACGGTATGGTCAAACCCGGAGATAAAATCAAACTGATGAGTAATGGCAAAACATTTGATGTTACAGAAGTCGGGGTCTTCTCGCCAAAAGCAGTTGCTAGAGACTTTTTGATGGTCGGTGATGTTGGTTATATCACAGCAAGTATCAAAACTGTCCAAGATACTCGAGTAGGGGATACAGTAACATTAGCAGACAATCCTGCCGCTGAAGCTTTACCAGGTTACCGAAAAATGAATCCGATGGTTTATTGTGGTCTTTATCCAATTGATACTTCTCGTTACAACGATTTGCGGGAAGCTTTAGAAAAACTGCAATTGAACGATGCTGCTTTACAATTCGAACCAGAAACTTCTCAAGCATTGGGATTTGGGTTCCGCTGCGGATTCTTAGGACTTCTTCATATGGATGTCGTCCAAGAACGTTTGGAACGAGAATTCAATCTAGAATTGATTACGACTGCACCATCCGTTATTTACCATGTTAATAAAACAGATGGTACGACTGCTACAGTTGATAACCCGGCAGATTTTCCTGAACCTGTAACGATCCAAGATGTAGAAGAACCATTTGTCAAAGCACAGATTATGGTGCCCAATGATTTTGTCGGTGCAGTCATGGAACTTTCTCAACGAAAACGTGGAGAATTCATTACGATGGATTATTTAGACGATTACCGAGTAAATGTCGTCTATAATATTCCGCTTTCTGAAATCGTCTTTGACTTTTTTGACAAATTGAAATCAAGTACAAAAGGCTATGCCTCATTGGATTATGAAATGTCTGGTTATCAAAAAAGCAAGTTAGTGAAGATGGACATCTTGCTGAATGGAGAAAAAGTCGATGCATTAAGCTTTATCGTTCACCGAGACTTTGCCTATGAACGTGGAAAAGCAATCGTTGAAAAACTGAAAAAACTAATCCCACGCCAACAATTTGAGGTGCCAATCCAAGCAGCTATTGGACAAAAAATCGTTGCCCGTTCAGACATCAAGGCCTTGCGTAAAAACGTCTTGGCTAAATGTTATGGTGGAGATGTTTCTCGTAAACGTAAACTCTTAGAGAAACAAAAAGAAGGGAAGAAGCGGATGAAACAAATCGGCTCCGTCGAAGTTCCGCAAGAAGCCTTCATGGCCGTTCTGAAAATGGACGAAGAAGAAAGTAAGAAGTAGTAAGAGGTCTATTTGACAATACTGAAAAAAATACCATATTTACATGGGTTTGCCACCGGAATGTCACCGGTGGTTTTTTTGTTGGTAAAATTCTCCATGATATCTACCATTTCAATTCTCATTTTATTTGTAATATGAGAATAGGTGTCCATCTAATCATGTTTTGGATGCCATGGAATCAGAGGATTAGTCGGAAACAACTTTGGATTAGTCAAAAGAATCCATGTATAAACTGAGTGATGTCGCTTAAGTTAGCGCAAAATTCTTAGCTGTTTTAAAAAATAGTTTGGCTATAATCTCTCAAAAAGTGTATTTATTCAAGTAACTTTTTCAGAAAAAATAGACTAGAAACAAAAAAAGCCAGCCCTAAGAGCTGGAAAACTTAATTTTTTGTATTCAGATAAATTAGTATGCAAATAAAAAATACTATCGAAAATACTAAACCAACTAAATAATTGGATAAAAAAAGGGGATCAGTATCTGAATCATCCCAAATCTGAATCATGAAATAGATAAATGGGAGGGATGAGACGATCAGTAAACAATCTTTTTTACGTCATGTTTTTAAACAATGTAGAACAATAATTTTATATGCACAAGTAACCCAGAATAAAATTTTACTAATAAATAACAAAGTTATATCCCCTTTATTTTTTCTCTTTTGCAATATATTTATCTTATCATTATTCATTGATTACGAGAAAAAAATGAGATTGAAGGGGGGAATCGGTAATAAAAGACTTATACAAAAATGAAGGGTTGCTTAGATACGTAGATTACTACAGTATAATAAGAACGGTTTCAAGCTATATGATCATTGATACATAAGTTCAGAAAATCGACTTAAAATGTTATTGATTAATGAGAATTGGAAAAACGGCAATGAATAAATCGAGTAAACAAGAATCGAACGTACTGAAGGCAACATTTGAAAAAGAATACGGAGTTTCTACAGAAGAAGTATATAAAGTGGCAAGTCAGGGTGTTGCTATTGCAAGTGAGGTTATTCGTAAGCTTGGATTTCTATATAAAATGATGCTCGTCAATGGGAGGGAGCGGAATGAAAAAAAAGACAGATGTTACGCTAGTAGTCATGGTATAGACGGTTTAATACTAGATATGCCGATAAAGTACCCTAATTAATTCGGATTGAAAGAATGATGAAATGCGATAGACAGCAACGGTTGAAAAATAGTAAGAACAATTATGAAGAGTTGAAATTCACATCCTTGTTTCCTAGTATGTTTTTACTATTTCCGTTGCTGTCTATTAATTTATAAACATCGGAGTTACGCATATTTAAAACACATCAATTACTTATTGTCAAAGATAGATATAATACGCATCAGCTTCCGAAGTAGCAGAATTTACCTTATGAAGTCCTTCTAATTTGATGTGGAGTTCTTTGGCAATTTCTTGAATATATTTGTTAAATATACTATTTTCTAATTTTAAATAATTAGCAATCTCTATAGAAATAACTTTTTTACATTCTTTTCCTATAAACTGAATATTAAACTGTCTTATTACACTGTTTCTATCACTTTCATTAGGAAAGCTACTTATCATCGATACATATTCTTTTATAGACATAAGAGTACTTTTTATCATTTGGAATTCATCCATAATTTCACCTTCTCTAATTATTTTAATTTTAATTTAATTATACATAATACTTTTATTTCTATCCATTTTTTTGCTGAAGAGAAAATAAGGTAAGGAAAGTTTAGCGACTATCGCTAGGTGAAAAGATAAACAGCTTCTTTTTTATTTTTTAGTTACATAGACATTCAGAAAAAAAGACAATCAACTAGTGATCGTCTTTTAGAAAGTTACCAATCAATTTTATAATATTGCTAGAAAATAAGATAAGAGCAAGACCTAAAATATTTATAAAAAATTGAAATCTAAAAAAATAGCATTCAGGATAACAAGAATCATTTCGATGTATAACAATTAATCATTCTTATAAAGATATCGCAAAACAATGATGAAAAGAATAAGTGATAAAAACAACCCAACTACGTAAAAAAATAATGCTGAAAGCGATTGATAAAATGTATATTTCACTATTTTTATGATAAAAATTGCTGTAGGAAGAAAAGAAAGCATTAATATAACTGTTTTTCTAGAACGTTTAGTGAAGTAAAAAAAAGAGCTGATACCAATACAGACTGGAATCCAAAATAAAAGCATGCTAAATGTGACCACCGTATCATCTCCCATATCGTCTTATGTCAATTAGGATAATAGCACTTTATCAACTAATAACCAAATATTAAGGATAATAGTTCCGAATGGACTACAAACACACCAGAATGGAAAAAGTCAGAAAACCGGAACTAACTGAAATAAAAGCAAAGTTTAAAAAATACGGTGTTCCTACAGAAGCAGCGGATAAAATTGCGAGCAATTGTATTGCCGGCCATCATTCAGGTTGAAAAAGTAAGTAGTTAACGAAGAACAAAAAGAAAGTAGATAGATATGAGATTTTTAATCGGAGATCATACTCGTTCATTAAACAATTGTTGTGATTTTTCTGAAATTTTACATCTTTTAAACCTTATATCGAGTGATTATCCTTGTGTTAGTATTATATCCGTGTTACAGTAAATAAGTAATCTAATTTGAAACGTAATCTGAGCGATATATTCACACTATAAAAACTCCTTTTACCAAGTAATATTAATTGCAATAAAACACGTATTATATACGTATCAGGAGGAAATATATATGAATAAAGGTACAGTAAAATGGTTTAACTCAGATAAAGGTTTTGGTTTCATCACTGGTGAAGATGGAAATGACGTATTCGCTCATTTTTCAGCAATCCAAGTAGAAGGCTTTAAGTCTTTAGATGAAGGCCAAGCAGTTACTTATGATATTGAAGAAGGTCAACGCGGTCTTCAAGCAGTAAATATCGTAAAATAATGTTGAATGTTAACCGCCTCATATGAGGTGGTTTTTTTGTTTATGTTGGTAGAAAAAATCCTTCACTGTAATATTAGGTGAGGGATTTTTTTCGTTCATTGATTAAGTTTAACACTATTGTTTGATTTAGTTTGTTTATTTTCTGTTACTCAGTTTTTACTTGCTTTGATATTTTTTTCTGAAACCGTCAAATCATAAAGAAGATACTTTTCTGAGCAAAGGAATTTACATATTTTACCAAATATAGTTTAATGGTTTAAACATATGAACAAAAGAGGTGAGCTACAATGATTAGACATGATCGTTTAAAAACAGAACTAGAATCATTGAGTGGTTTTTTAGCAGCGTTAGGTGACGCAAAAAGACAATTGATCTTGATTAGACTATTAAATGAAAAAAGCTGTCATGGTTTGCAAGTAGGAGAACTAACTGACGATACAGGTTTATCAAGACCAGCAGTATCGCACCACTTGAAAATTTTAAAAGAAGCCGATTTATTAGAGGTCAGAGAAGAAGGAACTAAAAATTTTTACTATCTAAAACACGAAAATAAAAATATATACAAATTAAGAGATTTTTTGAATGATGTAATAACTGAAATAGAGGAGCTAAAAGACAGTGAAGAAAATTTTGATCGTTGAAACAAACGTCAATCAATATAAAGGAACAAATAAAGCTACTGGGCTTTGGCTAGGAGAAACAGTAGAATTTTTAGCAGAAATCTATAAATATCAGTTTGAAGCTGATTTTGTTAGTCCGTTAGGTGGCTATGTGCCGATTGATCCTAGAAGTATGAAAAATCTAGATTCTGATGTTATGGACATTTATTCTAATGCAACATTTATTGAAAAAGGTTTGAGGAATACGTTGTCTCCTGCAAACGTAAAGAGTGAAGATTATATTGCTATTTACTTTACCGGAGGACATGGTGTGATGTGGGATTTTCCAGAAAATAACGCATTACAAAAAATAGCGAGTGATATTTATGAATCAAATGGCTATGTATTATCTGTGTGCCACGGTATAGCAGGTTTATTGAATATCAGACTTGCTAATAATGACTATTTAATAGCAAATAAAAAATTGACTGGTTTTACTAAAACGGAGGAACGATTAGCGATGAAAAGCAAAGTAGTTCCTTTTGATAATGAAGAGATGACTGTAAAGAGAAAAGGACATTTTATCAAGAAGCGTTTCTTTAAGAGTCATGTGGTAAAGGATGGACATCTGATTACTGGACAAAACCCGTATTCAACAAGAGAACTAGCACGAACATTCATCAAGGAGGTTATCTAAATGCAAACAGTTATTGGTAGTAATGGCCAAATTGGATACGAATTAGCAAAAGAACTCAATCAAACGTACGGGAAACAGTTGCGCTTAGTTAGCCGAAATCCGAAATCAATCAACGATACAGACGAACTAATCTCAGCGGATATTTTAGATCGTGAGGCAACTATTCGTGCTGTAGCAGGAAGTGAGATTGTTTATTTTGCTGCAGGATTACCGATGGACTCCGAACAGTGGAAAACAAAATTTGAAATCATGTTAGAAAATGTCATACAGGCTTGTAAAGAAACAAAGGCGAAATTAGTTTTTTTCGATAACACTTATATGTACGAAAAAAATGACACGGAACAATTTGAGGATAGCAAATTTATTTATGATGGTATCAAATCCACTGTTCGAGCTAAAATGGCAGATCGGCTAGTGACTGAAATGGAGAATCCTGACATCGATGTGATGATTTGTCGCGCTCCTGAATTTTATGGACCTAATAAGACGCAAAGTATTACAAACAGTTTATTGTTTAACCGAGTGAAAGACGATAAGACTGCTTTGGTACCAATTTCTGATCAAACTTTAAGGACCTTGATTTGGACACCTGATGCTAGTAAAGCCATGGCACTTTTAGCAAATCATCCTGACACTTATAACCAAACTTGGCATCTACCTTGTGATGTAAGTCGAACATATGAAGAGATGATAAAGTTGATGGAAGAAAAGTTGTGCAAACCGGTAAAATATAAAGTGATCAAACAATGGATGTTTGATCTTGGTTCTATATTCAATAAAAATATGCAAGAGCTAAAAGAGTTACTACCTAGATATCATTATGATAACAAGTTTAATTCTGATAAATTTAAAAAGAAATTTCCAGATTTTGAAATAACAACATTCTCCAATGCGTTAGACGAATTATTCAAATTAGAAAAGTAATGCTACTCGAGAGAAAAAGCGATAGTTGCCATCCACTAAATATGGAAAGTCAACTATCGCTTTTTCGTTTTATCTCATGACTAGAATAACAGTTGCCAAGTAAAGCCAAACTTGTCAGTCACCCAGCAAACTTCCGTATACTTTTCGTAATTTTTTTCATGCATCATTACGGTTCCGCTATCTTTTAATGTATTAAATGCCTGATCAAATTCTTCCTGATTATCTACTTCAATCAAAATGGTAGATGCCCAGGTGGAGACAGGCGCAGGGAAATCTTTTGACATATCCAAAAATCCAATTACTTGATTGCCTAACTTAAGTTCACCTTCAAGGATAAGATCCGATTCCTCTTTGCTCGCATCCCCATACCGATTCAACTTAGTGATTTGGGAGTTAGGAAAAGCTTTGTGATACCAATTGATTGCTTCTTCTGCTTGACCATTATATGTCAAAAACGGTAATAGTTGCTTCATCTTTTTCCCTCCTGCTTCCTTTTTTGAGATCGATTGCAAAGCGATTGTAACATGGAATGGGTAAAAAAGACTAAAGACAGGAACTGAATCGAAATGGTCATTCATCAGTCTAGTATTTATATAAAAAGGCAGACAGCAAATATAATAGGGCAATATGTGCCGGATAAAAAATATAAAAGAAATATTTTATTCCTTTTCCTTTTTGTCCGTTATATAGCAAGATTGGGATGATTGAAAAGATCATTATCCACTGGGTCGTACCTAAAAAGAAGAATATTCCAGCAACAATCGAAATGATGACACATTGAATGTTACGGTGATTTCTTGCTAAATAAAGCAAAGGAATCAAAAGAACCATAAAACTATTTTCTGCCAAAAGCAGTGCAGGTAAAAATGATGTAATCAGCATAAAAACAACTTTGTTTTGAAGGATAACAGGACTAGAAAATAACAACGGGATAAATAATGAGAGCAAGATTGGTAAAATGAATAAGAGAATACTTGTAACAATCTTTTTCCAACTTCCTGTATTTTTTCCCTCAGTGAAAAGATCGATTGCATACATCATGACCGTACCAATAAACAGATCTCTGAAAATGTTATTCATTAATACTACTTCATCATAATGAACGATATTACCTAAAAAATAAGTAAAAAAGGCCATAAGAACCATTGAGAGATAAAGCCGCTGCATATATTTCTTTTTATCATGTGTATGTGAGAAGCCTACAACGCTTATAAAAAAGAACAAAGTAGCAACTGGTCTACCAAACCAATCCAGCCAGTCGGGGACACCAAACGGATAAAACATTTGATGAATGTGATCGACAAACATCAATGTAATCCCTAAAATTTTCAAGTCAAAGGTAGAAAGTCCTCTTTTCAAACGAACAGTATTCAAATTTTCCCCTCCTAATGATTAAATAAATGAAACAAGTGACAATCACATTATTAATGAATTGAAGTAAGAAATACAATCGAAAAGTCGAACATTTTTGTCATGTGAATCACTGCAAAAATCAAAACAAAGTAGAAATTATCTTTGGAATATCAGAGAATGAGGGGGGAAAATAGTATGTAACTATAATTAAATGATGTAAACTTATAATTTGCAAATAATTTCTATGCCAATGTATCACGAACCTAAAAGTAATCTAATTTGTCTAAACGTTTATATATAATAAAAATGTGCGAAATACCGCACTTTTTTATCTTTTTATTTGGTTTTAATGCAAAAAATCGAGTTACAAGATAAATTAGTTGGGACAAACGTGTTTATACATTATTTTTTATTCAAAAAAATAGCACAATGGCAAAGAACATAAGTGAGAGCATAAGCCCCAAGGAATGACTAAAAAGAAAAGCAGAATCACATGCCATGTCATCCTAAATTTCTTCCAGAAAATAAATAAGCGGAAAAAAGGGAAGAAACAGCAAAACATAGATCCAGCACCATTTTCCCCCCTTTTGAAGTAACATAAAACAATAAACATGAATGTGCAGGGAAGTAAAAATAAAGCTTTACTCATAGCTAACAAAATACCAGCTCCTTTTATTCTTTATCCCTCACATTCAAAGAGTAACAATGGTATGTACTTAATAATAGAAAAATGGATCAACTTGTATGAATATCAAATGAAAAGTTCTACGCCAAAATAAAAAACTTCCAGCCAATTTTGACTGGAAGCTTATTTTTTTCTGAAATATCCTAACACACAAATGAAAAAGATGGCCGAAGCTAATAAACCGATTTCGTAGTAAAACAATGAAATACCAGAGTCATAATAATAAAAGCCTCTGATTTTATGGATAAAATAAATCATCGGACAAGCAGATAAAAGTAAGTATTTGTTCGGTTTTTTGAATAAGTAAAAGAAAATACTGGTCATTATGATGAATGGTATCCAAAATAAAAGTTTACTTAAGACAATCAAATGATCAACTCCCATATTTTTTACCAAGAGAGATCATACCATCTTTATCGCCAAAACAAAATATTTTTTTGTATCGTTTGAAATTTTAATTAGGATTATTGAATTAGTTCTGAATAACTATAAATTTCAATTAGAAATCACTTGTTCTTATCAAAAATAAAAATATCGCCTCTCATTTATTGAGAGGCGAAAGTTCTTAGTTTAACTCAATTTTTTTCGTTTCTTTTGGATGATGCGCCGTTTTAGGTAATGCTAATTTCAGTACACCATTTTTAAAGGTTCCGGTGATTTTTTCTTCATCAACATCAGGAAGATAGAATGAACGTTTGTAAGAGACCGAATGTCTTTCTTTCCGTACATAGTTGCCATTTTCTTTATCTTCCGTATGGGACTCGTGGTTGGCGGAGATCGTCAAAGTATTGTCTGAATATTCAACTGTCGTGTCTTCTTTGTCACAGCCAGGCATATCAGCTGTTAGTTTGTATTCTTTTTCGTTTTCAACTAAATCTACTTTTGGATAACTTGAAACACCTAAAAAATCATTGAACGCTGGACTAAACACATCATTGAAATCAGGGAACATGTCGCGAATGCTAGGTACATTTGCCATTTTTGATCATCCTTTCAATAGAGTATTTTTTATTTATCCCTATTTATGTAATAACTCTATTTTGAAAAAAATTCAAGTATAACGATTGTCTTTGTGAATGTTTCATCTAGTGAATTACAAAGGTTATCTTTCTAATTTGAGAAAGGGTTTGCTAGAATAATAGTAAGAAAATAATTTAGAGAGGAGAAAATATGGCAAAAACCACAAATCCCTATTGGCGAGAAGAAAGCAGAATCTATCATTTAGAATTAGAAATCGCTAGGACAAGCAATCCACAAAAGAAACGTGAACTCGGCTATCTTTTAGAAAAAGAAAAAACAGCTTTGCAGCAACGAAAATGGCGAGATCGAGAAGCGCGAAATTACCAAATAAAAACGATACGTAAAACCCGTAGAAGAAAAATCGTCTATTACACATGTTGTATAGCAGGAATCATCATCGTGTCATTTTTTATAATAAGCAAATTCTTTTACCCAAATGTAGAAAAATTGGATTTAGAAAACCATCCGGCGACTAATTTTATTACACAACTGACAAAAAGCGAAGTAGATACCACAAATTTAACAAGAGAGCAAGTAGAGAAGTGGGCATACTATCATTTGAAGTTAGAAGATCCAACTATTGTAAGCGCTAACCATTATTGGTTTGACGTTCGTATCAATCAAGTTAGAGAAGTAGAAGTAGATATTTTTATGGAAGAAGTAGCTGTAGCAAACTATGTAGTTGACGCAAATGGTCACTTATATCGTATGACTGCATCTGACAAAAAAATGGTGGCGAATAAATGGGACGTACCAGAGAATTTTGAAATAGAAAACGCGAACGATTGAGATACTCGTTCGCGTTTTTCAAAATAAAATAGCGTTAAAACACACAATGAACAGACAGAAATGTGAAATTTTCTATATCATCAAAACGGTGTGCCGTACGCATCAGTAATCAAGATCACTCCATCGGGGGAAACTCGATAGAAACCGACACTTCCTGATCCTCCTTGGGCACGAGTCTGCTTGCTAGAAGTCGTGAACAAATAATCTTGATCGATTTTTTGATAAAAGCTAGTAACGATATCTTCACTTTGTAATTCGGAACGATGGGCAATAAGAAATAGAAGTGCTTCATCAGAGTTTTCCAATGGAAGAGAAGGTTCAGTTCTTTCTTGCATTTCAGATGTTGAAGAAATGGTAGACGACTGAATGCTTGATTGGCTATATTGAGAATCTACATTATTAGTAGAAGTATTAGTAATGGAAGCAGTAGAAGTACTTTTAGTTGAACCGACCACAGGTGTTGAATTGGTTAGTGAAGATTCATTGATAGAATTCTTTGTAGCATTTCCACAGGCTGAAAAAAGTAGTACAACCCCTAACAATCCTACGTAAATCCCTTTATTCATGATGGTACCTCCTAAAATAGATTATCTTGATTCAGTATACCACTTTCCATGTGGAATCAGATGACTTCAAATAAAAAAACCTTCCCACTAATGGGAAGGTTCATGAAGATAATTGCTTTTTTAATAATTATAGCTTTCTAATATCTTTCATCAACTTTTCTAGTAATCATAGGGAAAAATTTCAAGCAGTAAATCGCACAAATACCTACGATGATATAAATGATCTTCGCAAAAATAGTTGTTGAACCACCAGCAATCATAGCTACTAAATCAAATTCGAACAAGCCTACCAACAACCAGTTCAGCCCTCCCACAATCAATAAAGTTAATGCAATAGCATCTAAAGTTTTCATTAGAATTCTCCTTTCTTAAATGATAAAATAATTATATATCAAAAAGAGAAACATTGCTTATATAACGCTCAGGGATTTTAGCAAATGATGCAAAAAGAGGAAAAACAAGTAAAGGTATCGCAGATAATGCCTTCAATCAAAAAAAGAAATAGACTTACAAAACGTCTGATTTTCAACATTGACAGTCAGAAATACTTGATGAGCTCCGATGAGGGATGAGGAATGACTTGCGGACTCACTTATCCATAAAATAAACGATAGCCTTCTCGAAAACTCGAGAAGGCTATCTGACGATTCAATATTCATTAATTTAAAGTTTCGGTGACTATTACTAACTATTACTTATTTCTCATTTAAACGATGTATTCCCTAACCTCTAATACATCCTTGTAACTCTGAAGTTACGCCAGTTTTGAATAAATTTCATAAAAACAAATGAAAAGTGTCGCATAAAAATATCTTTCGTGTTTCTTTAGTATAACAGAACAAGAAGAAAAAGTCCATAAGGGATATTTTTAGCTCGTTTTAAAATAACTTTTTAAACAGGTTTAAGTTTGCTATACTTGTTTTTGAGGTGATTTGGCAAGTGAAAAAAAGATTGGAATAGTAATGCTATTCACTGTTTTATTAACAGGATGTGTTTCATTAGCAAATAATTGGTTGGAACATGAAGGTACTTACTTAGTGGCTCATCGTGGCGCACACATTATTGCGCCTGAGAATAAGGTGGAGAGTATCCATCAAGCAAAAATATTAGGCTACCAAGCAGTCGAGATTGATGTTCGGACAAGTAGAGACGGCGTGAATTTTTTGATGCATGATGACACATTGGATCGAACAACAGATGGAACGGGGAAACCAGAGACATACACGATCAAACAACTAAAGAAGTTTAATTTAGATACGAAAAACTATCCAGAATACGTAAATAAAAAAGTTAAGATACCTACTTTTGAAGAAGCCGTAAAGGAAATCAAAAAAAATAACTTGATTGTCAACGTGGATGGTTCAAAAGGAAACTGGCAGGATGAACATTTTGTTAATGACATCGTAAACACGCTAAAACAAAATAGTGTGTATGAACGTTCATTTTTTGTACTGACGGATAAAAAGATCCGAGACGAAGTCGTAAAGAATCATCCTGACTGCACAGTATCTTGGTTATATGACCAAAAAAATAAACTTGAAGATGAGATTGAACAAGTAAAAAGTTATAAAAAAGCGTTGCTCTCAGTATCTAATGATGCTGCTACAGAAGAAACAATCAATAAACTAAATAAATCTGGAATCGAGTATCAAGTGTATGGGGTGAATGACGTTAAACGATTTGAAGTGTTAAAAAAATCATCCGTTCCAATCGTAGAAACGGATCAAATCAATCCTAGTGATTTATAAACATAATATATTCATTTTATGTAATTATTCATCTTTATATCCATTTTTGAACCTAGGTCGTCAAGTTGACTTAGGTTTTTTTATATAGCATGTTCATAAATAAAAAAACTTCTTTTTTATTTTATATTGATATGATTGTGATAAATTCAGTTACTTGTTTTGGTATGGAAAAAAATAACCCGCATGAGGTCGTGGCAGAAGTGTTCATCTTTAAGAAATAAGAAGTAATTTCCGAAACATGCTTGCCACATCCCCAATCGGGTCAAACTTGTTTATTTGAATATATTTTTTACATAAGGATCTTTAATAGTTACATTGTCTTTTTTCATCACTTTATGGATTGTTTTATCCATGAATTCCGTATCAAGGGTTTTTGTTTCCGTGGCGATTTTTTCTAGCTCTGATTTGTATTTATCTTTATTGGCACCTTTATCCTGTTTTTTTACCATTTTTACTAGATAATAGCTTTGCTGATAAGTCGTTGGATCTGTTACAGGAATGATATCAGAAACTTCCCCGTTGTTTAATTGAAATGCTGCTTTTTTTACTTCAGTAGGAATCCCTGGATTGGTTGAATCAAATTTCATTTTTCCATCAGTTTCCTTTAGTGTTTTATTTTTTCCATAAGCTTGAACAAGCTTGGAGAAATTTTCCCCTTCATTTACTTCTTTTTTTGCATTATCTGCTTCTTCTTTAGTCGAAAATGGGATGATCTGTGTACTAACTTCTGGATGGAATTCTTTCCAAGCAGTGTCTAGATCTTTATCTGTTAATTTTACATTGGCTTTCAAACCGTACTGGAAAGCCAGCATCTGTTTCAAAAGTTTCTTATATGTCTCTTCCGTTTGGCCAACTGCTTTTAATTGTTCCTTGTAGTTTGGACCAAGTTTTTTGATTTGCTCATTATATTCTTTTGTTACTTCCTTTGAAGAAATCTCTTTTCCGTATACATCATCAAACGCTTTGAAGACGATCATTTTTCTTAATAGTGTTTGATTGTTTGATTTAACTTTTGGGTTATCATAAAAATCCTGAACTGTAAGTGTTCCACCTTTAAACGTTGCAATTGTTTCATTGGACTTGCTACAACCTGAGAATAGTAAAATAGCAAATCCTGAAAGGCACATAATCAGTAGTTGTTTTTTCAAAAAATTTCCCATCCTTTCCTTATTAAAGACAGTCTAACAGAAGAACCAGGCAGACAGTCTTTCATTTTCGTAAGGTTGCTGTAGACATTCTTAGTTCGTAAAAATCTATTCTCTCTATGATGGAGAACATTTACATAGTTTTCACGAGACAAGAAAGAAAAGGGTTATTACACTTAATATAAAGGAGGGATGAAAGATGATCAGGATTATTCGATTGATTGGCTCTGTTTTAATAGTCTTAGTTGGTTTTGTTTTAGGAATTCTTGTCAATAATGCACTTGCGGATATGTTTCTTGGAGACAGTGAATGGATTGGAGCAATTGCTGGTACGGTTGGACATTTAGTTGTTTTTTTACTAGCTTTATTTCTTGCTAGTAAGATAGAAGGGAAAAAAGTGGAAGATTATGGTATTTCTGGACGAGGAAAAGACTGGGGGTATTTAGTGGGAGGTCTCGTTGGTGGAATTGGAGTGTTTCTGCTTATTACTAGTCCATTATATTTGATAGGGGCGTATCGGTTAGATTCAGGAAACGCAAATATTGTGCCGCTGATCACGAGTTTTATTTTATTTATTGCAGTGGGGTATCCGAAGAGCTTTTATTCCGTGGCTTTTTTCAGCACCAGCTGCTTAGATTTGGTCCGTTAATAGCAATGATTGGATCTGCTGCATTATTTGCTCTTTTGCACGGATTGAATCCTAACATGACATTTCTGGCAGTTTTCAATATCTTTTTAGCAGGTTGCTTTTTCAGTGCACTTATCTACAGTACAGAAAGTTTATTTACGGCCATCGGTGCTCACATTACTTGGAATTGGACACAAGGAGTTATTTTAGGTATACCAGTCAGCGGAACGTAAGAACAAGGTTTTTTCTCCACTCTGGTCCAATCGCAAAACACAATAATTACTGGGGGAAACTTTGGGGCTGAAGCGTCTATATCGACTACATTATTCTTGTTAGTCTTGATTGTTGGTTTGTTACTCTATGCATATAAAACAAAGCGAATGAAGAAACATACTGCTGTTTATCAATAAAAGATGAAGAAAGCAAGGCTGATATCGGTCTTGCTTTTTTAAGTCTTTCATTGATTAAACGAAAAAGTAAACAGATTCAAACGAATACACGACATCTTTTGTTAGATTTTCACAACTGACTGTCGTGTTCTCATCATTTTCATTTTATATAATTCCTTTATCAAATAGAAGGTAATTATATGGAGAGTGATTGAAATGAAGAAAACAGCGACCGTATTATTTGTTATTCTTGGGCTAAGTATAATTGCAGCAATGATTGGAATCAGTACTTCTGCAAATGAACGGACAAATGAAAATCTTTCATTTACTGTGAAAACTGATCGGATCGTTTATGACGTGACACAACAAGTCATTACTATTCTGATCAAAACAAATAAAAGCGTGAATGCTAGTGATATACATGCTGTTCTAACATATGGTTGGGATGGTAATGGAAGTTCAGAAAAGGTTATTGGGGAAGTTTATTTAAAGGACGTACAATGGACCGCTGGTATTGAGTATACAATAATGATTTCTGCAGAACTATCAATTGATGAGATCAAGAGTAAAGATAAAGTTGATTTGATTGTTTTTTATGATGGACAGATGACGATTACGGAGAATTTGAAACCAAGTAGTTGGACAGTTGTTGGACCGTCGAGCAGTACGGATAGTACGAGTAGTGAAAGCAGTACAGAAAGTACGAGTAGTGAAAGTAGCACAGGAAACACAAGTAGCGAAAGCAGCACAGGAAAAGTAAATAATGAACTTGATTTGGTACCTATCATACCAACTAAGGAACAAAAGAGAAATGCAGGGAGCAACCTAAAAAGTGTGCTAAAACAGTCTGATTTTGTTTCTCGTGGAATTGATCATCAAGAAAAAGCGAAAGAAACAGATAAGAGAAAAAGCGATTTACCAGAAACTGGTAGTAGAACCATAAACAAGCTAATTACATGGATGGGTGTGTTACTCATTTTGATTGTAGGAGCAAGCTATTTTCGTTCTCTCTTCCATCGAGTGAAATAAAGAATAAAAACAACAGATCTAAAATTGAATAAAACGATAGATTTTTGAGTGAATATTTCATTCGAGAGTGCTGTATTGCCTGGCGAAGTTGTAGCTTTGCCAGGTTTATTTTTGTTTACTAACATATTTGAGAAACAGGAAATAACAGGAACGCAAAGATTATTTTCTTTAAAATCAACAAGATGACCAGAAAGCAAGAGTTCGTTGAGCTCTTGTTTTCTTTTAGTTTTAGGAAGGAACATCCTGATTTTATCTTCGCTAAATCCAGTCAAAAGTTTTGCAGGTTGGTCGTAGATAATCGGTTTTTTCAATAAAGAAGGGGACGTACGAATCTCAATATATAGTTCACTCAAACTGAGCTCATCTATTCTGTGAACAAGATTTTTACAACTAATAGAATGAGTAGAGAGCATTTCGGTCACGCCATTGTTTGTCAATTTTAGTAAGTGGATAAATTCATTTTTGGTTAGTGGTTGACGAATTAAGTTCTGTTCGATAAACGGTATATCATGTGTGATAAGCCAACGTTTTGCGCGTCTAGAAGACGAGCAACTAGAACCTATATATAATTTAATCATGATACATTCCTCCAATAGCTAAATATTTATGAAATAATAACATGAAGAAATAGTCGAAAAGTGCCATTTATAGGTGTAAAATAAGAAATTGTTGTCACGTATAAAGGAACTAACTAGATAAGAAATACTATTAAATCAAGAAAGAAGGCATACGTATGTCAAACACAGCCGACGCATTCGTAGTGATCGATTTACAAAAAGGGGTATGTTTTGATTCTTCGCCGATACACGGATTAAAAACAGTGACAGCATTAGTGAATAAAAGAATCAAAGCATACGAAACGATTGGAAAGCCAGTTATTTTCGTTCAACACGAAGATGATCAATTAGTACCAAAAACAAAACCATGGGAGCTATTGTCGGAATTATCTATTCCTGAACACAGTTATTTTGTGAGAAAAACCCATGCGAATTCATTTTATAAGACTAATTTGAGTATGTTATTAACTGAATTGGACTGTCATTCGATCGAATTATGTGGGGCGCAAACAGAGTATTGTATAGATACGACTGTGAAGTTTGCTCATGGATTAGGATACCAGCTTATGATGTGCAGAGGAGCAGCGACGACTTATGATCATCCTTTTATGAAAGCAAAGGAAACAATCGCTTTTTACGAAAAGATTTGGGATAAACGATTTCTGACATTTTTGGAGCAATAAGCTGTTTCATTGTTTAAAGAAAAGCAGAATGGATAAACCAGTATCCATTCTGCTTTGTTACGTAAATTGAGAAAATAATCCTGTTCTATTTTTATGGGATAAACCGTTTGTTTTTTGTATAAAAAATGTTTGCGTTTACATATAATTCTCCTAGAATCATAAAAAGGAGTGAATCGATTGAGAACAAAACAAGTGTTAAAGGGAGCGTTGGTCGTCTTATTTGCTGTAAGTACAAATGTCCCGCAATGGTCAGTATATGGAGAGAGTATCTTTTCCGAATCGGGATCTAGGGAGGTCGAAACCACGGAAACAACTGATGCTAGAAACGAAACGAAATCGAGTACTTCACAAACAGAAACAAGTACTGAAACAACGGCTGAGACATCTGTTACTAGCACAGATCAAGAAACGACCGCTACCACAGATAACCAACAAACAGATGAAGCAACAGCTACAAAAACGCCAAACGACAAATCCTCTTCTGCTAAAGTAAGTGACAAAGAGAATGGGACAGAAAATGATGATATCGGTAAAGGCGAAAACTTCAATGGTAAGAAATATCTTAATTACTTCGGTAAACAGATGACAGATATACTTAATGGACCAGTAGATGAAATTAACGCACGACTAATAGGTTTAGTATTAAGTGAGCTTTTTGGTAAGGATTATGGTGTAGACAAAGAGATTATCAAACATCTGATTGCTACTTATCTATTGTATGATATCGCTTTTTCTAAAAATAGTGTGTTGATGTCAATGCTTGGAGGTACAGATGATGGTACGACGCCTACAGAAAACACAGGCTTCTATCCAAACACAAAACAACTTCATCAAACTGTACTAAACAAACAAGACGGCAAAATGATGGATGTGTATGCTTACTATGTCGACCAGGGTTCAGATAAAACAGTCATGATCCATGGCGGATTTAGAGGGAATTGGAATAATGGGATCGTTACAGAAGAATACAATGATTTTTATAAGGCAGGGTATAATTTATTATTTGTTGATTCCAGAGCAACTGGTAACAGTGGAGGCGATTATGTAACCTATGGACAATATGAATCAGATGATGTCCTTTACTGGATCAATCAAGAAGTTCGAGAACGTCCATCTCAAAAGATCCTGCTGTATGGTGGTTCCATGGGAGCAGCTACGATGATGTCTGTATTAGCAAAAGATATCCCAGTCAATGTCAAAGGAATTATTGAAAATTGCGGATTTGCATCAATCGATGAACAACTACGTTTTACGTATAGCCAGACAGTAGTCCCTGCATTACCGCCTGCCATAAAAAATCAGTTAGACATCATTGGGGATCAAGAGCATGAAGATTTGTTTATGGGGCTTTTGAAACAATATTATTTTGATCAGGAGATCCATTTGGATCCGACAGCCGCTCTACCTACGATTGGAATGTCTGGTTCATTGCCTAAATTGATCATCCATGGAACGGCAGATGATGTAGTACCTGTGTCTAACGCGCAAAAACTATATGAGTTAGCAGGAGGATATAAAGACCTTTTATTGGTAGAAGGAGCAGGGCATGGAAAGGCACAGGAAGTTGACCATGCTGCCTACACGAAACATGTAACGGACTTTTTGAAAGTAGTGTTCCATGATCAGATAAACGTGAAATATGTGGATGAAAACAATAAAAGTCTACTCAAAGACCAGGACGAAATCCGGCTTTACGGAGCTTATGGAGAGAATTATGTGACAGAGCAAAAGACATTCGAAGGATACGAATTAGCAAATGTTGAAGGACCGACTGAAGGGGTTTTTAACGAGACGACACCAACTATTATTTACCATTACAAAAAAATCCCAGTAGTTCCACCAAAAAAACAAGATCCGGCAGAGAATGCAGACAATAAGGGAAAGGATGAACCTCGAGATGATCAATCAAGTGATGATACGCTACCGATTCAGATGACAGTGAAAGTACAAAAAAAGACAGATACAAAAAAAGGAATGTTGCCGAAAACTGGGGAAAAGAAACATTCGCTTCTCATTTATTCAGGTGGATTTTTATCTGCTAGCACGATTATCACATGGATTTGGCGAAGAAAGAGAGGGTAAATGAATGAAATGGTTCAAGCGAATAGTGATTGCAGTGCCAGTTATCATCGTAGTTATTTTAGTCACTGTATTTTTGATTAATCAAATCACACCAAAGCCGATTAGTTTGCTTGTTAGAAAACAATTTGACACAAGTGAAAAAGAACAAGTATATGCCAGACCAGACGATTTCCAGCAAAAAATCAAACAAATCGATAGAAATAAAGAAATAACTTATCCTTCAAAGTACAAAAACAATCATATGGATATCTACACACCGAAAACGGAGAAGAAAAAGTTGCCCATCCTTTTCTGGATGCATGGAGGCGCATATGTAGGAGGGGATAAAAACGATTGTCGTGATTATTTGGAATACCTATGTTCAGACACGCAGCAGATCGTCGTAAATATCGATTATGAACGATCACCTGAAGCAAAGCATCCTACACCAGTTATCCAATTGAACGAAGCCATTCAAGCAGCCAAAAAAGAGATAAAAGAGCAAGCGGATTGGTCGAATATTTCGATTGGTGGCGATTCAGCAGGCGCACAAATTAGCGGAGAGTATTTGTTAGCACTTCAAAACGAAGAAATCAAAAAAGCCGATCAACTTGATCCAACTTTGGAGAACAAGCAGATCACAAAATTTGTTTCTTTGTCTGGACTACTAGACCCTTCTGCATTTACCCAAGTAAGTGATAAGATTTCTAGCTTTCTTTATGCAAAATGTGGATGGGCTTATTTTGATAGTAAGAACTTTGAACGTTTAGAAGACGTCAAACATTTAGCTTTAACAAGACATGCAGACCGTTGGACGCAAAAAACATTCTTGACGGATGGGAACACAAATACGTTTACGAAACAAATGGAACAAACAGCTTCTGCATTTGAAAAAGTAGGAGTGAAAGTCACAAAAGTAGACTATACGAAGAAAAATGTTGTCTTGAACCATGAATATCAGTTTGATTTTAGTAATAAACAAGCGCAAGAAACATACCAAAAATTAGTAGCATTTTTCAAGGAATAAACGCTCATGATGTAAAAGAGGATGTGAAGAAACTGCTTAGTTCCGAGTCAGAAGGAACTAAGCAGCTTCTCAGGTTTGATGAATAGTGGGACTGGTGACTGAAGAGCTTGTAGGTACCGTGTATCAGTTCTCGCGAAAGAGACGTCCAGCCTATTGTCAAAAGATTGTTTATGGAAAATATTTATTCGGAATAAGGAAAGGTGATATGTTTTTTTTTACGGTCTCTTTTACGTAAATTTTATAGTCAGATTTGTTGTTTCGATCGTTTAAAAAAGGCAACAAATCCGAATCCAGCGGAGGCAAAAAGGGATAAAAGACCGAGCGGTAAGCAAAAGAATGCTGGTTCTACTAATATTCCGTTGTTATTGATATAAGGCTGGGAGCAAAGATGAATAGCAAATAAAATCAATGCACTAGCGAAAAAAAGCAAAGAAATATGAATAGCTTTCATACGCAGCACCTCCTTTTTTTATAATTATAGGATAGATAGATTAAGAATTCATAAATGTGTCAAGTTTGTTAGAACGTGAACAAAAAATACCATCCATCTATCATAAGTAAGTTTGGAGCAAAGTTATCTCATGATAAATGAAAAAGGATTCATCCATCATATAGATAGGAAGTTCATTAGTATATGTCTAGACCAATAATGGAAAATATGAGAAAATAATAGAAAAGGTTTAGGATACCCCCCAAAAAGAATTTCCCCAAAAAATCGATGTATCCTAAACTTTTTTATTTTACATAACAATCATAACAACTGTGAAATAAAATTACAAACGATAACCTAATATGTATTCGAAAGCCAGTTTTATCCGGAGAATGCTTGATTCATCAAATATTTATTTTTATTTTTTAGAAAATAAGAAACAAAACTAATAAAAAAAAGAAAAAATAAATTTTTTCCCTACTGTATACTATCCTTGTTATCGCATCTAATAAGTCACTCGAATAATACCAATACAACCTTCTCCAAAGATGTGATAACATACGTTCTAACCCACCGACTATTGATGTTCTGTACCACCCTTACAGAACCCGAAAAGCCACTACCAAATATTTGGTAATGGCTTTTTAGGTTTTAATGGATTTTTTACTTTTTCTGTTATGGTGCTATTTCTTGATTTCAGAAATCGTATGACGAACTTTAGCGATAGAACGACGTGATTCTTTTTCATTATAAAACATCAAGATTACATATAAAGAGTCTAAAATACTTAGTTGCGAAATACGAGAAGCTAATGCTTCAGATCGGAATTCTGTTTCTTCAGAAATAGAAATAAAAACGACATCGCCAAGTTTGGCAAGGGAAGAATTAGCTTGGCTAGTAATAACAATTGTTTTTGCTCCAGTTTTTCTGACGGTTTCAGCAATATGGATTGTTTCTTTTGATTGCCCTGTGTGAGAAATCAAAACAGCACAGTCTTTTTCCGTCAATAAAGAAGCTTCCATCAACTGAATATGGTAATCCGTACTGTGAGAAGTCGCGATAGGGGAACGCAAAAATTTATGGTAGGCGTCAGTTGCTACAATTTCTGAACCACCAACACCGAAAAAATAGACACGTTTAGATTCATTGATAATAGTAGCTGCTTTTTTTAGATCTTTTTGTTGTAATAACCTTTTTGTGTCATTCAAAGTGGAAATACTGGACTCGAACACCTTTTGCGCCATAGTGAGCTCAGTATCTGTTTTCTGAATATTTTCGTGGATTGAAATAGCAGATAGATCATTTTCTTGGATCAACATGGCCATTTTAAAATCTTTAAATCCATTATAACCAAGTTTTTTTGTAAATTGAAAAAAAGTAGAGTCAGCAATGCCCAGTTCACTTGCTAAATTGCTGATCGGACTATGACTTACTTTGCTAGGATTTTCTAAAATATAATCGGCGATAGCCTGTTCTTTTGGGCTGAAGTCGTTGTACATTGTTTTGATTTGTAGTCTTATGGAGACGCTCATGAGAATTCCTCCTTTTCATAATAAGATTATCATTTTTTCCGTTCTCATTAATGTTAAAGATACAAGGAGAGTAGAAAAAAATCAAACAAAAAATATTTTTTTAAAATCTATTTACAAAAAAATATTTTTTGTATAATGAGAATATAAGGAATGGAGGCGCTATCATGGAAATTGGTGTAATTGGTTTGGGAAAAATGGGATTGAATTTAGCTTTAAACTTAAAAGAGCACCATCACAAAGTACAAGGACTCGACGTTTCAAGTACAGCTGTTAGTCAGGCAAGAGAAAGTGGCGTTCCTGCTTATCAAGAGATCTCTGAATTTCTAGCTACTTTTGAGCAGAAAAAAATCATCTGGTTAATGCTTCCTGCTGGAGAGATAACCGAAAACATGTTAAGAAAACTTTTTCCAAAACTCGGACCAGGAGACATTGTTATTGAAGGCGGAAACTCTTATTATAAAGATTCAATCCGTCGAGCAGAAGAATTTCAGAAAAATGAAATCGGTTACTTGGATTGTGGGACTTCTGGGGGAATCGAGGGAGCACGACATCAAGCCTGCTTAATGATTGGAGGAGATAAAGAAACTTTTCTATCCGTGGAACAATTATTCAAAGATGTAGCAATTGAAAGAGGATATCTGTATGCTGGTGCATCCGGAAGCGGACACTTCTTGAAAATGATCCATAATGGAATCGAATATGGAATGATGCAAGCAATCGGTGAAGGATTCCAACTTGTACAAAAAAGTGAGTATGCTTTTGACTTGGAACAAGTCGCTCGTGTTTGGAATCATGGTTCGGTGATTCGCGGCTGGCTGATGGAAATCATGGGAGATCAGTTAAAAGAACATCCCAATTTAAGTAATTATCGAGGAATCGTTTCTGCATCAGGTGAAGCAAAATGGACGGTTGAAACAGCGCTAGAAATGGCTGTTCCAGTTCCAGTAATTGCGACTAGTTTGTTCATGAGGAATCTTTCACAGGAAGAAGATAGTTTTTCAGCAAAAGTAGTTTCAGCACTAAGAAATGGGTTTGGCGGACATGAAATAGTTGAAAAGGGTGAGTAGAATGCTAGATTATCATATAGCAATCGTTAATTCCAGCAGTTTCGGGAAAGTTTTTCCACACCACTTGGAAAGATTAAAGTCGGTTGGAGACGTTCATTTCTTTACTGTTGATCGAGAGATTCCAGGAAAAGAATTAGCGGAGTTACTTAAAGGATTCAATATCATTATTGCAAGTGTTACGCCATTTTTTCGACGAGATTTTTTCGAAAACAAAGATGAATTGCTATTGATTTCCCGACATGGTATTGGTTACAACAATATTGATTTAAAAGCAGCAAAAGAACACCAGACAATCGTATCTATCATACCTGCTTTAGTTGAACGAAATGCTGTAGCAGAAAATAATATAACTAATTTGTTGTCCATGCTTCGACGCACGACACAAGCACAAGCAAGAGTCAAGGACGATCGATGGGAAGATCGGGCGGAGTTCGTCGGTAGGACGCTGTTTAACAAAACAGTTGGTGTGATTGGTGCAGGAAATACCGGCAGCGGAGTAATCGAAATTTTGCGTAACGGTTTTCGCTGTGATGTTCTAGCTTATGATCCTTACAAATCAGATTTATACATCGAAAGCTTTGGTGCAAAAAAAGTAGAATCTCAAGAATTACTGGAACATTCAGATATCATTTGTTTATGTGCGAATTTGACAGAAGAGAACTATCACATGATTTCTGCTAAAGAAGTCGATCAGATGAAAGAAAATGTTTATCTATCTAATAGTGCAAGAGGCGCTCTAGTTGATGAAGAAGCGATGATTAATGGTCTGAAAAGCGGAAAGATCGCTGGGTATGCCACAGATGTTTTAGAAGAAGAACCGGGACGTCAAGATCATCCGTATTTAGCGTTTGAACAAGTAGTGATTACGCCACATATATCGGCCTACACAAGGGAATGTTTAGAAGAAATGGGTGAAAAATGTGTCAGAGATGTAGAACAGATCAGTCAGCATCTTCTTCCTGAACGTTCTGTCCAGACAGAGAGTGATTATATAAAAGGATGATGAAGAAAATGGTGAACGGGTTAAAAGTGAAAACGGGTCCTCAATTTTATTTATATGAAGAAGGTGGCATTTCAAAAGTTTCTGATCTCTTAGAATCATACGGCGCAAAAAGAGTATTGATTACCCATGGAACGGTATCATGGGAAAAGGCGCTACCTAAATTAGTATTTTTGAATGACGAAACGATTCAATTTTTTTATCATCGTTATTCTGGAGAATGTAGTTACGCTGAAGCCAGAAGAATAGCTACAATCATCAAAGAAAATGAAATCGATTTCTTGGTTGGCGTTGGCGGAGGAAAACTGACCGATCTAGTGGGTTATAGCGCAAACCTTGCAAAAATCAATTTTGGCGTCATACCTACTTTAGCTAGTAATTGCGCTCCTTGGACACCACTTGCTGTCATGTATAAGGAGAATGGACAAGCAGAAGGGAAAACAGAACACTTTTACAGACAAGCTACCTTTTTTATAACAGATCCCCAATTAGTGATTGATTCCCCTGTTCCATATTTCATTGCCGGGTTAGCAGATACACTTGCCAAATGGTATGAATCTGAGCTCATCTTAGAACAAGATTTTTTGCAAGATGAATCATTTTTGAAGCTAGCACAAGATACTGCGAAGATCTGCAAAGAAGAGATTTTGAATCATTCTGCTAAAGCAATCCAAGATATGGCACAAAGAAAACTGACATCGGAGTTCAAACAGCTTTCAGAGATTATCTTTGCTGTTGCTGGTTTAGTTGGAGGATTAGGAGATAAATACGCAAGAAATGCGGCAGCACATGCTATGCATGACGCTATCAGTAAATATATTCCGGAAAGCCATCGTTTTCTACATGGAGAAAAAGTGGCGTATGGGATTTTCTACCAATTGGCACTAGAAGGTCGTTGGGAAAAAATAGACGAGCTATATCCTTTGTATCAGGAATTAGAACTACCGGTTTCTCTAGAACAAATGGGATTATTTCCGAAAGATAAACAAATAATAGATAAAATGGCTGAATTTATTGATTCGAAAGAGAAAGTGCATTTGATTCCTATAGAGGTAACAAAGAAATCATTGATACAGTCAATGATGGAACTGGAAGGTTATATCAGAAAGATCTGAAGGAGGAGGACACATGGAAACATTAAGTGTAGTACAAAGTTTGTTGATTGCTTTATGGGTGGCCGCGGTCATGTCCCGCTGGTTAGGTGGAGGAGCCACGTTGACCTTACGTTTTTCTCCTTTGATGACTGGATTAGTCGTCGGGTTGATCATGGGGGAAGTTGCACAAGCAATGATCGTTACAGCTGCTCTGCAAATGATTTATATGGGGGTTTTTTCTCCAGGAGGATCGATGCCAGCTGAACCTTCCATTGCAGCAGCTATAGCAGTACCAGTCGCATTATTAGGGGATCTGTCACCAGAAGCAGCAATTGCTGTTGCAGTGCCAGTCGGATTGCTCGGAAGTTATTTGTATCAGTTTCGTTTTTTCATCAATACTTTTTTAGGTAAATATACAGATAAAGCTGTAGAAGATTTGAATACAAAAGCTATGGCCAGATCAATTATTCTTTATCCAACGGTTGCCTCATTTTTATTATTCGTTCCGCTTGTTTTCGTTGCTTTATATTTAGGGGCACCATTGATTGCTGATGTAATCAAAGCTTTAGAGGGAACAGTTGTTATCCACATTCTTGAAGTAGTAGGTGGAGGGTTAGCGGCAATCGGGATTGCGACAACTGTATACGTTATCGGTCGAAAAGATTATCTGGTCTTTTTCTTCCTTGCTTATTTTATGAGTGTTGTTTTGAAATCTTTAGATATTACGATGGTTACTTATGCCATTTTTGGGATTATTATCGCTTTGATCTTTGTCCAGTCGCAAAAAGGGAAACAAGTACAGCCTGCTACAAGCAATAACAATTCAGCATCTTTTGATGACGAAGATGACTATGATGACGGATTTTAATTTAGGAGGAATGGGAAATGGCTGAAATAAGGGATAATCAAACAGGTGCTCCTGAAGAAATCACGAAAAAAGATGTAACAAAAGCATATCTGAGATGGCATTTTGCAAACGAAATCCCTCACTCTTTTGAACGTTACTTGGCGCCATCGCTACTATACGGAATGATGCCAATCTTGAAAAAACTTTATAAAGATGAAGAAGCTTTAAAAGCAGCGTATAAACGGCAGTTACTGTTCTTCAACACTCAATTAAGCTGGGGCGGCGGTGTGATCACTGGCCTAATGTCTTCTATGGAACAGCAAAGAGCAGAAGAAGAGTATGAAGAGAAAGAGATTCTGATGTAGGATGACTTGATGTATAACACGAAAGCGGGATTGATGGGGGCACTAGCAGGAATCGGAGATGCAATCGATTCAGGAACCGTCCAATATATTTTTATTGCGATCGCGGTACCTTGGGCACAACAGGGAAGTCCTTTAGGCGCACTTTTTCCTTTTATCTGCTTTGGGTTGTATCAGGTTTTACTAGGGGTATTTTTCGCAAGACAAGCTTTCACTATGGGTCGTAATGCTACAGGCCTGATGCAAAACACTGGTGTTCAGACAGCGATTGAAATGCTATCAGTTTTAGGATTGTTTATGATGGGGGTGCTTGCGGGAAACTATGTAAAAGTAGAATCTTCATTGAAATTTGCAATTTCCGGACGTGAGTTTGTTATACAGGAAATTCTTGATCAAATCGTGCCAGGAATATTACCTTTAGCTGTCGTAATGGGTGTGTACTTGTTCTATACGAAAAAAGGTTTGAAAGTCACACAAGCATTATTATGGCTGACAGGAATATTAATTGTGCTAGCAGGAATCGGTATTTTATAAAAAGAAGGGAACGTGAATAAGATGGGTGTAGTCAATTTAGCGCGTGTGGATGAGCGTTTGATCCATGGACAAGTAATGGTAACGTTATCTCAAAAAAGTGGAGTGAATTCCATTTTTGTTGTAGACGAAGTTGTAGCAAAAGATAAATTTATGAGAGATCTTTACAAAAATGCAGGAAGCCGTACAGGACAAAAAACAATTGTCATTACACCAGAGAAAGCTAAATTCTATTGGGATGAATATCAATTTAAAGAGTACAATTGTATTTTGATCGCAAAAACAGTCCAAACGATTTACGACTTAGTAAAACACGGAATCCCCATGGAAGAATTGAATATCGGAGGGATTGCTCAAAAAAATCCTGATACAGATCTTTTAGTGACGAAATCTGTTTATTTAAATAAATCAGATGCTGAAAAATTGAAAGAAATGAATGAACAATATGGCGTAAAGAATATTTATTTTCAAGCCACTCCATCTGCACCTAAAACAGGATTAAAAGATGTATTGAACAAGTTTGGTTTGTCATGAACAAATGCTTAGAAAAAAGATAAAGAGGGCGGGAAAATGAAGAAGAACGAGCTGTTTCGTGATTGGGAATTCCGTTATCGCTATGTTTACCGTAAGCGACGTACAAAAAAGAGTAAACAGCGTTTTCTTTCAGCGTTGGTATCAGATATTTACAGTATGAGAACAGATGTGACAGTCATTGCTTATGATACGCCAGACTACCGATCAAAAAATATTTATGTTGGAGATATCGAAAAAGCAGAGAAAGTTATCTGTACTTATTACGATACACCCGTTCATACATTAGGAAGTTATTTCATGTTTGATTGGAAAGACCAACGGAAAAAAATAATCTATTCTATATTATTGTCTTTCATTTTGTTGTTCAGTTTAGGTTGGTGGGGAATGATGATATATAACGGAAATCCTCATCACGTATTCGATCTGCTATCCGTACAAACAAGTATCACTGTACTAGCATTTGGGTGCTACTTTTTCTTATTGGGAAAAGCAGCGCGCGGATGGTCTAGCAGACAAACGTTTATTCGAAATACTTCATCCATATTAACGATGCTGGAAATGATTCGTACGATCGATGATCCGAATGTAGCGTATGCGTTTGTTGATGAAGGCTGTTATGGAAAAAAGGGTTTGGACAGTGTGAGATTGAGTATGAAAAAAGAGGGCATTCTTTTTTATCTAGACTCTGTTGGGGCAGATACACCGTTACAGTTTTCGGGAAATTATTTTTCAAATGAAGAACAGTGGCTAAAAAAAGTTGATAAGTTGAAAGAAAAAAATATCAATTATATTTTTAGTGCAAGAAAAAAGCAAGCGCAGTTTTTCTATTTGACCAAAACAGATTTACGAGGGAAAACATTTAATTAGCAAAATGCCAACCAGATTATTGCTCTTTTTCGATAATTGAAAAGTGCAAAACAAGGAGTGAGAAGACTCATGTTGGAAATCATGATCGTTACACATGGTAAGTTGAGCGAAGGACTGAAAGATGCGGCAGAAGTAATTGTCGGGACATCAAGCCATATTGAAACAGTGTGCTTAGAGTCTGGGGAAGACATCCAAACATTCGGAGAGAAGGTCAAAGAAAAATTAACTATGATCAACACAGCAGAACCCGTGCTAGTATTTGTTGATCTAATTAGCGCAAGTCCGTACAATCAAGCGCTCCTAGCAGTCAATGAACTGACTGAAGAAAAGAAAGCAGCCGCTTATGTCATAGGGGGCGTGAATCTGCCAATGTTGTTAGAAGCAATCAATCATCAGATGCTTCACACGCCGATAGAAGAAGCGGTGGAACAAATTGTCAAACAAGGAAAAGATAATTTAACTGTTTGGCATGCTTCAGCGGAAGAAAAAAATTTAGATGAGGACGATTTTTAGAAGGAAGGCTGAAAAGATGAAGTGGGGATTTAGATGGTATGGTGAAAAAGGGGATTCGATCCCATTAAAATATGTTCGCCAAATACCGGGAATAAATGGGATAATTGGAACTTTGCTGACTAAAATGCCTGGAGATGTTTGGGAGATTTCAGAAATTGAGGAGATGAAAGCATCTGTTGAGAGCCAAGGACTGGAACTGCTTGGAATTGAAAGTGTCGCAGTCCATGATGCAATCAAGGCAGGAACAGATGAACGAGATTACTATATTGATAACTATATACAAACAATCAAAAACTTGTCTCGATGTGGGGTTCGATTGATTTGCTATAGCTTCAAACCAATTTTTGGATGGGCGAAAACTGATTTGTTTAATGAAAACAACGATGGAAGCTATTCTCTTTTATACGATCAGAAAATCGTCAATCAGATGGAGCCAGGAGAGATGTATCAATTGATACACAGTCAATCAAAGGGATTCAAATTGCCAGGTTGGGAAGAAGAACGGTTGAAAAAATTTGCTCAGCTGGAAAAACTGTATGAAGGAATGACCGAAGAAGAATTATTTGAAAATCTGACTTATTTTTTAGGAAAAGTGATTCCTGTATGCGAAAAAGCAGATGTAAAAATGGCTATCCATCCAGATGATCCACCATGGGAACTTTTTGGTTTTCCTAGAGTGACGAAAAATCTTGGCGACTTGAAGAAAATTCTAAATGCAGTAGATTCTCCATATAATGGACTAACGCTGTGCACAGGATCTTTAGGAGCAAATCCTAAAAACGATTTAGTTGAAATCATTCATGAGGTAGGTTCTCGCATCCACTTTGTCCACTTTAGAAACGTGGAGTTTTTAGGAGAAAGAAAGTTCAAAGAAACGGCACATCCTTCTACAGAAGGCTCCCTTGATATGCATCATATTATGAAAGCGTTGGTGCAAGAAGGGTTTGAGGGGCCTATACGCCCTGATCACGGTAGAACCGTGTGGGGTGAAGTGGCTATGCCTGGGTATGGCCTGTATGATCGTGCAATGGGACTCACTTACATGCAAGGTCTATATGAGGCGATAAGTAAGGAAAAATCACTTGGAGAGCATTATGAATAAAATCAAGCTCTTCATCTTTGATATGGATGGCCTTTTATTAGAAACTGGACGTTTAGCTTATCGTGCTTATGTAAAATCAGCACAAAAGTATGATTATGAAATGCGTAAGGAAGTCTATTATTTACTGACTGGCCAGACAGAAGCGGCTATAAGACAACAAATGGGCAATTTGTACGGAGAAGATGTTCCATATATCAAATGGCGAGAAGCAATCAATCAATATAAAGAAAAAATCGTGGATGAAGACAAGAGAGTATATACGAAAAAAGGAGCAAAAGAAATTTTAGCTTTTGCAAAAGAAAGAGGAATCCATACAATCGTGGCTTCGTCTAATACACGGGTAAAAGTAGAAATGTATTTAAAAATGGAAAATCTATATGCCTTGTTTGACCAAATCATTTCAGGGGATGATGTAAAAAAAGGGAAGCCGGAACCAGAGATCTTTTTGAAAGCTTGTTCAAAAATGAATATTCCTCCAAGTGAAGCACTTGTATTTGAAGACTCGATTGCAGGGATCGAAGCAGCAAGACGAGCGGGTATTTTGTCTTTTCTTATCAAAGATCATTTGATAGGGTTGCCCGATCATAATGGGAAGCATAAGTTGAAAGTAGATGTAAGTTTGTATGAGTCCAATAAAGCAGACTATGAATTTTATGACCTGCATCAAGCAAAACAATTTTTAGAAAGTAAAGGGTTATTTTTATAAATAAGCTTAAAAACAGACAAAATCAGGATGGATTTTGTCTGTTTTTCTTACTAATATTTACAAAAAAGTGGTATAAAATTATAAATCATCATATGGTATGTGTCTTTAGCTAGCGAAAGACTCGTGCATATATCTAAATAATTTAGTCATTTAAATGCTGGATAGCATAAGCAGCTTCTTCGGGAGTAAATTGTTCACCAGCAGCAGAAGTGAGCTGTTCTCTGATTCCTTCTGGTGACATTGCCATTTGTTCTTGATAACTTTTTGCCTTTTTCAAAGCATTCTCATTATAGTTTGCTTTTAAGTTGTCAACAGCATATTGAGCTTCTTCGGGGGTGAATTGTTCTCCTGCTTCTGAAGTCAACTGATCATAAATACCTTGTTTTGACATATTCATGGAGTCAGAATAACTTTCTGCTTTTTTCAAAGCATTTGCATTCCAATCTGCATTAAGATGATCAATTGCGTATTGCGCAGCCTCTGGAGAAAATCTTTCCCCATAATCAGAGGTTAATTGATCATATACTCCCTGTTTAGACATGTTCATTATTTCTGCATAGGATTCTCCTTTAGTCAATGCTGAAAGATATTCGGTAGGTACATTTTCCGTTTTCGCTACACTTTCTTTTGTAGTCGGAGTTTCAGAAATGGAACTTTCTGAATTCTCAGTTAGAGAAATAGAACTTTCTTCAGTGGAGACAGAAGTATCAGAAGTCTGTTCTGTTTCTAATACCATTGTTTTATGAGCAGAAGAAGTTTTTTCATCAGTGTCAACAGCTCCACTTTGTTCATCTTTTCCAAGATTACCGCCGATAGCAATAATAATAATAACTAACACCCAAAACCACACTTTTTTGTAAAAAGGTTTTGCTTTCTTTAAAGCTTTTCCTTCTTTCCCTAATTCTTTTTTACCCATTGTTCCTCCTATAATTTAATTTTTTATTTACTCCCACTTGATGGCAGGTAGTAGCCGTCGCCAAAAAGAATAGAAGAAATTAAGCATGGCCCAAAAGCATTGGGAATTTTTTAAAATTGTTTCTTGTATGAAAGAAAACGAGGATATTTATATGTAAATACATTAAGTTTAATTGTCGAAATTTTGAGCTTTATTATTATAACATTAGTCTTTGTGGTAGGAATATTTTTATTAAATTGTCTTTTAAATGTAAAGAGAATGTTTTTTTTAAGTCTTTAAATATCGTTTTGGATTCATAATCGTCAATTAGATGGAGGGTTGTCAGATGAGAAGAAGTTATTGAAAACACAAAACGCACCTACTGTTATCATCCAGTAGATGCGTTTAAAGAGAAGAACGAGAATCGTCCATATGAGGGTTTCCACTCCTTATGCAGATTTTTTTAATTCTTGCACTGCTTGTTCGATCGTAACACCTGTTGCTACATGATTGCTATTTTCTTTGTCAAAAACGACAAAGAGATTCAAATCTGTATCCAAGGTTACTCGATATTGTATATCTTTGTTATAGAATGTCATAGCCATTCTCCTTTCTTTAAATACTTGCTGAAAGGCAACGAACACGTTGATAACGAAATTCCATTTATAAGTATATCACCAATTGAAAGGTTTTCATAGTTAAGAAAGTTTAAAGTCAAAATTTAGCAATCATGTTGTAAAATAAAGTGGGGAGGGAACGCAATGACAACTATATTTATAAATGCAAGTCCAAACAAAGAAGGTATGACTAGTAAGTGGGGAGCGAAAGTTCTAGAAGGAATAGATTATGAGAGGATCGATCTTGTAGATTTTCATATTGCTCAATTAGGTCAAGTCAAAGCTAATGATGATTTTGATGCCGTCATAGATAGATTGGCGAAGGCGAACTACGTAGTTATTGGTACACCGATTTATTGGTGGGATATTAGTGGACTGCTTAAAACGTTTATTGACCGTTGGACAGAATTATTCCAAATCGGACTTGATTCAGAAAACGCGCCATTACACCAGTTACCAGTACTATGGATCGTTCAAGGAGCAGCGCCAGAAGAAGCCATACCAGGCATAGAGAGAATGCTAGAAAATATTAGTAAATGATTCGTGATGGATTCACAAGGAATACTATATCAAAAGAAACAAATCTCTGAAGCAAACAGACAACTTAAACAAATGCTAGTAGATAAAAACAAATAAATGGAGAACAATAGGCGGCTCAAACGCGGTTATCCAACTTTTTTATCGATTCGAAGACAATAAGTTTTATATTTTATTGCATTATTCTTGTGTTATTAGAAAAAGCATGATATATTAAATAAGTAATCTATTTTGAAACGTAATTTGAGCGATATATCTACATAGATAAAACTCCTTTTGCCTATCAAATATTTATTGCAACGAAAAAACGTACATTGATACGTATCAGGAGGAATTTATTTATGAATAACGGTACAGTAAAATGGTTCAACGCAGACAAAGGTTTTGGCTTCATCACTGGTGAAGATGGAAATGATGTATTTGCACATTTCTCAGCTATCCAAGGCGACGGTTTCAAAACTTTAGAAGAAGGCCAAGCAGTGTCTTACGATGTTGAAGATGGTCAACGTGGCCCTCAAGCAACAAACATTGTCAAAGCTTAATAAAAATTGACTTTTAACCGTCTTTTCTTTCGAAAAGACGGTTTTTTTTGTACGAAGAAATTCATTGATCGTTGAATAGGCGGAAGGATGTTTTTCTTGGTGCTTTTTTTGCTTCGTCCTTTGCTTTTTCATTTCATAGCTGTGTTTGTTTGTCAATAGGTATTTTCGAGAAGTATTTTACATAAAGTGGTGTATCGATTATTAAAACAATAAAAAAACAGATCAACTATTACTTTTGCATAATTATTTAAAGAAAATTAAAACGAAAAAGCCTAATAGTAGTAAGATTTTAAAAGGATTTTTTTGTTTTTAGATAACGATATTTATTTGATTAATTTTAATTATGTCTTTTATTTTAAATGTATTGAGCTTATTTTTTTATTTAAAAATAACTATGTTATGTATTATGAAAGTTATAAGAGTTTTTAAATAAAATTTAAGAACATTTAGAAATTATTAAGCTTTAACTGAAAATAAAAAAACGAAATGTTATTATTTTAGTCTGTTTTCAGGGGGGATAATCTTATGATAAAAAAACTATTTTTACTATCAACATTAACACTAGCAATGGCAGGTTGTTCTACAACCGATTCGGCAACTGAATCAACAACAGAAACAACTGAAGACACGACAGAAGAGGTAAAAGTTGAGACGATCACAGAAGCCGAAGTCGACGAAGCACGGGAACGCTGGGCAGAAGCAATCATAAGTATCGGTGCAGCAAGCGAGGAAGGTATGGAGGAAGCAACAGAAAAAGCAGAAGAAGTCATCGAGACATTGTATGCATACGACGAAGGTGCTGTGCTTTTTAAACCAACTAAAGCTGCAGAGTTACCATTCAGGGCAACAAAAGAAGAAGCACTTTCTTATTTCGTTGGCGGTGATATCAGCGAAGATTCTGGTTTTGCGTTAGAACCTTGGACAGACATCCGCTTCGACAATCATGAAACGATCATCGATACGGATTCAGCAATCGCATCAGGAGAATATTACTTTACTTCTGGGAAAACGGGTGATGAAACAAAAGTAGAATATACTTTCGGATTTATACGTGATGACGAAGGTAACCTGAGAATCAACTTGCACCATTCGAGCTTACCCTACGTTGGTTAAGACTTTTTCGATGAGTAAAGAGTAGAAGAGTTTTTCATGTTATATTAGAGCGTGGGACAAAAGTAAAGAAAAACTTTTGTCTCACGCTCTAAACATGTGTAAACGGCGGAAGCAGAAGCAACTCCTTCGGAAATAAGCTGAAATTCACAAAGATTTGAAAAGCAATTTTCGTGAATTACCTCTTATTTCTTGGAGTTAAACGCTTCTATCCCAGCCTCTTTTTTAGGTAAGATAAATTCCTTTTTGCTCCAAATTTGCTAAACACTCTGCTAGATACACTACATCATGTTCCGGATAAATCGGAACGCTACGTTCTACAGTAGGCAAATCAAAAAATGCTTCGCATGATTTGCCACGGTACATAGGATCTGTCCATTCAGGTGCTGGGCTGTAGCCCCGCTTTTCCATTTCGTCCATGACAAGTTGATGATATTGAAATAATTTATAAGGAGAATAGTGGAAGACATAATCTACAGTAGCGTGTTTCTTTCCCCAACCATTTCCTCTTAACGCACAGCATTCTCGATGTTGTCCTAAAAGCTGCTGACGAGGAAGCTTTGAAATCAATTTTTCATGCCATAAACGCATAGATACATCTCCTTTTTGTACATAGTTTGTTCACTTTAAACATTAAATGAAAAAACCAGCACAATGGCTGGAAAAAATCATTTCAGTTTGCTTGCTGTTTCTGAGCGACCAATCAGGTAGTCAACGGAAATATCGTAAAAGTCGGCGATGTAGATCAATTCAATGATACTTGGAATTTCTTCCCCTTGTTCGTATTTACGATATTTGAATAAAGGAATACTTAACGCGCTAGAAACAGCTACTTGGGATAAAGATCGGCCAGTTCTTAAAAAATTCAGACGACAACGTAAAGTATCCAGTAAAATAGCTTCTTCGATACTCATTTAATCACCTTTCATCATAATAGGATAGTTGTAATGACCATAGAAAGCTACACAAGCAATCAATAGGACTCAATGTTTTTTATTTAAACGTATCAAATAAAGAATGACGATTAATAGAGACAAAACCAACCCTGATAATTCTTCTACAAAAACACTATCAGGTTCAAAGTAGTTGTAATTAAAAACCTTCCACATAAAATAAATAACCGGAAGAGTCAAAACAGCTAAATAAAGCCGTTCTTTGTTCCAATGCATAAGATAAAAAATAATTGCGATCAGGACGACCGAAGGCAACCAAAACAAAACTCTAACCAACGTAATCATGTAACGGACTCCTCAACGTTTCTTCTAATAAAAGATAACATGTTATTGCATACATCACAAATGAAATGCTAGGAAAATCAAAGAAGAATAGACCGATGAAAAAGCGGAACAGCTCTCTGCTCATACGCGAGAACTGTTCCGCTAAATACAAGTTATCTATCTAGAAAAAATCAATGGATTGATATTTAAGTAATTCAATACATATAAAAAGAGGACGATTGCATTCATTAAAAAGGAAAGAATGATGATCCCGTAACGAATAGAAACATATTTAACAAATATTTCTGTCTGGACACGTGCATATTTTTTTCCTTTGTAGCTGATTATCATGATGAGAAGGAGAAGGGTGATCACACCTTGGAAAATCATTCCAACAAACAGGACTTCTGAACTTTGATGATTGTATTGGAGAAAGTAAGCTGCTGCCGCAACCAAATCGAATAAAATCGCAATAAATGGCAAAATAATCACTCCTAGCATTGAGAATTTTTAAAAGAATAGCATTTCTTCTAAAATAAGCAAGTAAAAAATAGTCAAGTTTCAAGTCAAGTAAATAAGAATAAATATATCATATTATTTATATTTTGAAGCTTGTGAGCGTCTATAATTCGTGCTATAGTTAAAAAGTAACTAAAATATATCTCATGATGATGTACCTTTAGCTCAGTTGGTTAGAGCAGACGGCTCATAACCGTCCGGTCGTAGGTTCGAGTCCTACAAGGTACATAAGAGGTTGTGAAAAAGCTACCCTGCATCAACTAATAAGAACAGCCAAGTAAAAACAGCTTCTTATGTTTTTACTTGGTTGGACTTATTACCGCAGATGCAAGCTTTTGAACACCGTTTAAGGAAGAGGTTGTGAAATCAGCGTTTTGACCTGAGTATTAGAGAAACAAACGGAAAAATAGTTCCTCATATTTTGCCGTTTGTTAAGCTAATACCGAGAGTCAGCTGATTGAACACCATTTAAGAAAGAGGTCGTGAGCCTACCGTTTAACTCTGAGTCACAAGGAGCAATTTCAAAAAACAGCTTCCCATGTTTGTTGAATATTGTGACTTGTGACTGAGGAGTTGGCAGGAGAACACTGTTTACCAAGGTGTCATGGAAAAGCCAATATACTTTTGTAGAAAAAGCACGTAAGACTGAAAACAGTTCTTCGTGCTTTTTCTTTTTTATTTGCTTGCTAAATGATAATAGAACTTATATAAAGAATAGACTGTAGCATACGTGTGACTGTCTATTTTTTAGGTTCAATGATCGAAACATTGAAATCTTTCAGAAGTTCCAACGCAGATTCTCCATGTTTTCTACTAGAAACTAACGTTGGATCAACAAAAAAGTCAGCTTCAGGAAACGCACTCTGCAAGCCTATCAAATTAGAGAGCACACATAAGTTTGTTTCGATCCCAACCACTTCGATCTCTTTTTGTTCTTCTTTGCTTTCAAACAAAGTCTCCTTGATTTCAGCTAAAGTTTCAGGGGGGATCGTAAAGTAATACTTTTTGATCACTCGTTCATTTCCTTGGGGAGAAAGAAGAGGGATCAATTGCAAATCTTCCCGTTCCTCTTCTTTGTCCTTCAGTTCGACTGGAATATCCCGTGTGAATAGAATATATTCCTTGTTTTTGCGTGCTTTAGCTAATCGTTTAGCAATGCGTTCCGCCAATTGGTCTGATTCTGGAATATAAAATTCGCTATTTGGATCAAGAATATGATTTTGCATATCGATAATAACTAACATTTTCTTTCCTCCTACGTTCATGACGTCATTTTTTTATTTTCAATAGAAGTTTTTTAAAATATAAGCAACCCCAGCTTCCTCATTCGTCAGTGTTACTTGGTTTGCAATTTCTTTTACTTGCCGCTGTGCATTCCCCATCGCAATACTCAACCCACTATAATTCAACATAGCAATGTCGTTTTCTTGATCGCCAAAAGCCATGATATCACTCGACTCGATTCCAAGGTAATCCGCCAGAAAAACAAGTGAATGAGCTTTAGTGATACCTGTAGGCGTGATTTCTAAGAAATGCGGATCAGAGAATACTGAATTGATGCCGTCTGCTTGCAGATCTCTTTGTAACTTCTGTAGTTTTTCTTCACTCTTATCTGTTAACGCTAATTTAAGATAGCTAAGAGAAGGATCTTCTAACATACTTAAAATTTGATCAAAAGAATGATTCTGCAGATTGAAATGTTCATAATAGGGGTCGTCTTTGACAAGATTTGACTCATCGAATGTCAGCTGATCATCTTGGGTTTCTCGGCTGGCAATAATTGAGATTTTTGCTTCTTGAGCATAGAAGAAGGCTTTTTTCAGAGTATCGATATCTATTTTCGAACGTCTGAGAACCTTTGCCATCTTTCCATCCTTCATTTCAGCAATCAGCGAACCATTGGAAGAAATCAAATAGCCGCCGATCCCTAATTCGGAAAAAATATCTTTAGCAGAAATGCTGTTCCTTCCTGTAGCTACTGTTACGATTCCGCCATTTTCATCAAATTTCCGAAGTGCCTGGATATTTTCTTCTGGTATCTTTCCATTTCGATCAAGCAAGGTACCGTCTAAATCAATCGCTGCTAGTTTCATTTTATCTTCCTACTTTCTTTTTACATATCTATTTTCCTGTTACCTTAAGATTAAATGAGAAATTAAAAAAATGAAACTAACTTGCTTTGCCGTTATGAATTTTTTCAAAACACATTCTTAAGAAAAAAGTGGCTATATATAGTAGTTTTTGGTCAATACCTTTGAATAAAAAGCCATGAAAAACGAATAGTTAGCGCTTACCAATGCGTTTTGTAATAAAAAAATTTTAAAATATTCAATGAAAACAAAGCATATATTTTGCTTTAAAGCCAAATGAGGAATATTCTAGATGTAGAACAGGTTAGAAAAAGATTAGAAAAAGGAGTGATTTTGATGGAGAAGAGATACGGCGTAGTTCCTGTGGTGACTGCTTCAGACGAAAATTATGCTCCTTACTTGAGCGTGATGATCGCAACTGCATTAGAAAATTGCAATAAAGCAAGACGCATAAAATTTTATGTGATTGACGATGGTCTATCAGAATATAGTAAACAAGGATTGGAAGAAACGGTAAATAAATATTCAAGTAATGCAAGTATCCAATTCCTGACAGTGGAAAAAGATATCTACGAAGACTTCCTAGTCAGCGACCATATCACAACTACCGCTTACTTAAGAATTTCTTTACCCAACTTATTAGCTAAAGAGGATTATAAGAAAGTCCTTTACTTAGATTCAGATGTGTTAGTGCTAGACGATATCGTAAAACTATATGATGAACCATTAAATGGAAAAACGATCGGCGCCATTATCGATCCAGGACAAGTGAAAGCATTGGAAAGATTAGGAATAGATTCCGATGACTTGTACTTCAATTCAGGGGTGATGGTGATTGACATCGATCAATGGAATAAAAAAGAAATTACAGAAAAAACTATCCATTATTTAAGTGAAAATGGTGATCGAATCATTTATCACGATCAAGATGCTTTGAATGCTGTCCTTTATGAAGATTGGGAACAACTTCATCCAAAATGGAACATGCAGACTTCTTTGATTTTTGAACGACACCCAGCACCAAATGAAAAATATGAACGTCTGTATAAAGAAGGAAATGAAAAACCTTCAATCGTTCATTTTACAGGACATGATAAACCTTGGAATACGTTGAAAGATCATCCGTATACCAATTTATACTTAAAAAAATTAGCACACAGTACTCTAACGAAAGTAGGCGAGATCAATGAATAAAAAAGAAATAGCAGTAGTCGCAAGTTGTAACACAAAATTCGTACCGCATTTAGCTGCGTTATTTGTCTCAGTATTAGATAATTGCAACCCGTCTAAATTTGTTCGGTTCTATGTGATTGACGACGATATCGATTTTGAAAGCAAACAGCTTTTACGTTTCTCAGTGAAAAATGCACGAATGAATTCAGATGTAGAATTTTTGAAAATCAATAAAGAATTCTTTACAAATGTAGTAATCAGCGATCGTATTCCAGAAACAGCTTATTACCGCATAGCGATTCCGGAATTGTTCCGCGGCACGGAAGTTGAACGTATCTTATATATGGATTGCGACATGATTGCTTTACAAGATATCTCTAAATTATGGCGTCTTGACTTCGGTGATTCAATCGTAGCAGCTGTTGAAGACGCTGGGTTCCATCAACGATTAGAAAAAATGGAGATTCCAGCTAAATCAATGCGTTACTTCAACTCAGGATTGATGCTGATCAATGTAAAAAAATGGTTAGATGAAAATATTACGCAAAAAGTATTAGACTTCATCGAACATAATCCAGAAAAATTAAGGTTCCATGACCAAGATGCATTAAATGCAATCTTACATGATCGTTGGCTTCCGCTTCATCCGCGTTGGAATGCACAAGGCTATATCATGGCTAAAGCAAAGAAACATCCAACAGCAGCAGGTGAACGTGAATACGAAGAAACACGCAACAATCCTTACATTATCCATTTCTCAGGACATGTGAAACCTTGGAGCAAAGATTTTGAAGGACCAACGAAGAAATATTACGAAAAATATGCAGGGATGACGGCGTTCCGTTGTGTGGCTAAATTCCCTAAATATCCAAAATATGCAAAAATTCAACAAAAAACAGACGTAGTTGTTAAATAATACAAGACTACAACTGAACAGGGGGAGTAGGAATGGAAATTACACTGTCTAAAAATGCAGTAGAGACGTTAATCGAAAAAGTGGGGGGAAATACAAAAATTGCACTCGCTCTCATCAATGATTCCGATCCATTTTTAAGGGATAAAGGTGCTTTTGCAAAAGGCAGCTTTTTCCAAATTATTCCTTTTGTTTCGGAATTTGGAGAGTATGCAACAAAAATCGAGCATCCTTTACTGGAGATCTATACATCTAAAGTAGAACAAAGTTATTTCGGTAAACGACTAAACATGGACTTTAATAAACAGCTTGACAGCTTCTCATTAGAAAATGAAAGTGCAGTACTCGATTATAATATCAAATTAAAGAACTGCTTCTTCAGCTAATCGTTTTTGAAAAGTCCAGAAAGGAGGTATACATTGAGATACTACTTTGTGGATGATGAAAAGAAAGTCACAGAAACAGATGAAAACAAATACAATTGGCTTATTCTCGATAATAAAAAGCCAGAAGAGATCCAGCAGGCAATCAAAGAATTCGAGCTTCCAGATGATATTTTCGTAGGCACGGAATATCCGGAAGAAGTTTCTCGGATGGAGCGCCTTTATGAGACCAAATTAGCGCATCCATTTTCTTTGGTTGTGATCAATCTGGATCAGTCAGATAATCGTATCGAAAAAAATTTGACACCGATATCTTTTGTACTTTCCGATAATCTCTTGATTACATGTATTGATAGAAAGACCGATTTCATGGATCGCTTGCTGACAAAGCATGGAGATCATTTAAACTCGTTTGAAAAGATCATCACGTATACATTACTGGATATTTATACCCATTACGTGAAAGAACTAAGAGAAATGAAGCATAGAATTGACGCTTTGGATAAAGCAGCTCGTAAAACGACGGAGAATGAGGAACTGTATAAACAGGCAGATCTTGAAAGAGACATTGTGTATATCGATCATACCTTAAGAGATCAGCGGAAAACGATGAATCAATTATGGAATTCTGAAACGTTTATCAAACGTTTAGACGATGAACAGTTGCTTTATGATGTCCATTTGAGGCAGCGCCAAACAGAAAAAATGATCGAGATCTATCGAGACTTATTGGAGAGTATTGGTGATTTATTCAATGGGATGATGGACAATAATCTAAACCACATCATGAAATATCTAGATTCAGCTGCACTAATCATCTCCGTTCCGGCGTTGTTTGCAGGGATTTGGGGAATGAATACAGGAGGGTTGCCGGGTAAAAGCTCTGCTTTAGGATTTATCCTCGTAGTATTCGGCTCTTTGATAGCAGCGGCGGTTTTAGGCTACCATCTATACCGAAAAGATTATACGAATTAAACAAACTATTTAAAACAGGTATCAAACAAAGAAATTTGTTTTGGCAATACAATTTAGAAAAACTAGGAGGAATACAGCAATGACAGAACCAAAATTAATCGATCCGCGAAATCTGTACCATACGGAGAAATTTCCTAAGCAAGATCAGGATACGCCAGCTTTACAACAGAACATGATTCCTGTTCCTGATTGCGGAGAAGAATCCTATGAGGGCAGTAATCAGCTGGAAAACCGACGTGTACTCATCACTGGTGGCGATTCAGGGATCGGTCGTGCAGCAGCGATTGCATTTGCTAGAGAAGGTGCAGACATCGCTCTTCAATTCTTCCCAGGAGAAGAAAAAGATGCAGAAGAAGTAGCTAAATACGTCAAAGATGCAGGACGTAAAATCGTCTTACTACCATTTGATCTTCGTGATGAACAAGCACCTAAAGAAATCATTGAAAAAGCAGTAAGTGAGCTTGGTGGGCTAGATACGATGGTATTGAATGCAGGACAGCAAATTTCTTGCCAGTCCATTGTTGAACTGCCACTTGAACAAATCAAAGACACATTCATGGTCAACATCATCGCTATGTTTGCTTTAGTGAAAGAAGCAGTTCCGCATATCCCAGCAGGAGGAGCGATTGTTACAACAACATCTGTCCAAGCCTTCAATCCAAGTGAACATTTATTGGATTATGCAGCAACAAAAGCTTCAATCGCTAACTTTACGATTGGCTTAGCAAAACAACTTGCTCCTAAGGGAATCCGTGTAAATGGCGTAGCCCCTGGTCCAATCTGGACACCGCTACAACTAGACGAAGGTCAGCCTTCTGATTCAATTCCTGAATTTGGTCAGCAAAGTTTACTAGAACGTGCAGGTCAGCCAGGAGAATTAGCACCGGTCTATGTCTTCTTAGCATCGAATAAAGCAAGTTATGTCACAGCTCAAATCTACGGAGTAACTGGTGGAGAAGCGATCAACTTATAAAAAGTTGATCGTTTCACCCCTATGAGGAGGTGCGAAAATGAATAAAGGAGTAAAAACGCTTGGAGTGATCGGAACGTTACTTTTGCTATCTATACTTTTGTTTGCGATACTATTAAGTGCAGCCTATCCACTGCCTTTTCAATTAGAGAAGTTTCGATTCTTTTCCATCACTAATTCATATGTGCAACAATATGTATTCTGGCTTGCTGTTGCATTTGCTATTTTGACGATTATCACGTTGCTTGTTTTCTTGTTTTATCCAAAAACGATCGGAACCTTTTTACTGAAACATGGTGATGGGGAGTTGACGTTGGATAAAAAAGCAATCGAAGGAATGGTTCGTTCTCACTTGCATGAAGATGAATTTATCCATTCACCAAAAGTAAATGTCAAAGCAACGAAAAACAAGATCGCCGTCAATGTAAAAGGGGAGTTGAAACGAACTTCAGCACTCATTGGTAAAACGGGAACATTGATGAAAGAAATCGAAAACGAAGTACAACACATATTAGGCACAAAAGAGTCAGTGAAAGTATCCGTGAAATACACAGGCTTTGAAGAACCAGCTAAACAAAGTAATGACCGCAAACGAGTAGAATAGGGGGGACCAAAATGAAAGAACTATTTTCGACATACAAGCTCCCTATCATCTTTGGGGTTCTTGGGTTGATATTAGCCGTTTTATGGATAACCGTCGGCTTTTTCAAGACTTTATTGATCTTGATCATGGCCGCTATCGGTGTCGCTATCGGTTTTTATTTGAAACAAACGAAAATCTTAGATCACTATTTTAAATCTTAGGAGGAAACATCCATGAATAACAATAACAAAAATAATAATAACAATAAAATGAACAACCAAAAACCAGTGTCTGCACATCCAGACCCAACGACACCAAACCAATCAAATGGTGTGAACGATGAAAAGAACAAAACAGCACCAGTATCTGCACATCCAGATCCAGTCGTGCCAAATGTTCAACAAGGTGTAAAAGAAAAGAAACATGACGCAGAAAAACATGCGCCTCATCATCCCGGCTCTCCAGAATCTAAAGTTCCAGAACAACATGATGCAATCGATCCTTCTAAACCATTAGAGGAACAAAAGCACCCTTCTGATCATGCGAAAGCACAAGAAAAACTTGGTTCTGAACACTCAAATGGACAAGAAAAATTTGGTTCACAACATACAAATGACCAAGAAAACCATGGCTCTGAGCAGGAAGATTCGATGCGCGGTGAGTTGAATTATGAAGACAAAGTGGTGCAAAAAATCATTGGAATCGCAATTGAACAAGTAGACGGTTTATTATCTGCAAACGGTGGTTTCTTCTCTAATGTGGCAGGAAAACTTGTGAATACAGATAATGTAACGGCTGGGATCGAAACAGAAGTCGGTAAAAAACAAGTAGCAGTTGACATGGATATCATTGTGGAATATGGCAAAGATATCGAAAAAATCTTTGAAGAAATGCAAGAAGTAATCGGCAAAGAAGTAAAAAATATGACACACTTAGACGTCATCGAAGTTAACGCTAACGTAGTGGACATCAAAACAAAAGAAGAATTTGAAAAAGATCAAGAAACAGTGCAAGACAAAGTAACTGACGCAGCGAAAAAAACCGGTGAATTTGCTTCTAATCAAACAGATAAAGTAAAATCAGCAGCTGGAAGCGGCGTTGAAAAAGTAAAAGAAAATACAGAGCCACGCGTTCAGTAATAAGGAAGCAAAACATTAGGAGGAACGAAACATGGGATTTATTTGGTCACTTATCGTCGGAGGAATTATCGGAGCAATTGCAGGAGCAATCACGAATAAAGGTTCTTCGATGGGGATTATTGCAAATGTCGTAGCAGGTTTAGTTGGATCAGCACTTGGCCAAACATTATTAGGTTCTTGGGGACCAAGTATTGCAGGAATGGCAATCGTACCATCATTGATTGGTGCCATCATTTTAGTACTGATTGTCTCATTTTTTGCTAGAAAACTGTAAAAAGACTTTTAATAAAAAGGTCGTGAAAAAGCTGTTCTGCATCAAGTAATAAGAACAACCAAACAAAAATAGCTTTTCATATTTTTCGTTTGGTTGGGCTTATTATCGAAGATGCAAGCTTTTTATTCGAAATAAGGGGCTGTGACAAGATTTTGTCATAGCCCCTTGTTTGTGTGGGTAAATTCCCAATTAGATTTTTAAAAGTTTTTTAAAGAAAAACCAGTATGTTGACCAGTTTTTCCTTAACTGTGTCTTTATTGATACAGATAAGCTTTCTCCACCTTTTTTTAATAAAACAATGTCTCCCTAAATTTTCTTGAGAGAGGGAAGGTGAACATACAAAATAGTACGACCACTTGAAAGTCCCAGATGATCCACAAATGAATCGTATGATACTGATGAAGTAAAAAGCAATGGATCAGAAACTCAAAGAGATTGAAAAAGACAAGGAAGAAATAATATCTCTTTTTTACTCTTGTCTGTTTTAGCCAATAATAGCTCGTAAAGTAATCTAGACAAACAAATAGAAGTAAACAAAGTTTCGTAAGAGCAGTAATCGCATCATGTTGCTCAGCTAGACGATTGACGAGCAGAAAGAATGTTGGTAATGGAATATAGATCACGAGTAATGAAAGAAAAAAGTAAACGATGAATGGCATACTATTCCTCCTAATTGTGTGAATTCGTCCTCATTTTAAAATAACGATATTTGTTTGTGAAGCTTTTTCGTGTCGTAACAAATGTTATCTAATGTATTTTTAAATAAATAATCATTATTATCAAATTAACGTTAAAAAGAAAAATGAGTAGTGGATCGTTGTTATTCGAAACATTCTGTCAAAAACTCCATATTAAATGGTAAAAAGTGGCATTACATAATAGAAAGAACCCCTTTACAGTATAAATGTGGGAGTTTGCTCCCGCATAAAAACAAAAAGAAAGGAGTGGGAGACACCCAGTTACGATTATTGGGGAGAGAACTACATATTCAAAGATCGTAAGAAGGGGAACAGAAGCAATTCACGTACAATGCTGACCGTCAAGTTTGTCACAACAAATGATCGTTAGGTGTTTAGCAAAATAAATACTATTTGATCGATCAGACTTGTGTCAATTGAGCAAAAGCTACGGAGGTTAGAAACAAAACTATTTTTACACTATTTATTTATGTTTAAAACAAGAAAATAGCATACCTTCTTTGCTGACGGTTTAAAACAGACCGCTATTGATCTGTATAGGAAAAATAAAGGAGGTAAAACATTCATTGAAAAAAGTAAAAAAGTTATTGACTAGTACACTATCGTTGGGACTGGCTCTAGGGAATATGGGCGGTACCGTAGTAGAAGCCGCTTCTGCCTTACATTCGATTGAATTACCAGTATTAAGGCAATTACGCCCTCAGGAAGAGAAAGAACAGGAAAAAACAAAGAAAGAGGAAAATAAACCACGAGCATCTACCTTGCCACGATTACCAATAGAAGAAAAAAAAGAAACAAACCAAGTTGATTATATGTTCCCAGAGACACGATTGACTAGATGGACAATGGAAGAAGTGGTAACAGAATTAATGGATTTTTATGAACGATATTTTGTATACAGATTCAATGAAGCGATGGCAAATCATGACCATTCCTTTACGCGTGGGGAATTTTTAGAACTAACATATGACACAGATATGGATGTTCATGATGTACCAGAAATTGATTCTCCAAGTTTTTCTTCCAATGTACTTTCTTCACTTGGGATAACTAGCACAAGTATAGCAATCGGATCTACTTCAGATGATTTTTCTGCTTTTGTAGATACAAAGAGCGGGAATTGGAGATTTAGGGCGCTGATGGTTAATTGGGGCGACCCCTATAAGATAAGATTAACTAGGATAGGCGACGAACGAAACTTAGGTAATGAAAGTATAGAGCTACGTGTTCAAGTGTATCTTTCCGGACCTAATGCGTCTCATAGACAACACAGATTAATAAATTTCCACTCTGCAGCAAAATCAATGGGAGAGCTTGGAGTCGAAGCCAAATCTGGCACACATAATTTATGGGAAGGCGATGCGGTACCAGATCCTTCTGATTATGTGACGATTGATCGGAGTAATGTCAAATGGGATCTGAAGACAGAATGGGAAACTCCACCTAGAATGGATACAATTGGTACTCAAAATACTAGAATCAAAGTAACTGAAGATACTTCTGGCAGAACGACTACTGTAACTGTGCCGATCACGGTTCAGGATAGAGCACTACAAATCACTGGAAAGGCTGGTCCGCATTCCATTTACGTGAGCGAAGCAATCCCTAATCCTGCTGACTACTTTGAAGTGAGAGACCCTCTTGGACAGACCCATCAGTTAGAGTGGCTCGATGCTGATACGATCTCAGTTGGTACGAAAACGTGGCGGGCAAAAGCAACGGCTGCTGATGGACGTGAAGCTACTGGTTCGATCACGATGGATATTCTTCCTCAACCAGAGTTAGAACTAAAATTGAAGGATGTAGAAGATCGACATCTCGGTGGAAATTATCCTGCACTTTCCTCTTCATTCCGTGAATATATCCAAGAAGCGACGATGGAAGGGCAAAGGCTTAATACAGCTGACTTAGAGTTTGTCGCCGCTGAATCAACAGAGCCAGATTCTTCTATCGTAGGAGAACAGGCGCTCAAACTGACTGTTCAAACGAGACACCCTGTTACAGGTCGAATGATCAAAGGAACAGCTGAAACAACAGTCAATATTCGTTGGGGCGACACGTTCTTATTGAAAGCCCATGATGGACGATCAGCTGGAGCATACGCTTTCCAGTTGAGGAATGGGAATAATGCTCGAATCGTGGCAACTCGAGGATTAGATTCTCCTCTCGATGAACGGATTGGTCTTGAAGATTCGTTGTATTACTCTATTGAGGTGCTACGAAATGACCGACAAGCTTATTACCATGAGGTGCCGGGGAGAGCTACTCTACGGCAAGTGATCACGACATTCGGAAATGGAAATGGATACCTTGATGTACAGTTGGGCGATATCATCAATATTCACCATCCACAAAAGAGTGCAGGAAGCTCAGTCTTGATGGTAGAAGAAGAAGAACAGGACTTCACTTACGGAACAGATAACGCCTATTATCGTGTCACAGCTTTCGGATTTGAACCACTTCCTGTACTCCCTGATCCGGCGATCCAACTGAAATTGAAGCCAATGGAAGAACGTACATTAGGAGAAACTTCTGCGTCACTGGCAAGTACGTTTAAAAATTATATCGAAGAAGCCACTTTTGAAGGGGAATCAGTTGCGATCGAGGATTTAGAATTCGTCGCAGCAGAATCGACAGAGCCGACGAATACGATTGCTGGCAAACAAGATATTCGGATCACGGTACAAGCGAAACACCCGATTTCTGGGGAGACGATCAAAGGAACAGCCGAAACATCGGTCAATTATCTTTGGGGAGATACATTCATGATCAAGTCAAGCGAAGGTGGCTCAGCAGGAGCTTATTCCTTACATCTAAGAAGTGGGAATGCAGCTAGATTAACCGTTACCAGTGGGTTGCCTTCAGCATTAGATGAACGGGTCGGTACGGAAGAATCGATGCACGCCTTGTATTATTCTTTGGAAGTCCTGAGAAACAATCAGTCAATCTACAATTATGAGGTACTTGGTAGAGGAACTCTGCGGCAAGTGATCAATAACTTTGGGAACGGGAATGGTTACTATGATGTACGATTGGATGATGTAATCAAGATCTATCACCCACAGAGATCACCGAACAGCTCAGTTGTCATGATCGATGAAGAAGAACGGGATTTCACTTATGATTCCGAATATGCTTATTACAGAGTGACTGCATTCGGACTAGAACCGATTCCAGTGATGGAAGCAGAAGGGACTTCGCAAACATTCTCTTTGAGGGAGGACGTCAGCACATTAGATGTCAAAGAACTAGTCAAAGATGTCACGATCAATCATCAAAGTATCTCAGAAGATCGTTACACGATCGAACAAGTGTCAGAGATTGACACAAGTACAACTGGAAAACGAACGACAAAAGTAAAGATTACGATGAATGATGGGTTAGCTGAAACCGAAATCGAAGTGCCTTATGAAGTACAGTGGGGAAGTACATTCGTTCTTCGAGGACTGGAAGAAATGACCGTCGGCGCGTTTAGTTTATTAAAAGAAGGCGATCAGTTAGCAATCCATGCTTCTCCTGGTTCAAGCAACACGGACTTGAATCGTCCAGTGAACAATCCGTTCGGCAGAGGAATCTATTATGCCATCGAAGTGCTAGAAAATGACACGCGAAAATACAACTATGAAATAACAGGGAATACCTTGATCCGTCAAGCAGTAAACGGCTTCAACAACGGGCAGCCGTTAGCAGCCAATGTAGGAGATACCATCAAAGTCTATCACGCGGAGACACAAGGAAGAAATCTTCTGATGATGGATGAAATGGTCAGAGATTACACAGGTGGTTCTAATTATGCCTATTACAGAGTAACGGAAGAAGGATTCGAGCCATTTACAGATATCAAGGCTGATCCGATTTCACAAGAACTGCTGTTAGGACATGAGACGAATACAGTGAATCCGGCAGAATTGATCCAAAATGTGACATTCAACGGACGTCCGCTAACGAGTGATCTTTATACGGTGGAACAATTGTCTAACTTCGATACGACAACAGTGGGAGAAAAAGGGGTTCGTGTGAGAGTAAGCACGACTGATGGTACTGGGTTCACAGAAGTGAAGATCCCTTATGTAGTGAAATGGGGAAGTACGATCCGAGTCAAAAACAATGACGGCGCAACGATTGGCGCATTCAGTCTAATTAAACAGACAAATCCGAACAATCAGAATACTCAAATGATGATCCGAGCATCTCAAGGTGTGGCAAATACAGAGTTGTCCAAAGTAGTGCATGATTATTCCGATCGCTCGATTTATTATCAATTCGATGTGATGAACAAAGATAATACCACTAGCAGATTCACATATGATGTAACAGGAAACCGAACGATCGAACAAGCATTGTCTCGATTCAATAGTGGACAGCCATTGAATGTCAACGTAGGAGACATTGTCAGGATCTATCATACGAAAGAGTTTAGACGAAATATGTTGATGGAAGATGAGCAGGAGAAGAACTTCACTTACGGTTCTCAATATGCTTATTATGAAGTCACAGAATATGGGTTCGAACCAAGCGGGAAAATTGATGTAGAAGCTAATAAAGTAGAAATCCCACGAGGTGCAACGGATCTCGATCTTAAATCATTTATCAAAAATGTAAAAGTAAATGACAAGGTCATTCCAGAAAATCTTTATACAGTCTCTTTAAATTCTGAAATCGACACATCGACTCCTGGTCGGAACAATGTCGCAGTCAACGTGACGACTGACAGTTCTTATGGCGGTTTTTCAACAGAATTGAATATGCCGTATGAAGTACGTGATCACACGACGGAATCCAGTACGAATGAATCACAAAATAATAACACGAATAATGATGGAACAAGCGGCAGTACGGAACGAAATGAAGGAACGACACCAAGCATCCAAGATGATCCAACAACAAGTGCAGATAATGAATCTTCACTGAATATGCCACAAACCAATGCAACTAGGAATACTGCATGGACGTTGATTGGTATCGCGTTAGTAGCAGGCATAGGGACGATTGTTATGAGAAGAAAAGCAAAAGAGAAAGTTGAAAATCAATAACCGTTTTTTGCTTAAGTAAGAAAAAATAGTTCTCAAAGTTCCTATTCCTAAAACAGATAAACGATATAATATAATTAAAGGCACTCAATAAGGGAAACCGACATTGAGTGCTTTTACATTTATCTATCAGGATGTATCAAAAGGATTTTGTTAGAAAGGGATGGAAACATGTTGAATCTTCTCTCAAAAAAATTACAACGTCAGTTGAATCTGTTAGAAATACTATTCGAGGAGGAACGTTGCCGTCTTAGTCAATTGGAAAAAAGATTGGCAAGTTCTGGAAAAACATTGCGGAACGATTTTATAGAAATCAATACATATTCTTCCGATATCCAAATCGTCACTGATCGGGATGCTGGTGTGACAGCTATATTTTCACCTGCTTTCACAAAAGATCATATTTATCAGATCGTGATCTCCCAATCTACTGAATATAAATATTTAGAAACCATACTGCTACATCCAAAAGAGAATTATTTAGAATTAGCAGAGTATCTGTTTATTTCAGAAAGTACATTGCGAAGAATCGTAAAGAAAACCCAATCAAAATTAAAAAAATACGATTTGAGGATCAAAGGGTTGACTCGGATTGTCGGAGAGGGTCAGGTGATCGAGGGTCTTACAGCTCGTTTGCTGATGGAAAAGTATCCTTCTCCTGCTAGTATTTTTAATCGTTCTTTTAGCGAAGCAATTTATGACGTGGTTATCCTATTTTTAAAAGAAAATCAGCTGTATGAGGTAGCAAAAAATGATCCGAAAACCTTATGTTTTTTACATTTTTTTATTGCTTGTCGTATACAACGATTCAACAAAAATAAAATGGAAATGGAGCAAAAGAAAATCAGCTGTTTCACCTTTTCATTCTTGGAGAAAAATCACTTGAGCCATTTTTCTTTGCCATGGGAAGAAAAAATCTGGCAGTGGATATTTGAGACAGAAGTCATCCATACTGCTTTGAAAATAAGAAATGCAAGCGAGCAAAGAAAGTATCATTTTTGTATCAGTAATTGTTTAATGACATGGATGGATTGCTTGGAAAAAAATATCAGTTGGAATGTGAGAACAAAGATCTGATCGTTCAACGATGTAAAGAGATACTGACACAACCACGATTTCCAGAATATATCCTAAATGATCCAAGCCAGACAACGATAGTCGATCCGCCGATTTTAGCCTGTTTATATGAAGAACTGAAGGGCAGGATGGTTGATGACTGCAGAGAAAAAGGATACGTCATCCCTGAACTCGATTCATTTGTTCGCCATGCTATCTTAGAAATTCTTTTCGACTGGCCGTTATTGCTATCATACATTGAAGGGAAAGAAAATAAATTAAAAGCAGTGATAGTCATAAATACAAGAAAAAAACAGGCGGATTACATAGCAAAAAGATTGCAAAAAAAATTGGGAGACTATTATCAATTTAGTGTCATGCCAAACTTTAATCAGAAAGAAAAGAAATCATATCATCTAGATATCGACTGTATTATTACAAATGTAATGATTGATGATGAGACAAACATTCCGGTCTTCGGTATTTCTCTATTTCCAAATCAACGTGAGATCCAAAATCTTCTCCATTTTTATCAGGAGAAGTACCAAGTAGTAGAAGAAAAGTCTCTCTACGTGTAAATACGTATCTATAGACAACAGGATATTCCATCAAAATAAAATATCTGAGTAATAGATGTAATGACCGCTAAAGTTCTCGTACATCTATTATTCAGATTATTTTTTTACTGATTGTTATGTTTTATATTCCTTTTTTTGGTATAGGATCGGGGTCTTTTTGGTAACTTAATAAATCCCCCGGTTGACACTCTAATACTTCACAGATTTTTTCGAGGGTAGAAAAACGGATAGCTTTTGCTTTTCCGGTTTTTAGAATAGAGATATTTGCCATCGTAATACCCACTTTTTCACTCAATTCTGTTACACTCATCTTTTTTTGAGCCAATACTACATCTAGATTAACGATAATAGCCATGTCGCACCTCACACTGTCAAATCATGATCTGTCTTAAGTAAAATCGCGTGTTCGAGCAGATTTTCCAACACGCTTGTCAAAGTATATACGGCAAAAGGAATGAATACGACAGCAATTCCTACCAACATCAAACCAGGAGCATCATCTAAATCAGCCACTTTCAAAAATTTAGGAAGCAAGCCGAAAAAGGCGAAGCCAATAATCAAAATCGTTCGTTCGATTTTTTTGAGAATGTCCAAGCTTTGATTGGAAAAGGCCTGGTTTTCTTCGATTTGTTTCAACAGTCTCAATAAGAAATAAGCAATAATAATCCCTAAGAGAAGGGCGAAGTAGATGACAGAAACGAATAAAGTCGTCTGCCAATCAAAAGTGAATCCTTTTTCGCTTGTAGCAATCTGAGTATAAAAAAGTATACCGAATAAAATAAATACGGCACTTATACCTAAAACAACAAACTTTAATAATAATGTTTTTAATTTCATTTTTATCCCTCTTTTATCTTTGATAGCTAAAATATAGCAGGATAATTATTGAAAAGCAATTACTTTTTATCGAAAAACAATAAATTTTTGCCTTTTTTAGCAAATGTGGTTTTATAGTATTTAAGAGTTTTAATTGAAGTTAGCCTTTGATTCTTTTTGATTTATAAGGAAACTTTTAAATATGTTATTTACAAATAGTTAGTAAACTATGTTACAATTTTTATGGGGAAAAACTTAAAAAATAAATTTTTTTATTCATAATTGCTGTTTATTTTGTTATGTAAAACATGCATAAAGTGAGGTTCTAAAATTGAATATTTTACAGTTAAGTTATTCTCTACTCATATCAGGGCAGCTGATGACGATGTTTGTTGGATTGGGCTATTTCAACAAGAAACTAAGAAATAAAAAGTATGCTTTATTATCAATCTTAGTTATCCTATTAATATCGGTGCTTTATCAATGGATAAATGTAATTGCCACTGGTTTGGTATGGCTAGTCATGTGTGCTCTCGTGATTTATCATGAAGAGACGCTTCAATCAGCTTTATTCTATGCTTCGTTATCTATTATCCTACTTATTTTTTCTAATTATCTGATTTACGTTATCTTAAAATCATTATCTATAATGATGAATGATTTGGGTATATGTTTTTTATCAATTATTTTATATTTATGTTTCGCATTTTATTTAAGGAATCATATATTAAAAAAAGTACCCCTTGAATCGATGGTATATGATATTAGTAAGTATACTGTTATTGCTACGTTTTTGATTTATTTCATTTTTCTTATGATTGAACGCTTTTCAGATTTAGACTGTTTCATGAAGGGTGCTCATGGGATCTTTATGCTGGCATATAGCCTTTTTGCTATTCTTATCAGCTTTTTAGCTGTTTATACAAAAAAGGCAGAATATAAAAGTAAAGAAGAAAAGAATCGAATGGAATATCTTATCGAATATAGTGAGCAAATCGAAAAAAGTTATATGGAAATACGCAAGTTCAAGCACGACTACAAAAACATACTAGTTTCTATGGAAAATTATATCCAAAGTAATGATATAGATGGGTTGAAACATTTTTTTTACTCCCACATCAAGGAAACTGGAACCCTTTTTGATCAGGAATTGTTAGAAATGTCACCGATAAGAAATCTTGAAGCCAAGGAAATAAAAAGCATCGTTTTGAGCAAGTTGTATCTAGCTCATGAAAAAGGAATAGAAATAGACGTAAATGTGCCACAAAAATTGGATTCTTTCCCCGTTCCTTCTATCATGCTAGTTCGGATGCTGGGGATCATACTAGATAATGCAGTTGAAGAATCTTCTATTATAGATAAGCCGAAAATCTTGTTTGCCGGATTGAGACAAGAAGAAGCGATAACCTTTATTATTGCCAATAAATGTCGTTCTGATATACCTGATTTACATGTATTAAAGAAAAAATCTTATTCATCAAAAGGGAAAGAACGTGGGATTGGTCTAAGCAATCTTGATGAATTAGTTCAGTTGAATAAAAATGTGTACTTAGATACTAAAATCGAAGAAGGACAGTTTATTCAAATACTGACCATTTGGGAGGGGTAGAATCTTTATGTTGAAAATTTTTGTTTGCGAAGATGACGGAACATTTAGATTAAAATTAGCAAAGATGATTCAAAATTATTTAATGATGCAAGATTATGACATCAAATTTCAAATGGATACCTCGGACCCTGAAGTGTTGCTTTCATATATACGTTCAAATAAAACAGAAGGCATCTATTTTTTAGATATTGACTTAAGTTCCAATATGAACGGAATCAATCTAGCCGCTACGATTAGAGAATACGATCCACTAGCAAAAATTATTTTTGTGACCAGTTACACGGATTTAGCTTATCTCACTTTTTTGTATAAAGTAGAAGCAATGGATTATATTGTGAAGGGGAACGATACACTGCTGCAAGAAAGCGTGACAAAATGTATCGATGTGGCTAACCAAAGATATCTTGATACAATTTTACCTACAAGAGAACAGATTCGTATTAAGAGTGGACCAATCAATACAAAATTGTTCGTAGACGAAATCTTGTTTTTTGAATCCAGTCCTGTTCCTCACAAAGTGATCGTTCATCTTGAAAATCGAATGCTAGAATATAATGGAAAAATCAAAGAGATCGAATCGTTTAGCCCGAGCTTTTACCGTTGCCATCAATCGTTTGTTGTAAATGTGGATAATATTTGTTCCATCAACAAGAAGGAAAGAACGATCCTTATGTCTAACGGAGAAAAGTGTCTTGTTTCCACCCGAAGTTTAAAAAAATTATTGATTGCATTTAGCAAAGGAGCGTGACGAATGTCACGTTCTTTTTTTATAGAATAATTTAGATATAAAGAATATAAGGGCTTTATTAAGAAAGAAAACACTGCAGTTATGTAAAAAAAACGCGCACTTTTTACTTTTTAATATATGCATCCTTATTTTTAGTATAATCAAAAGTGAGAAAGGGGTGAACGATATGCCAAATGAATATCTGTCTCTTGAAGAGAACCTGTCAAGCAAGATGAGCAGAAAACTCGGAGAGAAATATGGGTTAACAGAACTGGAGGAAGCAAAAGTCAACTATGGATTAGCGATCCTGTTCATTAATCTTTTCAAGTTCATGCTTATTTACGTATCAGCGTTTTTCTTACATAGCATTCTTGCTGTGATCACCACTCATTTGTCTTTTATTGCTGTACGAAGATATGCAAAAGGATATCATGCAAGCCGAAGCATGGCCTGCACGCTCTATAGTATGGGATTATTGGTGGCGCTACCTGTTTTGGCTAATCATTACAATTTGGAACTTACACGCTACGAATATTTCATCGGAGCAGCTATTCTTAGTATGGTTTTAGGAATCATTGGTTCCTTTATCGCACAAGACCAACAAAAAAGAAGAAGCGTAAGAAACAAACTAGTTATAACAGGAATAAGCCTCACGCTGATCGGTTCAGTGATTCCAGCAAATGATTCAAGAGTCATGATATTACTGGGTATGTTGACCGCAATCTTACTTGTATTCATTCCAAAAAAAGAAAGGAAGATCATCAAATGAAACACACACAAACTAAATTTAGTCTCTCACATGCAATCACAACAATTGCTATCAGCGTTGCCGAAAAGGCTGTAATAAGCGGAAGTACCTGTATTGGTTTAGTTTATGAACCAAAAGTACCAGAAGCATTAAAAAAAGAAGTAGAAAAATAAGTAAAAATAAAATGGATTACCGAATAAAAAGTACCGTAAGTCCTAAAAACTGTGCCAACAGATCGTTGACACAGTTTTATTTTTTTCGATAGTTTTGTAACAAAAATACAAAGATGAAAAAGAATAAAGATTCCCATAGAGTAGTAGTCCAACTGAATTCTTTACTGATACCAAATACCATATTTCCAAGATTCGATACAATCAAATAGCCAATCGTTATGATCAATGAATAATACAATCTTTTCATCATAGGACATACCTCGTTTTTCTTTATAAGAATAGTATAAACCAAAGAAGAGAATAAGAAAAATGATAATAGAAAAATAAAGTAAAAACGCAATAAAGTAACTTAAGTTATTTTATTGCGTTTTTTTCTTCACTGAAAAATTTTAACAAATAAATAGAATTTTGTAATAATAACTGAGCATAATCTTTGCAATTTTTAATCTTGAATAATATCCTTTAAGTATAGCCAGCAATCAAAAAGAAATAGAGAATAAGTGAGTAGTTGTTATTTCAGTATCAGAATGACAATAAAATGCCGTTATAATCCAATATCGTTTGGTAGCGCTTTATTTATTGGTGCTAAACTAACTGTTCGCTCTCTATACTGTGATTGTCGGTAGAGTTATTTACAGGGTAAAAATAAGTTTATAGGAGGTGGAAAATGAATAAGGGGTTAAAAATAACCGGTGTTATCATGAGTTTGCTACTACTTTCAGTGTTTCTAGCAATTGCGTTAATTAATGCGCCGTATATTATGCCTGAACAATTGGAACGATTTCGCTTCTTTACCTTAACGAATTACTACATGCAACAATATATTTTCTGGGCAGCTGTAGTATTTGCCGTTCTTGCTATTATCATCTTGCTAGTCGTTCTTTTCTATCCAAAATCAAGAGGAACTTTCGTTATGAAACGGGAAGATGGCAAATTGACGATCGACAAAAAAGCGATCGAAGGGCTGGTACGTTCCCATTTACACGAAGAAGAGTTCATTCATTCACCTAAAGTACGGATACGTTCAACGAAAAATCGAATCCATATCCATGTCAACGGAGACTTGAAGCGAACTTCTTCATTAGTAGGGAAAACAGGTGTACTGATGCAAGACATCGAAGAAGAAGTGACTAGAGTACTTGGAACAAAAGAAACAGTCAAAGTGGCAGTCACATACAGCGGTTATGAAGAACAAGAAGATACAAGAGACTACAAGCACTCTCGAGTGGAATAGGAGGGCCAAATAATGAAAGAACTATTTTCAGCATACAAGCTCCCTATTATCTTTGGGGGTCTTGGACTACTGCTAGCTGTTTTATGGTTAACAATTGGATTTTTCAAAACATTGTTGATCATCATTATGACAGCAATTGGCGCAGGAATCGGATTTTATTTGAAACAGACAGGAATAGTGGATCAATTTTTTAAATCATAGGAGGAAACAAAGATGGAAAACAAAAACATGAACACAACAAATGGATCAGTTTTGGCAAATGAAAAAGGGGAAAACCGCATGATGAATGGTGAATTGACTTATGAAGACAAAGTTATCCAAAAAATCATCGGCTATGCATTGAAAGATGTAGACGGTCTATTGACATTAGATGGCGGATTCTTCTCAAATATGGCTGAAAAATTAGTCAACACAGATAATGTAACAGCAGGTATCAATACAGAAGTAGGAAAGAAACAAGTAGCTGTGGATTTAGATGTGATTGTAGAATACGGTAAAGACATCGAAGACATCTACAACCAAATTAAAGAATTGATCAGTACTGAAGTAAACAATATGACACATTTAGATGTTATCGAAGTAAATGTGAATGTTGCAGACATCAAAACACAAGAAGAATACCAAAAAGATCAAGAAACAGTACAAGACAAAGTAACAGAAGCAGCAAAATCAACAGGACAATTTGCTTCACGCCAAACAGATAAAGCAAAAGCTGCTGTAGGCAAAGGTGCACAAAAAGTCAAAGAAAATAACGAACCACGTGTACAATAAGAAGTAAAAAGTCAGTTAGGAGGAATTTAAAATGGGATTTATTTGGGCATTAATCGTCGGAGGTATCATCGGAGCAATTGCAGGAGCAATCACGAATAAAGGATCATCAATGGGAATCATCGCAAACATCATTGCTGGTTTAGTAGGTTCAGCCATTGGACAAGCTTTATTAGGAACTTGGGGACCAACAATTGCAGGAATGGCTATCATTCCATCATTGATTGGTGCAATCATTTTAGTATTAGTCGTTTCATTCTTTGCACGTAAATTATAAGCAAATTGAAGAAAAACTTATGTTGAAATGAAGAACACATTTGAGAACCGCAGCGAAACTTGCTGCGGTTCTTTTTTTTATGAAGTATTCTTTATTCCTTATGAAAAAATAGCTTGAAAAATAAAAAAAGACGAAAATAAACGGTTTTCTATAAAAGAAAATCGTTTATTTTTTTGTCTTTATTTGGTCAAAACGATAAAAAAGCACAGCACACCAAGCTTTTATTGATTGTCTGTCTTTTATAAATACAAGAATGTATTTATAAAAACAGAAGAAAAATACAAGTAGATTTTTTTTTATACTCGTAAACGTAGAAAGGAGGCGAAAAAATGAATACATTACCTATCAATACAGGAGATACAGCATTCATGATTTTATGTACAGCAATGGTTTGCTTGATGACTCCTGGTTTAGCATTTTTTTACGGCGGACTGGCACGAAAGAATAATATACTGACGATCATGACTCAATCTTTTCTCTCAGTTGGGATAACAACGATCATGTGGATATTCGGTGGATTCGGATTGGCATTTGGACGAGATATTGGCGGTATGATTGGAAATCCGGCAGATTTCTTTTTGATGAGACATGTTACAAGCTTTCCCAACATGTTCCATGGAGCGACGATCCCATTTTTGATGTTCTTTCTTTATCAACTGATGTTTATCGTGATTACTGTTCCTTTGATGACAGGAGCTTTTGCAGGGAGACTGAATTTAAAAGGCTATATTATCCTTGTTGTTTGTTGGAACCTGCTGATTTACTTCCCTGTTTGCCATTGGATATGGGGCGGCGGATTTTTGGATCAGATGGGATTTAGAGATTTCGCTGGCGGAGCAGTCATCCACACGACAGCTGGATTCGGTTCATTGGCATGCATCCTCACACTTGGACAGAGGAAGATTCCTATGGGCGAAAGAAATCAGCATAGCAGTCTTATGGCAGCTGCTATCGGTACAGGTCTACTTTGGTTTGGCTGGTTCGGTTTCAACTCTGGTGGTGCACTTCGAGCAGATAATCAAGCAGTCAATGCATTTGGTTCAACATTCATCGCTCTTGCATTTGCGATGGTTACTTGGTTGATTATTGCAAAAGTAAAAGGAAATGGCTTTGATTTTGTCGACGTACTAACAGGATCCGTTGCTGGATTGGCAGCCATTACGCCTTGTGCTGGTTATGTAGAAGCAAAAAGTGCTATGTTGATCGGAATCATTGCTGGAATCGTCTGTCATGCTGCTGTTGATTTTCGTAAAAAGAAACAATGGGACGATGCACTTGATGTGTGGGGCGTCCATGGAATGGGCGGATTCACAGGGACGATTCTGATCGGAATTTTTGCATCTAACAGCCATTTATTAACAAATCCAAGCAGCTGGTACTTCTTAGGAATCCAAGTGATTGGTGTCATCATTACTGCCGTGTATGCCTATGTGCTAACAACAGCGATTCTAAAATCAGCCATGCATTTCACAACGATCACTACTACAAAAGAAGAGCAGGAAGAAGGATTAGACTTTTTCTTCTTTGGTAACAAACGCAATTGAAACAAAATCAAATAGAAAAGAGGAAGATTCATGCAACAAAGCAAAACGAAAATTCCTGCAAAAAAATTAACGTTCTTCGGCTTTTTAGCCATGACGATCTCAATGGTCGTTTCACTATATGAATATCCCACATTTGCGACCTCTGGCTTCAGTTTAGTATTTTTCTTGTTATTAGGCGGTTTGCTATGGTTTATCCCTGTGGCATTGTGTGCAGCAGAGATGGCAACGGTGAAAGGCTGGGAAAAAGGCGGTGTCTATACTTGGGTCAGTCGGACATTGGGAAAACGATTTGGATTTGCCGCTATCTTTTTCCAATGGTTTGAGATAACTGTTGGTTACTTGACTATGCTGTATTTCTTAACTGGTGCATTATCCTATGCAACGGGAATCGACGCTATACAAAACAATAAATTTCTGAAATTGGCCATCTTATTGATTATTTTCTGGGCTATTTTGCTCTCTCAGCTAAAAGGAACCAAATACACTTCTTTAATTGCTCGAATCGGTTTTGTAGCTGGGATCTTATTGCCTGCATTAGTCTTATTTGGCTTAGGGATCCACTATGTCTCTTCAGGTGCTCCACTACAAACGACACTTTCTATGAAAACATTGATTCCTGATTTTTCAAAATTACCTACGCTGGTTGTTTTTGTTTCCTTTATTTTAGCGTATATGGGAGTAGAAACATCTGCTAGTCATGCAAATGAAATGGAAAACCCTAAAAAGGATTATCCATTAGCAATGTTTGTATTGGTCATTCTGGCCATCATTTTAGACACTTTTGGCGGATTGACTGTGGCTACTACAGTCCCTCAACAGGGTTTGTCTCTTAATACAGGAGTGATCCAATCGTTAGAATTTTTATTAAGACACATTGATCCAAGTCTTGCATGGGTTGCGAAAATCCTTGCGATCCTTGTTTGTTTAGGTGTCATCGGAGAAATAGCTTCTTGGGTAACTTCTCCTTCAAAAGCACTTCACGTAGCGGCAGAAGAAGGATTACTTCCTGAATATTTTGCGAAAGAAAATGCACATGGTGTTCCTGCGCATTTGATGATTGCAAATGGGATTGTTGCGACAATCTGGGCAGCCGTCTTTACATTAAGTGGCGGGGGGAATAATCTTTCGTTTCTTGCAGCAATGTCATTGACTGTTGTGATTTACCTAATGTTGTACTTTATGTTTTTCGCGGGCTATTTGAAGTTAGTATTTAAAGATGAAAGTCTTGAAAGAGCCTATCAGGTTCCAGGCGGAAAAGTTGTAAAAGTAATCGTTGCTTGTTTAGGTCTTTTGACTTCACTTTTTGCTTTTTGTATCTCATTTGTTCCACCTGCAAGTATCGCAGCTGGACAGCATGGGATTTATGAAACGATTCTGATCGTTTCTTATCTTATCGTCTTAGTTATTCCATTTACGATCTATGCATGCCGTCATAAATTCCAGCATGCAGAAAAATAAAAAATGAAAGCTGGTTATTCAAATGGAAGGAAAAGAATTAGAACAATTGATTGGAAAAAATTTCCACTACTATCAAACGGGACAAGTGGCAGACTACATTCCAGCATTAGCTGAAGTGGATCCAAAACAATTAGGTATGGCGATTTATGATCTTGATACAAAACAACTGATCGAGGGAGGAGATGCCGATGTACGTTTTGCCATCGAAAGCATGTCAAAAGTTCCCGTATTGTTATTAGCAATCAAAGATAACGGAATTGAAAAAGTCTTTCAAACAATCAACACAGAACCCACCGGATTTGCTTTCAATTCTATCATGAATATGGAGATCAATCATCGCAAACATCCGATGAACCCTTTTGTTAATGCAGGAGCGATTGCAACAACCTCTTTGATTGCGGGAAAAGATGCAGATGAAAAATTTGAACGGATCATATCATTTATGAAAGAAATCTGTGATGATCCTGATATCACATTGAATGAAGAAATCTATCATTCTGAATCAAGAACAGGTGATATCAATCGCTCTCTTGCTTATTACATGAAAGGCAATCAAATGATCGAAGGAGACGTTCCAGAGATACTCGATGCCTATTTCAGACAATGTTCCGTCAATGTCACCGCTACAGGTATAGCAAAATTAGCTGCTGTATTGGCAAATAAAGGGATCGCTCCTTGGAATGGCAACCGGCTCATTACTGAAGAAAGTGCAACGATCGTCAAATCGATTATGACAACTGCCGGTTTGTATGATGAATCAGGCGAGTTTTCCGTCCATGTTGGTGTACCTGCCAAAAGCGGGGTAGGTGGCGGCTTGATGGCAGCTGTGCCAAATCGTTACGGTATAGGCGTCTTCAGTCCAGCATTAGATCCATTCGGTAACAGTGCAGCTGGCATCCAATTACTGAAGGACGTAGTCAAAGAACTAGATGCTGATATCTTCGAATAACCTTTCTTGAAAGTGGCTGGGGTAAAAGTCCAAGCGATGCCAAGTTATCTAAACGATAGCTGGGATTGTAAGCTTGATCGACTTTTGTTCCGGCTTCTTTTTTATTGGTTTTTGAAAGGGGTTTTCTAAACAAAAAGTAAATAAAAAAGCGATTCGTGGATATGTTTAAATAAAACTATAAGAAAAACTGGAGGCGTGTATCAGGAATGCTGGAAAAATACATTGAGCGAAATATATTTAGGAAAGTGTATCTATGCGAACAATTATTTGAATTCCAAGAAATAGATATCGAACAAACAGCTATTTCACTAGGGGTGACCACACCGACGATCCTTCATGATCTAGAAAGTCTAGCCGAGTGTTTGGAATATTGCATAAAAGAAAAAATAAGAGAGAAGCATAAGTACAAACTTATATTTAAACGTGGGATCGCTCTTTCTGAGCTTACGCAATTTTTGTATGGTCAATCTTATTTTTTAAAGTTTTTAAGTTATTATTTCAAGGGCATATTCACGAGTACAGAACTGGCTGATCTTGAATTTATTTCTTTGAGCAAAGTATATACGATCAAAAAGAGCGTCTTGGATTTTTTCAAAGAAAATGATTATTTGAAAAATAAAGAAATCATTATTCCAGAATTTGATTCGCGGAATATTCTGCTAGCTTTAGTACGTTATATCAATTGGGAAGGATATGAGAGTAAAAATCCACATGTAGAAGAAGCTTGTAACGAGCTGATCGATTATGTAGAGACTCATTTTTTTAAAAGGAGATATTCGGAAGATGAAAAGTCCTTTATCATACGGGGAATAGAGATTGCAATTGGAAGAAAGACGTTTCCCCTTGAACTGAAAGAAGAAGATAAGAAAAGTGCGGAGACGAAGCCATTATTTCAATTAGTCTGTCAAGGATTGGAAGAGCAAAAAGAGATGTTACACTTACAGGAAGAAGATATCTATTATATTTTCTCTTTGTTCAATAGCAGAAATTATACCAATGAGAACATGGAGCTGTTAAGAAAAGATTTCGAAGTTGTGTATAAAAATTTTGTTCTCAATGACCTGTCACTCAATGAATTGATTTTACAGATTCTCCCAGTTGCTGAAATCGACGATGCAGACAATTTTATTTTTAAGCAATCCTTTTTACAATTTGTCCGTACGTTGTGGGCAGACGGTCAAGTATTTTTACCGGAACGAATCTATCTACTGTCAGAAAAAGAACAGCTTCTATACAGAAAAATAGTAGAAGTGCTAGACGATTGGAAAAAGAAAAACCAAATTCATCTAAGATGGAATGATAATTTCATCCGAAAATTTGTTAAGAGTCTTTCTTTGATTACCAGAGAACAGATGATACAGCAAGAGATAGAAATATTTGTTGTTTCAGAAAGTTCAGTCAAACAATTTTTTTATCGAACTCAATTTCATTTGTATGCTGAAGAAGATATGGCTGAAATAAACCCCATTCTATTTCGTTCTTTAGAAGAATTACCTGATGAATGTTTGTGTTCAAAAAAACGAGTGGTTTTATGCGATGCTGCTAGCTATCAAACTGGTTTGGAAACGGAAAAAACAAAGGTCTATCCTATCTCGTTAAAAGGCGCAAACATCCTTTTGTATCGTATTGCTCAAGAGCTTCATTTATTAAAAAAACATATTTCTTGAGGAAATCTTAAAGCAAGACAAAAATCAACTTTCTACAGAGCTTTTTAAAAGACTGTAGAAGTTTTTTTATTTGTGATCTGTTTTGTGCGAAGAACTACTTATATAACAAACTTTCTCTGAATTTTTTTAAAAATACTATTGACTTAGAGTCAACTCTAAGGAGTAGAATAGATAAAGTGTTACAAATCTATTTTCAACTAAAAAGAAGATAGTACGGAGGAGAGAATGTATAATGAGTACAGCATTACATGTATTGGATACAATCAATAGTCCAGCAGATGTCAAAAAGTTATCTGTTGAGGAAATGAAACAGCTGGCAGAAGAAATGCGCCAAAAGATCTTGCAAAAGGACAGCGATGTAGGTGGGCACGTTGGTCCGAATCTAGGTGTAGTCGAATTAACGATCGCTTTTCATTATGTATTTGATTCACCTAAGGATAAAATCGTATGGGATGTTTCCCATCAATCTTATGGTCATAAGCTGCTAACTGGTCGGAAAAATGGCTTTGAAAAAGGACATTACCATGAAGTAAGCGGGTATTCCAATCAACACGAAAGTGAACATGATTATTTTACAGTGGGTCACACATCTACATCTATCAGCTTAGCTACTGGGTTGGCTAAATCCAGAGATTTGAAGAAAGAATCAGGAAATGTGGTAGCATTTATTGGAGATGGCTCACTAAGTGGCGGCTTAGCTTTTGAAGGGCTGAACAACGGCGGCGCTTTACAGACCAATTTAATCGTATTAGTAAACGATAATGAGATGTCTATTGATGAGAACCACGGTAGCTTATATCAGAACTTAGCAGAGCTTCGTCAAACTCACGGTGAAAGCAGTAATAACCTATTTAAAGCTATGGGATTTGATTATCGCTATGTGGATGATGGAAACGACCTAGAAACGGTGATCCGTTTATTTGAAGAAGTAAAAGATATTGATCATCCAATCGTACTTCACGTACATACGGAAAAAGGCCGCGGTTATCAGCCAGCGATCGATAATAAAATGAAATATCATTGGCACGTCCCATTTGATCTGTCTACAGGAGAAGCAAAACAGGCAGCTTCTGGAGAAACATTCAATACGATCATCATGGATTATCTGGATAAAAAAGTGCAAACAAGTACAGCACCTATTGCCGCTGTCAATGCAGCAATACCAGGCGCCTTTGGACTGAAAACATTCCAAGAAAAACATCCAGATCATTATTTTGATGTGGGGATCGCCGAGCAGCATTCCATTACGTTTGCTTCTGCTTTGGCTTCTCAGGGAGTACGTCCAGTCGTCTTCCAATCAAGTACTTTCCTGCAACGGGCATATGATCAATTATCACATGATTTAGCAATCAACGAGAATCCAGTCATCATTTTAGTTGGTGGCGGAACGATCTCTGCTAGTGATCGAACACACCAAGGAACGTTTGACATTCCTTATTTATCAAGTATCCCGAATATCAAATATCTTGCTCCAGCAACAAAAGAAGATATGATCTCTATGCTAGATTGGGCTTTTGAGCAAACAGCACAGCCTGTAGCTATTCGAATCCCTATTCACGGTGTGGAACATGGTAAAGCTATCGCAAATGATTACAGTATTCCAGCCTATCAGACAGTGAATAAAGGCGAAAAAGTGGCAATTTTAGCTTTAGGTGGTTTTCTTGGACTAGGAAAAGAAACAGTGGAAGCTTTTAGAGAAAAAGGAATAGAAGCAACATTGATCAATCCAGGAACAATCACAGAAAATGATGTAGAAACATTAGATAAATTAAAAGAAGCCCATGAATTAGTCATCACATTAGAAGATGGTAGTTTATCAGGCGGATTTGGTGAAAAAATCAGTCGTTATTATGGTGATTCTTCAATGCATGTGCTGAATTTCGGTGCAAAGAAAGAATTCACAGATAGTGTTCCAACAGTTAAACTTTATGAACGTTATCATTTGACACCAAGCCAAATCGTTGAGGATAGTCTACGTGTCTTAAATATTCAATAATCCATCGTATTTTCCATCCAGATAATCGTTTATACTAGTATCTGGATGGTTTTTATTATACGAAACAAAGGAGTAGATGCTATTATGTATCAAAAAGTAGAAGAATATTTCAAAAAGTTTCAAGAAAAATATCCTAGATATCAATCAGAAGAACTAAGCTTTTTTTCATTTGGGAATACAGAAAAAATGGCAGATGAATTGAGTGGGTTAGTTGTAAAAAAAATAAAAACCGGTACATCAAGTGGATATGATCTATATAAAAAAGAGAAGGAACCTTTACCAAAAGTGGGCCAGTTAGATGTGGTTCTGAATGGAAAAAATGAACCAGTTTGTATCATCAAAAATATAAATGTGACTATCTTGCCTTTTAGTGAAATCACGGAAGAACATGCTTGGAAAGAAGGAGAAGGAGATCGAACGTTAGCCTATTGGCGGAAAGTCCATACTGACTTTTTCAAGCATGTCTACAAAGAAGCACTGAACATGGCATTTACAGAAGAGAAGCTAATCGTATATGAAGAGTTTGAAGTAATTTTCTTTTAGCAAGAAAGGCTTGCTAAAAGAAAAAGGATAGCTACTTTATTGACTCTTAGATAGAAAAGGGTTACATTTTTATAAGAAGATGTATTTCTAGAGAACGTCATTGGAGGAGATAGTGTGGATGTACTGGAAAAAATAAAAGGTGGGGTTGTCGTTTCTTGTCAAGCTTTGGAAAATGAGCCATTACACAGTTCTTTTATCATGGGGAGAATGGCTTTGGCTGCAAAAGAAGGCGGAGCAGTTGGTATTCGCGCAAATACAACAGAAGATATCAATGAAATCAAGCGAATCGTTGATTTGCCGGTAATAGGGATTATCAAAAGAGATTACGATGGGTCAGAAGTATTTATTACTGCGACAGAAAAAGAAGTGAAAGAACTTTTGGAGACGCAAGCTGAGATCATTGCACTGGATGCAACTTCTCGTAAACGTCCGACAGAAAAAACAACAGCTGAGCTTGTCCAAATGATCCACGATCACGGTCGATTAGCCATGGCAGATATTTCGACTTTTGAGGAAGCGCTTCAAGCGCAAGAAGATGGTTTTGATCTTTTGTCTACGACATTAGCAGGATATACAGAATATTCTCGAAAAACACAGGAGCCTGATTTTGATTTGTTGAATCAGATCATAGAACAAGTCAATATACCAGTAGTCATGGAAGGCCATACTGACTCTCCAGAACACGTAGAGAAAGCCTATGAATTAGGTGCTTTTTCAGTCGTGATTGGATCTATCATCACCCGTCCACAATTCATCACTAAAAGATATGTCGAAGCCGCGAATAAAGCAAAGAACTAAAAAACACGTACGGCACAGATTCTTGACAAAAAAGAAAAATTAATAGATAGTTTAAAGCAGATTCTAAGAAGAAGAGGAAAGTGTTGCTTTTCCTTTTGTCTTCGAAGATCTGCTTTTTAGCGTATTTTATAGAAAGAAGGCGAGACCATGTTTGAACGAAGTCCTTCAGAATTGACAGAACGTGAAAATTACAAGTTGCTGATTGGTTCAGTTATCCCTAGGCCGGTTGCAGTAGTAACGACTAAATCCGTAAATGATATAGTGAATATCGCACCCTTCAGTTACTTTAATATTGTCAGTTCGAATCCACCTATCCTATCCTTGGCGATCCAGAGAAAACAAGATACAGTAAAAGACACAGCAAAAAACATTCTTGAGACAAGAGAAGCGGTCATCCATATCCTTGATGAGGACAACGTAGAAGAAGCAAATAAAACAGCTGCTAATCTGCCTAATGAGGAAAGCGAACTACACTTGACTGAATTGACTTTAACGGATTCAGCAATCATTTCAGTACCAGCATTGACAGAAGCAAAAGTTCGTTTTGAGACAACCTTATATGAACATGTCGAGATACGGAATAAAAATAAAGTAACAGCTGATTTATTTTTGCTAGAAGTACAGAAATATCATTTGAATGAAACAGTTTATGATGAAAAGACGGGAAGAATCGATCCAAGAGAATTGAATGCTATAAGCCGTTTGGCAGGAAATGATTATGCAGCAATAGGAGAAATTTTCACGATCGCACGTCCCCAATAAGAAGGAGTAATAGTTATGTTAAAAATAAGTTATAAACCATCAGCAGATTCAAAAGAAATGGGAAAAGAATACGAGACAGTGAATGATTTTCTGCAAGGGCAGTATTTAGAAGTTCCGCCATTACAAGATCATTTTGTCGTCACCAAAGTTACTTTAGACGGCAAAGAAATAGGATTAACAGACCACACGATTAGCGGGTTATTCAATTACTTAAACAAATAAACATTTATTCCGAAAAGTGAAAATCATATAAAAAAACACTAAAAATAAAAAGATTATCAAGAAATCCTAGCACAATTGAACGAAACTGCGCTGGGATTCTTTTACGTTATTTGTTATTTTTTCCTAAAAAATATTAAAGATTGTTAAATTTCACTATTTCATTTCAAATTTCATTGCCTATTCATTAGGAAAAGTCTATCATGGACTCGTAAATAGAATATAGTAATAACCTTGTTAGGTGAGGCTCCTATACAAACATAGGCTATTGCCCAGAAACGTCGAAAGTCGCCAATGGGTAAAACAGAAACTGTCGGATTAAGGCTTTTTCCAATAGCTAAGAATGTTTTCTTTACGTTGTATAGTGCTAAAACTCGGACGATGAGATGATGCTAGGTCAGAATTCTTGTTCGAAAAGGTTTCTGGCCTTTTCTTTATAGTTTCAAGACTGACTTATTTGAAGAGACAAACTCGCTCCTTACCTGACAAGTGGATTACTGTGGGAGGAGGAGATGCGGTGAAAAAAAGAAAAAAGATCGATTGGTGGATTTTGGGTCCTTATTTGACTTTGTCCATGATCGGTCTTTTAGAAGTATACAGTGCTAGTTCTTATCGTTTATTGCAAGCAGATGAAAATACAAAAAGTCTATTATTGCGCCAACTGATTTTCATATTTTTGAGTTGGGGCGTAATCTTCTTAGCTCGTTCAATCAAACTGCACTATTTACTTCACCCTAAAATAGCAGGATATGGTTTAGCTTTATCGATTTTCTTTTTGATCTTAGTACGAGTAGGAATATTCGGTGTCACTGTCAATGGCGCACAACGTTGGATTTCTCTGTTTGGCATTCAATTCCAGCCTTCAGAATTAGCAAATCTTTTTCTGATTTTTTATCTAAGCTGGTTTTTTCGTGACGGAAATAATCCGCCAAAAAATCTAAAAAAACCTTTCCTGATTACAGTAAGCATAACTTTGTTGATTTTATTCCAGCCAAAGATTGCTGGAGCATTGATGATTCTTTCGATTGCGTGGGTCATTTTTTGGGCAGCAGCAGTTCCATTTAAAAAAGGAATCTATCTGATTGTTACTTTTTCTGCCTTATTGATTGGAGCAGCCGGCGGAGTATTATATTTAGGAAACAAAGGCTGGCTTCCCCAGATGTTCAATCATGCTTATGAAAGGATTGCAACTTTAAGAGATCCTTTCATAGATAGTCATGGTGCGGGCTATCAAATGACTCATTCGTTTTATGCACTATACAATGGTGGCATATGGGGGAGAGGATTAGGAAACAGTATCACAAAAAAGGGATATCTTCCAGAGACAGAAACAGATTTTATTTTTTCGATCATTACAGAAGAGCTTGGGCTAATTGGTGCATTGTGTGTACTTTTCTTATTATTCTCATTATGCATGAGAATCTTTTGTTTAAGCAGTCGTTGTAAAAATCAGCAAGCTGGATTGTTTCTTTTAGGATTCGGAACTTTGCTATTCGTTCAGACGATAATGAATGTGGGAAGTATCGCAGGGCTTATGCCAATGACTGGCGTGCCATTACCATTTGTTAGTTATGGAGGAACAAGTTATCTGATCCTTTCTTTAGGGATCGGGATCACGTTGAATATTTCTTCGAAGATACAGGCCGAAGAGTTGCCGCTCTATCGACCTGAAAAACAATAAAGAGAAACTGAGAATCTCTCAGTTTGAATTATCATAAAGGACTATCTTTTATTTTTCAAGCGAGAGATTCTTTTTAGAAAGAGGAATTCGCAATGAAAGTATTTCAAAAAATCATATTATCTGTTTTGTTACTGCTTACACTAGTAGTCGGCTTTTTTTCGATTGAATTTGTCCATGGATTTTCGTCTGCAAAACAGACCTCAACTGTAAAAAAGGTAGATCCGAAAAGTGTCCCTACCACACTAAACGTGGCTTTGATTGGTTCGGATGCCCGTTCGAAAGACGAAAATGGTCGCTCAGATTCACTTATGGTTGCACAATACGACCAGAAAACACAACAAGCAAAACTAATCTCTATCATGAGAGACTCATATGTCGATATACCAGGTTACGGAATGGATAAAATCAATGCAGCGTACTCTTACGGAGGAGTTGATTTATTGAACCAAACATTAAAGGAAAATTTCAAATTTGAAGCCCCGTATTATGCAAGTATCACATTTCAAGATTTTATCGATTGCGTCAATGAACTGTTTCCTGATGGAGTAAAGATTGATGCAGAAAAATCTTTAGATTTAGATGGCGTATATATAAAAAAAGGGAAGCAAGTAATGGATGGCAATACGTTACTGCAGTATGCTCGATTCCGTGAAGACGAAGAAGGGGACTTTGGGAGGATTAGAAGACAGCAACAAGTGATTAAAGCTATCTCTCAGCAGCTGAAAGACGTCACTTCGATATTTAAATTACCGAAAGCGGTGGGAAAACTACTTGGCAGTATCCAAACGAACCTTCCTGAGAGTGTGCTACTGGATTGCGGTATGGATTTCCTCAAAGACGATAATAAAAAGATCGATACATTATCCGTACCAGTAGACGGCAGTTGGGACTTCAACGACAATACGCCTTCCGGAAGTGTTCTGGAATTAGATTTGTCCAAAAACCAAGAAGCAATCAAAAAATTTCTGAATAATTAAGTAAAGAAAATAAAAGAAAAGAAGTTAGAAATAACAATTTATGTTATGTTCTGACTTCTTTTATTATGTTAGAATAAACAGGTATAAATAGTGAAAATAAAGGAATAACAAGCAAAAGAAGGAGGAAAAAATGAAAAGAAGTGACAAGCACGGCAAAAATCGAACAGGCGCTTATATTGCCGGCGCAGTGATTTTAATAGTAGCTGCAAGTGGCGGTTATTTTTACTACCGGCACTACCAAGAAACCCAAGCAGTAGAAGCTGGAGAAAAGACGGTTGAGCAATTTGTCCAAGCTTTAAACAAAGGAGATTATAACAAAGCTGCAGGAATGGCATCGAAAAAGGCAGCAAATAAAAGTGCATTATCTGAAAAAGAGATCTTAGAAAAATACCAAAATATATACGGTGCTGCCGATGTCAAAGGACTTGAGATATCAAATCTAAAAGTAGATAAAAAAGATGATTCTACTTATAGCTTTTCATATAAAGCAAAGATGAATACCTCATTAGGTGAATTGAAAGATCTTTCTTATAAAGGAACATTAGACAGAAATGATGGAAAAACCACGATCAACTGGCAGCCTAACTTGGTTTTTCCAGAAATGGAAGGAAATGACAAAGTAAGTCTGACCACGCAAGAAGCAACAAGAGGGAACATTTTAGATCGAAATGGGGAACCATTAGCAACAACCGGCAAACTAAAACAATTAGGAGTCGTTCCAAGCAAACTTGGGGATGGGGACGAAAAAACAGCCAATATCAAAGCCATTGCTTCTGCATTCGACTTAACAGAAGATGCTATCAATCAGGCTATTTCACAAAGCTGGGTACAACCCGATTACTTTGTCCCATTGAAAATCATTGATGGAGCAACGCCAGAACTTCCAGCTGGAGCTACCATCCAAGAAGTAGACGGCAGATATTATCCTTTGGGTGAAGCAGCTGCTCAACTGATTGGTTACGTGGGAGATATCACAGCAGAAGATATTGATAAAAATCCAGAATTAAGCAGTAATGGAAAAATCGGACGATCTGGTTTGGAAATGGCTTTTGATAAGGATCTTCGTGGGACTACAGGTGGAAAATTAAGCATCACAGATACAGACGGTGTCGAGAAAAAGGTTCTGATCGAGCATGAAGTCCAAAACGGAAAAGATATCAAATTGACAATCGATGCAAAGGCACAAAAAACAGCTTTCGACAGTCTAGGAGGAAAAGCTGGATCGACTGTTGCGACAACGCCAAAAACCGGTGATCTTCTTGCGCTTGCTAGCTCTCCAAGCTATGATCCAAACAAAATGACAAACGGGATCTCACAAGAAGACTACAAAGCTTATGAAGAAAATCCTGAACAACCATTCATCAGCCGATTTGCGACAGGTTATGCTCCTGGCTCTACGTTTAAAATGATCACAGCAGCAATCGGTCTCGACAACGGCACTATCGATCCAAATGAAGTGTTGACGATCAACGGGCTTAAATGGCAAAAAGATAGTTCTTGGGGATCGTATCAAGTAACTCGTGTTAGTGATGTGTCACAAGTAGACTTAAAAACTGCTTTGATTTATTCCGATAATATATATATGGCGCAAGAAACGTTGAAAATGGGGGAGAAGAATTTCCGTGCAGGTTTGGATAAATTCATTTTTGGTGAAGACCTTGATTTGCCAATCAGTATGAATCCAGCACAAATTTCTAATGGAGAGAGCTTTAATTCAGATATCTTGCTAGCTGATACTGGATATGGACAAGGCGAACTTCTAATTAATCCTATCCAGCAAGCAGCAATGTATTCTGTTTTTGCCAACAATGGCACACTTGTCTATCCTAAATTGATTGCAGATAAAGAGACAAAAGATAAGAAGAATGTCATCGGCGAAACAGCAGTACAAACGATCGTGCCAGATCTGAGAGAAGTTGTGCAAGATGTAAATGGTACAGCACATTCTCTTTCTGCTTTAGGGATTCCATTGGCAGCGAAAACTGGTACAGCGGAAATCAAAGAAAAACAGGATGAAAAAGGAAAAGAGAACAGTTTCTTGTTTGCTTTCAACCCTGATAACCAAGGATATATGATGGTTAGCATGTTGGAAAATAAAGAAGATGATGATTCAGCAACTAAACGAGCACCCGAACTATTACAATACCTCAACCAAAATTATCAATAAAGAACGACTTCTTAACTATAGTAAAAGGACTGTGACTGGATCGTCACAGTCCTTTTTTTCGAATACACGACAGGTTTACGACCTCTTTCTGGGTCACTCACACTTCATAAACTTTTTTTGTAAAATATTTTAGAACAAGTGGAGAAATAAGTGTACTTAATAAAATCACGATTACTAAAGGTGAATAGTACTGTGGTTCGATCAATTGACTTTGCTGTCCAATTTGCAAAATGATCAAAGCCATTTCTCCACGCGAAATCATACCAGCACCGACCATCAATGAACTATGTTGAGAAAAACCGGCAATCTGAGCACCAAAATACCCTCCAAGCAATTTGGTCAAAATCGCTACAAGCGTCAATATAGAAATAAAGAGCAGCTGCTCACCAAAGTCAGAAAAATCAACTTCTAATCCTACACTGACAAAAAATACTGGTATAAATACTGCATATCCTAAAGCTTCAACATTGTGGTATACTTCTTCTTTGACCTTTGTCTGACTGACTGCTATCCCAGCAAAAAAGGCACCAATGACAGAACTAAGACCTACAAGATCCGCTACGTAAGACATACCTAAACAAATAACTAGCGATACGATGATAATAGAAGAATTTGCGTACACTTTTTCTGCAAATGAAAGCAAGAAGGGGGCAATCCATTTGACTAATAAGAAAATAAAAACAAAGTAAACGAGCTGTTCAATCAAAACAAGCGGTAAAGAAGCATTGCTAGAAGCTTCTCCAGTGAGAAAAGATAGACTGAAACTTAGGACTAAAACGACTAAAATGTCATCTACAACAGAAGCACCTAAAATAGTTGAGCCTTCTTTCGTATTCACCACGTTTAGTTCCTTTAATACTTCAACTGAAATACTGACAGAAGTTGCTGCAAGAATAATCCCAAAGAAAATCGCTTCATTTCCCGAAACTTGGAATGCTTCGCCTGTTAGCCAACCAAAAACAACAGGGAAGATGATTCCGAGTAAAGCAACGAACATGCCTGGTCGGAAATATTTTTTCAAAAGAGATAAATCACTTTCCAGACCAGCTAAAAACATCAATAAGATTACACCAATCTCCGAGAAGTCATGGACTAGAATATCCGGTTTGACCCAATTCAATCCAGCTTGTCCTAGCAAAACACCAACAAGTAATTGTCCGATTACTGCTGGAATACCTAATCTCCTAGAGATATGTGAGCCAATCGTTGTTGAAATCAATATCAGGCATAAAATACCAATAAATTCCATTCTCATCATTCCTTTGTATAAAATATAGCCCGAACTTAGCATAACATATATTATTGAAAAAATAGGAAAATATACTCATAAAAAAAACAACAAACCAAAAGTATTTTTTGGTTTGTTGGTTTTTAAACAGTCTATTTTAATAACTAAAAACGATTAACGTATAGTCATTTTTCTTACTCTGATAAAATTGATGATTTCCTGGATGCCCATGAAAATCAAGATGAAACCGAATATTTGAAATAGAACCATCAAGCTTTTGAATGGATTAAACAATAAGACGAATCCGCCAATCAACAACAGAATACTATAAACACTCCAACTTTTAGCTTTTGTATTCATGCTGAAGAACAACTGGAACAAGCTGTTGATGATAACAGCTAATCCAAGAAGAATCGGCAGGATAGAAACGATTGCAGGTGCAAAAGCATAAACGATCAGCGCACAGATCAGGAAAAAAAGACCACTAAACAGACCGATACTCCAAGAACCTGTTTTCCTTTTAAAACGGTAAGCCTCAAAAAGATTCAACACCCCAAGCAAAACAAGATAGGCAGTGATCAGATAACCGATAAAATGAAAAACAGCAGAAGGGTTTAGCGCAATCGCAATCCCAGAAATAATATAAACAGCAGCTCTTAATAAGGCATATTTTTGAATATTTTGTTTAATCGTCTCAAACATATAAGAAAACCTCCTTTGACTTATTTTAACGTGAACTAGTCATTTTACCAAATCAAACGTTACAAAACGAGTGAAGGAGAAGAGCTTCTTAAGAAAGATCATTTTCTGAGGATCTTTTCCATTTTTTTGCCTTTTGCTAGCTCATCGATCATTTTATCTAAATAACGAATTTCTTTCATCAAGTTATCCTCGATGTTTTCTACTCGCACACCACAAACAACACCTGTAATCAAAGAACGAGAAGGATTGGGGGCAGGGGCTTCCGCAAAAAATTGTTCGAAAGTCACTTGTTTTTGTAGTTGCTCTTCTAGTTCTGTTTGGGAATAACCTGTCAGCCAGCAAATGATTTCATCTACTTCCTCTTTTGTACGATCTTTTCTCTCTGCTTTTGCTACATACATAGGATAAACGCTTGCAAAACTTGTCTTAAAAATACGATTTTGCGCCATAATCAGTCACCTTTCTTCTCTCAAACTATTTACTACTTATAGTATATAAGAAAAAGAGAAGAAAAAGTGATTATTCAAAAAAAAGACAAGAAGGATTGTGACAAAATTCTTATCACAATCCTTTTTTTCGAATAAACGGTGTTCTCATGCCTACTCCTCAGCCACAAGTCACAATATTCAACAAACATGAGAAACTGTTTATTGAAATTGTTCCTTGTGACTCGGAGCTGAACGGCAGGCTCACAACCTCTATCTGTCTTTTGTACAATCTTTATAGTTCAAGTGCGCATCAGATAATCGAATGCTCCTAAAGCTGCCGTAGCTCCTGAACCCATTGAAACGATGATTTGTTTGTATGGACTATCTGTACAATCACCAGCTGCGAAAACGCCGGGGATATTCGTTGCACCATTTTTCTCGGTCACTATTTCATTTCTTGGGTTCATTTCGATCGTTCCATCTAGCCAATCCGTATTAGGGAGTAAGCCGACTAGAATGAATACTCCTGAAACAGCTAGCGTATGCATCTCCATCGTACGGCGATCGATATAGGAGAGAGATTCTACCTGATTCGTACCGATGATTTCTTTCGTCGCTGCATGTTTGATAACAGTGACATTCGCAAGAGAGACTAGTTTATCCTGTAAGATTTGATCTGCTTTTAATTCTGGTAAGAATTCTAGAACATATACATGTTTTGCTAACCCAGCCAAATCAATTGCTGCTTCAACACCAGAATTACCACCGCCGATAACAGCAATCTCTTTTCCTTTAAATAGAGGACCGTCACAGTGTGGACAATAAGCAATTCCTTTATTTTTAAACTCTTTTTCGCCCGGTACATTGATAGAACGCCAGTGCGCACCTGTCGCAATAATTGCAGTTTTTGCTTGAAGTGATATACCGTTAGCCAAGCCGATATTGATAAAATCTTGCTCTTTATTTAAGGAAACAGCCTCTTGATTGATCATAATATCGATAGGGTAACTGCGCACATGATTTTCTACTTGCTGCATTAATTTTGGCCCTTCTGTGTAAGGGGTACCAATCATGTTTTCAATTCCCAGTGTTTCAACGACTTGTCCACCGAAGGAGTCAGCAACAATCCCTGTGCGGATACCTTTACGTGCTGCATAGATAGCTGCACTACTAGCTGCTGGTCCGCCACCGACCACTAATACATCATAAGGTTTTTTTTCAAATAATTCTTCTTCAACCAAAGGACCAGTGATTTTTTCAACGATTTGTTCGATCGTCATGCGTCCGCTACTAAATTCTTCACCATTTAAAAACACTGTTGGCACTGCCATGATTTGTTTATCATCAATTTCTTTTTGGAACATACCGCCTTCAATCATCGTATGAGTAATATTTGGATTTAATACAGCTAATATATTCAATGCCTGTACAACGTCGGGGCAATTGTGACAAGTCAAGCTGACATAACTGTCAAAATGCAGCTTTTGTTTGATTTGTTTGATTTTGAGACTCAAAGACTCACTGATTTTTGGTGCCCGTCCACTAATTTGTAACAGTGCTAGTAAAAAAGAAGCAAATTCATGACCGAGGGGGATACCAGCAAAAATAATTCCACTTTCTTTGCCAAGAGGGCTGATAGAAAAACTAGGTGTCCACATCAACTCTTTTTTTTCCCAAGAGATTTTAGGAGACATTTCTGATATTTCCTTCGTAAATTCTGCTAATTTTTGACTATTTTCACTAGTATCCAAACTAACAGAAAAAACAATAGGAGATTCAATCAGTGCTAAATATTGTTCGAGGTTTTGTTTAGTTTCTTTATCTAACATGTTGACCACCTAAATTTTTCCAACAAGATCAAAACTTGGTTTCAATGTTTCGCCACTTTCTTTCCATTTTGCCGGACAAACTTCACCTGGGTGGGTACGTACATATTGGGCAACCCGTATCTTATCAATCAGTGCACTAGCATCACGACCCATTCCATCTGCATTGATTTCCATAGCTTGAACGATGCCGTCTGGATCAATAATAAATGTTCCTCGTTGAGCTAATCCTTGTTCTTCATCCAACACATCAAAAATACGAGAAATCCGATGCGAAGGATCGCCAATCATCGTGTATTCGATTTTACCGATAGCATCTGATGTATCATGCCATGCTTTGTGAGTAAAATGGGTATCTGTAGAGCAAGAAAAGACTTCAACACCCAAAGATTTCAAGGTGCTATATTGTTCTTGTAAGTCTTCTAGTTCAGTGGGGCAAACAAAAGTGAAATCTGCTGGGTAGAAACATAGGATGCTCCAATTCCCCATAAGGTCTTTCTCGCTAATTTCTAAAAATTCTCCTTGATGATAAGCTTGAGCGTTAAATTCTTCGATTTTTTTCCCAATCAATGACATAGTAAAACCTCCAATAATAATTATTTATTTATAATGATTGTAATTTAGTTGGAGTTAGAAAGTCAATGAATATTTTGTTATTTAATAAAGATTACTCAAAAACGCTGGTTAATTATAAAATGGAAGAGGCATAAGAAAATACAACTACTTGAAATACTCAGGATAACGTTGAGTGACAGTTTCTTGTTCTTTCAGCATCATGTGCAAGTACAATCCCGTTTGAAAACGAGCTTCTTCTGGTTTTTTATCGACTAATGCTCTGAATAAATCTTCATGTTGTTCCATGATCGTTTCCCATGGAAGCCCTTGTATGGTCACTCTTAACCAACGAAAACGTTCTAAATGGGTATTGTGGTCATCTAACCAGTTCCAAACTTCTTTTCTGCCGGCAATTTCGAAACAAGCTTCATGAAATAAATTATCTGCACGAAAAAACGCACGTTCATCCTTTATTTGGGCTGCTTTTTCTTGTTCTTTTAAAATCGTTTCTAACACTATTCGTGTTTGATGGTCCAATTTGGAACAGCATTCAATCATGATTTGCTGTTCTAATTGTTCTCGAACAAATCGAGCATTTTCTGCAGAATAGAGATTGATTCTTGAAACATACGTACCACTTTGAGGAACTGTGTACACGAGTTCTTGCTGACGTAGTTGAATCAATGCTTCGCGAATGGGGGTCCGGCCGATAGAAAGATGTTCCTCCAGCGCTTTTTCAGATATTTTTCTTCCAGGTTCTAGGTCCGCATAGATGATTTGTTTACGAATCGCTTGGTAAGCTTGAGATTGCAAGCTACTTTTCATTTTTATACCTCCAAAATCATTTCTATGAACGTAGTATAACAGAAGAGATCTGAAAAACAATCTGATATGTCACTTTAACTCGTAGATTTGTACAAATAGTAAAATTTTGATTGACATAGCGGTTTTTATTGCATAAAATTCATTTGAAGACAAAAACTGATATGTTAGTTTAGGAGGGGAAAAATGATTGATTTAAACAACTGGGAGAACTTTATTCCTGAATTATCTCAAAAAGAAGTAGAAATACCTCATTTTGACCGTGCATCATTAAGAGAAACTGGACAAAGAAATCCTGTCTGGATCCATTTTGGTGGCGGAAATCTTTATCGAGGATTTCATGCAGAAATCGCTCAATGTTTAGCGGATCAAGGCGAATTGCCCACTGGTGTCATTGTTTGTGAAACATTCGATGAAGAAATAATTGAAAAGGCTTACCGAGTTTTTGATGATTTGATTCTTGAAGTGGTCATGCCAAGCAGTGGAAAATTTGTCAAACGTGTATTAGCTGCGACAGCTGACAGTCTGTATTGTCATCCAGATTGTTCGGAACACTTTGCTAAGATGATTGGTCACTTTGAAAATCCGAGTTTACAATTAGTTACTTTTGCTATTACTGAAAAAGGTTATCGATTGAAAGATACAAGTAATAAATATATAGGACCGATTGCAGTTGATATAAAAAATGGTCCTAAAAAGCCATCACATACGATGAGTATTCTTGCTGCACTACTTTATAGACGGTTTTTATGGGGAGCTTGGCCGATTGCACTTGTCTCTACAGATAATTTTTCACAAAACGGCAATCAATTACGTACTTCGTTGCTAGCGATTGCAAAAGAATGGCAAAAGGAAGGTTATGTACCAGAAACATTTATCCAATACTTATCGAATGAAGAAATCGTTGCATTTCCATGGACAATGATTGATCGTATCACTCCGAATCCTTCCGTATCAGTTAGCAGAATGTTGGCAGAAGAAGGGTTTTTAAATATGTCGATCTTGCAAACCGCAAAGGGAACCAATATTGCGCCATTCGTTAATACAGAAGATATCCATTATTTAATCATGGAAGATCATTTTCCAAACGGACGTCCGAGATTCGAAAAAGCTGGAGTGTTCTTGACTGATCGTGCAACGGTAGATAAAGCAGATACGATGAAAGTGACGACTTGTCTTAATCCTTTGCATACGGCTTTAGCTATTATGGGTTGTTTACTGGGTTATAGGAGTATAGCTGAAGAGATGAAAGATCCAGATTTGTCACTGTTAGTTTCTGAAATCGGGTACAATGAAGGTCTTCCAGTCGTAGAATCGCCTGGAATCATTGATCCAAAGACCTTTCTTGAAGAAGTAGTCACTGTGCGATTTTCTAATCCAAATATTCCTGACATGCCTCAGCGAATCGCCACGGATACCTCTCAAAAGGTGGCGATTCGTTACGGTGAGACGATTAAAAAATATATGGAAATAGAAAATAAGGACCCGCAGACTCTTGTGTTCATCCCATTGATTCTCGCTGCTTGGCTTCGATACCTTATTGGCCTTGATGATCAAGGAAAACCATTCACACCGAGTCCAGATCCTTTGCTGGTGGAACTTCAGCACAGGCTTTCTGATATTCAATTGGGTACGCAAGATACCTCACATATCCAAGAGAAAATTGTTCCTATTTTGTCAAATAAAGAAATTTTTGGTGTAGATCTTTATCAAGCTGAGATTGGCAGAAAAATAGAAGGAATGTTCATCAAAATGTTGGCAGGACCCAATGCCGTACGAAAAACATTACAGAATTACTTACAAGAACATGGAGGAACTTTATAATGGAAATGACTTTTAGATGGTACGGTTCACAAGAGGAAAAGATTGCTTTAGATGAAATCAGACAAATACCTGCAGTCAAAGGTATTGTAGGCACATTGATGGATATACCAGTAGGAGAAGTGTGGCCTAGGGAACGGATCAAAGAATTAAAAGAAGAAATTGAGTCTCGTGGATTGACACTAAAGGTTATCGAAAGCGTCAATGTGCATGATGCCATTAAAAATGGTTTACCATCCCGTGAGCAGTATATCGAAAACTATAAGCAGACGATTCGAAACTTGGCAGAATATGGAATAGAAGTCATCTGCTATAATTTTATGCCTGTATTTGATTGGGTCAAATCTGATCTTGATTACCGCTTAGAAGATGGCTCATCTACGTTAGCTTTTATATCCGCTGATATTCCAGCTGATCCAAAAGAAATCGTCGAACGCATCGAACAGTCCAGCAATGAATTCGAGTTGCCGGGGTGGGAACCTGAACGCTTAGCTCATATCAAATCTTTGCTTGAAGCGTATGCATCAGTAGACGAAGAAAAACTTCGAGAAAATTTTGCTTATTTTCTTCAATCAATCATCCCGACATGTGAAGAGGTAGGGGTCAAAATGGCTGTACACCCAGATGACCCGCCGTACTCGATTTTTGGATTACCTCGAATCGTAAAGAATCGAGAAGACCTAGATTGGTTGTGCCGAGTAGTAGACAGTCCTTCTAACGGAATCACTCTTTGTACAGGAAGTATTGCAGAAGATCCAGAAAATGATGTGTATGAAATTTTAGCAGAATTTTGCCAAAGAGACCGGATCCCATTTGCTCACGTTCGAAATATCAAGTTTTTAGATAATCGAGATTTCTATGAGGCACCGCATAAATCAGAATACGGTTCATTAGACATGTACCGTATACTAAAAACAATGTATGACAACGGATTTGACGGATACATCCGCCCTGATCATGGCAGAATGATTTGGAATGAGACAGGAAGACCAGGATATGGCTTATATGATCGAGCATTAGGTGCGGTATATCTAAATGGATTATGGGAAGCAATTGAAAAAGGAAACGAACGTAAAGAAAACCAGTAAATAATTTATAATTTTATTATGTAAACGAAAAAGATATTCAAATTTATGTCACTTCTTTGGTCTAGGAACTAGAGGTTATCTTGATTTTCTTTTTCCGATTGGTTCATAAGAGCCTCTTCTTTTAATTCAAAAATATATTCTGAAATCCTCATAATCACTTTTTTCCAATCTTCTGGTGTGATGATTCCCTTTAAAATATATATTTTTTTGATGTGGGAAGGCAAATGTTTCAAAGGGCAGTCACTGATAACGATGTTACAGTTCTCCATAAAATCGTTTTGTATTTTGATCGATTCATTTGAAAAAATTTGTTCTATCTTAACAATCAAATCTTTACTGATATAAAAATCACGCGTATAGTTCACACCAATCACGATCAGCGGTTGTTTTTTGTAACGATCATATAAATGTACTAGATCTTCGACCATCCATAGCACATTTTCTTTTTCTAAAATATCTGGCAGCATATGTTGATTTTGTTCTCTGAAATCCATGTAAAATCGTTCGATAGCTGTTTGGATTTCTTTCAATACGTTATGCTCTTGATAAAGCATAAAAGTAGGAAGGGGCGTATTTGGTTGATTGAAGTTAAGAAATCCATTATAAAGTTTATTTCGTGCGAACGCCAACGAGTAAAGAATCTTTTCTTTTTCAGGCATAAGCAAATCAAATACAGTACAAAAGGATTCCACCATTTTTCTTGAATAAAGAACATGAGGAACATTTGCTTTTCTTAAAAGTTCGTATTGCTCCAAACTTGTTTTTTCTGATTCGATTTTCGTGATAGAGAGCCGAGCTAAAATATTCACTAGGATGCGTTGTTCGCGACAAATTGGCAGATTGGGACGCAAAATATCGACAGAGGGATCAATAAAAAAGTCAATATATTCATACTCCTCAAACTCTCTTTGCACACCTTTCACAGAAGTAGCCGGAAAATTCTCTTTACATATTTTCAACAGCAAATATAATTTATCCATCATACCGCTATTCAGTCGGTCAAGTACCTCTTTTTTAAAAAAAGTATTCATCATAAAAGCAACTACCTGTGGTTCTTCATCATAAAAATCTGTAGCAGTACTTGAAAAGATATTCCAATAAATATCTAATGCTGCATATTGGATTTGTACTTCTTTTCCAGAAAAGGACTTTCTTCCATTATTAGAAAAGGAGACAGACAACCATACAATGCTAAAAATGCATTGATTTTTTTCATTTTCGTATACAGATAAGAGGCACTATAGTTCGTTTGCTGACTTAAACTGATAATCGAATTTGTCTGACAACTGAACAAAGAAGTCAAGATCTCATAACTGACCGATTCGTTGCAGTACCTTCCAAATAGACGATAGTAGCAATAAGCCGGATCAATTCCTTCAAAATTCAACTTCAAAAAAGGTTTTTGTTTATCAATATGCAATTCTGTTAGATTTAGACGCTCAAAATCTTGTTCTAATTCTTTGATGTATAATAGAAAATTTGATTCAGACATATGGAAATGATCTGCTAAATATTGTGTAGTAATAAAGAAACGATGTTCAGACAGGAAAAGAAAAATATCTAATTTTGTATTGCTTTTTTTCTTCAAAAGATACGTTTTTATCGCTTCTTGGGTTTGCATGAAGGGCGCTCCTTTTTAGTTAAATTGTTAAAACTCGAAAATATTACTGTTTTTTTCATGAAACTAGACAAAAATACAGTAAACATATAGGCACAATCTCTACTATCTTATTTCTTGCATACAAAAAAATCAAGGAGTGAGAGAGTTATGAGATATCCAACCATCTTAATCTCAACATTTACAGCCTTAAGCTTATCGCTTACTATAAATCAGACAGTGCATACAGAGGAGATAGGAACAGCAAATTGGGCAGAAACCAAATGGGCCAATGTTAATCGAATTACTTTCCAAGATGAATTTTCTTCCTTCAATTCAGGTGTCACAAAATTGAAAAAAGGACAAACAGCGACCATCAAAGCAACAGTTGATTATTCGGGAGACTTAGCACCGATACGACAATCAGCTGTTACATTTGAGAATGTTGACCCTGCTTTATTGATCAGTTACGACGAGAATACTTTGTCTATCCAACACAAGCAAGCAACATTTACTTTCACCGTCACATTAAATCAGGACTTGCTAAAACCAGCACTGTTTACTGTCAAAGTAGCAGATGGCTTACCGAACGATCTTCATTATTTGACGCCGTATAGTCAACGGCAGACAGTTGAGCAAGATTCAGCAATCGACTCAGGAGGAGGAGATCTTGTTGGGGAACCAACGGATAAACCAGAAAATGAAAACAAGCCTGATATACCGCCTACAGAAAATCCAGACGGAGAACAGCAACCGGAAATAGAATCTGGTGAAGAGCCTGATACAGAAATGAAGCCGGAGCCAGACAATGAATCAAAACCTGAAACAACTCCCGAAGAAAAACCAGGCACAGATAATGAAACCGAGAATCCAGAGAAACCAGATGTGACTCCAGAACCAGATACAGACTCTGGAAACGAAACAATACCGGAAACAATACCAGGCACAGATAACGAAACCGAGAATCCAGAGAAACCAGATGTGACTCCAGAACCACCAAATAGGGTTCCTGAAGAAAAGCCAGATGTGTCCCCAGAAATGCCAGAAAAAACACCTGAAACAAATATAACGGCAAAAGAGATAAGCACCCAAAAGGATGAAAAGAAAGAGAGTCAAAAAATAGATACAACCATTCAACAAATAAATAAAGAGAAGCAGAATACACAAACACAACGATTTGATAACCCTCACCCAGCTGAGACTTTAAAAAGTAGCAAAGATACAATCCTTGCTAGTCCTGATACGAAAAATAAACAGCTGCCAAAATCTGGAGAAGCACAAAATAAAGTCATACTGTGGAGCGGAATCATTCTATTAGGCATAACAATGATGTTTTCTGTAAAAAGATTTAAACAAAATAGATGACACTGACATTTGAAGAATGTCGGAGAACACATTTTTACAAACGAAAAAGTAATATTAATAAAACGACCCTGAATAACAGATTCTAAATCTGATATTTAGGGTCGTTCTAATTTTTATCTTTCTTCATTTTTAATTTAAAGGAGATCTGTTTCTCTTGGTGAATGATTCGGAATCTTTTTCACTTTCAGCACATCTAAAAAGAAGGTGAAAATCGGGATGCCGACAATCAATCCCCAAACGCCAAAGAATCGTTCACTAACAAGCAAGACCACGAATGTATAAAAAATCGGCAAGTCTGTTTTGCTAGACATTAATTTTGGGTTCAGTACATAAGATTCGATCAGATGCACAACCAAAATCGTCATCAGGATATAAACAACATCTCTGATTCCTCCTTGTGAATAAGCAATGAAAGATAGAGGAATACAAGAAATAATAACGCCTGCTACTGGGATCAGACTTAGAATGAATATCATAATTGCTAAGCTCAGCAGTTGGTGAAAGCCAAATGCGGCCAAGGCAATAGTTGTGAGCAGGGTGTTTAAAAGAGCAATAATAAATTGAGCTTCTAATACTAAACCAAATGTATTGACAAACTTATCGGCGAAATAATATAGATCTTGAAAGAACCAAGAAAACTCACTTTTTAGAAATAACCGTGAGAAAAAAATCGTTTTTTGCTTTTCAATCATAAAAAAGAAACTTAAGATGAACGACATAGCGAACGCCACTGCCAGTTTTCCTATATCTTGTAAATAGCCAAGCGCAATTGACGCGCCATTTTGAAGCTGTTCAAAGAAATCGTTCCGCTCGATATAATTGTGGATGTATTGTAAAACTGGATCTGCATCTTTTGGTTGATGCTCGTAAAAATCAATAACAGATTGGATCATATCGAATGTTTGATGAATAAGCATCGGGATATACTTTGTGAATGCCAGATAGATAAGATAAACGATCAATGTATAAATCATGATGGCTAAAATACCTGTAGGGATTCGGACAAATCGCTGAATGATTTGAACAAGGTGGATCATCAAGTAAGTAAAGATAAATGTGAGTAAAATGGTTGTAATCATACTTCTTACTAAGAAAAGTACAAAAATGACAGATAATAAAACAGTGAGGCGGCGTATTTTTTCATTCGCCAAAAAACGCTGATAAACGGACAATTTGACAACCTCCAAATAACAAAAATAAACACGTTATTCATTATATGATGGAATACGAAAATAAGAAAGGGAAAGAGCAAAAAGAAAAACCGCTAAATGACGTTATCTTATGAGTTGGTTTTCCTCATAAAATCGTTCATCTAGCAGTTTCAGCCCTTTTTCTGGTCTTGATGAAAATTATCTAGCATTTTTCGGGTCAGATGTTGCAGTGTATCCAATTCTTCCTGTTCAAGCGGAAGATAAGACTTGATCTTTTGTGGAATACCTTCTGCTTGTTTTTGCAACGCAACTCCTTGAGAAGTGAGCGTAACATTTACGATTCTTTCGTCATCCGTTTCACGCTGACGCTTGATATAATTTTTTTCTGCTAACTTCTTCAGTAAGGGGGTTAGCGTACCAGAATCCAGACACAAATCATTTCCTAGCTCTTTCACTGTAGTCTTTTTCTTTTCCCATAAAACTAGCATCACAAGATACTGGGTATAGGTAAGATCCAGCGGTTTGAGAAGGGGAGTGTAGTGCCTGATGATCTCCTTAGAGGCGGCATATAAAGGAAAACATACTTGATTAGCTAAATATAGATCTTCCATTTTTCCACCTCCGCTGTTTCACTATAGTGTATCATAGCGGATTTACACAAAAAAGTCTATTCACTAACAGCTTTCAGAGTAACTTCGATATTTCCAGCTGTCGCTTTTGAATAAGGGCACACTTTATGTGCAGCTTCTAATAATTCTTGGGTTTCTTCTAGAGAAAGGCCTTCGATAGATCCTTCAATCTCTACGCCTAAGACAAAGCTCATTTCACTTTCGGAATAAAGAGAAACTTGTGCGCTGACAGTAGAAGCGCCAGAAATATTTTTTTGTTGTTTAATCAACTCCAATGCACTGTTGAAACAGGCACTGAAACCAGCTGCAAACAATTGTTCAGGATTTGTTGCGTTTTCAACACGTTTACCAGGAGCTGCAATATTTAATTCGAATGTGTGATCAGGATTATGGACTTCTCCAGAACGTCCGCCTGTGTTGATCATTTTTGTAGAATACATTTTTTTCATAAGATTACCACCTTTTATTATATTTGATGCAATTAGATTGTACACAATTTAATTATAAAAAGCAAAGAAATTGATTATTCAAGAAAAAAGAGAAAGCACATGGAACAAACTTGCTTCCTCTAATAAGAATATTTACAAAAAAATATCAGTGACAAGAACTAATCCCATCATAAACTTTACATATATTTTTCAAAAAGTTGTTTTCTTTCTTCAAAACTTACTTCACGATGAACCTGATGAAGCATCCATAAATAACCAAAAGGATCCCTGAACATCGAATTGGTCACACCAAAGTCCATCATTTCTGTCATTTCTTGGATCTCTACACAGCCATTTCGTAATGCTTTATTATGTGTGTCCTTAATGTCAGAGACGATGATATTGAACCAGATCGTATTTGGATGTTCAGCAGTAGGGGCAGTCAGGCCAAGGGGCGGATTGTCATCCAGCATATGGAACCGCGTGCCATACAAGGAAAAAATGACTTCATTATTGCCTCTAGGATACTCTGTTGCCTCAATCAGTTCTATTTCATCAAAGATCGTTTGATAAAGTTTTAGAGCTTTCAAACTGTCATTTAATACAAAATCGATTTCTGTTCCTTTATGCATAAAATTCTCCTCTCTTTTTCAATCGAACATTTACTTACTTCTTCTATTATTATACCAGTTAAAGAAAACGCATTCAAAATAATAGGGTTGATTACTTACCAACTCATTCGATTGGATGATAAGTAAATCCGCGTCCCATTACTTCTGCTACGCTGTTGACAATGACAAAGGCGCTTGGATCAATTTCTTCTATCAGAGGTTTCATTCGAGAGAATTCATGATCGGTCACAACGATCAACAACACTTCTTTTGACTTTCGGTTATAGCCGCCTTTTGCCTCCAGCAAGGTAAGCCCGCGTCCGATTTCAGCACTTAAGCGAAGGCGAATGTCTTCCAAAGAATGTTCGCTCATAACCATGACGGATTTCTTCCGATTGATCCCTGTTTCGATATAGGTCATGACGATTGAAGTGATTGCAATAGATAAGATAGCGTAAAGAAATTCTTCTATTCCAAAAACAAACAGATTGAGAGAAACGACGAAAGCATCTGTAAGAAACAGGCCGATCGAAGTGTTCAAGTGGAAATATTTTTTAAAAATGAGGGGAGGGATCGTCGTGCCACCACTGGAAGAGTTATTTTTATATAAGATGGCCACTCCTAAAGCAAAAATCGCACTTCCAAAAATGACAGATAACAACCGATCTGAAGTAATCATCATCTCTGGTACTACCGCGATGATCAAAGGAAAAACTAAGCTTCCAAAAAGCACTTTGAAAAAAGGTTTTTTACCTAAAAACAGAAGAGCTAGCACTAACATAGCGATATTCAATACTAAAATGACTATAGCACGGTCAAAACCGAAAGCAGCTTCCAGTAATATTCCTAGTCCGCTGACACCACCAGCAGCGATATGATGAGGCCCTAAAAACATATTTATAGCGACTCCTAATATAAAGAGGGCAAAAATAATTTTGGCATATGTCCATATAAATTGTCTTGTTTCTTTCATTTATCCACTTCCTTTAGTTGATTAATAGTATTCTTATCTTATTATAACTTATTTTTCACTATAAGTTAACTTCGTTTAAGAAAAAAATTAGGCTTGGCTAATTTAGGAAACTCATCTTATCTGAAATCACTCGATCAAGCAAAAACTCTTAAAAAACTTTTTCGATTAGGAGGATCGAATATAGAGAGCAGAGAAACAGATAAACTAAGATAATTATAGAACTCGAAATAGGTATAAAATAGATTCAAAAACTTTTAAAAGTTTTTGAATCTATTTGTTGAATTCGCTTAAAAAGTAATAGAAAAGTGCCAAAAAAACTGTTACCGATAACATTTTTGAAAGCGTTGTCTTTTCTATCTCTATCACTTATAGTGAGGACGTAATATTAAATCGCAAGGAGGAAATCAATGGACACAGCTGCAATTTATCATCGACCGGAAAGTGAATATGCATTTCTATATACGAATACAAAATTCCGTATCCGGCTTCGTACTCGGAAGAATGATATCAAAAAAGTATATGTGTTAAGCGGAGATCCGTATACCATAACAACTGAAAAATGGTATCAAAAAGAACGACCAATGAAAAAGTGTTTAAGTACAAATGTTCATGATTATTGGGAAGTTGAATTGACAAGTGAAACAAGACGATTACAATATGCGTTCCATGTTATTGGAGAAGACAGCACGGATTGTTTCTATGGTGATCAAGGTGTTTTTCCTTATCGAAAAAATGTGATTGCTGAACCAAATTTTTATTTTCGAATGCCTTATTTCCATCAAATTGATCGCTTCGTTGTACCAGAATGGGTGAAAGAAACAGTATGGTATCAAATTTTTCCTGAAAGATTTGCAAATGGGGATAAAGCAAATGATCCCGATCATACTTTGGCTTGGGGAAGCAAAGATCCAGATCGTGAAGATTTCTTTGGCGGGGATTTACAAGGTGTGATGGATCATCTGGATTATTTGACAGACCTGGGTATCAACGGAATATACTTTTGTCCCATATTTAAAGCTACATCCAATCACAAGTACGACACGATCGACTATTATGAAGTCGATCCCGCGTTTGGAGATAAAAAACTTTTAAAAAATTTAATTGATGAAGCACATAAAAGAGGGATACGTATCATGTTTGATGCTGTATTCAATCATATGGGAATCCATTCGCCCCAATGGCAAGATGTACTCGAAAACGGAGAAAAATCAATCTATAAAGACTGGTTCCATATCCGCTTTTTCCCAGTAGATTCCTATCAGATGACTGATGTGCCAGAAACTGCTGAAAATATCCCATATGATACTTTTGCATTTACTCCATTCATGCCCAAACTAAATACAGCAAATCCAGAGGTTCAAAAATATTTATTAGATATTGCCACCTATTGGATAAAAGAATTCGATATTGATGGATGGCGACTAGATGTTGCTAATGAAGTGGATCATCATTTTTGGAAAAAATTTAGAGAAGAAGTTACAGTCATCAAACCTGATATCTATATCCTGGGAGAGATCTGGCATTCCTCACAGGCCTGGCTGCAAGGGGATGAATTCCACGCAGTAATGAATTACGCATTTACAGATTCAATTAAAGATTATTTTGCAAAAAAGAAAATTACAGCTTCGCAAATGGTCAGTGGAATGAATCATCAGCAAATGCTTTACAGAGATCAGGTGAACGAAGGGACATTTAACTTATTAGATTCTCATGATACTGCAAGGATCTTAACTCTTTGTAATGGGAACAAGGAATTGATGAAATCTGTGATGACTTTTATGTTTCTTCAAAAAGGATCTCCATGTATCTATTATGGGACAGAAGTAGGGATGACTGGTGGAGAAGACCCGGATTGTCGAAAATGTATGGTCTGGGAAAAAGAAAAACAAGATCTAGAACTGTTTGGTTTTATAAAAGAACTCGTTTCTCTTAGGAAACAGTTGTCTAAGATTCTTTCTGAAGGGGCTACCCAATGGTTAATAGTAAATGATCGTGAAGATAAGCTCTATTTTGTACGTGAACTAGAGGGGCAGATTATCCATATTTACTTCAATCAGTCAGCAGAACCTTGGATAGTAGAACAGGAAAATGAGGTTATTCTTAGTCAAAATTGTCAGTTATTAGAAGATGGGAAAGCAGAGATACAGCAATACGGATTTTTGATTATGTGTTGAAAACTGTTACCGGTAACAGCAAGAAAGCGTTTGCAAATAAAGATTTGTGCCCATTATAATAGTGGTGTAACAGCACGTTGAATACACAGGAGGAAATGAAGATGAAAAAAAGAAACGCGAAAAAGTTAGGTTTAGGGTTAGTCTCTTTAGGAATCTTAGGCGGATTAGCGGCTTGTGGCAATGGTAATTCTTCAGCAGAAGGGGAAGCGGAAGAAGGGAAAACGTTAACAGTCTCCGTTGATTCTGGATATAAAGATTATATAAACGAAATAAAAGATACATTCGAAAAAGAAAACGATGTGAAGATCAAGCTGGTAGAAAAGGACATGTTCGATCAGTTAGAATCATTAGCGTTAGATGGGCCTGCTGGAAAGGGACCTGACGTTATGATGGCAGCATATGACCGGATCGGTGCGTTAGGACAGCAAGGACATCTGGCGGAAGTAAAACTGGGAAATGAATCAGCTTACGATGAAACAGACAAAGCCCAAGTGACTTATGATGGAAAAATCTATGGAGAACCTGCAGTAATCGAGACCCTTGTTTTGTACTATAACAAAGATTTAGTCGATACAGCACCAGCGACGTTTAAAGATTTGGAAAATCTATCCAAAGACAGTCGTTTTGCTTTTGAGTCAGAAGCAGGAAAAAATACAGGATTTTTAGCTAAATGGACTGACTTTTATTATTCCTATGGTTTGATTGCAGGTTACGGTGGCTATGTATTCGGTGATGATGGTACAGATCCTTCTGATATCGGTTTGAATAATGCAGGTGCTGTAGAAGGAATTTCTTATGCAACAGATTGGTTCCAAAATGTTTGGCCTAAGGGAATGCAAGACATAAAAAGTGCAGGAGACTTCGCCAGCCAGCAATTCATGTCCAACAAAACTGCAGCAATTATTGACGGCCCATGGCAAGCGCAAACATACAAAGAAAACAATATCAATTATGGTGTTGCAAAAATTCCTACTCTAAACAATGGACAGCCTTATCAACCATTTGGCGGAGGAAAAGGATGGGTAGTCAGCAATTATGCTAAAAATAAAGATCTCTCTCAAAAATGGCTCGATTATGTAACGAATCAGGAGAATCAAGAGAAATTCTTTGAAATGGTAAATGAAATCCCTGCAAATCAACAAGCTCGGGAAACAGCCAAGGCTAAAAACGATGAATTAACAACAGCTGTGATCGAACAATATGAAACAGCTCAAGCAATGCCAAACATCCCAGAAATGGGTGAAGTTTGGACAGGTGCAGAAAACTTGATGTTCGATGCAGCATCAGGTTCAAAAACACCAAAAGAATCCGCAGATGAAGCAGTGAAAACAATCAGTGAAGCCATAGAACAAAAATACTGATTAAAATGATAACCGTCCATTTTTATAAAAAAATGGAACAGGTGCTTCAGATAGAGGTGGCAAGAGCGAGATGGAAAATTATCTTGTTCTTGTTGCCATTATCTTAAAAGTAGTTTGCGGTTTAGCAAGTTTAGAGGGGGCATTCAGATGCAGCAAGATAAAACAAGCCAGATCAACGAAAAAAAAATCACGCTTTGTTCACTTATTCCGGGGATGGGGCAGTTTGTAAATGGCCAAACTTTTAAAGGTATCGTTTTTTTCGCAATATTCGTCCTATTCATTGGTCAGATGTTCTTGGGCGGATTTCATGCATTGATAGGATTGGTTACTTTGGGAAGTATACCAATGGAAGATCATTCATTATTTATTTTGATTGAAGGCACTTTGCAATTCATCATTACAATCATTTTCTTGATTTTTTACGCTTTGAATCTTCTAGACGCCTATCGAGTAGCAAGGATGCGTAAAGAAGGGAAAAAAATCAATCGAACGATGAAGGAAGTCATACATAATATAGGTGATGAAGGTTTTCCTTATCTATTGACACTTCCCGCGTATCTTCTCATGATTTTTACCATCATTTTCCCAGTCTTAGTCACATTATTTACTGCATTTACCAATTATGACTTTAATCATATTCCACCAGCCAGTTTGATTGATTGGGTAGGGGCTAAAAACTTTTTTAGCATCTTCTTCTTGAGTTCATATCGCAATACTTTTTTTGCAGTCTTTTCATGGACCGTAATCTGGACGTTATGTGCAACAACTTTACAAATCACCCTTGGTATTCTCACAGCGGTTGTTGCTCACCAAAAATTTATTAAATTTAAACGTATTTTCGGTATCATTTTCTTATTACCGTGGGCGGTCCCAGCGTTTATTACTATCATGAGTTTTTCGAATATATTCAACGATAGCGTAGGTGCCATCAATACTCAAGTTATTCCTTTCATAAACCAGCTTCCATTTGTAGATATCAGTGCAATCTCTTGGAAAACGGACCCGAACTGGACTAAAGTGGCAATCATCTTAGTTCAAGGATGGTTAGGATTTCCCTATATCTATGTAATGGTTACAGGGATTTTACAGTCGATTTCTGAAGATTTGTATGAAGCAGCAAAAATCGATGGAGCAAATGCATGGCAACGTTTCTCAAATATCACACTGCCAGCTGTATTTCTAGTTGCGGCACCAACGTTTATTACCCAATATACTGGGAATTTCAATAATTTTTCTATGATCTACCTATTTAACAATGGAGGGCCCGGAAGCGTGGGTGGAGGAGCTGGTTCTACAGATATCCTGATTTCTTGGATTTATAAACTTACGACTGGAACTTCTCCACAGTATTCTATGGCTTCAGCCATTACGTTGATTATCTCCATCATCGTTATCTGCGTATCTTTGCTAGTGTTCAAAAAGACAAATGCGTTCAATATGGGGGATTAAACAATGAAAAAATTTCATTCGAGTGCACGATTCCAAAAACGGCTTTCTCACTTTTTTACTTACTTTTTTCTTTTACTGTTATCAGTCATTATTATCTATCCACTTTTGATCACAGCAAGTACTGCCTTCAAGTCAGGAAACATTGCGGCTTTCAGTTTGGATTTTTCAAGCGACTGGACTTTAGGGAATTTCACGCGGCTGTTCAGTGAAACACTTTACGGGACGTGGTATAAAAATACGTTAATCATCTCTGTCCTAACGATGATCGTACAAGTAACTGTAGTAACTTTAGCTGGTTATACGTATAGCCGTTATCGTTTTATCGGCCGCAAATCAAGTTTGATGTTCTTTTTAGTGATTCAGATGGTACCGACTATGGCAGCATTGACTGCCTTTTATGTCATGGCTTTCTTATTAGAGGCACTAGATAAGTATTGGTTCTTGACGATGATTTATATAGGCGGTGGGATTCCAATGAATACTTGGCTGATGAAAGGATACTTTGACACAGTACCAATAGATTTAGATGAATCTGCTAAACTTGATGGGGCAGGGCATTTCAGGATTTTTTTCCAGATTGTATTACCTCTTGTCAAACCAATGCTCGCCGTTCAAGCATTATGGGCATTCATGGGACCTTTTGGCGACTTCATGCTAGCGAAGTTCCTGCTCCGAACACCTGAAAATCAGACTGTTGCTGTCGGCCTGCAAACATTTATTTCTGACGTGACAAATCAAAGGGTCTCCCTCTTTGCTGCTGGAGCAATTTTGATTGCTTTACCGATTTGTCTATTATTCTTCTTTTTACAAAAGAACTTTGTTACCGGCCTGACATCTGGCGGGACAAAAGGATAGGAGCAGAGGATCATGCAAACATTTCCGTTAAATTATTTTTCCACTTTACGTACGCCAACTCAAGTGTTTGCGGGACGCAAACTATTATCATGGCCCAAATTTTTCTTGATATTTGTATTTTTAGTTTCCTTGATGGTCATGCCTGTGACTCTTTTTTATGCCAATCAGATCCAAGGGATTCCATTAGAACAATTTCTATCCGTTCATTCGTTGATCGATGAACAAGGAACCAAAAAATTTTCTGAACTTGAATTATCTGAAAATGGGTTACAATCATCGCAACAAACGATAGCTGTGACCCCTGAAATTTTGGTAGGTGTGTCTTTATCTGAGAAACAACAATCCGATCATGGAACTTTTATTGATTTTGAGAAGGAACAATGGGTGATCCAACAAAAGGATAAATCTGGTATACGCCGCTATACGATGAATTATAGTCCATCTTTCCAACCGGATTCTGTACGTACGCCGGAAGATTTCCAACGATTTTTAGAAAGAGAATTTTATGCCAGTAATCGTCCAACAATCATTTTATCTTATAGTTTAAGTCTTGGTCTTGTCCTATTTATCATGACGAGTCTCATTTTATTCGGTGCTTCCTTTTTCTTGTGGATGACAAGAAAAAGCCAACTCTCATCCATTCATACATTCAAAGAGAGTGCAAATTTGATGCTGAATGTGATGGGGATAGGATCCATGGTAGCAGCAGTTGTAGGGTTTATCCACTTTGACTTTATCTTGATGCTAAGTGTCCAAACAATGATAACTGTCTTGCTGCTTTTATGGGTTTTTGCTAAGACAAAATTCAAAGATAAGCGTGTCGAATGACAAGTTTAAGTGATTTGTGCGACAATGAATGTGAAAAAAATGAAAAATAAAGTAGTTTTTGAAAAATTTCTGAAAAAATTAAACTTCTTAGTTGATTCTTTTCTTTTTTAGTATTAACGTAATAGGGTAGTTTTTTTAAGGAGGAAAATCATGTTAGAGAAAACTTTATACAACCAATTATTTTCACGTTCTTTCTCGCTCCCTGTCGAAGTAAATTATTGGGACGGTACAACGAAACAATACGGAGATACGGACACTCCTCCCCAAATCAAAATCAATATCCATGAAGAAATCCCAATGAAAGAGATTACAAGCAACGCTTCTTTGGCACTAGGAGAAGCCTATATGGATCATCGAATCGAGATCGAGGGAAGTATCCAAGCATTAATCAACGATGCTTATCAGCAAGCAAACAGCTTTTTACGAGGAAAAGATTATCTAAAATGGCTGCCAAAGAAAGAAAAACATACAAAACAAAAAAACAAAGAAGATATCCATGCGCATTATGACTTAGGTAACGACTTTTATAAACTTTGGCTAGACCCAACTTTGACTTATTCTTGTGCCTATTTCAACACACCTGAAGATACGTTGGAACAAGCACAAATCAATAAAGTCCATCATATTTTAGACAAACTCTTTATCAAAGAAGGCGAAACGTTGCTTGATATCGGTTGCGGCTGGGGAACATTGATGTTCACTGCTGCCAAAGAATATAACGTCAAAGCAACTGGGATTACTCTAAGTGAAGAACAATACGATTTGATCACAAAAAAAATCAAAGAAGAACATTTAGAAGATAAATGCCGTGTATTATTAATGGATTACCGTGAACTAAAAGGCGAAACGTTTGATCATATCACAAGTGTAGGTATGTTCGAACATGTAGGTTCTGAAAATCTTGAAGGTTATTTCAAAGTCGTAAAAGATTTATTGAAACCAAAAGGAACAGCTTTGATCCATGGAATCAGCCGACAACAAGGCGGTGCGACAAATGCTTGGATCAATAAATATATTTTCCCTGGCGGTTATGTTCCTGGTGTTACTGAATTAGTTGATAATATTACAAAAAACGATTTGCAATTGATCGATTTAGAAAGTTTGCGTCGTGACTATCAATTGACATTAGAGCATTGGACAAAAAATTTCCATCAAGTCCAAGATCAAGTCACGAAAGAAATGGGTGATTCCTTCTATCGAATGTGGGATCTATATTTACAAGCTTGTGCAGCGTCATTTGAGTCAAGCAATATCGATGTAATTCAATATTTGCTTGTTCAACCTGGAAATAATGATATCCCAATGCATCGTGCATAATTGATATAAAAAGGCAGTTTAAAAGCTATTTAATTATTTAATAAATGGAAGCTAAGTTTTATGATGCTCCCGAAGTGAGATTTTAGTCTAACTTCTAGGGTTGTCTCTAAAGCTTAGCTTCTTTTTTATTTTCATAATAATAACGTTGTTCTTTAATTTTTAAACATGACAGAAATTTTTTTCTTCGTTATACTTTTATAGAATACTATTTTATAATAAAGGAGATAAAATCAATGAAGAAAACTGTTATTTATACTAGTTTATTTGCGGCTTTGTTTTTAGCTGCTTGTCAATCAAACACCAATCAAGGAACATCTGGGAATACATCTTCAAGTAGTGAACAACGCTCTTCTCAGGTATCGGAATCCTCAACAAACGCAAGTACATCTTCGTCTAGCCAAACAAAGAATTCGAGCGAGGCAATGGGCCAGTCAGCTATCAAAGTGTCTGCAGCTCGTGCGATTGAATTGTTTAAAGATAAGTATCCAGATACTGCTATTACTAGTTTGGAACTAGATAGTGATTGGGGATCTTACTTCTACAAGATAGAAGGTGTCGATGATCAAAAAGAATATGAAGCAAGAATTGATGCTCAGAATGAAAAAATGGAAACAGAGAATCCAGAAACGCTAGATCGAGAGGATCAAAATGGTCAAAAGAAAAAAGAAGATGGTCTAGCTGTTGATAAATTAATTACAATTGAGGAAGCAGCAAAGATTGCTGTCGATAAAGTAGGAAGCGGTACAGCAACAGATTGGGATCTGGATAAAGATCTAGGTACTACTTATTGGGAAGTCAAAGTACAAAATGGTAATCAAAGTACATCAGTCAAGATCAATAGTGAAACAGGGGAAGTACTATCAACCGAACAGGATGATTAAGAATTTCGTTGAAAAACAAGAGTTGATTTTTCTTTTAGTCATGATACACTAGATAAAATAACTTGTTTGAAGGAGCGATTTACTTGAGTTTAGAAACGACCTTTGCCAATCATACCTTTGCTAACCCTTTTATGAATGCATCTGGTGTACACTGCATGACTACCCAGGAATTAGACGAGCTGGCTCATTCAGAAGCAGGAGCATTTATCACTAAGAGCTGTACAATCAATGAACGAAAAGGAAATCCCGAACCACGCTATTTTGATGTTCCTTTAGGCAGTATCAATTCTATGGGGCTTCCAAACTTAGGCTTTTCTTATTATCTAGAGTATGCTCTTGCGTATGAAAAAGCACAGAAAAAACCAAATCAACCATTATTTTTTTCGATCGCCGGGATGAGTGTCCAAGAAAACTTGGAAATGCTTGGGGAAATAGAAAAAAGTGGTTTCAAGGGGATTACTGAACTAAATTTATCTTGTCCAAATGTGCCTGGTAAACCACAACTAGCTTACGATTTTGAGGCCACTTATGAAACATTGAAAGAAGTATTCAGCATCTTTTCTAAGCCGTTAGGGATCAAATTGCCTCCTTATTTTGATTTTGCTCATTTTGATCAGATGGCAGATATCTTGAATCAGTTCCCGTTGACATATGTCAATGCTATCAACAGTGTGGGTAACGGGTTGTATATCGATACAGACAAAGAAGCAGTGGTCATCAAACCAAAAGAAGGGTTCGGCGGCATTGGGGGAGAGTATATCAAGCCGACTGCTTTAGCAAATGTCCGCGCTTTTTATACGCGTTTGAAACCAGAAATCCAAATCATTGGTACAGGTGGGATTCGGACAGGACAAGATGCATTTGAACATCTGCTATGTGGCGCAAGCATGTTACAGATTGGTACCGAGCTTCATAAAGAAGGGCCGGAAATTTTTTCTAGAATCATAAAAGAATTAACGCAGATTATGTCAGAAAAAGGATATACGTCAATTGACGAATTTAAAGGTAAATTACGCACCATTTCATAGCAAAAAGACGAAGGTCATGATTGATCTTCGTCTTTTTTTTATAAAAAACACTCGTCTGTTCATTCATGTGCAAGCGTACTCATTGTATGTTAGACGAACTTGTGGGAAAATAACAGGGGCAAAAAGGAGGATACTATGAAAGATGCAACAGAATTAGCGAAAGGACTTAAAGAAAAAGAATTTAGTTTTCAAGAATTAGCTGAGGATGTACAGAAAAAAATAAAAAAACAAAATCATGAATTGAATGCGTTTGTTGCACTTGAACCATTGGAGAATAGTTCCACTGAACGATTGATTCCCCAGTCAGAAAAAGGACCATTGGCAGGTATTCCATTCCCTTTAAAAATGCTCGGTCAAGAAAAAAAGGGATGGCTAGCTACTTCAGGATCTCGTTTATTTGAAACACATCGAGCTTCTCATACATCCAATTATGTACAGCAAGCAGAAGCGATAGGGCTAGTTCCTTTTGGACAAACCAATGCGCCAGAGTTTGGTTTCAAAAATATTACAGACCCTGTCATCTATGGCCCAGCAAGAAACCCCTGGAACCTTGAATGTACACCTGGCGGATCAAGTGGAGGCGCTGCTGCTGCAGTTTCAGCGGGAATCGTTCCTTTAGCTGGCGCTAGTGACGGTGGTGGTTCTATTAGAATACCCGCTTCGTTTTGCGGATTGATTGGGCTGAAACCTTCGCGAGGGACGATGCCAGTTGGTCCATATGCTTGGCGAGGATGGCAAGGAGCTGCTATTGATTTCGGTTTGACGGTTTCTATGAGAGACACGGAGGCTTTATTTTATGGGATGAGAAGCATCCATTCCGGTGCGCCATATCAAGTATCGCCAGTTGAGTGGCAAACACATCCAAGAAAAAAACATTTGAAGATAGCTTTTTGTGTTGATTCACCGATCCACTCACAGATTAGTGAAGAGGCAGTACTTGCTGTAAAAAAAGCTGTAGATTTCCTTGAAAAAGAAGGACATGATTTGACGGAGATTCCTTACCCTCTAGATGGTCGTAAACTGATTACGTCTTATTATCAGATGAATGGCGCAGAGACAGCAGCAATGATCCACTCGATTGAAGCAGGCAGCCAACGAACTGTCAGAAAAGAAGAACTTGAGCCGATCTCTTGGACTTTGTTCCAATATGGTCAGAAACTTTCTGCCGCTACTTACATCGATTCTCTGCATGTATGGGATGAAGCAGCAATTGTCATGGAAAACTTGCATCAAGAATACGATTTATTCCTTTCACCAACGACTGCATTTACCGCCCCTAAAATCAGCGAAGATTTGCAAAGTGATACGATAAGAGCACAGATGGAACACATCCATGATTGTTCTGAAGTACAAGCTTTAGAAGTTGTTTCTTCTATGTTTGAGGACAGCTTGAAGATCACACCTTATACACAATTGGCTAATCTGACTGGACAACCAGCAATCAGCTTGCCTACTCATTTGACAAAAGAAAACATGCCTCTCGGAATTCAATTTATGTCCGCCAGAGGAAGAGAAGATTTGCTGCTTCAAATCGGCTATCTATTTGAAGCAAGTCACCAGTTCCATTTACCAAATCCATGGAAATAGCAGAAACAAGGAGAAGAAAAAATGAAGAAAAAAAGATTGTTTGCTCTAATAACTAGCGTCTTTTTTATTTTAAGCGCTTGCGGTACAGCTGCCGCTAACCAAGAAGATCACAGCTGGAGTAATGTGGAAAAAAAGAAAGAATTGGTAGTAGCAACTTCTGGCACACTATTTCCCGCTTCTTATTATAATGATCAAAATGAATTAGTTGGTTATGACGTAGACTTGGCGAAAGAGGTAGCCAAACGTTTAAATGTCAAGATCTCCTTTAAAGAATACAATGTGGATGGACAAATCACTTCTGTTTCAAAAGGAGAATCAGATTTTGCTGCGAACGATTTTGGTATCACAAAAGAAAGAGAAAAAAAATTCTCCCTTTCAGAGCCTTTCAAATATTCATTTGACAGTATGATCGTACGAAAAAAAGATGATTCAGGAATCCACTCACTTGATGATCTTAAAGGAAAAAAAGCAGCTGGCGAACCCAATACTAGCTATATGCGTTTAGCGGAAAAACACGGAGCTAAATTAGTTACTTACGATAACGCCACGAATGATCAATATTTAAGCGATGTAGCAAACGGTCGAACAGACGTTATTCTAAATGATTATTATTTGCAGAAAATGGCCGTATCTGCTTTACCAGATATCCCCGTAAAAATCTTGGAGAACGTTTATTTCAATGAAAACGAAAGTGGTTTTTTATTGAAAGAAGGAAATGATGCTTTGAAAAAGAAAATCGATGGCGTATTAAAAGAGATGAAAGAAGATGGGACGACAAAGAAAATATCTGAAAAATATTTTCAAACTGATGTTTCAGTCAAACCGAAAGAAACGATGACTGAGTCGGTGAGTGATTGATGTACTTTCCTCTCATTGATTTTTCCCTCATGTGGACTTCACTTCCTTTCGTACTGCAAGGCTTGGTATACACATTAGGGATCGGCTTCGTGTCTTTTGTTTTAGGAAACTTGGTAGGGTTGCTTTTGACAGTTCTAGGTCTTTTGGATTGGCTACCTCTGAATGTATTTATTCGTTTTTATTTATCGTTCTTTAGAGGTATTCCCGCACTAGTCTTGCTGTTCTTGTTATATTTCGGGTTACCTTATCAATTAAGTGCCTTAACGGCTTCAGTCATCTGCTTCACGATTACCAGCAGTGCATTTATTGGTGAAATCTATCGAGGATCACTAGCAGGCGTTTCTTCAGGTCAGTGGGACGCTGGTTTAGCTTCTGGTTTTTCTTTCTTTGGGGTATTGAAATATATCGTTTTACCGCAAGCCTTTCGAATCTCGGTACCGGCACTCAGTAACGTAGCTATGGATTTAGTGAAAGGTACCTCATTAGCGGCAACGATCACAGTGCCAGAAATATTTCAAAAAGCAAAGATCATAGGTGGTCGGACATTCGACTATTTTTCTCTCTATATTTTAGTTGCACTGATTTATTGGATCATTTGTATCGGGATCGAAAAAGTGCAACAGTATTTAGAAAAACGTTCCGTCCATCAGTCAATCTGAAAAATAGAAATGGTGCTAACGTGACAAGCATCATTTCTATTTTTGTTTCTTGTGTATTCTGTCTAGTATTTTAAAATCATTTCATGTAAAATGTAAGACGAAAATATGTTCGGAGGTAAAAACATGAAGACCCCGCTAACCATCGAAATAGAATCCTCATTATACCAATATTGCATCGAGCAGGGCGGCTTAGTCGTAGAAGAAGTCACGATGCCTGATGACCAAGGAATTGTAGATACGCTTAGCTGCTTGACAAAATTTGATGGCAGCCGAGAATGGCGATGCTATGAGCTGAAAGTGACAAAAGCAGATTTTCGTTCTACAGCCAAACTGTCATTTGTCGGGCATTATAATTATTTTGTTTTGCCAAGTAAACTATATGAAGAAGTGAAAACAGAGATCCCTACAGGAATAGGTGTACTAGTATATCGCCCGTACACGATCGAAGAGGAAATGCCTGCATCTGGTACATTTATGATTGCGAAAAAAGCAGCAAAGAAGGAGCTTGCTGTACCGGAAGAAGCTTTGACAAACCGTTTTATGGCTTCTTTATTCAGAGAAGTAAGAAAAGCAAAGCAAATGGAGCGAGGCGTAAAATATTTTCCAACAGATCAATTGTACAAAGAATTGAAAAGACGTTCAGAAAACCAAGATCCCTTTTCTAACGAACGATACTATGAACGATTTTTAGAAGAAATAGCTAGTCAGGCAATCAATGAGTTGCAAGAAGAAGTTGCTGCGCTTCAACATGATTATGAATACTTAAGGCAACAACAGCAGATCCGGCGGTTGCCCACAGAGCCATTGGAGTGAAAAATATGTACTATCCTTATTTAAGAGGAAAACAATTTGACCTATTAGCATTAAAAGAAGCATTGTCGCGAGGATTGCTCTCCAATAAAATCCAACCGGTAATCGAACCAGTACGTGATTCCGCTACGCTTAAAAACGTGATCGAATTATTTCAAAAAAAGCACCATCCAATTGCTGTGATCCAAAATCCCCAAGTAGGACAATTCAAATTATTCGATCAGCATGTGCACAGTTGGACAGTCAAAGAACATAGCTCTGTCGTCTCTGCACAGATTTTAACGCCAGAAAATCTTAACGACGTACTGGATTCACCTCCAACATTTCTTGTATTCGATGGACAACACTATCCAAAAGACGCAGAGGTGTGGAAACAGCTGGCAGGAGTCGATTCGAAATTCTTGATACCAGATGCTAGTCGCTTTCGTATCTGGCTGCCCGAAAACAAAATTGTGATCCGTGACTCTTTTCGAACGAGAAAGCATGTTGAAAGTTATACAGATAAAGCAGACGATTTTTTTAGTGATGACTATCTTTTTTTCCACGAAGACGGATATAGTGGATTTTCTGATTTCACGATCGAAGGCAGCCGTTATTTCGATAAAGGGTTTCCTAGCCGAGCGCTTGCTATCCATCTAACGTATATCGATGCTTACGGTAATATCCGCGTAAAGCATTTTGTCTCTGACAGTAATGATTCCGCTAAAGATCAAGCATTGAAGTTTCTTGAAGCAGGAGATAAAATGAAAAAATGGATCATGCGTCACCATCATCAGCTCTTAATCACATCAGGAATGATTGAATTACTGGCTCTCTACCAGCAACAAAAATTTCCAGGACTCGGAGTATTGAAAAAATGGTCCCTAATGCATCATTTGGAACTTATCAGTCAACTACTGGATCATCCAAAAAATTGGCTTAGAAGTTATTCAAAAGTTCCTGAACTGTATGAAGTGATTCAAAAATTAGAGAATATAAATGAAAAAGAAACAGAAAAGAGGTAACTGGATATGTATATTCGGTTAACAAGAAAAGAAGAAGTAGAAGAAGTGGTAAAAATTATTGATGCTGCAGCGGAATTTATTGCTTCGCAAGGCTCTCCCCAATGGCAGAACGGGCAGAAACCAACAAAAGAAACGATTTTGAACGATATTGAAAGAAAAGAAAGCTATGTATTAATAGTCGAAGATCAAATTGTTGGAACAGCTGCATTAGTCTCAGGCGTGGATCCCGTTTACACAAAAATAGATGGTAGTTGGAAAGAATCAACTGGTCCTTATTTATCGATTCATCGTGTTGCTTTAGCAGAAAGTACTCGAGGAAAAAAACTAGCAAAACCGTTCTTAGAACATTTGTTGACTATTGCAGCCAGCAAAGATATTCAAGATGTCCGTATCGATACTTATCCAGCTAATGAACCGATGGAAAAGACCATCTATTCTGCTGGATTCACTTATCAAGGAATGATTGAATTCCCTTTTGAACATGGTGAAAGAAAAGCGTATCAAAAAATAATCAAGTGAGTATAAAAGCATCTTCACAAGGATGAAGACTTAATAATATGAAAAAACAACTAGCTGATTGCTAAGAGATTGGGACAGTAGTGGTGAGCTTCAAGAAATAATTTTCGAAGAAGCTACTTCTGAAACACCGTTCATCGAGAGGTCGTGACACCATTTTTGTCGCGGCCTCTCAGCTTATCTTATGGCTATTTAGCTAATCTGTTTCTATCAATAATCCTTTTTTTATTTTATCTACTGCTTCTTGGAACGCTCCATCGTTTGATACGACTAAAAGTGTGGGAATAGCTGCCAACCGTTCCAGTTGAGCTAAGTCTTTCGCATAAACTGCCATTCTGGTCAAAATCTGTTCGGGTGAATCTCCACGCTTTTTCAGGCGCGATTGTAATGTTTCTTTAGAAATCGTAATAAAGATCGGACGGACTACCGTGCTAAAATACTCGTATAAATGCCAAAAACCATTTGCCGTCAAAACGGCATAACAATTTCCTTCCTTCAGTTTTTTGGTAATCTCTGCTTTGCTGGAACCATATTTATGTTGAGCATATTGATCCCACTCTGCAAACTCGTCTCGCTTGATCATCTGATTGAATGCATCGTCAGATACAAAATAATAATCCTCTTGATCTTTTTCTCCAGGTCTTGGTGATCGATTCGTGTAAGTAATGATCTTTTGTTCGGGCTGAAAAACAGCTTCTGCGAGTGAAGTTTTCCCAGAACCAGAAGGTCCGATAAACACATAGCAATAATTCATCATCATTTCTCCTTTGATATTTGAGCAACTGAAAAAGCTTTGGAAATATTTCCAAAGCTTTTGAAAGCAACGTCGCTTTTTTTGTTTATTATACCAGTAATCCAGTCACAATAGCACTTAAAAAGCTGACTAAAGTCGCTGTTAGCAAAATTTTCAATCCGTGTTTTGCGACAAGATTTCCTTTTTCTTCATTTAATCCCTTCATCGCGCCAGAAATGATCCCGATAGAAGAGAAGTTGGCAAATGAAACAAGGAAAACAGATATGATCGCTGTTGTGCGTTCAGTAAAATGGAAATGACCGTTAGCTAATTCTGTCATAGCAACAAATTCATTTGTAACCAATTTAGTCGCCATGATACTACCAGCATCCACTGCTTCTTTCCATGGGATTCCACTGATGAAGGCAAGGGGGGCAAAGATATAACCTAAGATCTCTTGGAAAGTAATACCGAATATCCCGTGAAAGATAGCATTGATCATGGCAATCAAGGCAACGAATCCGATAAGCATAGCAGCAACCGTGATTGCTACATGGAAACCATCAAGAATGTATTCTCCCAACATTTGGAAAAAGGTCTGTTCTTTGTTTTCTTCAATAATTAGTTCGTCTTCTTTTTCTTCTAATACATAGGGATTCACAATCGAAGCCAGAATATATCCGCCAAATAAATTCAAAACAAGGGCAGTGATCACATATTTAGAATCGATTAGTGCCATATAAGATCCGACGATTGACATAGACACTGTAGACATAGCCGAGACACTCATGGTGAATAAACGTTTCTCAGATAAGAAAGGTAATTCCTTCTTTATGGAAATAAATACTTCCGATTGCCCTAAAATAGCAGAAGCTACTCCATTGTAGGATTCTAATTTGCCCATTCCGTTGATTTTACTTAACCCAAGACCAACGGCTTTCATAAACAATGGAAGAATTTTGATGTAACGTAAAATCCCGATAATAGCAGAAATAAATACGATTGGCATCAATACGGAAAGAAAGAAAGGTGCACTTCCTTTATTTGCTACACCGGCAAAAACAAAGTCAACACCCTGCCCAGCAAAAGCAAGAAGATGATCAAACATTTTTGCCAATACAGAAACAACCGCTGTACCAAAAGTTGTACGTAATAATACGAAACCAAGAACAATCTGTAAAACGAACATCACAATTAGTGGTTTCAATTTGATTGCTTTTTTGTTGCTACTGATCAAATAAGCAAGACCTAATGTGACAAATAAACCAATAATACCTAATAAATAACTCAAATAATCACTCCTATTCCAAATTCCGTTTTATTTTACCTGTTTTGTAAATAAAATACTAATCTTTAGTGAAATTTTCATTACTTTTTTAGAGTAAAACGCATTCATTTTCCATTAGAATACAAAGCAACCAAAATAAATTAAAAAAACAGATAAAAGACGCTAAAAAAACTGATGTTCCATTGTTTTTTCGTATTTCAAATAGAGAGGGAAAGTAAGTGAAAGTATGAGAAATAAAATTTATCCTATTCTTGTTTTTTCTTTCAAACTGAATATCCCTCAAGAAGGGACAAGAAGTGTATCCACTTAGTAATGGCTATAAAAAAACGAAACTATTGTTTAAGCTAATGCTAATAGTTTCGTTTTCAACCTTTATAAGTGAGTTTTTTCTATTGGTAGTATAGATTTTCTGAAGGGTAAACAGGTGCGCAAGTAATATCGATTCCTAGTTTTTTCAATGTTTGTTCATCATTTTTATTGACCATCACAGTGGAGTGGGCTTGTGCTCCCTCAAGTTCAGCTAGTTTATCATAAGCAACTTGAGCGATTGGATTCGTTACTGCACTGATTGATAAAGCGATCAAAACCTCATTGATGCTTAGTGCATCTAAAGAGGAATGAAGTGTCTTTGACTTCAATCCTTGTATTGTTTCAAGAACTAATGGTGATAATAAAGGAATGTCATCTGCAATATGCGCTAAATGTTTTACTGCATTTAAGATGACTGCCGCTGACGCATCCATCAATGAGCTTGTACGTCCAGTAATAATGATTTCATCTGGTAATTCGATGGCAATCACAGCAGAAGGATCTTTTGTAGGACTTTGTGCTTGAATTTTATCTGCATAATCATGGGCAGGAACGACAACGTTTCGGTCTTCAGGGCGTAATCCGACTTCTTCCATAATCAGTTTGATTCGATTAACTGCTTCTTCGTCAATCAATCCTTTTTTGAAGTCACACTCTGTTTGGAAATAGCGGCGGATGATTTCTTGTTTAGAAGCTTCTTGGACAACCGCATCATCCACGATACCAAATCCTACACGATTCACACCCATGTCAGTAGGAGATTGATAAACAGATTCTTTACCAGTAATTTTTTCAATAATACGTTTGATTACAGGGAAGGTTTCAACATCTCGATTATAATTTACAGCTACTTTATTGTAGGCGTCAAAGTGGAAGGAATCAATCATATTGACATCCTTCAAATCGACTGTGGCTGCTTCATAGGCAATGTTCAATGGATGTTTCAACGGAACGTTCCATACTGGAAAAGTTTCGAACTTGGAGTAACCAGCTGCATGTCCTTTTTGGCTTTCATGATACAGTTGGTTCAAACAAGTAGCGAGTTTTCCGCTTCCTGGTCCAGGAGCTGTCACTACAACGATTGGTTTAGTTGTTTCAATGTATTCGTTTTTCCCAAACCCATCTTCTGAAACGATTTTTTCTACGTTGACTGGATAGTCTTCGATTTCTGAATGTTTATAGACTTTGATATTTCGTCTTTCTAGTTTATTTATAAAGACTTTCGTGGCAGGCTGGCCGCTATAGCGAGTGATAACGACACTGTTGATCAATAATCCATAACCGCGTAATTCATCAATCAGTCGCAAGATATCCATATCATAAGTAATCCCATAATCACCGCGGATCTTATTACGTTCAATGTCTCCGGCATAGACGCAAATCAGTATTTCAGCCTGATCTTTTAATTTTTGTAGCAATTTGATTTTCGCATCTTCTTCAAATCCTGGAAGTACACGTTTTGCATGTTTGTCATCCACTAGCTTTCCACCAAATTCCAAATATAATTTATCATAGTGGTTCACTCGTTCCAAAATATACGCGGACTGCTCTTCAATATATTTCTCTGAATCAAAACCAATTTTTTTCACTGGGTTCCCTCCTTAAGTACTAAAGCATTTTTTCATTTTTTTTTGGATTCGTCAACTGGAAGAGTAAAATTCCTCAAAAAAACAAAGAAAATGATTTAAACCAACTTGTCTAGATAGTTATTCATTGGTATGATAGTTTTTGATAAGGAAGGTGCTACATGAAAAAAAGACAGAAAAAGAAAAACGCATATAAACACTATATCCGTTCGATTTTTACCGGTTATGAAAAAATGCTTGAAGATCCCGAATTAGAACAATTGACGTTTACTTATTTAAACGAAGAAACGCAACTAACTCGTGATGACCATCAGCGCATTCATTTCACAACAAGAGATCTGCCTAGTAAATAAAAGAATATGATAAAAGTCATTGTATTCGATTCTGTCCTACCAGATGAATCAAATATCAAAGACTAGTTGATCGAAAAAAAGGCTGTGCCAAATTTTGGCGCAGCCTGTTTTATGGAGCATTGCCCGCTCTTTTTTATAACAATTTTTTACAGAAAATGGTACTATTGAAGTATTAATAAGTGAAAATCAGATGAGTAAGAGGAGGCAAGTAGTATGAAAGAGCCAGATACAAACACAAATTACGAGCAAGGCGAACTAGAGGAGACGAGCACGAATCAGGATACAGCTAAAGAATCGTCTTCTTTTTATGATATCAAAGAAAAAGCAAGCATGAATCTTTCCCAATTATTAGAAGATTTACAAGCTTTTGAAAAAGCTGTCCGCGAAGAAGATATTCCTGAGATCTACCGTTTGTACAACGGCAGATTGAACGAAGAATTAAAACGAAGCTCAAATGAAAATCACGAGATTGACCAATTGCTGATGCGTAAGATCCATGATCGTTTTTTGCAAGAATTTCCTTTTATGGAACAAGTAGAAAGCATCTCACCAACGATGAGCTATTACAAAATCGGCACTTATTACCATGATCGCCCTACAATTGGTATCGATGCAAGTTTGCCAGAAATTTTTGTTTTGCCTAAGATCGATGAAGAGTGGGAGAAATATTCCCAACCGGAGACAACGGACTATGACAAAAAAATCAATGAGCTAGACGCAAAGGTGATCACAGCTCAGACAGAGATCGAACGTCTAAACGAACAGATAAAAGAAATCAATCGGCAGATGACTGATTTGGACGATAATAAAGGATTCTTGAATCGTAAGAAAATCGAGGAAGAAATTCAAGAATTAGAGAAGAAGAAGCAAGTGCTATCTAATGAAAAATTAGGCTGGCTTCCTTATATCGAGACACCTGAAACAATCCAACAGCAAAAAGAAGCATTGAAACAAGAAGCAAGAGCGGACCAACTTCGCGCAGCCATCGTAGAAAAAGAGCAACGGCAAATCAGTCGCTATTTCGGTAGCAAAGAGGGGTTTGGTCAAGCAATCCATGAATTCTTGATGAATTATCTTGGTAATGAAAATCCTAATAATCAATCTAATGAAGGAGGTTCCGAGTATGAATGAACACGATGAAGCAGAATGGACAAAAAATGAATCACAGACAGAAGATCATGAAGAAACGAACACTTCATTAGAGGAACAAACCAGTAAGCCACTGGATGACACAGAAGAAGTCCCTATGCCAGAAGAAACAAAAATCCATGAAAAAGAAAAAGTAACTCCGACAAATACGGATACTTCAGAAAACACCCATGCTTATGAAGTATCTGAAAATCCCGGATATTTAGAAGGAAAAGAGCAAGATTATCAAGATATCGTCAGTTTGATTGAAACAGCGGAAGCAGAATTAGCGGATTTACGTATGAGAAAATATTTGATTGAATCAGATTTTCCCGAATTATTAGAATCATATGACCGCTTTATATTGAATGAAGAACCGATCTCAACGATTGGAAAAACAAGTCTGATCGAATACTTCACATATGAATTACTGAAACCGTTGAATGATATTGGTCTGGAACGATCAAATTCAGCTTATGACACATGGAAAACAAGACATTTCTCTATCAATTATACGTTGAATGGACAAAACGAATTAGTCTTTTCCTTTGTATTACCGACCATCGATCAACGATACCAAGTGGAATCGATGAGTCTTCTAAATGTATCACCAGAGACGATGGAAATCGATGTCCAGGATGATCGAGTGCTTTCTTTGATCCGATACTGGTCAGTTGATCGAGTATTCTCAGCAGGACAGATTACGATCTTCAATCACAAATTGAATCAATTATTAGCCCATGCTAGAATGCTTGGTTTTACAGTTAATCAGACACTACTAGACAATACGAAGCCACTTCGTTTGAACCTTCAGAGCGAATTTGAATTGACGAATGAAGTATTGGATGATATTTTTATCGTGGCGATGAAAAATCCCTCCTATGATATGGAAAAGATCAACGAAACTACTTATCAAGTACGATTAGATAAAGGACAGTCTTTAACGATAGCAACAAACGAAAAAGATCAAACGGTCTTGTCGATCTCATCTGGAGATTACCCACGATCCGTCATTGATTTCTTTATCAATTACGAATTCTTGGTTCCGTTAATGGTGAGAAAGTCCTGATTGGATAAGTTGGATTACCAGAGGTCATTCAGATAATTCTGTTCCAAAGGACTTGCGGCAGTTATCCAGAATAATTGTCACAAGTCTTTTCTGTATGTACTGAATGAACGTGAATCATCTGCTGGTGAAGGAGGAGTTACATCAAGAATGACCACAAATAAAATCGCCCAGCTTAGCTTATTGTCTGCTGCTTGTGTAGCAGGTAGGATCGCTTTTCAATTTATTCCGAATTTCCAGCCAATGACTGCTATTTTTTTATTTATAGTACTTTACTTAAGCTTGAAAGATGCGCTAATTGTCATGAGTCTTTCTATCGCAATCAGCAGTTTTTATTTTGGTGTGGGTCCATGGGTCATCGGTCAGTGGCTCAGCTATACCGTCGTTCTGGCGTTGTTTTCAATTTTCTACTCGAGAAGAACAATTCAAAGGAGTCTCTGGTTAAAAGGAACCTGCTTTTTTCTAGCAGGTATAGTTTATGGAATAGGGATGACTGTTTTCGATACGCTGCTCTATCATTTACCTCAACCTTGGGTCTATTACCTTCAAGGGGTATCGTTTGATCTGATGCACAGTATAGGTAATGTTGTGTTCTTCCTTATTTTTCTGCCAGTCGTCAAACGTTTTTACAATCATTCAGGAGGAAAAAATGAAAAAAATAATTTATAGTCTGCTTGCAATGAGTGTCAGTGTACTCATGTTGACAAGTTGTAGTACAACCAAAACACCATCGACTTCAAACCAAAAGGAGGAAGTAAAAACATCGCAAAAAGCAACGATCACGTTACAAGAAAATGGTCAAAACTTTTTGAAAAAAGAAGTGACTTTCAAAAAAGGAGAAACTTTACTGACTATTTTGAAACAAAATTTTGAAGTCGAGGAAAATGATGGCTTCATCACTTCGCTTGAAGGGCATTCTCAGGATGAAAAGAATCAAACCTATTGGATGTTTACTGTGGATGGGAAAAGTGCTACTACTGGGGCAAAAGAGATCGAATTGAACAATGGACAATCGGTCATTTTCAATTTATCTAAATTATAAGTTTCATAAAAACTGTTAAAGGGCGGATATTGCTGCTCTTTAGTCAGTTCACTTGATGAAAGAAGGAAAAGAATATGGAAAATTTTAAAAAAAGCGGAATGTTTTCCGTAATTGCTGCTCTAGGGGCTAATATTCTAGTTGCTATCAGCAAATTTGTCGGCTATGCAATCAGTGGCAGTGCCGCCATGCTGAATGAAAGCATCCATAGTATCGTTGATTGTAGTAATCAGATTTTGCTGCTATTTGGCGATAAACAAGCTAATAAAGGTCAGAGCGACTTGCATCAATTTGGTGAAGGTCGAGCAAAATACTTTTTTAGTACGATCGTCGCAATGATGCTTTTCTTCGGTGGGGGAGCACTAGGGGTGATGGAAGCTTTTGAAAAATTGACGCATCCATCCCATGAAGTTGGTAATCCAATCATTGTCATTGCCATTTTGTTATTTGGTTTGGTAATCGAAGGAAGTTCTTTGCGTGTCGCAATGAAGGAAATCAAAGAATTGAATACTGAAAATCTTTCCACGATGCGCTTTTTGCGCGAAAGTCGACATAGTGAAATACTGATTATATTTACGGAAGACTTGTGTGCTGTAATCGGTTTGGTCTTGGCTTTAGCGGGAACAATCTTGACTTATGCAACCGGGATTGCTGCATTTGATGCTATCAGCGGATTAATGATCGGTTTCTTACTGATGGGAGCTGCGATTTTCCTAGCAAAAGAATTTTATAGTCTGATCATTGGTGAAAGTGTGACAGCAAGCGATTTATCAAAAATCAAGTTAGCCTTTGAACGACCTGAGATCAGTCGGCTAATTGATATCAAAACCGTTCATTTAAGTCCAACGGAAATTTTAGTCGCTGCAAAAGCAGATATTGTTGGAAACAAAGAAAATGAAACGTATTCGATCATCAATGATATTGAAAAAAATATGCGCCAGTCTCTTCCTGACAAGAAGATGTATATATACATTGAAACAGATAAATATGACCCAAATTATTCTCACAAATAAAACGTATGTTCATGAATTGAATCAAAAATGAGAAAAATATAATCTTGTTTTTAAATAAAACGGCTACAATTTAGCGAATTTATGTTACAATGAGTCCGCTGTTTATTTGTTGTAATTAAAGGAGATATTTTAATGAACAAAAAGAAGAGTGCGCCATGGCTTCAAGCTTTGCATGCAGTGATGCCGCTTTGTATAAGCTATATACCAGTGGGATTAGCTTGTGGAGTATTGTTGCAAAAAGTTGGATTTGATCCTCTCTTATCAGGGCTGTTATCGATTCTGGTCTTTTCCGGCGGCGCGCAGTTTTTAGTTGCATCTATGCTTACGACGCAAGCATCATTTGCAACGACATTATTGATGGTTTTCTTTTTAGAATTACGCTATACATTATTAGGAGCAAGTCTTGCCGGTTTTATGAAAAAAGAAAAGCGGACGTTTTTAGCTGTCTTTTCTCAATCACTGAATGATGAAAACTATGCGGTGAACTACTTAAAGTTCTCAACTGACCCCTCTTGGAACAAAAGAAAGGCTTTATATGTCAATTGGTTCTCAATGGCTGCATGGGCCGGTAGCAACATGATCGGTAATTTTTTTGGCTCGGTGATTCGAGTAGATGCTGACCTTGTCCATTTTGCTTTGACTGCTATGTTCATTTTTATGTTTGTCATGCAAATGAAAAACGCACTACTGATCTTTACAGGTTTGTTTTCAGGTGTATTAGGGGTGATCTTCATGGTATTATTCCAAAACACATTCGGCTTGATTGCAGCTACTGTTATTGCTTCATTTGCCGGATTCATGCTGGAGAAGGCATTTAAAAAAGAAAAAGCCAAGAAACTAAGGGATCGCGGCAAAGATGTCAATGAACCGCTCTTCAACTTCCCAGAACAGGAGGCCAACCATTATGACTAAACTATATTTGCTGTTTTTAGTTGCTTGTCTGTTCATCGTTGCGTATATCCCGCGCTTGTTCCCGATGCTTTATTTTACTCATCGAAAAGTGCCATCTTGGTTTAGTGACTGGATGAAGTATGTACCAGTAGCATTGTTTGCGGCGTTAGCTTTCAAAGATGTCTTCATTACTCATGAACATCTGGATATTGCTTGGAATATCAAAATAGCTGCAATGATTCTAGTAGCAGGTGTGGCTTACAAAACACGTTCGATGGCGTTGTCAGTTTTGACAGGACTTGCGTCTGTCTTTTTACTGTCCATGCTTTAAACTGTTTTATTCCCTAAAAAACAGAGATTGCGACATAAGTTGTTCAAACTGATCTATCCAAACTGCATTTGCATCAGCCAATTGTGGATGCAAGTTCATTTGTTCGGATAAAAAGATTAGTGTTGACTTATGATGCAAGCTCTTTTTTGTTTTAAGAATTAAAGAGGGATTTGTCCTTCTATGTTTTTTTGCTATAATAGGGAAGATGTTTATTTTATGAAAGAATAGTTGAGGGAAATTAGATGAATAAAAAATTGATGCAAGGAACATTTTGGCTAACCTTTGCTAATCTTCTATGTAAAGTTTTAGGGGTAGTCTATTTGATTCCCTGGCTAAGTATGATGGGGAACAATCAAGATGGTATGCTTGCTACGACATTATACAATGTTGGCTATCTTCCATATGGATTGTTCCTGATGCTTGGTACAGTCGGATTTCCAAATGCGATTGCAAAAAAAGTAGCTGTAGCAACAAAAGAAGGAGATAACGCTGCTTGTCGGCTGATTTTTCGAAGTACGATCAATATCATGTTCGTCATCGGTATCGCCTCTGCTGCGTTGATGTATTTATTTGCTCCTTTATTAGCCGGAATCAGTCCAATCGCTAACGTTAACAACGGGATATTAGCTATCCGAAGTTTATGCCCATCTTTGGTTGCTATCCCGATTTTGAGTGCAATGAGAGGATACTTCCAAGGGAAAAACGATTTACGACCTTATGGAACTTCTTTGATTATTGAACAAGCTGTACGAGTGATCGTTATCTTGGCTGGTACTTATTACTTGCGCGTATTGACTGACGGAACCATATTAGAAGCTGTATTGATCAGTACAGTTGCTTCTTTCTTCGGTGGGTTAGCTGCGATTATCCATATGTATATCGTCGGACGCAGAAAAGACTTCTTTGAACTTAAAGACTTTTTGATTTCCAGTCGTTACTTCGAAAGAGAAAACCGATCTGCCTCTGTCTCTATCATTCGGGAAACACTACCGTTCATTTTTGTCGGCTCCGTCATTACTATCGTTCAAATGATCGACCAAGTAACGATGAAACCACTGCTTCACTTTTTCCGTCCAGAGATTGCAGATCAGCAACTGGAATTCTTATTCAGTCGTGCTTCTGTTAATCCAAACAAACTGACATTGATCCTGATTTCCATGGTAGGAACAGTTGCTATAAGTAGTTTGCCAATACTAAGCACAATGAAGAAAAAAGATCGTTTACAAATCGAAAAGACAGTAGGAGACAGTTTTTCGATTGCGTTATTGATCCTTCTTCCTTCATTGACCGGGATGTCTTTATTAGCTGGACCGTTATACACATTGTTTTTTGGTTATGATCCTGAAAGTGTTGGTTATTTCCAAATGGCTTTGTTAGCTTCTTTGTTTTTCTCATTATTCACGATCCTATCAACGATGCTTCAATCTCTGAACCACCATCGTTTTGCGATTCGACTAACTGTAGAAGCAATTATCCTGAAAGTCATCTTCCAAGTAATCGGACTAGGTCTAGTTGGCGGATACGGGATGAGCTTATCAAATGGCTTGGCATTCGGTATCGTCTTTGTTCGTGGGTATCACTTTATGTGCAAAGAATACCGAATAGCACCTTTAGCAAAAATCAGCAGTTTTTTCTTAAAAACTTTCCGATCTACCTTGATTATGCTTGCGGTATGTTTCATCATTTTCTTTTTGCTGAATCAGCGATTGCCAATGGAATCAAAAAGTTATGCAATGGTTTATTGTGTGGCTTTAGGAAGTATTGGGGGTTTAGTATTTTTATTTTCTCAATTCGGAAAAAATGGGTTCCGAATGTTGAAAAATGTTAAACATCGTAGCGGAAGCAAAGAATAGGCTAACTAGTCGTCTTTTTGCTGTCACTAGAAAAACGGCAACTCGTATGATTACGCTTGTCGTTTTTCTATTTTCCAATTTTAGTTTCATATCTAATCTTACTTATGATATAGTTATGAGGTCTGGAAAAATTCTTTGAAACGAGGAAATTAAACACATGAAACTTGCAGTAGTTACAGATAGTTCGGCGTATCTGCCGGAACGTATCAAGAACCATCCCGACTTATTCGTGATTCCAATCCCTTTGATTATGGATGGGAAAATTTATAACGAAGGAATCGATATCGAAGCGGATGAATATTATGGACTTTTAAAAAACAGTAAAGATTTTCCTACTACTTCACAACCTGTCGTAGGGGAAGTTTTGGCTTTATATGAGGAATTGAAAGAGAAAGGCTATGACACGATTTTAAGTATCCATCTTTCTTCAGGTATTTCTGGTTTCGTCAACACCTTATTTGCGATGAAAGACGATATCAGTGGAGTAACGGTCATTCCTTATGACTCTAAGATCACTAGTATGCCGATGGGACATATGGTAGAAGCTGCCTTAGACTTAAATGATGAAGGTCAGCCCCTTGATGAGATACTTGCGCATGTCGATCGAATTCGAGATAATACTTACGCTTATCTAATTGTAGATGATTTGAACAATTTAGTACGGGGAGGGCGATTGACCAATGGCGCTGCACTGATTGGTAGCCTATTGAAAATCAAACCGATCCTGACATTTTCTGAAGGAAAAATTGTTTTATTCGAAAAAATCCGTTCAAGTAAAAAAGCATTTGCTCGGGCTGAAGAAATCATTGGCAAAAGAAATAACGAAATACAACCGCCAGTCAAACTTTATGTGATACATGCAAACAATTTAGAAGTAGCGATTGCGGAAAAAGAGAAATTGCAAAAAAAGTATCCAAATGCAGAAATCGAAGTTGGTCATTTTGGACCAGTCATTGGTACACATTTAGGCGAAAAAGCCATCGGCATCGCCATTTCAGCGCAATAATTCCTTTTATTCAAAAAACATACCAAAAATATTCTAACATCATCTTGCTCTTTATTCACGTGATAAATGAACGTGTAGAAGAGCAAGATGATGTTTTTATGTGTTTCTAACAAACAGGCTCTTTTTCTTTGCATTTCTCTCTTCAGTCATTTATAATGTCGTATATAGTTTAGTAAATTAGTAAACTACTGATTTACTAATTTACTAAAAATAGAAAGACGAGGAGTTAAAATCATGGAAATACCTACAAATTTAAAACATAAACCAGTGCTCGTTGTAGAAGACTACGATAAAGTTGATGGAAGAAATGCATTGAATACGGACGCAAAAGGTCTTTCTCTAGGTCTCGCTCAATGGAATGACCGTGGAAAAGTCGACATATCAGGCAAAGTATGGCGACATACTGGAGAAAAATGGTCTCGACAATCAGAAGAATTACCAATTACACGTATTTTAGACTTAGCGATCTTAGCTGCACAAGGAAGTTTATACTTCCAAGATGCTTATCGTTATGAAAAATTCTATGATCCAGAAAATCCAGTTGTGGACATCATTGGTTTGCAGGGAAACCGGATGACAGTCGAGGTAGATACCAAAAATCCAAAGATCGATGAAGACATTATTTTGTATTACGATACACTACAAAAAGACGGAGAACTGATTGGGGAACGATTCCGTATTTTAAAACGTCTTTTAGATGAGTTAGGATATTAATAGACAGAGATGATCAAAAGGGGAAGAGAAGTATGGAGAATTTCTCACTAACAGAAAACCGGACCTTTTCACGGCTAGAAAAGCAAATGATCTGGAAGAAACCGAAAAGTCATCGGACAAGTGTAGAAGAGTGGCGGATCGCCTCCGAAATCAAAGAAAATTGGCAAGATCCTGAAATGAAAATCAGTAACGTTCTTTTAGAAGGAGACGCCGGATCGGGTAAGACACAGTTAGCAAAAGCACTATCTGCTGATTTGCAACTTCCCTATACAAAAGTGACATGTTTTGCAGATATGGATAAATCAGATGTGTTCGGCGCCTTATTACCTGTAGTAGATTCCGATAAAGAACAAGACCAAGAATTGCTGGAAGCTATTTACCAAACAGATACACTTGAAGCTGTACTGACACTGATCCAGAACCATTACGGCATTGATTCTTTTTCTGCCAAAGAAAAATTAGCAGAGTTAGTTCAAAGAATCGAAGCCGATTATCCAGATGCAATCCATTATAGTTATTATCCTTCTGAAATCGTTCGAGCGGTCGAAAAAGGATATCTATTAGAGATCCAAGAGCCGACTGTCATCCGTGATGCTTCTGTTCTTGTGGCACTTAACTCAGCGCTCGAACCAAATGGGATGTTGAATTTGCCAACAGGAATCATTCGTCGCCATCCAGATTGTATTATTGTCATTACCACAAATCGAAACTACCAAGGAAATCGACCCTTAAATGAATCCTTAAGAGATCGGATGCAGCATGCGGAAAAAATGGATCTCCCTGCCTTAGAAGTCATGGCAGAACGTGCGATGGCGAAAACCATGATTCAAAATCAAGAACTCCTTATGAAGATGGCAGAGATTATCCGTTTATTGGATGAAACTGCAAAAGCAAATGCCATCAAAGGTGTAGCAGGAATGCGTTCATATTTTTATTGGGCGAATACCTATAAGCAAGGACAAGATTTACTCCAGTCGATTTATCCAAAAGTTTTGTATAAATTATCCACTGATCCAGATGAATTGGCAATCCTTGAGCAAGCTTTGTCTGAGAGTGGATTGTTATTAGAACTTCAAGACATTTTGAGAAAAGAAAAATGGGGCTATCCTCAAATAAAACCTCAATCTGAGCATGCAAAAGGAAGAATTATCAGCGCCGAAGAAGCAAACGAACGAAACATCACTGAAGATGCTGAAGAAACTTTGCGCTTAGATGAAAAGAAACAACTGTCTGATGAAGAACCAAATGTGGAAGAAGAGAGACTAGAGAAAACAACAGAAAAAAACGAGATGCCTCCTCAAATGCAAAAAGAACGCAGGAGCGATATCGAAGGGAAAAATCAGAAGGAGCAACAACAAACAGAAGAGGATTCCCAAGAAATGTCTGCTTCTGACATGGAAACACATGATAAGGAAATCAAGAAGCAATTAAATAAAGAAGCGCGGCAAATCATGAAGGAAACGATTCATGAAAAAGAAGGTCTCATCGTTCACCGACCAGCTTTCCAAGGAAAAACGCAAGAAGCACGTGAACTACAAATGCAAGTCATGCCGATAGTAGAATCACTTAGCCGACAAATTTTAGAATTACTGGATAATGAACAAACAGAGACGTACCAAAAGGGAAAATATGAAGGACAGCGGTTTAACGCAAGTAGAGTAGCATATGGTGATTTGAGAAATTTTGACAAAAAGAATCCGCCACATGAGCAACCTTCCTTAGCGGTAGCTGTGCGGATCGATGAATCTGGATCAATGATAAGGGATAATCGGATCGAAGCGGCAAAAAAAGCAGCGATCGCCATTGCCGAATTTGCTAAGAAAGTCGATATCCCCTTGTTGATTTACGGGGATACAGCAGACCGTTCAGCAAGAGAAAAGACTTCTTTGTTTTCTTATAAAGAATTTGAAGACGGGTTTCAATGGTTAAATGAAAAATTAGTCACTATGAAACCAAGACAAAACAATCGTGATGGAGCGGCACTTCGTTTAGCAGCGGAAAAATTAAACAGACAATCCGCCACAACCAAACTGTTGCTTAATATTAGTGACGGTCAGCCAAAGGCGTTGCCAGATTATACTGGCAAAAAAGCAAAAGAGGACATCCAGTCTGTTTTGAAAGAATACGAGCGTCAAGGCATATTATTTGTTTCCGCAGCCATTGGTCAAGACAAAGAAGAGATCAAGTCAATCTACGGTGAAAGCCGTTTTGTAGATATTACTGACCTAAATGAATTTCCCAAGCAAATGATTCAATTGATTGCCCGTTATCTATGATAAAATAAAGCTCAACGAACGCACTTAGCAGATTCGTTGAGCTTTTCGTTTCTAGTTACCGGTAACAAGGATACTTCTAAAATAGAATCGGTTATAATCAAGAGGGACCGTTAAAGGAGTGAAACGATATGATACAAGAACAAAAATGGTGGAAAGAAGCAGTAGGCTATCAAATCTATCCGGCCAGTTTCAAAGATAGCAACGGCGATGGACAAGGAGATATCAATGGGATCCGCGAAAAACTTGGATACTTGAAAGATCTTGGCATCGGATTTATCTGGATCAATCCAATCTATCAATCTCCATTTATCGATAATGGTTATGACGTAAGTGACTATCAAGACATAGAAAAGCGATTCGGCACGATGGAAGATTTTGATTTATTGCTGAAAGAAGCACATGAATTAGGAATCAAAGTTATTATGGATCTTGTCATCAACCACAGTTCGGATCAGCATCAATGGTTTGAAGAATCGAAGAAATCCAAAGAAAGCCCTTATCGAGATTATTACATTTGGGTCGATGGAGTAGATGGCAAAGAACCAAATAATTGGACATCGATTTTCGGCGGCTCTGCTTGGGAATATTCTCACGAAACAGGACAGTATTATCTGCATGTCTTTGCAAAAGAACAACCAGACTTAAATTGGGAAAGTGAGAAATTGAAAGAAGAACTATTCAATATGATTCGATGGTGGCTAGATAAAGGGATAGACGGATTTCGCTTAGATGCGATTTCTCATGTAAAAAAAGATGAATATTCAGTAAAAGCCACAGAGAACCCTTTTTCACCCTTTCAAAATGTCTCGGGAATCGAAGAACATTTGACTGATTTAAAACATGTTTTCGAAGAGTACGATATCATGACAGTCGGAGAAGCAAGCGGCGTCACTGCAGAAGAAGGGCCGGAATGGGTAGGAAAAGACGGTTATTTCGATATGATCTTTGAATTCGATCATATCCATATTTGGCAGCAAGAAAAAGAAGGGCAATTAGACGTCCTTAAGTTAAAACATGCATTAAGTGCTTGGCAAACTTCCCTAGATGGTATCGGATGGAACGCTTTATATATGGAAAACCATGATGTTCCTCGTGCCGTTTCTGTGTTCGGAGATACCCGTCCCGAATTTTGGACTATGTCTGCAAAAGCAATCGCTATGATGTATTTCTTTTTGCAAGGAACGCCATTTATTTATCAAGGACAAGAAATCGGAATGACGAATATGCCTTTTGAATCGATCGATCAAGTTGATGCAGTGGATTCGAAAAGACTTTATGAAAGGCTTCTTGCGGAAGGTAAGACAAGAGAAGAAGCATTAGATATCATTCGTGAAACCACCAGAGACAATAGCAGAACACCCATGCAATGGACTTCAGAAGAATATGCCGGCTTTTCTACACATGAGCCTTGGATGATCACTAATCCTAATACCAAAACGATCAATGTAGAACAACAAGAACATGAACCGGATTCGATCTTGCAATTCTATAAGAACATGATCCGCATTAGACAAATCAATAAAGGCCTGATATACGGTTCTTATAAAGAATATCTTCATGAACATCCACAACTATATGTCTATGAAAGAGATTTAGAAGATGAACAGTATCTTATTATGGTAAACTTGACGGAATCATTTGCTGACTATGAACTCCCAAAAGAAGCAGATCAGTCATGGACATTGCTCTTATCAAATTATTCTAGCGGAAACTTTGAAAAAAAAGGAACACTAGCCCCTTATGAAGCTCGGCTGTATAAAACAAACAATTAAAAAACTTCCTCGTTAAAGTTCAATAGTTGGACTTTCCGAGGAAGTTTTTCTGATTTACCCATCTTAATAATTTGCTCTAGGACCACCGATATATTTAGGACGAGAGCGAAGGGCTGTCACATGGGCTTGTCCCAAGGTTTTCAAACGAGGTCTGACAGGCACTTGGACATGTTTGATATGCATACCGATCGAAGTGTCACCGATATCGATGCCGGCTTGCCCAATTACATGCTCCACTTCGACAGGGTCATTGAACTGCTCAAAAGCAGCAACAGAACAAGCACCTCCAGCGTGTAATGCAGGGATAACAGAGACGATTTCGAATTTTTTTGCTTCTGCCACTGTTCGTTCTACCACCAATGCTCGATTCAAATGTTCGCAACCTTGGACAGCTAAGGCAATTTCTTTAGGATCTAATAGCTCTTTTAACGTACGGATGATCCACTGACCAACTTCCGCACTGGAATTTTTTCCAATATGTCCACCGACGACTTCACTTGTGCTGCACCCTAAAACAAAGAGATCTCCTTTTTTCAAGTGTGCCTCAGCCAATACGTCATTAACTATTTCAGTCAATTGAACTTTCAATTCTTTTTCTGACAACTTCATTCTCTAAAACCTTCTTTTCAATTAATATTGCTTCCGTGCTTGAATACGTTGAAGACTTGCAGTTATAGGAAAGGCAAGACCCATACCGATAAGATTTTGAAAGGTATTCCCTGGGATAGAAGCCACTCCAGCCGGCCAATCATACAAAATCCAACCGGCGATACCATAGCCGACGATCATAACTAAGCTTCCTAAAAAAAGACCAAATAGCCACATACGAGTAGAAGATTTACTGAAAGATCCGGTAACATATCCTTGTAATCCGTGAATCACTAATGAAAAAATAGCCCATTGCGGATATCCTGAAATCAAATCGATTAATAGACCACTGGAAGCACCGACAACTAATCCACCCATTGGACCATAAAGAAAAGAAGCAGTATAAATTCCAGCCTCACATAATGTCACAAAGCCGTTCGTAGCCGGTACAGGGATCAAAATAGTTAATGAAAGTGCAACGGTCAACGCAATCAACATCGCATAGATTGTTAGTTGTTTAGTTTTCATTTATCGTTCCTCCTTTTTGGATACCGCCAGACCAGACGCTTCCTGTATGATCATTCATCAGCACACCATTGGAAATACAATGGGCAACAAATTTTTTACTTTCTGCTACGGCTTTTGAAACGTCTGTTCCTAATACAAGATTCGCTGTTATTGCAGAAGAAAAGGCACAACCGGCACCATTTACTGTCGGGGTATCGACTTTTTTCTGAGAAAACACCTCATGATGGTCAACTGAATAGAGAAGATCCACAGCTTGTTCGCCAGCCATCCTTGTGCCGCCTTTTATTACAATTTTCTTTGCTCCTGAAGCAGTGAGCTCTTTAGCGAGATGGATCATTTCTATCAACGAAGAGGGGAGAGCTTGACCAGAAAGTAAAGCAGCTTCTGCCAAATTAGGCGTAATCATCGTAACAAGTGGAAAAAGTTCTTCGATGAGCTGCGAAATATACCATTGATTGATCACAGTTTCAGTTTCTTTGAATGCCAAAACAGGGTCTAAAATGATTGGGATATTTTGTTTTGCTTTTATGAAGTCTCGAACAACCATGATTGCTTCACTTGAATTTAATAACCCAATCTTGATTCCATCTAATGAAGTCATTTGATCAATTGAAGCCAACTGTCGTTCAAGCAATTCTGAAGGAATAGATTCCAAGATAAATCGCCCATTCGTATCTAGTACCCCTATAGATGTCAAGGCGCTTAGCCCGAATAAACCAAAATCTTCAAAAGTTTTTAAGTCTGTTTGGATTCCTCCACCAGCAAATGGATCAGAGCCACCAATCGTCAAGATTCTTTTCATAACATTTCCCTCCATGAATAAGAGTATAACGAAATTTTCAAAAAAGAAAAACAGCCAATTGGCATATTTTTATCTCATCCAATTTTCAAAAAGAAGCGAAAAGGGAATGTGACAAAAATCGTGTCACATTCCCTTTTTCCAAATAAACGGTCTTCAATTAACTGGCCCTCGATATTAGCTCAACAAACGGTAAAATATAAGGAACTATTTTTGTTTGGCTGTTCTTATTACTTGATGCAGGACAGCTTTTTCACAACCGCTTAAAAACGATTAGTTGTTTTGTGTTTTTAATTCTTTCTCGATTTGAAGCCGCTGAACTTTCATTGTAGCTGTTCGCGGGATTGCATCAAAGTCACGGATGATAGGGGCGTTCAAACGTGGAAGTTCATGGACTTGCTCCCACCAGCGATTCCAATCCATTTCTTTATCAGGAGCTAAAGCAATAATCGGCTGTGGAGAATGATTTTTATCTCTTACAATCACTACCTCTGCCAAAAAATCTAACGAATCTAATAAAAAGTCTTCAATAGCTAATGTACTATTGATCGTTTCGATCAGATCCACTTGCCGATCTTTCAAAAATAGGTGGCCATGTTCATCCATAAAACCGTAATCTCCGCTATCCCACCAATCGCCATAAACATTTTCTTGGAACCGTGCATCTTCCTTATAATAAGTCAAAGCCCGTCCTTTAGACAGTAATTGTATATGACCATCTGTATTTTCAGGAAGGACGTTCCCGACTGAATCTGTGATCCGTGCGCTTGTCATGTCTTCCAGTCCAACGCCCATATCTCTTGCATCACTCGTTTTCAAACTGTCGAGTGTATGAGCCTTAAGAATCATTGGTCCACATTCACTTTGGCCATATACTTGAAGAAATACCGCATCTTGTGTTATTGATGTTCGCAAAAATGTTTCCATTGTCTGATTGTTTATGGCATCAAAAGTAGAGTGATAATAACGGATGCCAGAGAAAGCTTTTGGATGTTCTTTAGCAGTAAAACTCCACTGAACAAAGTTATTCGGATGAGTCTCTAATGCGATTGGTCGGTAGGTTTCCAACATATGAATAACTTTTGAACTTTGTGCGTCTGCTAAAGGCATCATAGGAAAACCCATGGACATCAAAGAAGAGATGCCAATATTGAATCTAGAATGTACGGGGGAAATGTGAAAAGCAATTAATTTCTTTTCTGAAATTTTTGCAAAAACAGTTTTTTGCCATTTCGTTCGCCAACCCATAGAATGAGCGGAATGACAAATAAGCTTAGGGATACCAGTTGTACCAGAAGTATGGGTCATATAAGAAATTTCATTTTTAGCTAAAAACGATTGGGGAACAGGAAAAGTAGGTTGCTCCAGTAAATAAACAATAGGAATCTGTTTTGATTTAGTCCCGTTTGAAATTTCTCCCACTCGTTTTTTTGTCTCATCATCAAATAAAACAAAGGGGTCTTCTAAACGGTCGATAAATACTTCCATTGTCGCTGTTGGTAGATGATAAGAAGTCATGACAGGCACTGCACCAAGGTAAGACACAGAAACAGCGAGAAGGTATGTGTCAAAAGCGGAACTCTTATAGATAATGACTTTGTCTCCAGATTTCACACCAAGATGGGCCAATTGATAAGCTCGATCTAATACACTTTCAAAGCATTTTTTGTAAGTTGTTTCAAGTCCTAACTCAGGAAAAGCAGAAAGCGGCTGATCAAAGATAATCGGGATCTCGGAAAAGCCAGCTGCAGCTTCTTGAAAATTCGTAAATAAATTCAAAGGGGAATACATTATGGTCTCCATCATTCACACTCCATTATCTTTTGTTAAGTAATATACAAATTAAAGATAATCGTAACATAAACCTTTGTATAATAACATAGTTCATTGTGAAAAAAGTTCAGATTTCTATGTGACAGAAACCTGAACGAATGTCGCTAATTCGTGATAAGAAAAATCAACCATTTTTTCCCAGATTTCTTGAAAAGAATGGGAAGATAGGTATCGATTACCACATAAATAGTTTACCGCGTCAGCATCATCTAAATATAGTTCAGTATAATAGCGATAGGTTTTTCGGCATAATTCTGGTGATACATTCTTATACACTGTGATTTTGCTCAAAATTTGGCGAATAGTCCGAGGAGAAATTTGTTGATCATGCGAGGAACGAAAAACAAAAGAATTTTCGTCCGTATTTTGTGCTGTTAACTTAAAATAGTTCTCCAGAAACGGCATCGCTTCTTTTGGTATTGGTACTTTACTCAATCTGTTTTCTTTTCTATTCAGATTAAGAATCTGCTTGGTCAAAGATACATCTTTACGTTTAAGTTCTACTACTTCATGGATCTTTAATCCGCAATACAGAAGAATGGCAGTAATCGCAAGGTTCCTCGGTCTATTCTTTTCTTCAAAGCTAGCTTCTCTGCTTGTTCGAAAGCCTTCAATCGGGATAAACAAATGCTCAAAATCTTTGAAAAGTTCAGCATCGATATATCGCGGAGCTGCTTTGGTTGTTTCCGGTAAACTTGTACCCAAAAGAGAGATCTCTTCTTCAATCAGTCCTTTTTGATACAAAAATCGTAAAAAATGATTTAATGAATATTGCTTCCTCGAAATCCCGTAATAGCTATTTTCAAACAATTGCTCCGTTTCTTGGTTCGCTGTAGTTTGGAACGAACGAGTATGTCGATAGATTTTAGCTAAGAAATTCTGATAATCTTGTTTTTCTAGACGGATAATCAGCTGGTCATCCACTTCTTCAGAAAATACTTTTCTCAAATAATCAGTAAACAAATGGAAATCTTTTGCATATTCATAGCGACTACCTAATGATAAAGAAGAACGATTTTCTTCTAAAAACTGTTGAAAGACGGAAGGGAGCAAATGTGTACGTTGTTTTAATTTTTCTTGCAGTTGTTTTCTAGTTTTGCTGTCCAATACAAATCCCTCCAGTTATTGTTCATTTCCTTTATTTTACCGCATTTCCTCAAATGAGGATAGAGACTTTGTCTTGATCTTAGGAAGCAAATTTTTAACTGTCTTTTAAAAGTACTAGCTAAAAGATATGAAGTAAGAAGATACATTTTTAGTTATTTTATTAGTGCAGTCATTCTTTTGATCTTTTAATTGATTTATCCTCTTTTTAGCTATGTGGTTACTTCATGAGCAATGAAATGGATTTGGTTCGTTCTAATGGCAGGAGGCTCTTTCTTTTATTTCCGAAAAATTAGAAAACATTTTTTCAGAATCGCTTGGCTTTCAATTTATTCAATACTGGTTTGACTAGCTATATCGTCGGGATGATTCTTAAAGGAATATTAGAAATAGCTGGGACTTCCTCACCTTACATAGGAATTTATCCTATGATAGGAATGATTATACTGGGAATCAGTCTCTTTATCTATATAAGTAGCTTACTTATTCACGGATTGGATAAATGAGACAATCGTAATAAATGGAAATATAAGGATTTTTTTCAAAAAATTTCCTATAGGAATAAATGCACAAATGACTATTTTAGTGATATATATTTTGCTATTAGCATAGATATTCCGAAATTTCAATTAAAACGTTTTAATCTAATTCCAATCTAAATATTTGTAGAAATCAATCGTCTCCTATAGAATAAATTTATAAGTAAAAATATACCAATCATAAATCTATTTGCTAGGAGGAATTTACATGGAAGACAAAAATTTAACAGTCATCGGTAGCTACAGCACAAGGGATGAAGCATTATCAGTAATCGAACGATTACGTAACGAAGGGTATGATCGAGATGATATCGTTATTTATACTACTGATGAAGCAGCAACTAGACTGGGATTCGACGGATTATCCGGTATAGATGTTGAAACAGATGAGAATCGGATGGATGGCGAAGAAGATCGTTCTTTATGGGAAAGAATAAAAGACACTTTTTCTTTTGATACCTATGATTCTGAGACGGCTACGCCAGAAAATGATCCTTTATATCAGTATAGAGGAGATATTTCTGCTGGAAAATTTGTCATCACAGTAAAAGGCTATCGTCAGCCAGAAACAACAAAAGACACAATGGATACGCAAGATACAGTTACCTCGGCAAGCACAATGGGAACAGGACTAGGGACTGGGACTGGCACTGATCCAATGGACGTAGATGGCACGACAGGCTTTCAAAATACAACAGATCCATTGAATATGACACCAGGAACTGATCCGATGGACGTACCTGGCGAAGCTGATTCTACGAGTACAAGAGAGACTGAAGACATTGATCGCAAACCAAATCTAGATGATGATACGATTCAACTAAAAGAAGAAAAATTAGATGTAAATACACATGATGTTACCACTGGAGAAGTCGACATCCACAAACATGTGGTCAACGATACTGAAACGGTAGAAGTACCGGTCAAACGTGAAGAAATCGTCATCGAGCGCAAACCAGTAACAGATCCATCTTCACAGGGTACAGACGAAAACTTGGAAGATGACACAATCACTATCCCAATCAAAGAAGAGCAAGTAGATGTTAGCAAACATACAGTTGTTCGTGAAGAAGTGGGAATTCATAAAGAAGAACATGAAGACGTTGAAAAAGTGACAGAAGATGTTAGCCGAGAAGAATTGGATATTGACACAAGCGGTGATGTACACATTGAAGACCGCAATAAAAAATCTTAAGCGTAAGCTAAAGAGGTTGTGACAGAAGAGGTCCGCTTCAAGAAATAAGAAGGAATTTACGAAATTTGTTTCTCAAATTTTTGTGAAATTTCGGCTTATTTCCGAAGAAGCTACTTCTGGAACACCGTTTATTCGGAAAACAGGGCTGTGACAAGATTATTGTCACAGCCCTGTTCCTAGTATGTTTTAGAGTTAAGCATTATTTTTTAGGCTTCAACGGTAATTGGACTTTAAAATCAACTCCTTGTAGAAGATAATTGGATACAGAAATTTGTCCGTGGTGCTGTTCGATTATCTGTTTTGCAATCGCCAATCCAAGTCCGTAACCGCCAGTTTCCTTCGCACGAGATTGATCTTCCCGATAAAATCGATCAAAGATTCTTACTTGATCTTCTTCACTGATAGAAGGGCCAGTATTCTTTACGTGAATCAGCCATTCTTTATGGTTAACAGACGAATCTAAAATAATTTTATCTTTTGGATTCGTATATTTTAAGGCATTATCTAGCAAAATAACCAAAACTTGATGGATCTTTTTTTCGTCAATTGGTACTTCTGATGTTGCCTCGTTATGAAGGATAAACTCCTTTCCGTCTATGGTGGCCATCTCTTGAAATGGTTTAACAAGGTTTTCAATATATTCCTGTGTATTGATCATTTGTTTTGAAAGTAGCTGCTGATCAGAATTATTTCGGGCAATCGTCAGCAGATCTGAAGTCAATCCAGTGAGCCGTCTCGTCTCTGACAATGCTTGAGCAATACTTTCAGATTCCTCAATGATGGTATGATCAGGTTTGGTAAATAGATGTTCCAAACTATTTTGAATAATCGTTAACGGTGTACGTAATTCATGAGAAGCATTTTCGACAAATTCTTTTTGTCTTCTCCAAGAAAGAATGATAGGGCGCATGCTTAGACTAGACAAGTAATAACTAATGCCAATTGAGATAAGCCAGAAAACAACCATACACAAAATCATAATTGTGCGAAAAGTTGCTAATGAATTTTTGATTTGATTTGTATTTTCTAAAATTTGGATATAGGCAACACCAACTTGATTCGTCTCTGCTTTTTTCGTTATCGAGCGGAAGGAGAGGGTAGACGAGTCGTTTTCTTCATTTAATTCAATATTTTGGATGGTATTCAGATTTTTTGTATCCATTTTTAATTCTTTGATCTGATTGAAGCGTCCACCAATAGCTGCCTTATTCAATATCTCACCATTTTCAGACCACAAGATCACTTGAGTGTTAAATCGGTCATTTGATGGTTCCATCAATGGTTGTTCCATGTTTGTTCTGTTTTGTTCCATTTGATTCGGGTTCAAAAAGGGATCACCTTGCTGATACCTTTGTATCTCTAATTGTACTGTCCGAGAATCAAAATCTGTTTTCTCTAATGAAAGATCCGTTTCTCTATACGCAGATTGGTTCAATATCTGTAAAGTAATGAACCCCAGAAGAAAAAAGATCAAAGCAAATGCAGCTACATTCGTTATAAAAAAACGGCTACGTTGCTTACGCGTAATATCTCCATTCATTGCATCACACCCCTTGCAATATATAACCAACATTACGTAAAGTTTTGATTTCTTTATCTAGTCCAGTACTGCGTAGATGTTTCCGTAAATTGCTCATGTAAACTTCAACAACTGTAATCGTCGTATCAGAATCAAATCCCCAGATCCGATCAAATATCTGCTCTTTTGTCAAAATGATTCCTTTATTTTGTAAAAAATAAACGAGTAATTCAAACTCTTTTCCTTGTATGGGCAAAACTTGTTCTTTGTACAATACTTCATTACTTTTTAGATCACAACTGATATCCTTATACTTCAGAATGTTTTCATCAAAGAGACCAAGCGATCGTTTCAATAATGCTTTCACGCGCATGATCAATTCTTCTCGATAGAACGGTTTTGTCAGATAATCATCTGCACCACGTTCAAATCCTTCAATCTTATCTTCCAAACTATCTTTTGCTGTCAAAATCAATACAGGAGTCTGTATTTTTTCTTTCCGTAACTTTGCTAGGACTTCATAACCATTCATTTCCGGCATCATCAAATCCAAGATTGCAAGGTCATAAACACCGCTTTCCAACTCAAACAGTCCTTCACTACCGTTATAAACTTGTGTTATCTCGCCAATTGTTGTGAGTATTTCTTTTATATTATTGGATAATACCTTATCGTCTTCTATTACTAACAGTTTGATCATTTTCCCACCTCATTCATTTGGTCACTTTAGTTTAACATGGATAGCATAAAATTAGCTTAAATAATCAAAGAATCCACTTATCTATTAAATTAAGGAGAATTTAAGTTTGTTTACATAGACTCGTTGTTATAATCACCAAACAGTAAAGGGGAGAAAACATGAAACTAAAAAAAGTATTTCAAAGAAAAGAAAACAAATATTTATTGACCGAACAGCAATTTCCTCTTTTTTTCGAGCAACTTGAAAAAAAGATGGCAATAGACGAATACGGGCTCCATACAATCATGTCTCTGTATTATGATACAAAAGATTTTCAGTTTATTCAGCATTCGATGGATAAACCAATATACAAAGAAAAATTCAGAGTAAGAAGCTACGGAATCCCTAGCGAAGAGAGTACTATATTCTTGGAAATCAAAAAGAAAGTAAATGGGATTGTCTATAAAAGAAGGCTGCCTGTGGATTACTCAACATACGAATGTTGGTTGAAAAGTAAAGATTTTTATTTAAGAAACAACGTAGACAGTAATCAAATCAACGAAGAGATCTTTTGGTTGTTCAAGCAGCACCCAGATTTGACTCCACAAGTATTGATCTCTTATGACAGAATATCTTTGTTCACTAACGAAGAAGTAGAATTCCGAGTGACCTTTGATCAGAAAATTCGTTTTCGAAATACCTGTCTTGATTTAAAAAAAGGAAGTGGCGGACAGCTAGTTGCTCCTGAACTTGGTGTGCTAATGGAAGTAAAGGCAATGGGGGCTTATCCTTTATGGTTTGTTGAACTGTTAAATAAATTTACAGTACGAAAAAGCAGTTTCTCAAAATATGCAGAAACGTACAAAAGACATCTATTTGTTCAACATAAGGAGGAAGAAATCCATGCTATCTAGTCTGTTTGAATCAGGAACAACCATTCAGTTTACCGATTTGCTTTTGTGTATCATTGTCTCATTAGTTTTAGGATTATTAGTTGCATTTATCCATATGCAGCGAAATGTTTATACTAAAAGCTTCGTCGTAACTTTAGCTGTTTTACCGGTGCTTGTTCAATCTGTCATTATGCTAGTTAATGGTAACCTTGGCACTGGTTTAGCAGTAGTAGGCGCCTTCAGCTTAATTCGTTTCCGCTCTGTTGCAGGTGGTTCTCGTGAAATTACCAGTATTTTTTGGTCAATGGGTATCGGGATCGCTACTGGAATGGGATACGTAGTTTATGTTGTGTTATTTTCTGTTATTGTAGCTTTATTTTTAATGTTTCTATATTTATCACCTTTTGGAGGCAGAGAAAAAATTGCCGAACGAGAATTAAAAATAACAATACCAGAGGATTTAGATTACCCAGAATTATTTACAGATATATTTGAAGAATATACTTATACCAATCATTTATCTTCTGTGAGAACAACAACAATGGGAAGTTTGTATGAACTACGCTATGTTATTCTGATGAAAGATCAAGGAAAAGAAAAAGAATTGATTGATCGAGTTCGTGTTAGGAATGGAAATCTGCCTGTCGTATTAGGAAAAGTCGCTACAAATCGCGATGAATTGTAACATTGAAAGGTGAGTATACTAAATGAAAAAAACAATTTATACAATGCTCCTTGCAAGCTTGTTTCTTGCTTCTTGTTCACAATCATCATCTAGCAACAAAACGAGTAATACCGAAACAGGTAACTCATCGTCTCAAACAAGTAATAGTACATCGGAAGAGTTAGCTAATTACTATGGGAAGTACGAGGAAGAAGATTTATCAACAGACTACGATGAGACCTCAGAAACAAAAATAACGTTAGATGAAGAACCGGTTATCAATGGAAACGGAGCAACAGCCGAGGGAGAAACAGTAACGATCTCAGAAGAAGGAACATATGTCCTCAGTGGAACGCTTTCTGATGGCCAGCTCATTATCAATGCGCCGAAAGAAGCAAAAATCCATTTGATCTTTAACGGTGTCTCTATTACTAATACAAGCGGATCAGCCGTCAATATCCAGCAAGCAGAGAAAGTGATCCTAACATTAGCTGACAATAAAACGAACAATCTAAAAGATGGTGAAAATTATTCTTTTACTGAAAATGAAACAGAACCCGACGCAACATTATACAGCAAAGAAGATTTAACGATTAATGGAACCGGCACGTTAAAAGTCAATGGAAATTATAGCAATGGAATCAGGAGCAAAGATGATCTTGTACTCGTTTCAGGAACATATGAAGTTACTGCCAAAAACAATGCTATCAAAGGAAAAGATTCTGTTTCTATTCGAAACGGGAATTATAACTTGAATACAACAGAAGGGGACGCTATCCAAGCAAACAATACAGAAGATGAAACAAAAGGATACGTAGCAATTGATGGTGGTACTTTTGAAATTAGTAGCGGAAGAGATGGTATCCAAGCAGAAACAAATACAACTTTACAAAACGCTGAGATGACAATCAAAACTGCAGATGGGGCAAATAGTCAAACTATAAATACAAATGAAAGTTACAAAGGAATCAAAGCTGGAAATCAAGTAAAAATAAGCAGTGGGACCTACTCCATAGACAGTGCTGATGACAGCATCCATTCCAATAACACTTTTGAACTTACTGGCGGTACAATTACAGCTAAAACGGGAGACGATGGTATCCACGCAGATAATGAATTGACAATCAGTGCAGGTATTGTTGACATCCAACAGTCTTACGAAGGAATAGAATCAGCTGTTATTAACTTCAAAGACGGACAAACAAAAATAGCAGCCAGTGATGACGGAGTAAATGCCGGTGGAGGAAATGACACAAGTCAGGAAAATGGAAAATTTGGTGCTGATTCATTTGGCGGAGCTCCAGATGAATCAGATGACAGCAAACAAATAACGATTAGCGGAGGGACTCTGTCAGTTAATTCTGAAGGAGATGGATTAGATAGTAACGGAAATATCACCATGTCTGGCGGAACAGTTACTGTTGATGGACCGACAAATGGCGGAAACGGCGCATTGGATTATGGAGGAACATATGATGTATCCGGTGGCTCACTGGTAGCTGCGGGTGCAAGTGGGATGGCGCAAACAGTTAGCGATTCTTCTACACAAGGTACCATTGCAATCACGTTTGATTCGGTTCAATCAGCTAGTACTTTGATAAGCATCAAAAATAGCAGCGGTGATACTGTGGTCACATATCAACCCGCAAAAGATTATCAAACAATTGTTATTTCTACAAAAGAATTGATCACTGGAGATACTTACTCGATTGTCAGTGGTGGTACTGCAAATACAGAACCACAAAATGGGTTATTTGATACCGGATCAGAAACAACCGGAACTGAGCTTGGTTCATTTACACTCTCAGAAAACACAGCAAGTGTCTCACAGTCAGGTGAAACTATTTCAATGAATCAGATGGCGGGACCTGGGGGAAGATAATAAGTAAAATGATCCTAACATTATGAATCAACAAAAGATGTTTCACAAACAGATAATTATGATTGAAAATGAAAGAATAACTATTGATATACTTTCGCCATAAATCTCGTTGGATTGCTGAAGGTATACAATAAAAAGAAACAGCTATGTCTATTTGTCCTGATATTTTTATCAGGATAGTAGAGTATACATAGCTGTTTTTTGATTGTTTATAGTTCAAATAAGCGGATCAGTTCTTCTTCATTTGCGAATGACACACTATCATCAATCAACATATAAGGAACATGGGTATTCGGAATTGGTTGATTCGTGACGATCAGGTCATACTCAAGAAGATTGTACTTCGAAAGTTGATCTTCAGTGATAGCAGTTGTTTCAGAGTGAATCTTATGCACAGCAAGAACATCACTGACATATTTTTCAATGTATCGACTATGTCGAAGACTTAAGTCACTGACGATTAGTATTTTTTTATCTGAAGTATAATGGTGTATTTCAGGATTACCGATAAGCATCCAAAATATATAGCTAGATAAATAACAAATCAAATTTCGATTCAGTAGGGTGGAATAAAATTGAAGTTCTGCACGAAATCCAGCATATAGACGTATATGGCGATGTTGCATCTGTTCTGCAAAGTAAGTGGCGCGAATCGTCAAATGAGTCGTGTCGTATGGGAAGATACGTGAGAAAAAATAAATTTGAGTTAAGAGTCGAACAACAAATTCTTCGTTTTTTTCTTTGCAATCAGCAGATGAAAATGAACAGTAGGATATATTTCTTCGTATTTGTTCACTGATTTCATTTTTTTCTTTCTCCGAAAATTCCGAAAAAATCGTATTGACAAAATAGTTCACTACTTTTATATAGCTGCTGTACTTCAATTTCCCTAAAAGATTTTTCAAGATCAAAAAGTCTTTTTTATCGATATTTATCAACTGTACATAAGAGTCTCCAGCTTTCCATTCGAATGGATTTCCTTGTGATTCCCGCATAAGATGCACAACAAAATACATAATAAAGAAAGATTGCTCATAAGGACTTTCTTCCTGAAACAAATTCAACTGACAATTATTCTTGACCATAATTTCTTTGATCTTCTTTTTTTCGATTGGAAATGGCAACGTGCGTCTTCCGTAGTAACTTAAAAAGAAAAAGGTGACAAAGATACGCAGCTAGAGCTCACTTTTCAGGCTAGTCAACTGAAACCCTTGATCGACGATTACTTTTAATAAATAGCTTTCTAAAATTTGATTGCATTGTTTCAACTTACGCGTAAAAGAAGAATGACTAATCGAGATTTTTTCACAATAATACTCGATCGTTTTGCCCGGATTGACAATGATTTCATTTAATAGACGACTATTTGTAGAACTTTGTGACATTTCCATCAGAACATTTAAATAAGCTGGTACATTCAAATGTTCAAGACGATACCCCAATTTTTGTGAAGATTGAATCGTTATATCCGTTCCCCAGCGGATTTTGATCTCTTCGATATACCTTACAAATGTAGATTCTGAACTACCAATTCGTTTGGCAAGTTCTTTTTTAGTCATCCACTTGTCAGAAATGGACAGAATTCGAATGATTTTTTCCATCTTTCTATAGTTTCCTTCCAACAACCTGATCATATGTTTTTCTCCCTCAACCCTTTTCTTTCAATGAAACGCTCAATAATCGAAGGAATCAACTTCATAAATGAAACCAATTGGTATGAAAATTGGTGTGATTCCCTTTAGCGCCCTTCATATAATAATTATCATATTAAAATAAATAAAATTATGTAACGCCTGTTTATTTTAATAATTTTCACTATTCACGTCAAAACAGAAAAAAAGAAAAAGGAGGGGAAAAATGACGACCACAGGGAAGAAGCTGAAAGTTGTTTTTGTGCTGATATTATTGAGTTTATCGAACATCCTGCCTGTAACTGCAATAGCAGAAGCTGCAGATAATCCAACAATGTTAGAAATCATTTCAGCTGAAATCACTTCAGATCAATCTGGGAAAAAAGCACTGAACGTCAAACTAAATGCGAATAACAACAGTACAAAAAAGGTAGAGAAGGAAATTGGTCTAGTTGAGAATTACTTAAGTGATGTGGAAAGAAAGGAAGGAGATGGCTATGCTTATCAGGTAAAAAGCGGGAAAACCATGCTGGAAATCTCACCAAATACTAAACAAACGATCAATCTAAGTCTTCCAATCGATCCAACACTTTATCATAGCCAGACAAATAAGCTGATCGTCGATAATAAAGAGTATGACATTACTGATGCGAAAGAACACAAGAAAGAGACAGAAGTGTCAACATCAAATACAGACGAAACAAAAGAAGGAGTATCAGAAGAAAATGAAAATTCTGTCAGCCCCTTTACATTGCCTAGATTGTCTTTGCCGGCTGTGACTGTTTCAACTAACCAGACGATTTCTACAGAGTATACGACAGATGATCAAGGCACTTATCCTAAAGCCAATTGGCAACCTACAGGAAATACAAATGTTCTTGATCACCAAGGTAATAAAAATGGATCAAATCAATGGGATGGGATAAATTCTTGGGATGGAGATCCTAATGATCGGACTCATTCGTATATCGAATACGGGGGAACAGGCAAACAAGTACACGACATTCAAACTCATTGATACTCATGACGCTGCTTTGACATTTGATCATGAAACTTCAGGAACGTATGCGTATGTCTTGTATGATGGGGATAAAGAAATCGATCCAACAAATTATTCTGTCACTGAACAAACAAACGGATTCACGGTTTCAGTTGATCCGAATTATATTCCTTCACTCACTCCTGGTGGTACGCTGAAATTTGTTTACTATATGTATTTGAACGAAAAAGCAGATCCAACAAAAGGGTTTTCTAACCAAGCAAATGTCGATAACGGACATACAAATGATCAAACACCACCGTCAGTCGATGTCGTTACTGGCGGCAAACGATTTGTCAAAGTAGATGGTGATGTTGCATCAGATCAAACACTTGCTGGAGCAGAATTCGTCGTTCGTGATCAAGAGAGTGACACAGCCAACTATTTGTCGATCGACCCATCTACAAAAGCCGTCAACTGGGTTTCGACGAAAGAATCAGCAACAGTTTTTACAACCACAAACAACGGTTTAGTTGATGTGACAGGTCTCAAATACGGCACGTACTATCTGGAAGAAACGAAAGCACCAGAAAATTATGTTCCATTGGCAAACCGCGTAGCATTTACTGTCGATGAACAATCTTACGCAACAGCAGGACAGTTGATTTCTCCTGAAAAAATACCAAATAAACACAAAGGTACACTTCCTTCAACAGGTGGTAAGGGAATCTATCTTTATATTGGTGCAGGAGTGATCCTTCTATTGATTGCTGGATTGTACTTTGCTAGACGCAAGCATAGTCAGATTTAATCTTTGTACATGAATTGGAAAGAGGAGCAGTGGCTTACGCAATTGCTCCTTTTTCTTTTATTAACAACTAGTCAGCACAAGGAGAACACAAATGAAACAAAAGAAAAGGAACTATCTAGACCTGCTAATGATTCTTCTGCTTCTGTCAGGGATAGGCGTCTTGGCTTATCCATTCGTTAGCGATGCGCTGAATAACTACCTAGATCAGCAAATCATCTCTCATTATCAGCAACAAGCAGTAAAAGAAAATAAAGCAGTCATGGCCAAAATCCAAAAAGACATGACAAAGAAAAACCAGCAATTAGCAAAAAAAGGAGGAAATCCCGGTGTCGATCCCTTTACTAAGAAAAAGGAACCAGTGAAAATGGACAAAACCTATTTTGAAAAACATACGATCGGCGTTCTGACGATTCCTGAAATCAATGTCCATTTACCGATTTTTGACGAAACAAATACCGTGCTGCTAGAAAAAGGCGCTTCGTTATTGGAAGGGACATCTTATCCTACTGGGGGAGAAAGTACGCATGCCGTTATTTCCAGTCATCGGGGACTGCCTCAAGCAAAGTTGTTCACTGACTTGCCAAAACTGACTTTCGGTGATTCTTTCTATATCGAGATCAACGGACAGACACTTGCTTATCAAGTCGATCAGATAAAGACGGTAGAACCAACTGATACAAAAGACCTGAGAATCGAAAAAGGGAAGGATTTCGTGACACTACTGACTTGTACACCTTATATGATCAACAGTCATCGCTTACTTGTCAGAGGGCATCGCATTCCTTATCATGCAAAAAAAGTACAGAAAGAAGTACAGAAAGTATCTGAGAACAAACGTTTCTTCCTGTACGGATTGATAGCTATAAGTATACTGATTTTTCTGTTTCTTATTTATCTTTTTCGGCAGACATTTAAAATAAGAAACAGAAGGTAACTGTGTCTCTTTTCTATGATAGATATATTCAAATCAATGCGTAAACAAATAGACTGGCTGAAGTTTGAAAAAGAAAACTTCAGCCAGTCTATATTTATAACGATATCAAAGAAAGCTTATCTCAATTTTTCCGATATTCTTTAAGAAGGCCTTTTTGCATCAATTCTTGTTTGTTTTTCAAGTTGCGGATATTCTCTTCAAAATTTTGAGAATATATCACTGAGAATAACGTATTTAATACGTAATCGAAGGCAATTTGAGAGGAGAAAGTCGCTACTTTAGCAAAATCATATTCCTCCTGCGATATAACAAGACACATATCAGCCTGTTTGGCCATTTCTGAATGCTGATTTCCGGTAATCAATAATGTTGGAGCTCCTACATGCTTTAGATAGGTCATTATCCGTTCATAATGATGAATACGACCGCTGTAGCTAATAAAAACTGCGCAATCCTTGCTAGTCAAATTGGCTGCATTCCAAGAAGAATCGCTATATTCTTCGGCCAAGATCAAAAATTTATTCAACTTGACCATTTTATTCTGGAACTTCCTTGCCGTGATTTGGGAATCACCTTTTGCAAAAAGAAAAATTCGCTGTGCGTTGTTCAATACTTTACTGATGTTTTCCAAATCTTGATGCTCGATCTGCAATTGCGCTTTTTTTATTGACTGGATCGACAAATCTGCCATTTTCTTTGCAATTTGCTGTGTGTTATCTTCACTTGAAAAAGGAAAATTAGGATCAATCGTTTGATTAAACTGGGCAATCAATTGATGAACTTCCCGTCCTAGTTCGAAACGAAATTCTTTAAATCCGCTGAAGCCCATTTTTTTGCATAAACGAATGATAGCTGAATGGGAAGTATACGTAGCTTTTGCTAATTCTTCAATCGTCATGTAGACTGTGGCTTCGATATTCCTCCGAATATAATCAGCGATCCGTTTCTCTGTCGTGGTAAACAACTCTTGTTTGGTTAATTTTTCTTCAATAAGCATGATCTGACCTCCAAATTCTATCTTACTGATAAATGCTTGGTTCCGCCACTCTCTTTTTGATTTTTTACCTTACTTTGAACATAAATTTCACCAAACCAAATGATAACAAATGTTTTTCTGAACTTTTTTGCCAGAATATCTATTATAGACACTTTCTATATTTTTCTAAGATATACTGAAAACAACAATAAAAGGAGGCACAAATCATGCTTACAATCGCTTATCTCGGCAATGGAAAGAGTACAAATCGCTATCATTTGCCATTTTCAAGAAAACTTACGGACAAAATCAATATCAAAAAAATTTTTTCCCCATCTAAACCAGTGTGGGAAACATTTGAAGACGTCGAATATACCGATCAGTTGTCTGATCTTTGGAATGATCCTGAGATCCAATTAGTTGTCATTACTACACCAAGTCAATTTCATTATGAATATGGAAAAATGGCACTTGAACATGGAAAGAATGTATTGGTAGAAAAACCTTTTGCAGAAACCTCAAAGGAAGCAGAAGAGTTATTTGCATTAGCAAAAGAAAAAGGGCTATTTATCCAATGTTACCAAAACAGACGGTTCGATTCTGACTTCTTGACAGTCCAAAAAGTAATCGAAAGCGGGAAATTAGGGGATATTTTAGAAGTAGAAATGCATTACGATTATTTCAGACCGGAAGTACCAGAAAATACACATGAATTTTCTACTGCAAACAGCTATTTATATGGACATGCTTGTCATACAGTAGACCAAGTTCTTTCTTATTTCGGCGAACCAGATGATATCCTCTATGATGTTCGTCAACTATTAGGGAAAGGACGAATGAATGATTACTTCGATTTGGACTTTTTCTACGGAAACATGAAAATTTCGATAAAATCCAGTTATTTCCGTATAAAAGAACGTCCAAGTTTTGTCGTTTATGGAAAAAAGGGGATGTTCGTGAAACAAACGAAAGATCGGCAAGAAGAACATCTTAAAATGTTTTATATGCCTGATCATGAAGACTTTGGGATCGACTTGCCCGAACACTACGGTGTATTGACTTATATAGATGAACAAGGGGATTATCATGAAGAAAAAGTGATTTCCGAGGTCGGTGATTATAGTCGCGTCTACGAAGGCATTTACGAGACATTAGTCAATGGCGCTGAAAAAGTCATTAAAGATGAAGAAACAATCTTACAGATGAAAATTTTGGAAGAAGGAATCAAAGACATTCAAGAATCAGAAAATAAAAGATGAAAACATGACATATTTGTAAGAATCGGGTTTGTTTTTTGACGCACAAACTGTCTTATTGTACGATGAAAAAGTATAGAATTACTAGGAGGAACCAATATGACAAATTATGATGGTGAAAAACACAAACGATTAAGAGGTTCAATGGCCCCTAAAACGGAAGATGAAGTAGCTTTAGCAGGTACTAATTCTGGTGAAACAGAAGATAAAGAAGAATCATTAGCTGGTACAAACTCCGGTGAAACAGAAAACAAAGAAACAGCTTTATCTGGTTCAAATTCCGTAGAAGAAGAATCAGAATCTAACGAACCTAATCACCTCGAAAAAGATATCGAAAAAGCGGTTGAAGAGGTCAAAGAAAAATTTGAAGAACTGACTTCAAAAAATAAACACGATCATCATTAATTCATAAAAGCAGGGAGCCATTTGGTCACCTGCTTTTTTTATGTAACTCGATAGAGGTCGTTTAGTACAGTCGTAAAAAAAATCTAACTGTAAGTTGTACCAAACAATCCTCGCTTTAAAAGCGGTATCATACTAGAATACAAATAGGAGGTGAACAGCGCTGTGAATTACAAAATTAGTTATCTCCTGAAAACACCCAGAGAAATCAGTCTAGAAAAAGCAGCCGAGATCATCGAAGTAAATATAGACGAGGCAATTAACCAACTAGCTCCCTTTGCCGAATATATGGATGAGACCCATATCCGTCTGAAAAAATTTCGAGCGATCGACTGGGCAGAAAAATACGTGAATATCACTCGCTTTGAAGCGGTGTACACCGAACAAGAGCGTAGAGATCTTCTTTATTTGATGGTCTATTCGAATACCATACCTATTTCTGTATTTCATTTTCAAGACTTTCTTCAGGTTTCTAAAGGAACAGTCCTATCGGATATCAAAAAAGTAAGAAAGGAATTAGAAGGGGAAGAATGTCAGCTGACATATACTAGAAAAGCAGGCTTTAGGCTACTGGGGGCAGAAGTAATATTGAGAAAGGAAGCAAAAAATCGCACCGCTCGTTTAATGCAATCGCTTGCTGGAAGATTTGGTCTCACGTATTTAAACGCAATGCTTTCTCTTGATTGTTATGCAAAAGCTAGAGATTTGTTAGATAACACAATCTCTCTATCAGATCTACGCTTTGCACCCAATCGAATGGATGAGTTAGCGTATTATTTAAGTTTGACCACTAATCGAATGGGGAAAATATCTGTAGAAAAGGTAAAAGATGCTGAACTTTTAGCTTCTCTTGCAATCAATGACATCAGTCGACATGTATTGACTGGCTTAGGCTATTCCGAACATCTAGAGTCAGAGATTCTATTTTTCTCTCTTTGCTTAGCCTCCATTGTTGAAGGAGATATCCAGGAGCCTGCGCTTGATTTTTTGCTGGAATGTTCTTCAGAAGTCATCCATCGCATGGAATTCCTGATGGCCATAGAATTTGATTCATTTCGTGAATTATTGATGAATGTCTTTTATCACTTGGTACCTGCCTATTTTCGTATTTCTTATTCTTTTTACTTGCCTAATGTGATGATTGATCAAATCAAACATCAATATGCTACCATCTATGAAATGACAAGAAAAGCATTGCGTCCGTTAGAAAAACGGATAGGGAAGAGCATCCCTGAAGAAGAGGTTGGTTTTTTCACTATACTATTCGGCGGAGAAATAAGAAAAGTAGATGAAGAAGAAAGAAACAGAAAAATAAGAGCCGTGATCGTCTGTCCAAGTGGCATTAGCTCTTCATTGATCTTAAAAAGCGAACTTCAGCAATTATTCCCGATGATCCTTTTTACAGAGACCAATTCAGCTGATCGCTTGCACGAGGTTGATGAAACTTCTTACGATATTGTTTTTTCTACTGTGCCTCTCACGCTTACGAATAAGAAAAAGTCACTGTATGTCCTACAACCAATCATGACTGACTTGGAAAAAAACCAGCTGATCAATCAAGTACAAAGAGATTGGCTGATACCAGGATTCTCCATGCCTTCTGCTCAAGAATTGCTAGCTGCGCTACTTCCATATATCGAATTAAAAGAAGGTGTAGATGAAGAAAAGCTCTATCAAGTCTTAAATCGTAAAATGAACAAACTTTTAGAAAAGAAGGAGGATCAACGTCCTATGCTATCTGAATTATTAACAGAAGAAATGATCCAATTATCCGATCAACCAAAAAAATGGCAAGAAGCAATCACACTTGCCGCACAGCCACTATTATTAAAGAACAAAATAGAGAAGAGTTATATCAAAGCGATGATTGAACGTGTGGAGCAGTATGGTGCGTTTATCCACATCGGCGACCACATCGCACTGCCGCATGCTCGTCCGGAAGACGGCGTAAACGAAGTAGGGATGTCTTTGCTGAAACTTCAACAACCAGTTGATCTAATCGATGATCCTGCTCACCCCATCAGCTTATTTATCTGTTTAGCCGCTATCGATAACGAGGCACATCTTCGAGCGTTGGCAAATTTAACCAAGCTGCTTTCTAATAAACAAAATCTTCAACAGCTATTACAAGCCTCAACAAAAGAAGAAATACTAGCAATCATAAAAAAGGGAGACGAATAACATGAAAATTTTTGCAGTGTGTCAAAGTGGATTAGGAACAAGTTTTATGGTAGAGATGAACATCAAACAAGCTCTTGCAGATCTTGGAGCAGATGTGGACGATTTCGAAGTAAGTCATACGGATGTTGGGAGTGTATCTAGCGATATGGCGGATTATTTCTTCATTGAACATTCTTTGAAAGATACACTTACTTCTATACCGGATGAAAAACTTGTGCCGTTGCAATCGATCATCGATAGTGATGAAGTAAAAGAAAAAGTAGAACAGATTTTGTCAAAAGAATAAAAATGATTCAAGGGAGGAAATATCAATGGATAAATTGTTGAATTTGTTTGTTTCAATCGTCAGTCAGCCCTCCATCCTCGTTTCTCTGATTGCACTGCTTGGGCTTGTTCTGCAAAAAAAGAAATTTTCAGAAGTGATCCAAGGAACCATTAAAACATTTGTCGGGTTCTTAGTATTGATTGGCGGTGCTGGGCTGATCAGTAATTCATTAACCCCTTTCGCTTCGATGTTCCAAACGGCTCTGCATACCCAAGGTGTAGTTCCAAGTAATGAAGCAGTAGTGGCGATTGCTTTACAACAATTCGGGACACCTACTGCCTTGATCATGCTAGTAGGGATGATCGTGAATATTCTACTTGCTCGATTCACAAGATATAAATTTATTTTTCTTACAGGTCAAGCGATGCTTTATGTTTCTTGTCTGACAGCAGTCATTTTAGTAAGCGCTGGATTTACTGCAAACGTGTGGATGATCTTATTAGGAGGGATTTTTGAAGGAACACTATTAACTATTACGCCCGCACTTTGTCAACCATTCATGAAAAACATTACTGGGAACAACCAAGTTGCGCTAGGACATACCGGCAATATCGGTTACGCGTCTAGCGGGTGGATCGGTAAGTTCTTTGGAAATAAAGACCGCTCTACGGAGGACATAAAGATTCCTAAAAGTTTCAGTTTTTTGCGAGATTCTACTGTATCGATCATGCTCTTGATGTCAATCGTATATGTCGCACTTGCCTTATTAGCAGGTCCTGGATTTGTTGAAAGAGAATTAAGCAATGGAGATAATGCTGTAATCTTTGCATTGATCCAAGCTGGAACATTTACAGCAGGGTTTGTTATCGTCCTTCAAGGGGTTCGGATGGTGTTGGCAGAAATCGTTCCAGCATTCCAAGGAATCGCTAAAAAACTTGTACCTGATTCTAAACCAGCGTTAGATGTCCCTATCGTTTTTCCATATGCACCTAATGCTGTATTGATTGGCTTTTTTGTCAGCTTCTTTGTAGGAACACTATCGATGTTTGCCATGATAGGCTTACAGACTACAGTTATCATCCCTGGAGTAGTTGGCCATTTCTTCTGCGGAGCTGCTTCTGGTGTTTTCGGCAACTCGACTGGCGGTAGAAGAGGGGCGGTATTAGGTTCTGCTTTCAATAGCTTATTGATTAGTTGGTTGCCATTATTTATCCTTCCGGTATTAGGAGATCTTAAAATCGCTTCTTCTACATTTGCCGATACTGATTATCTAGTACCAGGACTTGTACTTGGGAAACTAGGAGAATACGGTCAAATGGCATTGACAGTCGGAATCATCGCTTTCTTTTTACTTGTCGTATTATCTAGCTTTCTTTTTGCCGGAAAAAGAACAAACATTGTTTCTAAAGAACAGAATTAAGCAAGTTTCAAAATAAAAACTGCTTGGACAATATCAGAAGACGATCGAATGTTTTCTGATATGTCGCAAGCAGTTTTTTGTTTTATGCATTTATTATTGAATGGCTTGTTAAGACAAGTGGCTGTTTTGCTAGAAGAGGATAACTTTTACCATTCATTTTCACTGTTCCGCCTGTTCTATCAGAAGTAATCACGATCTTATCTTCTGTTTTTTCCAGCGAAATCATTCCATCTTTGATAGGTAGCGTACAATTCAGTGTTTCAAATGAATCTAGATTAGGTTGTATCATAAATTCTTCATAACCTGGCTTTGTTGGATACAAACCGATAAAATAGTGTCCTAAAAGATAGATTGGGCTTGCTCCCCATGCGTGGCATAAGCTTTTTCCATAAGGATCTCCGTACATACTGTACTTTTCATTTCCTGTTTGAGTAGGGTCGTATTCTTCCCAGAAAGTTACCGCATCATGAGATAACATCCCTCCCCAATAATCAAGAATCGTTTGGTAGACGATTTCCGTCTGTCCGAGTTTGCATAAGGCATCTTGTTCATAGAATTTAAAATAGGGGGTAGTGATCTGTGTGATAGTATCATTCAATAAGACATTCTTTAAAATCGATTGCTGTTGTTCTTTGTTAGCAAAATCGAATAAAACAGCGAAAATATTCGCATGACGCGTCACATTTCTTTTCCCAGATTCATAGCAATCGATAAAAGCGCCAAGTTCTTCATCCCAAAAGTAGTCAAATAGGTTTTGTTTCAATACCTGATATTTTTCTTGATAGAGATCAGTAGGATAAATTTCAGCCTCTCCATATGTTTCAGCTAAGATATCTCCGCAAGTGATCATAGAGTGGTAGGCTTTCAGTAATAGGACTTGTTCTGCAGCAAGCGTTCCTTCTTTATCCATTTCAGACCAATCAATAAAGATCCAATCTTTTTCTCTTCCATAAATAAACCCTAATTCATTCGTTTGTTCCATCAAGTACCTCATCAAGGATTGCATCTTAGGATAGACAATGCGTAAAAATTCGCGGTCTTTCGTCATCATATAGTGGTTTTCGATGCCAATCAGCCATAAGATCGAATAGTCGACAATCGTATTCATATGTTGCTTGATTTCATTTTGTCCTCTTAATGCGAATATCGTTCGCTTATTGATTTCCTCGTCAAAGAAAAGATATTGATTGATCATGAATGATTGATACGCATCTCCAGACCAAATCCAGCGATTTCGTTTGATACCGTCGATAAAAAACAAATCACTACATAACTTGAAAGTTTCTTCTGATACTGACCAGATCTGATCCAATAAAGAAGAATCGCTTGAAAAAGTAGCTTGTTTCGAAAGAGATAAAAATTCATGAAAAACTTGAAGTTGAACCATTCCAGTAGAAACCTCTGGTATAAACAAATAGCGAAAAGCGCGTTTACGAGCTTTCATTTTTCTTGTCATTCCAATTTGTTTATAGTAACAATACTCGATATCCATAGCTTCTACATCGGACTCTCCATAACATAGAGTGATGGATTCGATAGGATCGTCCAGAGACATTAGTTCTACACAGCCATTCACTGCTCGTCCAAAATCGAATAAGACTCCTCCATTAACTTCCCTTTCAGTAACTGGATGGACACATTCTTTTTGATAATAGATTTGATTTGGATCTTTAGCGATATCGACATAGAGTGGACTCCAACCAGCTGGGTATTCTTCAATAAAGTTGCTTGCTGTCCAGCCGATATCTGATTTTATTTCATCTCCCTCGATAAACATCGCTGGTAGCCCAGATGTATGTCCAACGAAGATCCGGATTTTTACTTTGCCAGCCGGACAAGTCAGCCATTTTCCAGATGGATGCTTTTCCCCATTAATTTCTACGTACCCAACTCCTTGGATCGTCACTTTGAACATGGAAGGATGATCAAGAAAGTAATATCTCTTAAACTTGACGTTCCGATGACAATCATCCATGTACCAGTACGCCGGCCAGTCGAAACCTCGTTCTTCTCGTTGGAAATTTTGTAGCAGTCCATGGCGGATCTCAAAGTCTCCAGGATACCAAAGCCATCTATTTTGTGATTTTTCATTTGTCATTTTGCGCGACCTCCATCAAAATTATTTTGTTGTCAATTGTTCTTTTATTTCTTCATCTACTCTTATTACTGACTTTCTATTCGTCCTGTATACCACTAGAACGCTAACAAGCGCGCTAATCAACAGCAAGATACTGCCATTAACGAAAACAGCAAGTGTCTTACTTCCAAGAGAAACAAAAGAGAGGAAAAGCAAACCATATGGTGCAATGAAAGTGCCTAAATTAGCGCCAACTAGTAAGATCGAGGTATTGAAATTCTCCGCATGCTTAGGCGCTTGGATGCTCACTTGGTTGAATAAATAAGGAATGAATAACGAAAAAGAAATCCCAGTTAAAATCGCGCCAAATCCAATCACATACAGATTCATGGCACTGGCAATCAATACAAAGCCAATACCCATCAGTAGTAAAGAAAGAGTAAGCATATAACGATATGCTTTTGCCTGAAGCCAGCCAAAACAAACTCCGGCGGCCATACTTGCCAACTGCATGATGGTCAAGATATTCGCTGCATTGGTTTCGTCTCCTAGAGAATAGGTCGTCAAGACTGTGGCTAATTTGATTGAGACAGCGTTATATATCACGATGATCAGTAAGAGAAAAATACCATAACTAATCATTTGGGGATTTGTTTTGATTACTTGTCTTGCTGAAGCTGTGCCTTGTACTTGAATCTTAGTTGTTTCAGGTCTAGGAACAAACAAAACAAACAAGATTAAAATAGGTAAGCTGATGGCGCAGACTAAAAAAGTATATTGCCAGCCGAACTGTACTAGTTGTCCTGCAACAAATGTCATTAGAGCTGCACCAAATCCCTGAAATGCACTTTGAAAACCAATCATAGATGCACGTTCATCTCCGTGATAAAAGGCAGCAATCATGCTGACTGCCAAAGAATTGATCAATCCGAAGCCAATGCCTAGCCCAGCTCGTGAAGCTAAGACGATACTGTAACTTTGCGAGAAGAGGGGGAGGACACCACAAATCGATGCAATCACTAACCCGATGATCACAGTCTGTTTTTGTCCGATTCTCCTAGCAATAAAACTACTAAACAAAACGAAAATAGTGACCATAAAAGATGGAGCAGTCGTTAATAATTCAACAGCAGATAAAGAACGCGTGGCATAAGTAGCTGACATACTGGGAATCGCTGATGTGACCGCACCAGCAGAAGTCAAAATAAGAGAGACTGACAGTAGAGAAAATTTCATCATTTTTTTATTCATACACATATTCCTTTCACTTTTTGTAAGCGCTTATCAAAAATATAGTATGAAGTAGCTCTTCACTCAATAGCGGAACCACAGGAAATTCATGTCCCAACCATAGAAAGTCTTTGTGAAACCCAAAATAGCTTTGCATATAATTGCAGTACAGCGTAAACTAATAAGCGAAAGAAACTGCTTACAAGAAGGAGGAAGTCAATTGGAACTAGCTGAATTAGACACTTTTTTGCGTAATGAAGAATCAATCGAAACTCTGCAGCGTGAACAAGGAAAGAATGTCAATGACTTAAACTTAGCTTATCATCTTCAGACACCACCAAAAATCCACCGAGGAGATTTATTTCAAAACGGAAATATTCATATCAGTAAACACCGTCGATATGCGGAAGTTCCTGAGCATACACATGATTTTGTTGAGATCAATTATATGTATAGCGGAAGATGTTCACAGGTCATCAATGGGGAAAGGGTGGATATGGAAGAAAGTGACGTGGTAATCATTGATAAAGAAGCTACTCAAAGAATTGAATACACAGGGCAAGAGGATATTTTAATCAACATCTTATTAAAGGAAGAGACCTTATCTACAGAAATATTGAACCATTTGGCAAGCACCAATAATCTGCTTTCTTCTTTTTTGATCAATGCAGCAAAAGAAAAGGGAGAACATACGCAATTCATTCATTTTCATGGCGGAAAAGCGAGTCGTTTGACGCATTTGATTGAAAATATGCTGTTGATTTATTTTGATACATACAGTCATAAAATCCGTTCACTAAACCTATATATATCACTACTACTAATCGAATTGACTCATTTATTAGAACAGCAAACCTTTTCGTCAGCAGATGGATACGCAGAAAACGAGATGCTTGGTATATTGGATTATATCGATAAGCATTTTACTTCTTGTACGTTAAAAGAAACAGCGGCTCATTTTGGCTACAATCCGGTCTACCTTAGTAATAAATTGAAAATGTATTTTGATGCTTCTTTTCAAGAATTGGTTCTACAAAAAAAATTTGACTTTGCATTGGAATTGATTCAAGAAACGAGTTTTTCGTTGGAAGAGATTGCTAATCGCATCGGATATAAACAAACCACTTCTTTATTCAAATTATTCAAAAAGTATTCAACATGTACGCCCAATGAATGGAGAAACCCCCGATAAGAAGAACAGTCTGACATGTAAAAAACAGATAAGACTATTCAAAGTCTTACCCGCGTATTAACTAAACTCAATCAAGAGAAGCAGGAAAAAGTTGATGGCACTATATAGGAGATAAGTTGCTATAAATAGATGTTTTAGTAGTGGCTGTTTCCACTTGTGCCTTCTCTTCATTTGATAAATACTCACTAGTAAGCATACAGTGATGATAGATACGCTGATCTTTCTAATTTGGAAGATTAGCGTCCAGAGATGGGAATCCATTATTAATTGGATACGTGGCAGAAAAAAATAGAGGACACTCAAAAAGACATACTTTATCCAAGATGAACCATTGGACTTATTCTTAATAATATTCACTCATTTCAATAGGTTAGTCAGACAGATAGGCTTTTGTTTGGTACATATCATAAGGTATATCCGATACTAGTGTACTCATTTCTTATCTTCCAATAAACATATAGAAGGAACAGTTTTTTCATAAATAAGAAAAAGCAGTTCCTTTTTTAAACTTCTTTTATTGTATCCTTTAGATAATGTGATTGAAGAAGGGAGGAGGAGATGAAAATGGTAAAGGCTTGGTTGAGTGGTTTAGCTGCTTACAGCGTTGTTGGACAAACTGATTTATTTTCTGCGTTCGCTATGTATTTGTCTAAGTATCGTTTTGTATTATTAGGTGCTCTTTTTTTCGTGATTCTATTAACTGTTTTGTTGAGCAAAAAGATGTCCGCAAGTTCAAGTACGAAGAGTAAAGCACCTAGTAATAAGGGTTTTCAGAAGCAGCAGCAATATAAAAACTATCGTAAGTGATATTTTCTATCTCTTTAAAGAAATCAAAGGATGATACGGCAATTATTTACTATTTACAATGAGGTGAAGCATGGGAAATTTTGCATTTATCATAACTTTTTTAAGCGAATTTGCTGTCTTAGCACAAAATGAAGGAACTGGTATTTTTGCCACCTTCGTTGCTATGTATCTCATCCGATACGGATTATCCACTTTTTTTGCCGTCTATCTGTTCATTTTTATCGTCAAACAGTTCTATGAATATCTAAAAGGCACCAGTATACGAAAAAACAAACGCCGATTTAAAAGACAGTTAGCTGCATCCTATAAAATACAAAAGAAAACGATCCAAGAAAATTATGAAAAAGGATTGACTGATACGGACAAAGTAAAGAAAAACGTTTATAACAAAACAAAACTTTAGATGTGACAATGAGGGAGCAGAGCAAATGGATATAGGGATTGCAATCGTAAATGAAGGGATATTGATTTTAGGTGCGATTGGCTTTTTATTATGGTTAATTATTTTTGGCTTGGTTTTATTTTCAGTTCTAAAGCGTACAAGGAAAAAGTATAGCTTTGATAAAGGTGGAGCTAAAGTAGCTCCATTAGTGATAGCGTTAGTACTTTTAGTTGTGTTGGCAGGGTACATGGGTGTAATCGTTTATCAGTTATCTGTTGTACGTATTTAGGAATTCGTTTCCATCAAAAATTATAATAACAGCTATTATAATTAACATATTGATAAAATGAATAAACAAGACTATAATTTCCATGAAAGTAACAAATAGTTATGAAAAAGGAGCTGTTTATTCATGAAAAAAACAAGTCGTAAAGTAGTAATCGTCGGTACAGGTTTTGTTGGAACAAGTATCGCTTATGCAATGATCAACCAAGGAATCTCTAATGAATTAGTCTTGATCGATGTGAACCAAGAAAAAGCAGAAGGGGAAGCACTGGATCTTTTAGATGGTATGGCTTGGGGCGATGAAAACGTTGCTGTATGGTCAGGCGGTTATGAAGAATGCAAAGATGCAGATATCGTTGTTGTCACAGCTGGTATCAACCAAAAACCTGGTCAATCTCGTTTAGATTTAGTTAAGACAAATGCGTCAATCATGCGCCAAATCGTCAAAGAAATCATGGGATCAGGATTCGACGGAATTATCGTTGTTGCTTCAAATCCAGTAGATATTTTGACATATATCGCTTGGAACGAATCAGGCCTGCCAACATCACGTGTTATCGGTACTGGTACAACATTGGATACAACTCGTTTCCGTAAAGAAATCGCATTGAAATTAAAAGTAGACCCACGTAGCGTTCACGGCTATATCTTAGGTGAACATGGTGATTCAGAAGTTGCTGCATGGTCACATACAACTGTTGGTGGTAAACCAGTTTTTGAAATCGTAGAAAAAGATCATCGTATCGCAAAAGACGAATTAGATGTAATTGCTGATAAAGTTCGTAATGCTGCTTATGAGATCATTGATCGTAAAAAAGCAACTTATTATGGTATTGGTATGAGTACTGCACGTATCGTAAAAGCTATCTTGAATAACGAACAAGCTGTATTGCCTGTATCTGCTTACTTAACTGGTGAATACAACGAAAAAGATATCTTTACAGGTGTGCCATCAATCGTTGACGAAAATGGTGTTCGTGAAGTTGTTGAATTATCCATCAACGAAGAAGAAAAAGCAATGTTCAGCAAATCAACAAGTGCTTTAAGAGAAGTATTGAACACTGTATTATAAGAAATAATGAGTAAGAACTAAAAAGTCAAAAACTGCTTAACAGATATTTCAGCTGTTAAGCAGTTTTTTTATTGATATCTATAGGTAAGCAAATAAACGGAATGATTATAATCGATTCGGTCGAAAATGATCCATACGTATGAAATGTAATCTGCTGATTAAATAATCGAATCGATATCAGTGACAACTAAAACTTAAGTAAATGATTTATCTATGTGATTAAAAATCCTTCAGTGATGGCAAACATAAATACAGTGAGTCGTAATCTGGATTAACTGTATAAAGAAAATGGTTTTTATCATTTAATTAAACGTTAAAAAAGAAGAAAAACTACAAAATTTTTTTATAATTTTGCACAAGTAGATTTTGATGGAAAAATGACGATTTTTGATAAAAAACCGTTCGAGAGAGGTTTATTATTTTTTAAATCTACTTCGTATAATATATATTATGTAAACTAAAATATATAAAAAATCAATCCACTAGTTCTAAACCACTATTTCCTACTCTTCACACTTTTGTATTCCTTTTAAATCAATTATTTCAAAATTAATCCATATTTTTATGAAAAAACTATTTTGTATGAACAACCATACAAAAAATCAGCATATTCTTTAATGACATGCTGATCGAATGGAGAAATAAATTTTTTTAATTCGTTCATTTTATTGCGGTTTGTCGTAAATAATTGGTTATCTTGGACTTCAGTGAATCGAAATCCAATGAACTAGTGGTAATCATTATAATAAAATCAACAGCTTCTTGACGAGAAAAAGCAACTGAACAATTATTCAATTGAAGAAACAACAGCATGGCAACAAGAGCAGTTCGTTTATTACCATTATGAAAAGGATGTTTTTTAGCTAAATTAATTGCTAAAATTGCCGCTTTTTCATAGACTTCGGGATAGAGTTCTTGATTAAATACTGCTTGTGAAGGCTGTTTAACTGCCATATCTAATGCATTGGCATCTTTTATACCAATCATTTCGCCTGGTGAGTAACGTAAAATAACTTTTGCGTTGATTTTGATAATTTCTTTAGTCGAAAGATACCTCATAAATCAACCAAATCTTTTAACGCGTCTTCATATTGATTCATGATCGAATCAACTAATAAATCAATATCAGGTTCTTCTTGTGCTTTGATCATTCGTACAGAACCATCAGATTGAAAAACATAACTGATTGCGTCACCCGTCTGCACACCCATGAATTCTTTTACTTCTGGTGGGATAGTTGTTACATCGCTATTGCCGGATTTTCTAATTTTATACTTTTTCATTTTTTTCATATTTCGCCACCCTCTATATTCTATATCATTCTATAGTAAGTACATTATATCTAAGTATATACATTTAATCAATGTATATACTATTGATTTACTTTTTCTTACGGAAAAACGAAAAAGAAAAAAGTTAAAAGAGTTTGTGACATGACTTTTGTCACAAACTCTCGTATTTTTAACCAAAATATTGATGGAATACTTGTGTAATAACTGGTAGGAAATAAATAATGATCATAGCCCCTACCACCATCAACAATTGTTTACGCTGTTTCTTTCGCTTCAACATGCTTGTCGTTTTATGAAAAAAATAAGTAGCGCTTTTAGCTCCTGCAGTCAAAGTCGATAAAATCAGCGTTGGTGAATATGCTGTTTGATTGTGCGTCAATGACAGCAACTTCGTCCCGTAATCAGGATACTTGAGAAATGCTTGGTACACAGCCACAATCGTGATTGCTCCCATAAGATAATTTAAAAATGAATGCACTTTTTTCAAATAAAAAAACTCCTTGCTATCTATATAAAATCAGCCTACCCCAACATTTTTGCTTGATTGACTGGTATTTTTTTGGTTTTATTGGTATTTATATTCTCACTTTTCGGAATAAATATTCTGCTATTTCATTGTTTTCATTTACTCTACTTCGTTTTCATTATTTTTTCTTGATGTTTCTTTGTTTCCATCAACTGCTTTTGTTCCGCTGTTTTCGATCCATGGAAAAGAAAAACCGATCGTCATATCTTCTTTTAATACTAAAACTGCATCGAATTTTCCTTTTTTACCAGTAAAACCTTTGACCACTTTACTTGTCTTTCCTTTTGAAAGCAAATCTCTGAGATTTGTTTTAGTCAACTTCTTTTTAGCTACTGTTGGCCACAATTTGAAGTCGCATTCCGGGTTCAAACATGTAGCGATTTTAGGATAAAGCATGACTATCCCTTTTTTACATTTTGGACATCTTCCTAATTGATCGTTTTTCTTCTCCATCGCTTTTATCTGGCGTGTTCCGCTGATTTCATCTGAGAAATCTACCTTATCGATTTGATTAGGTACTTCTGCCAATAAATGTAAGATGAATTTTTTGATGTTTTCTAAAAAAACAGATGGCGTCCCTTCTTGGTTACCAATTTTTCTCAAGTATCCTTCCCAGCGTGCAGTCATTTCTGCACTTGTCAGCAATGGTTCATTAGCTACTGCCTTACAAAGAGTGATTCCTTTTGGCGTAACGATTATTTCGTTTTTATTGACTTCGATGTAATGTTTCTGCTTAAGATTTTCAATGATATTGGCCCGTGTAGCTTCGGTCCCTATTCCTTCTACTTCTTTGAGGATTTCTTGCGCTTCATCATTATCCAGCGTTTTTCCCGCAGTTTTCATTGCTGTGATCAAGGTTCCTTCGGTATAGGGTTTCGGAGGTTGTGTTTCTTTCTCCATACTTTTCAGCTCTACTTCTGCTTCTTCATTTTCTACGATAGGAGGAAGCGTCTGAGCTTCTTTCTTTTTTGACTTGATGCGCAAGATTTCCTGCCACCCTTGCTGTAATGGGATCTTTCCGGTGCTTTTTAGCTTTAATTGCTGTACACCCGTCGTGACAGTCGTCTCTTCATAAATATAATCTGCGGCAAACATAGCCACAGTGGTACGTAAGACTTGCAAATAGATTGCTTGCTGTAATTTAGATAGCTTCGCAAAGCGTGCAGGAGTCGGAATCGTCTTTGTCGGAATGATTGCGTGATGTTCTTGAACTTTTTTCGCATCGACATACCGTTTCTTTGCTCTGATCTCAGTTGTCTGTACTTCTTCTATTCCTAAAAACTTTTTATAGTTTTGCAGATGTTTAACCAGATACTGATGCTCATTTTCTGTGATATAAAAGGAATCCGTTCTTGGATAGCTTAGAAATTTGCTTTCATACAATCCTTGAGCAGCATCAAGTGTGGCTTTAGCACTTGCTTTCATTAGCTGATTCATCTTTGTCTGCAAACTAGATAGCGAAAATAAACGTGGGCTATGCAACCTCTTTTCCTTTTTCGTAACTTCAAGAATCCGTCCGTTTTGCTTACCTAAATGCGCTCCGAGTCTCTCTATTTCCTTTGTTAACTCTTCTTGTGTTTTAAATGCTTTTTTTGGTACGATTTTTCCTGAAAACTGTCCTTTGTTTGTCGTAATTAAACCTTCTCCTTCAAAGTACGTTTCTTTTTTGAAGTGTTTGATTTCTTCTTGCAGCTGATAAATCATGTAAAGTGTCGGCGTTTGTACACGACCAAGAGAAAAACTACCATCAATCCCTTTTCGTTGAAGCAGTAAGCTATATAATGGGCTTCCGTTCATTCCAATCAGCCAATCAGCATTCTGCCTTGCTTGCGCTTCTTTATATTTTGGAAAATAGTTCTTTCCAGGTTGGAGATTCTTAAAACCTTCATATATTGCTTCTTTTTCAAGAGAATTGATCCATAAACGTAAATAGTTCTTTTCTTTAGAAAAGGCGTTTGCTTGACGAATAATCGACCACGCGATGGCTTCACCTTCTCTATCACCATCTGTTGCAATAATGATGGTATTGGCTGACTGTAACTCTCGCTTTACAATCGAAAATTGTGCACGTTTGTCCCTTGGAACTTCGTAACGGAAGGTTTCTGGGAAAATAGGCAAATTTTCTAAAGACCATTTTGCCCAACGCTCTTCATAAGCTCCTGGGGCAACCATATCTACCAGATGTCCAAAACCATAAGTGATGGTTACTTCACCAGCAAACAATGGATCGCTGATTTCATAATACCCTTCATGCCGCTTTCGCTGTTGGAAGGTTTCGGCATAGGCTTTTGCTTGTGAAGGTTTTTCAGCTAGTATCACCGTCTTCATCTTCTGACCTCCGTTACTTGATTTTTTGCGGACTTCTCTATTATGGAACATATTTTCGCATCTGGCAATAAAAAAAAGATACCGTATAGTCGAAATAGGCACAAAAAACATCAAGCAAGCAAACGATGTTCCGTTTGCTGCTTGATGTTTCTAGAAAATATTCATCTTTAGCTGTCACTCTTGGTTAATCTGCCAATTGATGCCAAATCGATCAGTAACCATCCCATACAACTGAGCCCACGGAACAGCATCCAGCGGCATCTCAATCTTACCACCTTCAGCTAAGCTTTCAAATAGACGCTTCGTTTCTTCTTCATTTCTTGTTTGGATGACTAAAGAAACATTATTTCCAACAACTAATTCAGGACCAATTCTTTCTGGCATATCTGCAAACATAACTAATGTATCATAAATGTTCAACCGTGCATTCGTGATTAGATTTTTTGCTTCTTCTGGCAAGTTCATTTGTTCTATTCCAGGCATTTCACCGTATGTGGTGATACCTGATGCTTCAGTCTCAAAAACTTTTTCATAAAAAGCGATGGCTTCACGAGACTCATTTTTGAAGTTCAGATAGATATCCAATGTAAACAGCTCCTTTCTTGGTTATAATCTATTATAAGAAAGCGTTTTTTACGAGTGAATCGTTTGATTGATTCATGACAAAAGCCTTGTCGCAACTTCTTCTTAATCTTTTTTATGATCATTTATTCAAAAAATCTGTAATAGCTGATTGATTCATTTGATTATCAATTTCAAGAATGCTACCAGCATAATCACTTTGCCCATAATTCCACGAACCGTCTACTGGCACACTTATTCGATCAATGCCACCAGCTCCTCGTGCAATCGAAAAGAGGTTTTTCGTCAAGAACCAAGCAGTGACATCTGTGGATGTATACCCTAAAGCTTTACCAGCTGCATAAGGTGCACGAATCAGATTCAATGGATTCTTCAATTGGCTGAAAATAGCGTTCATTACTTGCTGTTGGCGTCTGACACGGCCAAAGTCTCCTTCTTCATCCATTCGGAAACGTGCGTACTGCAAAAGAACATGTCCATCCATCTTCTGGACCCCTTTTTTAATATCTACACCATCCAGATTCAGATCTTTTTCTGCATCGATCTTCACTCCGTTCATGAACAAGGCATCGATCACTTTTTCAAACGATTTGAAATCGACTTTCGCATAGTATTGACAATTGATTCCAAAATTTTCTACTAAAGTTTGACGCACTAGATCGGCTCCTCCGTATGCATAAGCTGAATTGATCTTATTTTGTCCTACCCCTGGGATCGTAACGAAGCTGTCACGCATAAAAGAAATCAGTTTCGGCTTATGGGAAGGACCATCCAACTGTAAGACCATGATCGTATCAGCTCGTCCAGCATCTTCTCCGCGTGTATCACTCCCAAGAATCAAAATATTATGCGCACCATTTGTCGCTTTTTGCCCATGAAAGGTTTCTGAAGTCGCTGCCTCTAAGCTTGTGTCATGTTCAGCTACATATTTACCAATAAAAAATGAGATACCTGAATAAAGGATCAAAACAAGCAAAATCGATAGAATGATTTTTTTCCACGATCGCTTTCTTCGAGATTTCAACGGTTTGTTCTTCTTTTGCCGATTGAAAAATTTTTTATTTTTTTGTTGTTCTTCTGTTCTTGGTGCATCTCTATATATCTGTTGTTCGTGTTGGTTCAAATGTTCAAATGAGTGCTGCTCTCTTTCATAAATACGGGTAGCATCTTCCTCATTTTCCATACGCGTTCGTTTTCGTTCTCTTCTAGCAAAAATACTCCCCGTATCCCGCTTCAGAGGTTTCGCCTTCTTATGGATGTCCTTATAGCGATCCATCCGACTCATTGTGGTTCCTCCTCGTTTCTTACTGATAAATAAAGGATACGATAACCAATCGACAAAAGCCTATCATTTTTTGATAATTTAATAAAAAATAACGAAATAAATGCTTCGATACATAAAGAATTACTTTTCTTGAGACCGTTTATGCGAGAATAAAAAATCTTTATCTATTATCCTTTTTTAATCAAACAGTTTTTCAATCACATGGATCGGCATCTTTTCCTTTGTCCATAATTCAAACGCGATTGCTCCTTGGTAGATCAACATGCCAAGTCCATTGTATCCTTTTGCTCCTACTTTTTTTGCTTCTTTTGATAAACGTGTTTCTCTAGGTGCATAAATCAAATCAAAAACCGCTAGTTTCTCATGCATCATGTTTATATCTAAGAGCGGTGACTGATCGATTTTCTTTCCCATCCCGATATCTGTTGCATTGACTAGAAGGCAGCTTTCTTTCAAGTCTTTTCTTAATTGATACGTATCGGCAAAATCACGAACTTTTATCTCACAAGAAGTTCGATAGCTGAGTTGTTCGAATGTTTCTTTTACTTGAGCGAATGTTTGATTGTTTCGTTTATAAACTACAATTTCCTTAGCACCGTCTAACGCCGCTTGAACAGTGACTGCCTTTGCTGCCCCTCCAGCGCCCAGCAGAGTCACTTTTTTCTTTTTGACCGAAATCCCAGCTTCTTGTACGGATTGCATGAAGCCCGCACCATCGGTATTATAGCCAATCAAACGACCTTTTTCGTGCACGATCGTATTCACTGCTCCAATCAATTGTGCTTCCTGGCTTACCTCATCCAGATAAGGAATAACCGCTGTTTTATTCGGCATCGAAAGGTTCACACCTAACATATCAAAAGTTCGTATACTTTCGACTGCTTGCTTCAAATTCATTGGGTTTACTTTGAAAGCTAAATACACCGCATCGATGTTGTTTGCTTCAAAAGCAGTATTGTGCATCAATGGAGATAAACTGTGAGAAGCTGGATCAGCAAAGAGTCCAGCTAATTTGGTTTGTCCAGAAATCATCTTATTCCTCCTTTGTTCTTACTTCAATAAAAAAAGCCACTTAGCGTTTGATACGAAAAAGTACGAAACGTCTAGGTGGCAAAGTAGCAAATTCTTTTCTCATCGTTCACTTGTCAGAGCAAAGAATATTCTATTTAATTGTTAAAATCATTGACTACGTGATCCTACAAAACACCCAAATATGTTCCAATTATTTATTGTTTTAAGTATAGGATGAATCAAAGGAAGATGTCAATGAGTTTTCAAGTCCTTCTACTGAAAGGAGACTTTCTGTCGAAATCAATCTACTACTTCTTCAAAGAACTGCAAAAGGTCGCCCATTGTCAAATGTTGCTTTTCTTTTTCAGAAAGATCCTGAACAATTTTTCCTTTTTGGAGTACGATCAGACGATTTCCGTATTTCAAGGCGTCTTCCATTCGATGCGTGATCATGAGACAAGTCAATTTTTGTTCATTGATCCGCTGATTTGTTAACTGCATTAATGCTTTAGCTGTTTTAGGATCTAAAGCGGCAGTATGTTCATCTAATAACAGTAATTCAGGAGCCGTGATCGTCGCCATCAGCAAACTTAATGCTTGGCGTTGACCGCCAGATAATTCCCCTGCTGGAGTATCCAAATGTTGTTCTAGGCCATTACCGACTTCTTGACATAGTCTGAAAAAATCTTCTTTTTGATTTTTCAAGTTACGTAAACGGAATTTCCGCTTTTGCCCTCTTTTTTGTGCAAGTAGCAGATTTTCTGCTACAGTCATCCGGGGAGCCGTTCCCATCTTAGGGTCTTGGAAAACCCGAGAAAGGAATCGTGCTCTTTTTTCTTCTGAATCTTTTGTAATCAGCTGATCTTTAAAAGAGATCGATCCTTGACTGAGTTGAAGCGTACCAGCGATGGTATTGAACAGTGTGCTTTTTCCAGCACCATTCCCGCCAAGAACAGTGATAAAGTCCCCTTCTCTGATTGTAAGGTTGATTTCATCCAATAGTACTTTCTCTTCATTCATTCCATTGTTTACGACTTTTCTGCCGTTTTTGATTGTCAATATATCTGTCATTACTATGCCTCCTTCTCAAAACCCGTTTTTAAGTTCAGTGCTTTCTTCAATTGCGGGATCATCAGACAAATAGCTAAGATGATAGCGGAGAACAACTTCAGATAAGTCGTGTCAAACCCTAGTTTGATTACTACTAAAATCAATAGTTGATAAATGATACTTCCGACAACAATAGCAATCAATCTTTCTGCTAGCGTCAATTCTTGGAAAATCACTTCACCGATGATGATGGAAGCAAGACCGATGACGATCACGCCAATCCCTTTATTTACATCTGCATATCCGTCATTCTGGGCAATCAGCGCACCGGATAATGCAATGACACCGTTCGACAAAGTCAAACCTAAAATTTTCATACGATCGGTTTTTATCCCTAACGACCGAGCCATCGTTTCGTTGTCTCCTGTCGCAATATAGCCTTGACCTAAATCTGTATTGAAGAAGAATAGCAGTACAGCAATCAAGATGCCCAAAGAGATGAAGCCAAGAAGGACTGTGTCAAAGTAATCAGGTAATCCAAAGCGATGAAAGCTGTCTTGTAGAATCGGATGATTCAATAAAGATAGATTTGGTGTTCGCATCACAAACAAAATAACTGAGTTCAATCCTGACATCACTAAAATCCCTGCTAGAATAACCGGTATCTTTCCTTTTGTATAAAGTAACCCTGTAATGAGTCCTGCTACCATACCAGCACCTACGCCCAATAACGTAGCTAAAATCGGTGCTACCCCATGAGTGATAGCTGTCACACAGACAGCAGCACCTAATGGGAAGGACCCTTCTGTCGTCATATCAGGAAAATCTAAGATCCGATAGGTCATGAAAATCCCTAATCCTAATATTGCCCAAAGCATGCCTTGTGAAATAGCTGATACGATCATTTGTCATCCTCCTTAGATGTTTCTTGTTGCGACTCATCTGTAATGATTTTGGCTTTTTCTTTCATCGATTGAGGAATAGTGATTCCTAAGTGATCAGCCTGAGATTGATTGATCACTGTATCCCCTTGATCAAACATATAAACAGGTGTCGTTTCCGGTTTTTCTTTTCCGCTCGCAAGTTTTGCCGCCATCTTACCGCTTTGAAGCCCTAATTGATATTGATTGATCCCGATTGTTGCTAGTCCGCCTTGTTCTACCATTGTATCAACAGAAGGAATGACGGGGATATTTGCTTTATTCGCTTCTTTAACCACTGTCTGCATAGCATTGGCAATCGTATTGTCTAATGGAACATAGATAAAATCGACTTGTCGGCTCATCACTTGTACCGTTTGTGCAATCTCATTAGTGGAAGGCACCGCATATTTTACTGCTTCTAACCCTTCTTTTTTTGCAGCTTCTTCCGCTTGTGCTACTTGGTATTTTGAATTATCTTCCGAAGAAGCATACAAGATCCCGACTTTTTTTGCATTTGGCAGCAAATCAGAAGCAAGCTTGATTTGTGAAGCAACAGGTGGCTGATCAGAAACACCTGTCACGTTTCCACCAGGTTTCTCTAAAGAACCAACTAATCCAGCCCCCACAGGATCCGTTACAGCACCTAATACAACGGGAATCGACGAAGTCGTGTTTGCTAATGATTGAGCAGCAGGCGTTGCGATTCCGATCAAAACATCAGGATCGGATTGTACTAGCTGTTGACTCATTGTGGCTAGCTTGCTCTGATCGGCTTGTCCATTTTGAAATTTGATTTCAAGATTTTCTCCTTCTTTTAATCCTTCTTCTTTCAGACCATCTTTGATCCCTCGATAAATCTCATTTAATGCCGGATGGCTCACATATTGCAATACCCCGACAACTGTTGTTTTTTTTGTCTGGTTCGTCGAAGTACTTTCTTTTTCTCCTGAGGCTTTTCCATAAATAAATGCACCTACTAAATAAACTAAAATAATTACTACAACTGTTATTAAACGTTTGTTTTTCATTTTTTCCTCCTGCAAAGTCAATCTTTTTATTTATTAAAATCAGGCAAGTATCCAGTCTACAAAAAAAGACAATGGCCAAAACGGTCATTGTCTTTACACAAAAAACCGCATAGATAGGATCTATGCGGCAGTCAATGTTCATGTCTAGCATAGATACAAGCTTTAGAAATGCACTCTAAAAAGTTGTATCTATGGGAAAGTTTCACCATTAATACAACTTATCTACGCCAGCTGCGCCAATTTTTTTTGTTCTCTGCTGAAATACGTTTTGATAAGTTCATTACAGGTCACCCTTTCCTTAAGAATTGATTTAAGTCTAATCGAATTTTTGAATTTCGTCAACTATATTTTTTATTTTTTTCATTTGTTATTTTGAAGATCAAACATCACTTGTTCTGATAATTAAAAATAGCGCTATATAGAGCCACCATTTCATCACGTTAACGACTCAATTAGCAGTCTCGGCATTTGGGGAAGCTGTTCCTGTTCTATCCATTTCTTCTTCTAATTGTTTGATATTGGCTAACGGTAGTCGATTCAGCTCAGGGATCAACTCCTTATCAAAATCAGTTATTCCTCCCTTACCCGCAGTTATCCGATTTGCTTCTTTTCCTCCATCAAAGAAAATAAATGTCACTTCATCCGTTCGTATGTTATATTTTTGTTCCAGTTCATGTACATCATAAACGATCGGATAATAAAAGATCGGTCGATTCAATTCTTCCATAAGCTCAGGGTCATTAAAGACATCCAGCATATCCTGATAGGTTTTCCCGTTCGGTTTGCTGAACATCACCGATATCGCTCGGCTTTGTTTGATTTTCTGATCCGCTTGACTGTAATCAAAAGGTTTTAATTTGCTGGTTGGTATGGATGAATAAACGAGACTATTTACTTGCTCTTCTCGGATTTTTTCCGGCAACAAAAACATCGCAATTGTTAGTAGCAATGATAAGATGAGCAGAAACACAAGACGTCGAAAATACTTAATTGGATTTTCTGCGAATGACACTGAGAAATGATCATTCATTTCTTGTACTCTCGATTTAACTGCTTCCCAAATAACAAACACCTTCTTTTCTACTTTTTCTCCTATTTTTTATTATACCTAAAAATTTGGATTTCAACGATAAAAACACTGTTTTTTATGTAATTAGTCCAATTTTTTCTAGACTTTTGCTTCACTATTCGGCCAAATTGGTTTTTCTTCTTTTTTTCGTTATAATGAATATACTTATGAAAAGAAATGAGGAATGAACCATGTCCTTTGATGGTGTATTTACCCATGCGATGGTCAACGAATTGCGTGAAACGTTACTATCTGGCCGGATCTCGAAAATCCATCAGCCTTATGAAAATGAAATCGTGCTGGTGATTCGTTCACGCGGCAAAAACCATCGATTATTATTATCTGCGCACCCTAGTTATGCTCGTGTACAGATTACCCAAATCGATTATCAGAATCCTGATAATCCGCCTAACTTCGTGATGATGCTTCGAAAGTATTTGGATGGTGCTATTTTAGAAAGCATCGAACAAATCGAAAACGATCGAGTGATCCATTTTCACTTTGCTAAGCGCAACGAGTTGGGCGATTTACAGAATATCATATTGATCGTTGAATTAATGGGGCGTCATAGTACGATCGTCTTAGTTAATCAAGAAACTGGAAAAATATTGGACGCGATCAAACACATAGGAAGCTCTCAAAACACTTATCGTTCTTTGCTTCCCGGCGTAGAATACATTGCTCCGCCAAAACAAGAGGTCTTGAACCCATTTAGCTCTGATAAAGAAAAAATCTTCCAGCGACTTTCTCAAACTGAACTAGAACCAAAAGCAATCCAATATCAGTTTCAGGGAATCGGTTTCGATACTGCTCAAGAGCTGACCAAGAGATTGCTTGAACGTCCTAATGAAAAAATGGTTGTTTGGGACGAATTTTTCTCATCGATCATCAATCACCCAGACCCTACTTTTTACGAAACGACAAATAAAGATTTCTTTACGCCGATTGTTTATCAGGTATTTTCCGAACAAGCATCTGCTGTGACAACTTATCCAACACTCAGTCAATTATTAGATAGCTATTATCACGAAAAAGCGGAGAAAGATCGGGCAAAACAACAAGGCGGAGAACTGATCCGAAAAATCGAAAATGAACTAAAACGAAATAAAAATAAATTGAAAAAACGTGAACAAACACTCAAAGAATCCGAAAACGCTGAGAATTACCGTAGAGATGGCGAACTACTTACTACTTTTCTGACACAAGTACCACGTGGCGCAAAAGAAGTTGTTTTACCTAATTATTATGAAGAAGACCGGCCAATCAAAATAGCATTAGATCCGGCGTTGACGCCAAATCAAAATGCACAGAAATATTTTCATCGATACCAAAAGCTGAAGAACGCCGTTAAGTTGATTGGCGAACAAATCCAAGAAGCCAAAGATGAAATCCAATATCTTGAATCTGTCTTGTCTCAACTGGAAATTGCCGGTCCGATGGATATCGAAGCAATCAAAGAAGAATTGACTGCTGAGGGCTATTTGAAAAAGAAGACACAGAAAAAACAAAAGAAAAAGAAACCATCTCAGCCTGATCAATACTTTTCTTCTGACGGAACGCTCATTCTTGTTGGTAAAAACAACCTTCAAAATGACCAGCTGACAATGAAAACAGCTAAGAAAACCGACTATTGGCTCCATGCAAAAAATATCCCTGGTTCGCACGTCATCATCAAAAGTGATCAACCTTCAGATGAAACAATTACCGAAGCTGCCGAGTTAGCTGCCTATTTTTCAAAATATCGATATTCTGCCCAAGTACCAGTTGATCTTGTACAAGTGAAGCATATCCGCAAGCCAAATGGTGCCAAACCTGGTTACGTCATTTATGAAAATCAGAAAACAGTCATCGTGACACCAGAAGAAGAGAAAATTATAGCTATGAAACAAAACGGGTAATGAATGTATTTTCTTAGAATCATATTTTCGTACTTTTTCATAAAAGCAATCAGTTATAAATTGCTTTCTATAAAAAGAGGGGTTGTGACAAAATTCGTGTCACAACCCCTTATTTCGAATAAACTGTTTTGTTTGGCTGTTCTTTCTACTTAATATCAGTCAGATGTTCCGTCTGCTTTTCTTAATTCTGTTGGTCCAGTAACCGAGTAAGCTCTTTGATAAATCTTTGAGCGATTTCACTGAGCGGGCGCTTTGCCGAATAAATGATATAAAATTCATTTAGCTCGCCTTCTGCTAAAGGAATTAACCGCAAGTGCTCACGAATTCCTCCAATCACAATACCAGACCCTGAAGCGTACGCATCAGTTTCAAGAACGATATTCATCAAAGTCCCTCGATCACTGGTATAGATCACTGTTTCTTGATCAGGAATCTCGATAAGGTCTTCATAAAAATACGGAAAATTATTTCCATCCTGTGTAAAACGAACTTGAGGATAAGATAACAATTCTTCTTTTGTGATCTCTGCGTGTGTAGCTAGCGGATGTCCATGCCTTAAAAAAATGTGTGTTTTAAATTTTCCAATGCTGCGTCCACTTAGTTCTCCTTGTTGCAAATATCTTCTGATACCAGCTTGATTATGCTCGTTCATATAAATAATGCCGATTTCACTGTGCTGCTCTTTGACTTCTTCGATCACTCTCGCCGTCGTCGTCTCCATGATCCGAAATTGTTTGATTTCATCTTTGAATTCCTCGAGTAGCTGTGCGGTCAAAGGACCTAAGAAATCATAATGCTGGGCAGCGATTGAAAAATTCTCTCTCTTTTCACTCGTTAGATAGTGACTTTCTAATGTATCAAGCTGAACCAAGATTTTTTCGGCACGATTTAAGAAATCTTGTCCTTCTTCTGTTAAATATGCACCTCGATTCGTTCGAGTAAATAGCGTGATTCCTAACTCGGTCTCTAATTCTTTGATACCAGCTGAAAGACTTGGTTGTGAAACAAACATTTTCTTTGCAGCTTCTCTGAAACTACCATTATTTGCCACAGCGACCACATATTTCATTTGTTGAATATTCATTGCTCAAACTCCTCAAAATAATAAATTTCTCTTCCATTCAAGGGTTGAATTGGTCGGTTGTTCGGCTGTGCATACTGCCCTTTGAAGGGTAGAAGAAACTCTTGGTTCAATTTTTCTACATGATCCATCACAAACCATTGGATTGGTCCGCTGGTAGGTGGAGTTGTCAATGAACCTACATAATGAAAATGGCTTTTTTTCTCTGGAAAAAAGACATCTGGATTTACCCAGTGTTCATGTTTTTCTAAATTCCATCTCTCTCCATTTTCTTGATTATAAAACCAACCTTCCTGTTCCATTAACTGATACATGACGCCCACGACCAGATTCTCTTTTTTGCTGTTCATATGAACAAAATGAAACTCAATATCTTCCTGTTTCCCGTCGATGATATGTTCTGATGGTAAGTGGAAATGAATATCTGTCAAATAATAGCGTTCTTTCTTGAACTCTACATAACTGAGTTGATCAAAAGGTACTAAATGAATCGTATTTTTGAATTCCTTGTCAGTGAAGCGTTGCTTTTGATAATGAAACGAAAGTGTCTCTCCTTTCATTTTTATTTCTTCACCTTTTGTTAAATGAATAGGTGACTGCAACGGAAATTCCGCACCTCTCGCAAACCAATCACATAAATTCGCCCAATTTTCCGGACCTCTGTCTCCAGAATAGCCCCATTCGACATCCATATTCTTTTTCAACTATACTTCCCCCTGCATCTCATATCGTTTTTATTTTTCTTCTTTCTTTACAATCGTTGAGACAGTTTCTAAAAACGCCTCTTTTCCATAAAATTCCTGGTTCAATAGTTCCGGAAATATCTCTTTAAAGAAATACTGAACAGAAGGCCGATGTTCAAAGCTTTTGATAGTCGTCACTGCCTCAATGAACATCTCCTTGTAAACTTTTTCTGGATTATTTTTGATGATTTCATCAAAAGACTCATAAAGAAGGTCAACCTTATCTGAAATGGCTAATAGTTCTCCTTCTACAGTTTCATCTTTTCCCTCGAACAACCGACGGCGATAAACTTCTTGGAACTCAGCTGGAATCTCTTGATTGATGAATTCGTCCGTCATCTTTTCTTCAACTGTTTGCAGCATCCCTCTTAATTCTTTGCTTGCATATTTCACTGGTGTTTTGATATCACCAATAAAACGTTCTGTGTAGTCATGATTCAGTGATTTTTCATAGAGCAGTTTCCAATCGATTGGCTGCCCATTTGCTTCTTCAATATCTCCTAGAACTTGCGCAATAGATGCTACACGATACGAATGTGCTGCGACTGTATGCTCCGTATATTTAAAAAAACCAGGTGCCCTTGTGATCGTCTCTAAATTGTTCAATCCTAAAATAAATTCATTCAATCCCATAAAAGTTACCTCCCTTTGAGATTTCTTTTTCCGAATATCATATCATTAAATAACTGACATTCGCAACATTTCCGCTCTTTTCCATTTTCGCAACAGCTCGCTTACCAAAAAATAGAGAAACTCTCGATAGAATAGAGTGCAGAGAAGAGATTATTCTCTTTTCTCTGCTAATTAGTCTTAGCAAAATAAATTTTGCAAAAATCAAAAACTGATCACGATAGAAGTTTCTTTTCATATCTGATGAAAAGATGCTTTTCGCAATCAGTTTTTGGATTGTTTTTATATCGATTGATAGCCATTTTTTCTCACAATCAATTAATTATATGCTTAAGATTCTTGTTCAAAAATTTCACGAAGTTTCGGGGCATTTAAATCTTTTTCAGATAGTTGAATCAATCTATATCGTAAGTTTCGATTATTTGAATGATATCGTTCAAGTCATCAATCACGATATCTGCTTGTGCCTGATCAAGGGGCAGATCTTGCTTTAATGCAATCGTATATAAATTAGCTGCTTTTGCTGACGCAATACCAACAGGAGAATCTTCTACTGCAATGCAATGTCTACCATCCAATGCATTTACTGCGATTTGATAAATTTCTGGATGTGGTTTGCTTTTAGATAGCTTTTCTCCTGAAATGACAAAATCGAAGTATGGTGCTAAAGCATTCTGTGTCAGCATTTTGTCGATTTCTCTTTGAGGAGAAGAAGAAGCAAGAGCAATTTTGATACTTTTCTTTTTTAAATAATCCAAGATGTCTTCCGCACCCTTTCGCAGTGCTATTTTAAAGTCAATAGGATGTTTTTCCCGGTACGCAAGGTATTCTTTTCTAAGATCAGCTCGTTGGTCTTTTTCTGAGACCAATACTTCCCAAATCCCATTTTCTGTCAGTCCAACGAAATCCAACTTATTCGTCGAACCTGGTAGGATGTTTTTTTCTTTGAAAAATTGCATACGTCGATCAAAATAAAAATTTTCTGAGTCAATTAAGACACCATCCATATCAAAAATCATGCCTAAATTCACAAACCTTCCTCCTATCCATAAATAATTTCATGAATCAATCGTAATTCCAACGTGGAAATCTTGATAGTATACTCACTCTCTATTTCGAAAAAGGCACGATGGATCTGTTCCATTTCTGCACCTGCTTGAGTCGTATATTCCTCTATATCTTCTTGTTCATCCACACTTTCTTTCCTTAAAATTCGTTCAATCATACAGCAGCAATGTAGGTATAGTAAAAACAACTTACTATTAGATAGAGTGATCTCTAAGGTTTCCTCAGCTACGGATACAGCACTTTGCACTAAACGCAACAGTTTGGTTGCGTCCAAAATCGTTAAATTTTCGATGATTTTATTAATTGAAAAACTGAACATCAGCTGTTCTTTTAAATCTTTATCACGTATGTCAAAATAATCTTGTAGAATTGAAATGAACTTCTCAACATCTTCACCGTTAATTAAATGATCAAGACCAATATAAGGAACCTGTTCGATTTTGGGATCTTCTGTTCCTACAATCATCAATACTTCATATATTTGGAAAGGATCCTCATACATTTTATTTTTTTGCAATTTTTTGTAATCATACGGAATAATCGTCAATTCTTTGCAATGATTTTCTAAACAAGATTCCAAAATCTCTTGTATTTGAGTAGCTGAACCTATTCCGGTGTAACAGCAAGTTAAGATTGCCTGTGTTTTTTCTTTTTTTGGTAGTATTAGTTGTTTTTTTACTTTGTTTTCTATATCGATTTTTTGGCTGATTTCTGCGATAGACATTTGTCTTTGAATCAACTGCCCAATCTCCAATACAAGAGGCGTAGAGACATAATCGATAATCAGCAGTGGACCACGTATTTTATCTGCTAGCTTTTTTCCGATTTCGTTCAACGACCCCATATCTACTAATAAAATCAACCCGGCGTCCGTTTGATGATCATTGATAAAGCGAATAACTTGTTCTTCTACTTTAGCTAACGTGATATTGATTGGCATATCATAAGCTTGAAAGATATTCTGCTTCAGTATCCGATTGCCTACGTTCGCCATACTGCTAGCAGTAGAATAACCATGAGCTAAAATGATACTCTTGATTTTCTTTTCTCCTAGCGTGATCTGCAACCCATGAAAATAAAAGGAAATAAAAATCAAATCTTCCTCTTTAAAATCTTGATCTAATTGTCGAGAAATATGTCCTAGTACTTTTTTAGCATACCAATAAGAAGTATCTATGGAACTCGAAACCAATTCTAACAACTTGTCTTTGACACTTTGCCATTCATGATTTTCTGCAATCATATCTGTGTTGTTTTTATGGTAGAGATACTGTGCTAGGGCAATCACACGATTACCATCTTGTTCCAATCCGTAGTTTTCATGCATCCAATCAAAAGTTTCTCGTATCTGATAGGTTAGTACAGAATAAAATGATTCTTCTTTCGAATAACTATCTTTAAAAATAAACTCGTCCATCAAATGATTGATTCGATTTACCGTATGATCAATAAAATCTTTGATCATTAATTCTTGCTTTTCAACTTTTTGATACATTTGCACTATTTTTTCAAATAACTGTCTGATTTGCCTGACTTCTGAAGATTCTAAAAAGACTTGGTTAGCTGTATGCGGCAAATATTGGCGGTCTGGTAAAGCTTTAATCGTTTTTTTTAGCTGCTCTTTTAGCTGCATGGTATTTTCAGTTGGAAGATCCTTCAAACGAACTCGAATAGACAGACTATTTTGGTTTTTGGCGTACGCACTACCGCAGACATATTTCACGATGTTCTTTATCTTCCCTACATTGCCTTCTAAGTCACTATTAAGCAAAAAGTCCACTAGTTGATAACTTACATCGATGCGTTTTGACAAAATATTCGCTTCATTGATAAAAAATGTGTCTATCAGTTGCATACGTTCTGATTGCGGACGACGTTCATAATTCGGCAACATGACAATCACTGGCAAACGGCGAATAAAGGTCGGCAAAAATGTTTGATAGACATTCTCAGTTGTTGCAAATATCATACGGACGTTTGCTTTATGTCTGATTGCATTGTCCCCCATCGGTGAAATTTCTCCTGTATCCATAAATGTAAAAAGCTTTTCTTGCCCTTCATCACTTAAGCGGTGAACCTCATCCAAAAATAATACGCCATTATCAGCTTTTTCTATCAATCCAATATGTTCTTTTTCTGCTCCGGTAAATGCTCCTTTGACATGGCCAAACAAAGCAGAAGACAAGAGTTCAGGATTGTTGAAATATTGGGCACAATTATAAGAGATAAACGGAGCATCTTTTGGGATGACCTTTTCTGCTACAGCATATTCATAGATTTTTTCTGCTAAAAATGTTTTTCCTGAACCGCTATTGCCCGATAAAAGAATAGGTAACCCATTCCCAGGATAAAGTACTGCTGTTTTTATTTGATCAACTGCTTCTCTTAAGCTGCCATTTGCTCCAATCACCGTTTCTAATGCATTGGCTTTTTCTGCTGCAAATAAGTCTTCCCAAGTTTCATATTCAGATTCTCTGTGAAAAATGCCAAGTTCAGCTAAAGCTTCAACATGTAAAAAAGAGACGGGGTAACTCTTGACCTTGACCAATACTCCTTCTTTCATTCCTTGATTTAAGTAGAAGCTTGTTGTACTTCGATTCAAACCGACATTTTCGCTAATTGATAAAGCTGAAAAATCTTCTGCATGATGCTCACTGTAATTTTTTGTCAGCTCTTTTAAATATTTTTCTACTTTTTTGTTCATGATCAACACCACCCAATTTACTCTTGCTCAATCAATTGTACGAGAATAAGAAACCCTTCTCAATGCAAGGGAAGAAAAGCCGAGGCACTTGGCCTCAGCTCTAGTTTAATACTCTAATTTCCACATATAACGACGCTTTGTCAGTGGATGCTGGCGTACTTCAGCTAATTCTTCTGCATAGACGCGGAATACTGCTGTGATGACGAATGGATTGAAGTAATCAAGAACCTCTTTCACAATGTGGGCAGACAGTCCCCAATCCAGTGCATCTACGATTTCTATTTTTGCATCGAAACGATTCAAAAAAGTCAGTGCTCGGGCATCCATTTGACGCGTACGACCATCATTCATCAATAAGATAAATGGTACGTCTTTGTCCGTGATTTCAAATGGACCATGGAAAAATTCACCAGAATGGAAAGTACCAGAGTGAATCCATTGCATCTCCATCATTAAACAAATAGAAGTGGAATACGCAACTTCATGAGTCGCTCCTGAACTCATAACATATATCACCTTTTCATTTTTGAAACGTTCGGCGAATTTTTTTGCTTGTAGACGTGCTCCCTTTGCACTTTCTTGCGACAAATCATAAATTTTGTCGAAACCATCCATCATCTTATCGTAGTCTTTATACCCTTCGATCTGATTTAGTAGTTCAACTGCAAGTTCTAAGCAGTAACCTGTTTTTTCTAGTTTTGCTGCGTAATCTTCTGTGAAACGATGATAAATCACATAGTCTGCGTCTTTCGTTAACGGAGAATCTACGCTATGTGTTAAACTAATAACTGTGGCACCTTGTTCTTTCGCTACTGCGTTAGCTTGAACAGTTTCAGGAGTCGTACCTCCCAATGAAGCTGAAATAACTACAGTATGATCGTTGATCGAGCGAGGTGTCGCATAATTGAATTCATTTGCCGTAAAGTGGCTGATACGTAATTTGTTTGCGTTTTGTTCTAAAAAATATTTTGCTGGATATAGATCTGCTTTCGATGCACCACAGCCGACAAATACGATGGACTCCACCTCTTTGTTCGCGATGATTTCTTTGACGATATCTTTTGGACTTAATGTTGAATTCATGTTTGAATTCCTCCTCATACTATTTATTTTTAACCTAAATTAGGTTGGTCCCTTAATTAAAAATCCCGCATAAACTTAGTAAAACACCACCAGCGATACAAATAGTGAGCATCAAACCGGTCCGAACTTTCTTTTGCAACAACCAATACATAAAAAACGTCAGCCCTAAAGGAATCAACTGGGGCATGATATTATCTAAAACATCCTGTAAAACAAACGCCTTGCCGAATCTTAGCGGCGTGGTGATCCCAATCATACTAGCAATCATGGCTCCAATGACCATCAAACCGATAATCGTACAAACATACATCACTTTATCCATCAAACCTTCTTGATACAGTTTCGCTAAATATTTATTCCCAGTATTATAACCAATTTTTCCGCCATAATATGTAACGAAAAAGGACGGAATGAAGGAGATGATAATGGCCAAGATAGGGCCTAAGATACTACCTTGCTGAGCGAGATTGATTCCAAAGCCAAAGGCCAAAACACGTATGGTTCCTTGGAAGAAAGAGTCTCCGATTCCTGACAAAGGGCCCATAAGCGAAGTCTTCAAAGCACTGATGGTTTCCGGATTGAAATTCTCTTGATCTTCGGCATATTGTTCTTCCATAGATGCTGTTAGTCCTAAAACGAATGAACTTGTTTGCGGCGTACAATTGTAGTAAGCCATGTGCCGCTCATAAGCATCGATTTTCTTTTGTTTGTCTTCTGGCTTGTCATAGATTTTATCGATGATTGGTGCAATACCATACATAAATCCCATATTCATTTGTCGTTCGTAATTCCACGAAGCTTGTATTGCCCACGAACGCCAGAAAAATTGCCAATACTTCCAACTATTTTGATCTTTCTTAGTCATAAAAAAACTCCTTTCTATAAATCATCTAAAGGATCAGGTTCGCTTACTGCTGTCCTATTATCTTTACCATTGAATTTGACTTGTGCCATCACAAAGGCCACAATGCAAGCAAAAGCTGCGATACCTGTGATGCTTAATCCGGAGTAAGCTGTGATTAGAAAACCAAGTAATAAAAACGGGATCATTTTTTTCGTCAACATCGTTTGTAACAACAAAGCAAAACCATATGCTGGTAAAATTTTGCTTGCTAAAGTCAGACCATTTGTCAACCATACTGGGATACTGCTCACGATATTTTTCACTAAATCTGTTCCAAAGTAAACAGCTAAAAAGATAGGGATAAAATACATCAGTGAATATAAGACCGTACCATAGATTATGTGGATCCGTCGTGCTCTGCTGAACTTTCCTTCATTGATTAAATTATCTGCCCAATGTGTCAGATTTGAGAGTACCGTCCGCATCAATATTCCAAGCATTTGTCCTAATACAGAGATTGGAATGGCAATAGTCAGAGCAGTTTCAGCATTGGAGCCAGATAGAATAGCAAAAGCTGTAGCAATAATGGACGCCATATTCATATCCGGTGGCGCTGCTGCTCCGATATTTACCAGACCAAGCGACATCAATTCCAGAGAAGCACCAACCAACAAACCTTTTTCCAAGTCACCTAATACTAACCCAACTAACGTACTCACGATTAAAGGCCGTTCAAAATTCATCCTCCCTAGTAGTCTAGAGTCCAAGATGCACATGATTCCGACCAGACCTAAGGCAATCGATTGAAACAACATAACGTAAACTCCTTTCTTTTTAAATCATTGTATTCAAATCCTCTTTTTTGGAGGTTGGAACCTGTTGCATGAACTGTTTGATGCCCATTGATTTTAGTACTTTCGCATCTTCTATCTCATTTTCAGTCAAGAAGATAGCATTACTGAATTGTTTTGATCCTTCTTTTTTTATGATGCCTCCGTAATTGATTTCCTTAACGTTTGAGTAACTTTCGCAAAACTGACGAACATCCTTGGTATTTCCAAAGATCATCATGATGTTTTCACTCAATGCTTCTATTTTAGATATTTTTGTCAAGGTATTTTCAACGGTAAATATATTGAGTTTGATTCCTTGAGGTTTTGATAGTTCTAAAGACATTTTTTTAAATTCATCATTGGCTGCTTCATCATTCACCACCAGAATTCGGTTGATTTGTAAAGATTTACTCCAAGAAAACACCACTTGTCCATGTAACAATCGGTGATCGATACGAATGAACTTGATCATAGATCATCTCCTCCTTCATTTGATTTTTTTAGTAATCGATTGCAATCAATCAATGACTGCCGACTTTCTTCGATAATCAATTCTAAATCTGCAGCAGCAATTGGGTTAACTTGCGTGGCGATTGAAATCACTAAGGGTAGATTCATTCCTGTGATCAAGCGTATTGCTGGCTCTTTCTTTAACAGTCCTATCATTTCATTATTGACACTTCCTCCTAAGATATCTGTGAGAATAAATAGATTTTCTTTTCCTAATTTTGAAACTATACTTTGTATTTGTTGTTCTATCGGCTCATCTTCATCGCGATAAGCCGATAATGCATAAATATTAGTGGCAGGTCCCAAGATCATTTCAGCTGTTTGTTTTAGACCTTGAGATAATGCGCCATGACTAGCTAGAATAATCGTATTCATTTTTATTTCCTCCTCGCTGACAGTTTTATATAAAGCAAATACCGTGCCAACTTCTGTTCAGCCTGTAAAAGCTATAGTTACAACTATTTCCCAACACTTTTATCATTTACTGATAAGTGTTCAATCTATTTTGTAAAAGTGTTGAACTGCTTTTCTACATATATAAAACAAAAATAGCCTCTCGACTGTGGGATAGGAACACAGTTGATGGGCTGTTTTTGACTCGTTGAAGTCGTTCATACTTTGTGTAATCAGCGCTATTGAAGATCATGCATATGTATTTTATGGATGTATCTCCTCATCCAAATCATCCATGCAGGGTTATGAAAAAAATAAGGATACAGTTACATAAACTGTATCCTTAAAAAATATAACGGTGTAGAGAAATGGTAATTTAGAAATATTCAAAATAATATAGCTTTATTTCTTCAATTATCTAAGTATTTTTGTACTTAAAACTGCCAATTTTCAGGATCTTTTTTCCATTCTTTTAGCAGAGTTAATTCTTGCTCATCGATATAACGATCTTCTAAAGCTGCTTCGATCAATACAGAGTAATTGGTCAACGTCATAAGAGGGATTTCGGCTTTTTCGAAATTTGCTTTTCCTTTTGGCAACTCATACGTAAAGATAGCTGCAACACCAAGGATAGCTGCACCTTCTCTTTTTGCTGCTTCAGCTGCTTCCAAGACGCTACCTCCTGTAGAAATCAGATCCTCGATCACAACCATCTTCTGACCTTCAACTATACGCCCTTCGATTTGGTTGCCTTTCCCATGATCTTTCGCCTTACTTCGAATATAGACCATTGGCAAGTCTAATATTTCCGCTACCCATGCAGCATGAGGAATTCCTGCCGTTGCAGTTCCAGCAATTACTTGTACTTCAGGGAAAGCTTCTTTGATTTTTCTTGCTAAGCCTTTTGCGATCTCTTTTCGGACTTTTGGATAGCTCATCGTGATTCGGTTATCACAGTAAATGGGGCTTTTGATTCCACTTGCCCAAGTAAAAGGATTACTTGGATTTAAAAATACTGCTTCAATCTCTAATAGATCTTTTGCGATACTTTGTTCTACATTCATTTTAGGTTGGCTCCATTCTGTTTGAATCGCTCGGTATGCTTCATAAGGATCAGTTGCCTGTGTGATTGGTCGTCCCACAACGATGAAAGTTGAGCCAATCTCTCTTGCTTGAGAAGGTGTGACTACTCTTGTCTGATCTCCTACGACTGTTCCTTCTGGTCTTATCCCTGGAGTTAAGCAAACAAATTCATCTCCCGCCGTTTCTTTGATCGCTTCTACTTCCCAAGCAGAAGAAACCACACCATCTAATCCTGCTTTTTTGGCACAGTTAGCGTAATGGATCACACTTTTTTCTAAAGGAACTTCGATTAGTTGGTCTGCATGCATCTCCTCTTCACTTGTAGAGGTAAGTTGAGTGATAGCTAGAAGTAGGGGACGTTTCCCACCTTCTGGCGTTCCTTCTTCTAATCCACGCATTGCCGCCTCCATCATGCGAATACCGCCAGCTGCATGAACACATGTGACATCAACACCAAGCTTTGCCAGTCCCCGCATTGCTTTTTCGACCGTATTCGGAATATCGTGAAGTTTCAGATCTAAAAACACATCGTGACCAGCATCTTTTAAATAACGTACGATTTCAGGTCCTTCTTGGTAGAACAATTCCATTCCGATTTTCACAAACAATTTTTCTTCTTCTGGGAAAAAAAGAAGAAAGTCTTCTACTTCTTGCCAAGTTGAAAAATCTAATGCAATGATTGGTCGTTGGTTTAGTTGGTTCATCGTTCACGTTCCTCTCTCACTTCTTTGATTAATCTTTCCAGTGACTCAATACCTAGTTCGTTCATTCGCACTGGGAGCTCTTTGATTAGTTTAGGACAGATATAGGGATCGGTGAAATTCGCAGTCCCTATAGCTACAGCGCTTGCTCCAGCCATAAACATCTCAAGAACATCGTCCACTGTCTGCACGCCGCCCATCCCAATGATTGGAAGATTGGATATACTTGCCACTTGATGAATCAAACGGATAGCGACAGGCTTGATTGCTGGTCCGGATAGTCCACCTGTTTGATTGGCTAAAATTGGTTTTCTTGTCTTAAGGTCAATCCGCATACCAAGTAGTGTATTGATCATTGTAAATCCATCTGCCCCTCCAGCTTCGATTGCCTGAGCGATTGGAACGATGTCTGTCACATTGGGAGATAGTTTGACATAGACAGGAACAGAAGCAACTTTCTTTACTGCTTGTGTTAATTGAAAAGCAACGTCAGGATCTGTTCCAAAAGCGATACCGCCATGCTTGACATTTGGACAGGAAATATTCAGCTCGATTGCTTTCACATTTGGCGCTTCGCCGATTTTGCTACAAACTTCTACATAGTCTTCTTCACAAGCACCAGCAACATTTGCGATGATGGGTAACTCATTGTACTCCTCTAATTCTGGAAGAAGTTTATTCATAACAACGTCTAGACCAGGATTTTGTAAACCAATCGCATTCAACATGCCAGATGGTGTTTCCGCCACTCTCGGTGTGGGATTGCCAAAGCGAGCATTTGGAGTCGTTGCCTTGACCATGATCGAACCAAGCTGATTCAAATCATAGTATTTTCCATATTCTTTGCCAAAACCGAAACAGCCGCTTGCTGGCATGATAGGATTTTTTAATTCTAGGCCAGGAAGTTTGACTGCTAAAGGATTCTCATTCATATAATTACCTCTCCTATTTTAAAAATCGGTCCTTCGTCACAAACTTTCACACTTTTTGTTCCTGTTTCATCTTCCGGCGTATGACAAACGCAAGCATAGCAAGCCCCTATCCCACATGCCATGCGGGATTCTAATGATAACTGGACATTTTGATGCGAAGAAAACAGCTGTTCCACTGTCTTCAATAACCCGTTTGAACCACATGCAAAAACTGCTGTAGGTTTCGTCTTCGTTCCTAATAATAAATTACCGACATTTCCGTGCATACCGTATGTGCCATCGTCAGTAGCGATTCTTGTTTCTCCAAGACGATTAAATTCTTTTTCATAATAAACGACTTCATGTGTGGCAAAACCTAAAAAGTGCGTTGGCTTGATCCCTTTTTTGACTAACTGCTTTGATAACTCATACAGAGGCGGGACACCGATTCCTCCACCGATTATAAATACTTCGTCTCCTGTATGAAGATCAGATAAATCAAAGCCATTACCTAAAGGGCCCATAACATCTAAATAGTCTCCGGCAGAAAGAGTAGAGAAAACGCTAGTCCCCTCACCTTCCACCCGATAGATAATACGGCAAGTATTTGTCTCGTGATCGATATGATTCAAGCTAATCGGTCGGCGTAGCAGCAAGTCTGCACGCGGCACGAGGATATGCAAGAACTGTCCTGGTTGCTGCATTTCTTTTACTAGATCACCTTTTAATGTCATTTCAAAAATCTTTGGTGCCAGCTGTTTTTGCTGAACGATTTCCATCATTTCTTGTTTCATCTGTCCCCTCCTGTAACGGATTTTCTTCTTTCGGTCTTAACATGTATACACCGTTAAATAGGGTTGGTTGAAAATGCACGGGATTCCATCACTCGAACGATCGCATCTGCTGTGTCTAAAGAAGTAAACAACGGAATACCATGTTCGACTGCTTCTCTTCGGATAATGAAGCCGTCTTTAGAAGCATTTCCCCGATCTTTATCAATCGTATTGACAACCACTTGTGTTTTACCATCTCGTATTAAGTCGACTACATTTTTTTCTGCTGCTTCCTCAGAAATTTTCGCAACTGTTTCAACAACCAAACCATGTTTTTCGAAATAGGCAGCTGTATGTTTCGTTCCTATCAGACTATAGCCGATTTCTGTAAAACGTTTAGCCAACTCTAGTGCTTCTTCTTTTGTTTCATCCGCAATCGTAAACAATACGGCTCCATATTCAGGCAAGTGTAATCCAGAAGCTTCGAATGCCTTGTACAAAGCTTTGTCTAATTGTCTGTCAGACCCCATTACTTCTCCAGTCGATTTCATTTCAGGCCCTAAGTAAGTATCGACTTTCTGCAATTTAGTAAAAGAAAAGACGGGCGCTTTAACATGGACTTCTTTTGTTTCCTTATAAAGTCCGTTTTCATAACCAAGTGCCTTTAATTTCTCTCCCAAAATAGCTTTCGTCGCAATTTGTGCCATTGGAATTCCTGTCACCTTACTTAAGAATGGAACAGTCCGACTTGCTCGAGGATTGACTTCGATCACATAAACCTCATTTTCATGGATGACGAACTGGATATTCATCATCCCGACACAGTTCAAACCTAATGCTAAACGGATCGTGTAGTCTTCGATCGTTTTCTTGATTGATTCAGATAATGTTTGAGGTGGATACACAGCCATTGAATCCCCTGAATGGACACCGGCACGCTCAATATGTTCCATGATCCCTGGAATGAGTACTGTTTCACCGTCACAAATCGCATCCACTTCGCATTCGCCACCAAGCAAATAGCGGTCCACTAGTACTGGATGTTCTGGAGAAGCTTTCACAGCATGTTCCATGTAGTCTTCTAAATCTCGCTGATTTTCAACGATTTCCATCGCACGCCCGCCTAATACATAGCTTGGACGAACAAGTACTGGATAACCAATTCTCGAAGCGATAACCACGGCTTCTTCTTTACTTGTAGCAGTATCCCCTAAAGGTTGAGGAATATCCAACTCTTTCAGCGCTTGCTCGAATAAATCACGATTTTCCGCACGATCCAAGTCTTCAATCGTTGTCCCTAAGATTTTTACACCAGCAGTAGTCAAAGGTTCGGCTAAGTTGATTGCTGTCTGACCACCGAATTGAACGATTACTCCTATCGGCTGTTCTAGCTCGATCACATTCATCACATCTTCGAAGGTCAATGGCTCAAAATATAATTTATCCGAAATAGAAAAGTCAGTAGAAACTGTTTCCGGATTGCTGTTCATGATGATTGCCTCGTATCCTGCCTGCTGGATGGCTTTGACAGAATGCACAGTCGCATAGTCAAATTCAACTCCTTGTCCGATACGGATAGGACCAGATCCCAGTACTAGAACTGAGGGCTTTTCTGATCGTGAACTTTCATTTTCATATTCATAGGAACTATAAAAATAAGGTGTTTTTGATTCGAATTCCGCTGCACAAGTGTCAACCATTTTATATACAGGAATCAAATCATTTTCTTTTCTCATCTGGCGAACGGCTTCTTCGCTTATTTCCCACAGCTCCGCCACTTTTTTGTCTGTAAAACCGTTTTGTTTCGCTGTTTTCAATATCCTGTCATCCAACGGCTGCTGTTTCAACTGCTGTTCGATTTCTACGATATGCAACAGTTTATCTAAAAAGAATAAATCGATTTTTGTCAAATCTGCCAATTCTTCTATGGTGTACCCTCGTCTAATAGCTTCAGCTACATAAAACAGGCGATCATCTTGTGCTCGAACCACTTTTTGGATTAGGTCATCGTCCGTGATGTCTGCCAACTCAGGAAGTTCGATATGGTGTGTACCGATTTCTAAAGAACGCACAGCTTTCAATAAAGACTCTTCGATATTCCGACCGATAGCCATCACTTCACCAGTTGCTTTCATCTGCGTACCTAAAAGCCGTTCTCCGTTTTCAAACTTATCAAACGGCCAGCGAGGAATTTTAGCTACAACATAATCTAATGCAGGTTCAAATTCTGCAAAAGTCGTTCCTGTTACAGGATTTTTCATTTCGTCTAATGTTAATCCAAGCGCTATTTTAGCAGCTAGCTTAGCGATCGGATAGCCAGTCGCCTTACTTGCTAACGCCGATGAACGAGAAACACGCGGATTGACTTCAATCACATAATAATTAAAGCTATGTGGATCAAGAGCAAGTTGGACGTTACAGCCTCCTTCGATCTTAAGTGCTCGAATAATCGAAAGAGAAGCATCACGAAGCATTTGATATTCATGGTCAGACAATGTCTGGCTAGGAGCAAACACGATAGAATCACCTGTATGGATACCCACTGGGTCAAAATTTTCCATGTTGCAGACAACGATTGCATTATCAGCCGAATCTCTCATCACTTCATATTCAATTTCTTTAAAACCCGCAATACTTCGTTCAATTAAACATTGGGTAGCTGGGGAAAGACTTAATCCATTTTCTGAGACTATTCGTAATTCTTCTTCATTTTCACACATGCCTCCACCAGTCCCGCCTAAAGTAAAGGCTGGACGAACGATGACGGGATAGCCGATTTTATTTGCAAACGCTACAGCTTCTTCTACTGTATTGACGATTTCAGACTCGGGGATTGGCTGATTCAATTCTTTCATCAACTGTTTGAATAAATCACGGTCTTCTGCTTGATCGATCGCAGAAAGCTTCGTTCCTAGAAGTTCTATGTTCAATTCTTCTAAAATACCTGATGCTGCCAGCTCCATTGCCATATTGAGGCCTGTCTGTCCGCCTAAAGTTGGAAGGAGAGCATCTGGACGCTCTTTTCGAAGAATCCTTGATACAAATTCAAGTGTGATCGGTTCGATATATACTTGATCTGCCACTTCTTTGTCCGTCATGATCGTCGCAGGATTAGAATTTACTAAAACCACTTCATATCCCTCTTCTTTTAAAGCAAGGCAAGCTTGTGTTCCTGCGTAGTCAAATTCTGCGGCTTGACCAATGATGATCGGACCAGATCCAATCACCATAATTTTCTTGATATCTGTACGTTTCGGCATCTGTTTACTGCTCCTTTCCTGCATCCATCATTTCCATAAATTCATCAAATAAATGTAGTGCATCGTGCGGACCAGGAGCAGCATCTGGATGAAACTGCACACTGAAAGCGGGATAATCTCTGTGTTTGACTCCTTCTACTGTTCCGTCATTTACTTCTACATGGGTTACGATGAGTTTTTCTGGATCAATCGTGGCTTCATCGACTGCATAGCCATGATTTTGAGAAGTAAAATCAATTCTTCCGGTCGCTACTTCTCGTACCGGGTGATTTAATCCTCGATGTCCGAATTTCATTTTATAGGTATCTGCACCGTTGGCTAAAGCAAATAACTGGTGACCAAGACAAATACCAAAAATCGGTACTTTTCCTTGGATTTTTTTGATCATTTCGATTGCTTCTGGCACATCTTTTGGATCACCAGGTCCATTCGTCAGCATGACTCCGTCTGGTGATAACGCTAAAATCGTCTCGGCATCTGTGTTATAGGGAAGTACTGTGAGGTTACAGTTTCTTTTACTCAATTCTCGTAAAATACTATGTTTCAAGCCGAAGTCAATGACGATAACTTTCCGTCCTGTCCCTGGACTTGGATAAGGTTTGTTAGTGGAGACTTGCTGCACTTGATTGGTTGCTAGAACGGTTGCTTTCAGCTGATCAAATGCATGTTCGAAGGAATCTCCAGCATCAACGATACTTGCTTTCATCGTTCCGGCTTCACGGATTTTACGAGTAAGGGCGCGCGTATCGATACCTGATATTCCAGGAATCCCTTTTTGTTTCAAAAATGAATCTAGCGTCATTTGGTTTCGCCAGTTTGAAGCTACACGCGCGTGCTCTTTTACTACTACTCCTTTGCATGTTGGAGAAATCGATTCATAATCATCTCTATTTACCCCATAATTGCCCACCATAGGATAGGTAAATGTAATGATTTGACCGTTGAAACTTTGATCGGTGATGGTTTCTTGATAACCAGTCATACTTGTTGTAAAAACGATTTCTCCGAAGACATTTGCATCCGCGCCAAAAGCTTTTCCTTCGAAAACTGTTCCATCTTCTAATATAAGCAAACGTTCCATATTTTTATTCTCCCTTCTGCCACACAAGTTTTCCGTTGACAAAAGTCATTTGTGTTTCACCTTTTACTTTCCAGCCGATAAAAGGTGTATTTTCCCCTTTTGATAAAAAGTCTTCTTTATCGATCGTGCAAGTTTTTGTAATATCAAAAATTGCTACATCAGCGGGTGCGCCGACTGTCAGCGTTCCTGCATTCAAACCAAAAATCTCAGCCGGTTTAACTGCCAGCCAATTGATTACTTGTTCCAATGTGAATTGTCCAGTTTCTACAAAATGAGTGTAGATCAGTTGGAATGCTGTTTCGCTTCCTACTATGCCAAATGGCGATTTCATGAAGCTTTGGCTTTTTTCTTCTAATCCATGTGGGGCATGATCTGTAGCGATACAATCGATCGTGCCGTCAAGCAAACCTTCGATCAAGGCTTCCCTGTCCTTCCGTCCTCTTAGCGGTGGATTCATTTTCCAAAAGCCGAAATCTTCGGGAATATCTTCATCGATCAAAATAAGATGATGGGGCGAAACTTCCGCTGTTACGTGGATTCCTGCTTTTTTTGCGTCTCTGATTACTCGGACACTCTCTTTAGTAGATACGTGGCACACATGGTAATGAACACCAGTTGCTTCAGCTAGCAACAGATCTCTGGCGATTTGAGAAGACTCGGTTACACTTAAGATCCCGGGAAGACCCAGTTCTTCTGCCTTCTTGCCAGCATGCATAACACCGCCAAATAATAAAGATTCGTCTTCTGTATGGGCTACTAGTGCTTTATTGTTTTTCGCAGCTTCTTTCATAGCCAGATACATCGTTCCAGCCGTTTGGACACCTACACCGTCATTTGTGAAAGCAAAAGCACCTTCTTCAATCAGTGCTTCTTGATCAACTAATTTCTCACTTCGCAGATTTTCTGTGATTGGCGCATACTGTAATACCTTCACAACTGCATCTTTTCTAATGATGTCATATACTTGTTTCAGCTTTTCTGCCGTATCAGGTACAGGATTTAAATTCGGCATCGCGCATACAGTAGTAAAACCACCACGTGCAGCTGAGCGAGTTCCAGCTTCGATCGTCTCCTTGTATGTAAATCCTGGCTCTCTCAAATGGACATGGACGTCCACTAAACCAGGTGTGATCAATTGTCCCTTTGCATCAAACACTTCATCAAATTCGGCTTCTGAGAATCCTGTACCGATTGCTTTGATTCGCCCATCTTCTATCCAAATTTCTGCTGGTGTCGTCATATTTTTTCGTGTATTGATCTGACCGTTTTTAATGAGTGTTTTCATTTTTCCATCCTCCTATAATTACGCTTTTCCATTTAGCACTGCTTCTAAGATTGCCATTCTGACAAAGACACCATTGCTCATTTGTTGAACGATTCGTGACTGTAATCCTTCCACTAATGAATCAGCTAATTCCACATCGCGGTTAACTGGTGCTGGGTGCATAATGATTGCATGTTTTTGCAGCTTCTTCGCACGTTCAACTGTTAAACCATATTCCTGATGGTAGCCTTCTTTTGAGAAGCTTTCTTTTCCATCATGGCGTTCGTGTTGCACTCGAAGCATCATCATGACATCAACTTGATCTAGTAGTTCGTCCAATGGCATATAATGTCCGTATACTTCGAATTCATCGTCGTACCATTCTCTAGGACCTGAGAAGAATACTTGTGCACCTAAGCGTTTCAACATCTGCATATTGGATTTCGCTACCCGAGAGTGGGTGATGTCCCCTACAATGGCAACTTTCAGTCCTTCAAAGTGTCCAAATTCTTCATAAATGGTCATCAAATCAAGCAAGCATTGGGTTGGGTGCTGTCCGCTTCCGTCTCCCCCATTAATAATCGAGCACTGGATGGTTTTGCTTTGTATCAGTTCGTCATAATAGTTTTCATCACCATGACGGATGACCGCTACATCTACACCTAATGCAGACATCGTCAGTACTGTATCGTATAACGTTTCTCCTTTTTGGACAGAGCTTGTACTTGCTTCAAATTCAATCACTTCAAGCCCTAGTTTTTTCTCCGCTACATCAAAACTTTTATGTGTGCGGGTACTATTTTCGAAAAAGAGGTTTGTAGCAAAGTACTGGCGCTTTTGCGGAGTCCAATTAGCCCCTTGCTTGAATTCTTGCCCTCTGCGAATCAAGCCCATAACTTCTTGGTCAGTAAGTGCCTCAACGGTCAATAAATGCTTTAAACTGATACGTTCTGATTTGATGATCATAATGTTTCCTCCTTAGTTTTCTTCGCTTCGTGAAGTTTCTGGTAAGATAAGATTTAAAACGATGCCAAGTACAGTTGCTAACGCCATTGCCGACAATGTAAATGTGCCTACTTCAAAGACAAGTCCGCCAATTCCTACTACTAGTATAACTGAAGCAATCAACAGATTTTTCTTTTTGTCAAAATCGATTTTGTTCTCGATCAAAATCTTCATTCCGCTTGCTGCAATGACACCAAACAAGATAAAACTGATTCCTGAGATGACTGGTCCAGGGATACTTAAAATCAAAGCGCTTAATTTTCCTACGAATCCCAAAACGACTGCAAAAACTGCAGCTCCCCCAATCACAAACACGCTATGGACGCGTGTGATAGCCAGAACACCAATGTTTTCGCCGTAACTTGTTACAGGAGGTCCACCAACGAAGGCTGCTACGATTTGTGCTAAGCCATCACCTGTCAACGTCTTATGAAGACCCGGTTCTTCAAAGAAATTACGTTTAGTTAGTTTATTCAATACCATAAGATGGCCGATATGCTCTGTCATCGTCACAAAAGCGATGGGCGCCATTGTTGTGATTGCTCCAAGATATAGCTTTGGTTCATATTGTAAAAATGGAATCTCAAAGTTAGGAACAGCAAACCAGGCAGCGTCTACGATTGGCTTAGTATCCACGATTCCAAACAGCAAGGCTACGATGTACCCGCTAATAATACCTAGTAAAATCGGAATCAATCCGAGAAAACCTCTTAGCCACATGTTGAAGAAGATGGTCAATCCTAATGTGATCAGTGCTACGGCAATATACTTGAAATCATATGTGCCTTGATTATACATAGCATTTGTTGCTGCATTTGCCGCAAGTCCCAACCCGATAACCATGATGACTGGGCCGACGACGATCGGAGGCAAGATTTTATCTAGCCATGCTGAACCGATCTTTTTGATGATCAGCGCAACAATCAAGTAGACTAATCCAGTTGTGACTGCTCCTTGTGCAATCGCTGGATAACCATCTGTTTTCATCAAAAGCTGCATCGCTGCAATGAAAGCGAAGCTGCTTCCTAAGTACGCAGGTATCTTTCCTTTAGTAGTAAATAAGTACACCAATGTACCTAGTCCTGAACTGACTAGTGCGATACCTGGATCGATCCCTACTAAGATAGGTACTAACACGGTTGCTCCGAACATCGTGAACAAGTGTTGTAAACTTAATCCAACCCAATGTCCTGGGGTTGGGCGATCGTGGATATCTAACACCACGTCATCATTATGAAATCCTTTTTTCTCCGACATGTTTCTCTCTCCTCTAATCTTCCTCTTTCAAAATCATGATGCGATCTTGTCCATCAAGCTCTTGCATCTCTACTAAAATCTCTTCCGCCCGAGATGTTGGAATGTTCTTCCCAACATAATCTGCACGGATTGGCAATTCTCGATGCCCACGATCTACTAGGACTGCTAATGAAATTTTTCTTGGTCTGCCAAAATCCATTACTGCGTCCATTGCTGCTCGAATCGTTCGTCCTGTATACAAAACATCATCAATCAAAATAACTTCTTTTCCTTCTAAGGAAACTGGGATGTCAGAAGAATGAAGTTCCGGTTCTTCTGGATTTTCTTTTTTGTCATCTCGGTATAAAGTGATATCTAGTTCTCCTACAGGAATATCGATATCTTCTAGCTGCTTCAGGCGTTCAGCGATTCTTGATGCAATGTAGATCCCTCGTGTTTTGATACCTACCAATACGATATCTTGGATACTATGGTTTCTCTCGATAATCTCATAAGTAATTCGAGTCAATGCTCGCTTCATCGTTACCTGATCTACTACTTCTTTTGCTTGCATTTTCATTCCCCCTACTTTTTTGCATAAAAAAACTCCTGCCCTAAGAGGACAGGAGGAATGTTTAGACTGAGCGTATACTGATACACTGATAGCTATACTATGTCAATGAGCAATTTACTTTATGGCGCACCATACGTATCCTTGCTCCCACCCTTCTTAGCCTCACGGGACTAAACTTAAAGGAATTCTATTAAGTTTTATGCTTTCGTTGTTAATTACTATACCGTTATCTAAATTAAAATGCAATGTTTTTTCTTAATTTTTCTAAAGTTTTTTCAAAAACTTCTGGAAGAGGTGCTTCAAAGATCATCTTTTCGTTTGTAGTCGGGTGCGTAAAACCTAACATTTGCGCATGGAGAAACTGACCATTGCCTTTCAAAGTTTTCTTCGGTCCGTATACTGGATCTCCAGCTAACGGATAACCGATATACTTCATATGCACGCGGATCTGATGTGTTCTTCCAGTTTCCAGTTTTAATTCAACTAGAGTAAATCCTTCAAAACGTTCCAATACAGTAAAATGCGTGACAGCTGGCTTTCCATCTTCTCTTATCGCCTGCATTTTTCGGTTTTCTTTCGAACGGCCGATTGGCGCATTGATCGTGCCTTTTTCGTGAGGAATCTCTCCATGGACTAAAGCAACATATTTACGTAAAGAAGTCTTATCTTTTAATTGCTTAGCTAATGATTCGTGTGCCTGGTCATTTTTGGCAACCATCAGCAAACCTGAAGTATCTTTGTCGATTCGGTGGACGATACCCGGTCGGATAACTCCGTTGATCGTAGAAAGATCCTTGACATGATACATCAGCGCATTGACCATTGTACCATGCGTATGACCTGCTGAAGGATGAACGACCATTCCTTGGGGTTTATTGATTACCGCGACATCTTCATCTTCGTAAACAATGGTCAACGGGATGTTCTCTGGGACAACATCTAATGTTTCTGGTTCAGGAATCAAGACAGTGATCTCGTCTCCTTGTTTTACTTTGTAATTTGCTTTGACTGGTTCTCCATTGACAGAAACCGCACGTTCTTTCAGCCACAATTGAATTTGCGAACGGCTGTAATTACTGAATAGATTAGTCAATACTTTATCGATCCTACCAGATTCATGATAAATCGTTGTTTTAAGTTCTGTCATTTTTTTCTTTGATCCTTTTCATCTAAAATAATATAAATTAATATACAGATCACTCCGCATACAAGTGTCACATCTGCTACATTGAAAATTGGAAAGTTCATAAAGTCTGTTTGAAACATATCTACTACATAGCCAAGTCGGAGACGATCAATAAAGTTACCTATCGCACCAGCTAGAATCAGGCTCAATCCAATCATGAACCAGCGATTACCTTTTTCACGATTTTTAATCATCAATGTGAGAATCACAACGACTGCAATGAGTGTCACTATAGTAAAGAACCACATCTTCCCTTCTAGCATACTCCATGCGGCTCCAGTGTTTCGAATATGATTCAGTGACAATATACCTGGTATAAGACTTTTCGTCTCTCCAAGCGCTAAATTATCAGTGATCCACCATTTGACCAGCTGATCCACTCCCACTAGCAGAGCGCTGAATATCCAATAAATAATTAACAAAAAATCAATCCTTTTCTATTTGTTTATAAATATCGCGAGGTCGTATGATCCCAAGCAGATTACCATCGGGATTACCATCTTTAGTGATAAGTACGGCTTCCAAAGTTCCTTGCTCACGAAACATCGCTTCAACCTCGTAAATATGTGTTTTAGCTGGAACAAAATGATAATTTGTGTACTTCCCATTTTGGATAATCAAATCCAATGCTCGTTTATTTGTTAAATCAACAGGACCTTTTTGGCTTTCTTTTGCTAGCCAAAATCCGATATTCCGTAAAGTAATCAATGCTACAAATTTTCCTTTATTATATAACGGAAACTGTGAATACCTTTTTTCTGCTACTATCTTTAACAGTTCAAGTAGCGGAAGATCTTGCTCAAAACCGGTTACACGTTTTGCAAATCGAGGTAGTACGGTTTCTGGGCGTATCAGTTCTTGTTCGATCAGCTGGATTCGCTTGACTGTCCAATCATTTGGTTCTGCAATGACAAAATCGACGGCGATTCGGTCATGGACGATTGCATTCCTTAACTGAGCAAGCTGTAAAAGATCATCTTCATATTTTCTGATCATCAATTGTTTTCTTTGAGCTAGGCGTCTGACAAGTTCGGTAAATCCCATGTTTCGTGCATTTCCCATCTCGTCTCTCATCCATTTTTCGATTCGATTGAAACTGATTAAAAAAAGATCAGAGTTTGCCATAATTTTCCTCCTTGATCAAATATGCCCGGTTTTTTATATAGAAAAAGAACGCAAACATCACGACAACTGCAAAAAAACTGAAAAATAGATTTTGTAGGAAAACGGCCCCCAACCCAGTTGCCAGAAATAAGAACGGGTAGATTTGAAGAATCAAACTATTCATTGTGATCACATAAACAGGCTTTGCTTCTTTCACTGTATAAACGGGGCTTTTTAGCCAATAAAAGGTGACCTGCATCGTAAAGGGAACTTCCAGATCAAGCGTTATCTTTTGTTCATGATTGAGAAAACTGCGTTTTTCATTATTGATTCTTAATTGAATCGAGCTGCCCATACCGTAAAAACCGGTTTTTCTTATAAATGTCGTTTTCATCGTACCCTCCTATTATGCTTTAGTATAGCTCAAAATACAATAAAGAAAAAGAATGATCCTAGTGCAAACACAATTAATCTCTTGACACCTTCAAAAAAAGAAGCTGTAGTCAAAATACAGCTCCTCTTATGTTTAATGAAAGTCATTTAGTATACGGTAGATTATAATCAAGCTTAAAACAAACCAAATACTTCTCCGTCGTTTGTCACGTCCATATTTAATGCAGCAGGTTTTTTAGGCAAACCAGGCATCGTCATAACATCCCCAGTTAAGGCTACTAAAAATCCTGCCCCTACTTTTGGGATGATTTCTCGGATGGTGATGGTGAAATCTTCAGGTGCGCCTAGCAATGAAGGATCATCAGAGAATGAATATTGGGTTTTCGCCATACAAATCGGCAAATTATCCCATCCATTTTTCGTAAATTCTTCTATTTGTTTTTGCGCCTTTTTACTAAAAACAACACCATTTCCTCCGTAGATTTTCTTGACGATTGTTTCAGTCTTTTCTTGTATCGTTTCTTCTAGGAGATACAATGGCTTGTAATCAGCTTCTTTTCTATCAATCAATCGTACCACAGCTTCTGCTAAATCAACGCCACCTTCTGCTCCATTTGCCCATACACTTGCTCTTTTAGCAAGGATTCCCTGATCTTCGCACAAGTGCTCCAGCAGTGTAAGTTCACTATCTGTATCTGTTACGAATTCATTGATTGCAACGATCACAGGGAGTTGGTATTGTTCCATGTTACGTATATGACGTTTTAAATTTGCAAAACCTATTTTCAAAGCGTCAAGATTCTCATTTTTAAGTTCATCTTTTTTCATTCCGCCATGCATTTTCAATGCGCGGATTGTTGCGACGATCACCACTGCATCCGGCGCTTTTTTCAAGTTAGGTACTTTGATATCTAAAAATTTCTCTCCGCCAAGATCTGCACCAAATCCTGCCTCTGTGACAACGTAATCTGCTAATCTCAATGCTGTCTTGGTAGCTAAAATACTATTGCAGCCATGGGCGATATTGGCAAACGGTCCCCCGTGGACAAAAGCTGGTGTTCCGTAAATTGTTTGTACAAGATTCGGTTTGATAGCATCTTTCAGCAGTAATGCCAGAGCGCCTTCTGCTTTCAAGTCTCCAGCAGTCACAGGCTGACGGTCAAATGTATAGCCGACAACGATTCTTGCAAGACGAGCCTTTAAATCTTCGAGGTCTGCCGCAAGACACAAGATAGCCATGATTTCGCTAGCAACTGTGATATCAAACCCATCTTCTCTTGGGACACCTTGGATTGGCCCACCCAAGCCAACGATTACTTTACGCAGTTCACGATCATTGAGATCAACTACCCGTTTCCAAATCACTCGGCGAGCATCGATGTTCAATTCATTTCCTTGATGAATATGATTATCTAAAAGAGCAGATAATGCATTATTAGCTGTTGTGATAGCATGCATGTCACCAGTAAAATGCAAGTTGATATCTTCCATAGGCAATACCTGTGCATATCCTCCGCCTGCAGCACCACCTTTGATTCCCATCACAGGACCAAGTGAGGGTTCTCGCAATGCAATAACAGATTTTTTATTGATTTTATTGAGCGCGTCTCCTAACCCTACAGTGATTGTTGACTTTCCTTCGCCAGCTGGTGTTGGATTGATGGAAGTAACTAAGATCAAATGCCCTTCAGCGTTATCCTTTGAGCGATTGATTCCAGAAAAATTGATTTTCGCCTTATATTTCCCATACAGTTCCAAATCGTCTTCCTTAAGATCTAATTTACTAGCTACTTCAATAATCGGTTCTAGATCTGTTTCTTGTGAAATTTGCAGATCACTCTTCATTTGATTACCCCTTTTCACGAACTTTATTTAAAAAAATACCTTCTTTGTTAAGATATGCCAATTATACCTTGTTTTATTCAGAAAAAAAACATTAAATTACGGGTTTTTAATTTATTTGACGTACTTATAAATACTCTTTATAATGAAGGCTATGATCAGACTTTAGAAAGGTCGTGAGTGCTTTGACCACAGGAATTGTAAAATGGTTTGACAACAAAAAAGGATACGGCTTTATCAGTTATGATGACACAGAAGAAATTTTTGTACATTTTACTGCGATTGAAGAAGAGGGATTCAAAACTTTGGAAGAAAATCAAGTGGTCGAATTTGAGATCATCGAGGGGAATCGAGGAACACAAGCTGCCCATGTCAAGAAAGGCAGTGTTCACACTTCCGAATCCAGTATACATTGATTTAGATAATCAAATAGAGTGAGACGTTTAACGGGTTGATCCGTACGTCTCACTCTTTTCTTTTCCTACAAAGATTCATTTCTTCAGGGCCTATTTTTTAAAATTAACTTTTTCTATTTTTCGTATATGGGGTATTATTTCTTTGCTGTTGAGAAGATGGTCCTACTTTAGGCCCACTTTTTTCAAGATGATCAAAAAGAACCACTTGATCTTTTTTTCGCATCATAAAAACAGATGGGGCTTTCTCATTTTGCAATGTCATTTGTACTCCTGTATTAGTCGGTGTCAAAGATCGAATCTGTCCGACAGTTATTTCCCGGTCTTTCCAAAAAGCAGCATAGCGTATGATGACCGAGTTGGATTTTAAAATAAAAGAACGCCGCCATCCTAGAAATAGAAAAACAAGAAAAACACCTAAAACAATATTGCTTTTCCAATACGGACCTGTGTTTTCTAAAGAAAGAATCAGACTAAAAAACAGAATGATCAAGGTCAATGACCAATAGATGATCGTATGTGCCAATTCAGGCTGCCATCGAATATTTTTTTTCATTCTCTAACCTCTCACCGATTCAGTAATGATATAATCTTACCATAACATTAATTTGAACAAAAAGGAGAATCTCTTTTTATGTTAAAAGTATACATTGATGCCTCTACAAAAGGCAACCCTGGACCTAGCGGAGGAGGGATCTTGATTGTCTATCAAGGTAAACAAGAACAGCTATCTATTCCCCTTTCTGTAGGGACAAACCATCAAGCAGAGTTCGAAGTCTTTTTAAAAACTTTAGAATTTCTAAAGAATAAGGGTTTACAGAATGAAACGATTTTCTGTTTTTCAGACAGCAAAACACTGGTTTCTACAGTCGATAAAAACACAACGAAAAACGAGCTTTTCCTTCCCTATCTCCAAAAAATCAAAGAACTTCTGCCCGACTTTTCCTTGTTAATCCTACAATGGTTGCCCGAAAACAAAAACAAAGGGGCAGATAACCTCGCACGACAAGCCCTACAAAAACAATTAAAAGAAAAATAGACTCTTCGAAGAAAAAACTTTAAAGAGTCTTTTTAGTATCTTGTCTTTAATACAAAAGATAATTGTGATCAAAAGTGATTTCCAAATGATAATCTCCGATTTTTTCTTCTATTTGAATACGTAAAATTCTTTCGAGTTCTGTATCATCAAATTGGAATTTTTCAGGAACAACTACGTCAAACTGCAATGTTTTCCCTTGATGGATGACTCTAAAATCATGTATATCGAGCCCTCTACCTGTTTCAAAAAGAATTTGCTTTAATTGATGCAAGATATTATAGTATTTTTCGTTATCAACAGGCATTGGGTCCAAGTGACAGACAAGTTCTACGTCTAAAGACTTTTTGAAGTCTTTTTCTATCAGGTCAATAATCTTATGTGCTTCATTCAAATTCATTGATTCATCTACTTCGATGTGGACTGATGCAAAGCGTTTATTGGGTCCATAGTTATGCACCAGCAAATCATGATAGCCAAGTATATCGTCGCAGGCATTCAAGTGTTCTTCCATTTCTTCAATCTCTGCTGACGTTGGGCGACTACCTAATAGCTCATATACAAAATTCCGAAGCATAGTTAAACCACTATAAAGGATATATAATGCTAAAGCAAAACCGATATATCCATCGATACGCCATCCAGTTACCCATTCGATTGCTGCTGAAAGCAATACAGCCAGTGTAGTAAAGACATCATTATAACTATCTGTTGCTGTAGCTCTCAATGTTTCAGAATCAATGGATCGTGCAATAACCTGGTACATTTTTCCTTGTGCAAATTTCAAAAAGATGGAAATGATCAGGACAAAAAAGACGATGGGTGCTAAAGAGACATTTTCTGGATGGATGATTTTTTCAACGGATGACTCTAAAAATTGAAATCCTACATAAGTAATGATGATCGAAACAAATAACCCACTGATATATTCGAAACGTTCATGTCCATAAGGATGTTCCTGATCCGCTGGCTTTGCAGCAATTTTAAATCCAATCAAAGTCAATATAGATGAAGCAGTGTCTGATAGACTATTCACTGCATCAGCCATAATGGAGACACTCCCTGAAAAAAGCCCGATCATTAGCTTAGAGACAAACAAGATTAGATTCGTAACCAATCCTAATATGCCAGCTAGTACTCCTTTTTTTGTCCGCTGTTGCGGTATTTGTTTCTTTTTTTCTTCTTGTTTCTTAACCAAGTTTTTTATCCCTTCTAGTTTGCTTGTTGCTCAGGTAAAAAGATGGAGAGGACAATTCTTTTCCTCTCCTCTCTTCCTTTTTCCATCTATCATGCGTCCTACTATTCATTCAAAGATGGCCGTTATTCTGGTTTTAATGGCGTTGCTGCAAATAACGCTTTTGCTAGTAATGGTGTTATGATTCCCGCTCCTATTGCTTCAGGTATCCCATTGATTGCTGCAACTCCTGCTAAGGTTTTAAATAAAAGAGCAGAATCTACACCATAGGCATCTGCCGTTGCACCTGTATAAAATAATCCCATGAATCCTAACACTAAGACTGTATTGACCAATGAACCTAATACCCCTGCAAAGACCGAGCTGATCGTTATTGATTTATTTTTTTGATAAATCCAGTGGAAAACCAAACCAGCTACTAAGCCAACAAGCACTCTGGGAACTACCGAAATAATCGGGTTCGTGAATACCAATGTATCAAATGGCGTTGTCGGCATGGCGTAGGCACGGACAATTGTAGCAATTCCCCAAAACAGGCCAATTACCATCCCATCTTTTGGACCCAATACTACTGCGGCAATAATTACTGTAATATGAATAATCGTTAAACTAATGAACCCTAATGGAATAAAGCCAAGCCAAGGTACCATAGCTTGTACGATGATGATTGCTAATAAGATAGCACGTAAGACTAGTCGAAAGGTTTTATTTCTGCTATTCATTTTTTTCACCCCTTTTATTTATACTAATCGTAAAAATTTCTGTCACTTTCGTCAACTAAAGACCATCCGAAATCGACCATTTGATTAGATGCGCTCTTCTATTCCATCGAAAAAAGTATGAGGGCAAGACTATTTGTCTTCGCCCCCATGATCGTGTTTCGTTCAATGATTGAACAGTTGTTTTTTTCTATCAAACATAAACGGTCTATTGTTGCGCAAGCCATTCTTTCGCAGCTTTAAGTGCATCTGGAATACCAGCAGGATTTTTCCCACCAGCTTGTGCCATATCTGGACGTCCACCACCGCCACCGCCTACTTTCGGTGCGATTGCTTTAATCAAGTCGCCAGCTTTTAGTCCAGCTTCATTTGATTCTTTCGTCATTGCCGCTAGCAGACTGACTTTTCCTTCTTGTTCGTTTGCTAAAACAAGAATGTCTGAAATATTTTTTTGTTTCCATTGGTCAGCTAATTGACGCAGCTGATTCATGTCTTTCACTTTTACTTGTGCTGCAATGATTGTTTTTCCATTGATCCTTTCTGGATTCTTGAATACATCACCGGCTTGTTGATTCGCTAACTTGCTAGCTAATTGTTCATTTTCCTTTTGTAGCTCTCTTACTTGCTGTTGCAATTGTTCCGCTTTTGAAACAACTTCCTTCAATTGAGGTGATTTAACAATTGTTGCTACTTGTTTTAGTTGTTTTTCTTCTTCTTCAAGTAGTTCATACGCTTCTTTGCTTGTTACAGCCTCGATTCGTCGCACGCCTGCACCAATTCCTGATTCAGAAACGATTTTGAAGATTCCGATGTTTTCTGTGTTTGCTACATGTGTGCCTCCGCACAGTTCGATTGACCAACCGCCAATATTGACTACGCGAACGTCATGTCCGTATTTTTCACCAAACAAAGCCATTGCACCCATATTTTTGGCTGTATCGATATCTGTTTCAATTGTTTCAACTGGGATAGCTTCCCAGATTTTTTCGTTGACGATTCTTTCCATTTCAGCTAATTCATCTGAAGTGATTTGACCAAAATGGGTAAAGTCGAATCGTAAATGTCCAGGAGCGACTAAAGAACCAGCTTGATTTGCATGCTCGCCAAGTACTTCTTTCAATGCTTTGTGCAGTAAATGGGTTGCTGTATGGTTTTTGATGATACGGTTGCGCATCGATTGATCGATCAATAGATGATAAGTTTGTCCTTCGCTCATTGGTGCTTTTACTTCTACTGTGTGCATAAATTGACCATTAGGCGCTTTTTGAACATCTGTAACAACTGCAACGATTTCTCCTGCTTCATCCATGATCCAACCTTGGTCTGCTACTTGGCCACCCATTTCTGCATAAAAAGGTGTTTGGTCAAAGATCATTTGAGCTTCACCTTCTGCGATTTCATTCAGAAGAGATTCGCCTTTTACGATGACCAATAATTGACTATCTGATTCTTGCTCCGTGTATCCGATGAATTTACTTTCTACTTTGATATCTGTCAATAAAGCAGATTGTACACCCATTGATTTTTCTGTACTACGGGCAGAGCGAGCACGTTCACGTTGTGCGTCCATTTCTTTTTCAAAACCAGCATGATCAACTTTCAGTCCTTCATCTTCTGCCACTTCTTCCGTTAATTCTACTGGGAAGCCATATGTGTCGTATAATTTGAAGATGTCTTTTCCTGATAGAGTCGTACCGTTTTCGTTTTTCACTTCTTGGATCACTTGATTCAAGATTTCCAATCCTTCATTGATTGTTTCATTGAAACGTTCTTCTTCTGTACGGATAACTTTTTCAATAAATTCTTTTTGTTGAAGTACTTCAGGATAATAACTTACCATGATTTCCCCAACGACAGGGACTAAACGATATAAGAATGCTTGTTCAATACCTAATTTTTTCCCATGCATGACCGCGCGACGAAGCAAACGGCGTAAGACATACCCTCTTCCTTCATTCGATGGTAATGCACCATCGCCAATAGCAAATGAAAGGGCCCGAATATGATCTGCGATTACTTTGTAAGAGATATCTGTTACTGGGTTTTCACCATATTTTACTTGTTTGCTTAGCTTTTCTACGGCGTGGATAATAGGCATAAACAAATCTGTCTCAAAGTTCGTGGGCGCATCTTGAACGATTGAGACCATACGTTCCAATCCCATGCCCGTATCAATGTTTTTATGAGGAAGTGGTTCAAATGTATTATCAGGTTTATGGTTGAATTCTGAAAATACCAAGTTCCAGATTTCTAAATAACGTTCATTTTCTCCTCCTGGATAGTTTTCAGGATCATCTTCTGCTAAATCGTTATAAGCTTCTCCTCGGTCATAGAAAATTTCTGTATCTGGTCCACATGGGCCTGCACCGATATCCCAGAAGTTGTCTTCTACATCAATAATGTGATCTAACGGTAGACCGACTTCTTCATGCCAGATGCGTTTTGCTTCTGTATCTTTTGGATAAACTGTTACATAAAGTTTTTCTGGATCGAATGCCATCCATTTTGGATCAGTCAAAAATTCCCATGCCCAGTGGATGGCTTCATTTTTGAAATAGTCACCAATAGAAAAATTGCCCAGCATCTCAAACATCGTATGGTGACGTGCTGTTTTACCGACATTTTCGATATCATTTGTTCGAATAGACTTTTGGGCATTTGTGATTCTTGGATTTTCTGGTACAACTGAACCATCAAAATATTTTTTCAATGTTGCAACACCAGAGTTGATCCATAATAAGGTTGGATCGTTCACGGGGATCAAAGACGCACTAGGTTCAATTGTATGTCCTTTAGATTGGAAGAAATCAAGAAACATTTGTCGAACTTGTGCACTACTTAATTGTTTCATATCATTACCTGCTTTCTATAAATTAAATACAAAAAAACACCATTACAGCCAAGGACGAAAACTCGCGGTACCACCTTGATTGCAATGATGTGTAATCATTACCTCTTAAACTCGATAACGCTGAGCTGCGTCGGTATTTCTACCAAAATAGAAAAAGGGAGCAATTTGATTAGTGACTATTCTTTTTTCAGCCAAGAAAGAATTTTCTGTGAGTCTTAAAAAAACAAATCATGTCCTTTTCGTACTTTAATAAGTATACGCATTCTGTCAAGCACTGTCAATATCTCAATTACCTATTTTTATTTCCTTTTGGTCATATTCCATATTTTTTGGTACGATAAGGATAAAGAAATCAATACATCTCTGTTATTCATGATAAGGAGGAATATGATGAAAAAAATAGTTGGCGCAGATGAATGGATCCGCGCAGCTAGCTGCTTTTTGAGATATCAAGTTTTTGTATTAGAACAAGGAATTCCTGCAGAACTAGAATTCGACGGAAAAGATATCCCGCAACAAAACTATTATCTATTTCTTGATAAAAAAAGACCAGTAGCCACATTGCGTTATGAAAAGAAAACACCTACTTGCTTCAAGCCAGAACGCTTTTGCGTAGCAAAAGAATACCGAGGAAAAGGGTTAGGCGGTCAGTTGCTTGAAGCTGCAGAAAAACGGGCGATGTCAGAAGGTTGTCAGACTAGTTATGTAGTAGCTGAAATGACGGCTGTAGATTTTTATGAAAAACAAGGGTATCATACTTGCACGAAACCTTTTATTGAAGATGAAGTACTTTGTATCGGAATGGAAAAAAGTCTCGCTTAAAAACAAGAGACTGTGACAAAAGGCGTGTCACAATCTCTTGTTTTTTATTTATGCGAATTTTTCTTATTTTTACGAGCAATACGACTTTGCTGTCTGCGTTCGATTTTGCGTTCTTTTTTATTTTTTTCTGCAATTGCCCAATCGATTTTTTTCTTATAACCAGGCTTGATCTTTTTCTTTTTCTTCTTCACAAGTCCAATCAGAGTTGGGTCTAATACATCCTTTGATTTTTCTCGTTTGGTACGTCTATTACGATCATATGTTTTAACGATTTCACCATTTTTGATTTCTTTCGGTTCAAATGAGACGCCTAATTTCTCGATCGCATCAATGGCTTGTTCATCGTTTGGTGAATACAACGTAATGGCCGTTCCTTTTAAACCATTACGTCCAGTACGTCCGACACGATGGATAAAGAAGTCCAGATCTTCCGGGATTTCTGCATTGATAACATGAGAAACACCTTCGATATCGATTCCTCTAGCAGCTAAATCAGTCGCTACAACATATTGATACTCCAGATTCTGTACTTGTCGCATCACTCGTTTTCTCTCTCTTGGTGTGATGTCCCCGTGAATCTTTGCTACTTTCAATCCTTGGTTTTTCAAATAATCAGCAATTTCATCCACATGCTGTTTTGTATTGGCAAATACGATTGCTAAATAAGGATGACCAATCGTCAGCAGTTGATAAATCATTTGATTCTCATCTTTACCTTTTGTTGAGATCAGCCAATTTTCGATATCTTCAGAAATAACTGCTTTCGGCTTGATTTCTTCAATGATTGGATTCTCCATATATTTTCGCAAGAATGGACGCAGTTTTTCTGGAATAGTGGCAGAAAAGACTAAGAACTGCAATTTTTCTGGTAACCGACTTGCAATTTGGTCTACTTCATTTAAAAAACCCATATCCAATGTCATATCCGCTTCATCAACAACAAATGCAAATGCTGTGTGAATCTTCAACGCTTGTTCATTCATCATGTCTAATATTCTACCTGGCGTGCCTACTACGACCTGTGGCTGCTGATGGTGCAGACGGTTTAACTGACGCTGTTTGTCTGTCCCCCCGACAAAATTCGAAACACGGATCTCCGGTGTAGAAAATTTAGCGATTTGTGTAGCTGCTTCATAAATTTGTGCAGCCAGTTCTCTACTTGGAGCTGTAATAACAACTTGTACTTCCTCTTTATCTGCATTGATTTTTTCAAACAACGGCAACAAAAACGTATGTGTTTTTCCTGTACCAGTTTGAGATTGCCCAATGATATTTTTTCCTTTTGCAATTAAAGGAATCAAACGTTCCTGGACCTCTGTGGGCTGTTTGAAGCCCTTTGCGGCTAACGCTTCATTGATAAATGGTTTGAAGCGAAATATATCAAAATTATTCATTCGTGCACCTCTTCTCTTTAAATTATCACGACTTTGGCATTATAACATAGACAAAGTATTTTTGCTCAGCTAATTTCGAGAATCATCATCCTTTGTTTGAGCAATCGTGCTAACGGTATATGTGTGACTAGCTTTTTCATAAAACAGAATCCGTTTTTTTCTCAAAAATGATAGCAAGATATTTAAAATAAAAATACCTTGCAGTAGCAAGACACCGAGAGAAATGAATACTGCACTCATCTGCAACACCGTATTCGTTGTCGAATTCATGATTTGCTGAAGCAACTGCCCCAACCAGCTTAAACCATAAAAAAGAAAATATAGATACCCATAGCGGATGATCAATGCTTTCAAAGAAATTCGCTCGCGGTCTTGCTCCACCAAGCGGATGCGTACAACTTTTTTCCCAAGTGTCCATCCATTGGTTATAAACGGTACAATCATAAAGTATAGCCCTACTTCCAATAAAAGCCACCAGATATGAGAAGTAACTGTCCCTGAATCGAACGCAAGTTTAAAGAAAATCGCTGCGATAAAATTGACAATAGATAAAAATGTCCAGTCGATCAAATAAGCGACCAAACGTCGTGTCAACGAGACAGTTTTTCCTTTTTCATAAGAAAGTTCATCCATCCGTCTTCTCGTAGGAAGCATAAATGTAAATAACGGCGTAACAACAAAACCAATGATTCCACCCAATGTATTTGTCACTAAATCATTCACATCAAATAAGCGGTATGGTCTTGGGTAGATAAAATAAAGGCCACTTAGCTGCGTCAGCTCAAAAAATAGTGATAGACAGAAACTAGCAATCATCGTTTTCATAAAGGAAAGCCGGAAATAATATCTTAAATAAATGCCAAATGGTATGAGTAATAAAACATTAAAAGCTGGTTCCAAAAACACACTCTGCTTCATCGCCGGCAGATAGGTACTAGGTTCAGATAATACCAATACCGTGTTGTCTCTGAAATGTTGCCATGAAGCAAATAAATGCAGCTCCATCTTTGGTCCTGTCATTTGGGCAACCGTCTCCTTTGCCGGAAGTGGTAAGATTACCAGAAAGTATGCACACAATAAATAGAAAACAAAGGAATACAAAATAACTGCCCTTGTTACTAGAAATGTTCCATACTTTCGATATTCATAAATAAAAAAAACAGATGAAATCGCTAAGGCTAAAAATGGAAAAACAACCAGCGCAAAACGAATCGGTTCGATATAACTTGCCATGTGACTCCTCCTTGATTCTTTGTATCTCCCTTATCTTAGCAGTCCTTTGCTGTTTCAAGCAAGTAACGAGGCTATTATTTCTCATTTCTTTCAAAGTAAAGTAAGATAAACTCAAAGGGGGTGTCGAGATGCTGAATATGTACTTTGTTTTTGGCGTACCTATTTTTTTACTGTTCCTTTATGCAACAATTGCTTATGTAAGAAAAAGAACTACGATTCATTATTTAGGATTTATTCTCCTGATTATTTCAGGTTTCATGCTTGTCTTCAACCTTCAGACTTGGCAGCAAGCGCTTTTTGAAATGGATAAAATGACTCCACATGCTTTGTCTAAAATGATTGGCTACCCTGTCTATCTGATTTGGCTTCCCATTTTCATTTCTGGTTGCTTGGTTTTATTAAATATTTATCGCAGTGTACGCCGAATATTTCTCTTACGCAAAGCAAAATAACAGGCAGAAATCGGTTGAACCCGGTTTCTGCCTGTTTTCTCAATTCAAATGCATACCGATCCCTGGTCCTAGCGGTAGCTGGAATACATAATAGAGAATAAATAAAATGATCCATGTGATAGTTAGACTTACAGCATGTGGTAGCATTATGGAAATAATCGTTCCGACACCGGTTTTCTTTTGATATTTCGTGGCAAATGTAACGATCAAAGCAAAATACGGCATCAGTGGCGTGATAATATTGACAGGAGAATCAGCTACTCGATAAGCAGCCAAAACAGCTTCTGTAGCTACTCCCAACTGATAGAGTAATGGAACAAATATTGGGGTTAAAATAGCAAATTTTGGTATCGCTCCCACTAAAATAAAATCAAGAATAAGTGCTAGTGCTAAGAAACTAAGTAACAAGGCTAAGCTGCTCAAATTCATATCTTCAATAATCGTGGCTGAATTGACTGCCCAAACAGTACCTAAATTAGTAAAATTGAAATATGAAATGAATTGGCTAATGATTAACAATAAGAAAATCATCCCGCCTAAGTTGCTGAATACTTTAATAATCGGATTTACTACATCCAAACTGGATTTGACTTTTCCAACTGCCTTTCCAAAACATATCCCTGGAATCAAAAATGAAATCAAGATCAAAGCGATTAAACTATCCATAAAAGGTGTAGAACCAATCAATTCATCAGTTTCAGGATGGCGAAGTGGGGCACCACTTGGTATCGTAATCAACAGCATAAATGCCAGTACCACTGTAAATCCCCAAAAAGCCCAATGTAAGCCTTTCGATTCATCGGTAATCTCATCGTTAGTAATCATTTCTTTTTCTTGGAAAGTTCCTAAGCGAGGTTCAATGAGTTTTTCGTTAATGATAGTGGAAACAATCACTACTAAGATGGTTGATGCAATCGAAAAATAAAAATTTGCCATTAAATCAACAGAATAGGATGGATTAATGATATGTACTGCATCATTTAATATTTCGGTAAGCATTCCATCCACTGGCGTAATAACTAAGTTGACACCAAATCCTCCTGAAACACCTGCAAAGGCCGCAGATAAACCTGCTAAAGGATGTCGCCCGACTTTATAAAATACTGCTGCACCTAATGGAATCAATACTAGATACCCAGCATCAGAGGCAATACTCGACATTACGCCAAGAAGTACTAGTACCGCTGTCAGACTAGATTTTGGTACTACCTTTACCAGCTTTCGAATCATCGCACCGATTAAGCCAACCTCTTCTGCAAATCCTACGCCTGCCATCGCCACTAAAGTGACTCCAAGAGCCTGAAAGCTCATCAAATTTGAGACGATCGAAGTCAACATAAAACGGATCCCTTCACCACTCAACAAACTTTTTACATGTGTAGTAGTAAGCTCTAGTGCTCCTGTTTCAGCATTAATAGCATCAAACGTAACGTGTTGACCCATTAGATAAAAAATATGAGACAGTACTCCTACAATAACGATCAAAATTAAGAATATAATAGCTGGATGGGGCACCTTGTTCCCTAGTTTTTCTACTGTATCTAACACTTTATCTAATCTAGAATGTTTTTCTTTTGGCATCTATTCTCCTCCTTTTTCAAACCAGATGAAAGAAAAACAAGCTTTTTCTATCATCTGGTTCATTTTTATTTTTAGAAGCTTCTTTACTTCAAGGAAATTGCCGTCTTATTCTCTGCAATCTTTCAAACTTTCATGAATATTCTTTTTTACTGAAGGATACAAACGTTACGAGTGTGAAAATAGTTACGACTGATTGGTAACGTTTTTTCTATGAATACGTTTATTTAACCAAATGGTAGATTGCTTCAGCGTAAATAGCTGTTGCTTTCAAGATATCTTCTACGTACATATATTCATTTGGCTGATGCATTACATTTTCTCTACCAGGAAATAAACTACCGTACGCACATCCTTTTTCCAAGATTCGTCCATACGTACCTCCACCAATTGTTTGTTCATAACCTTTTTCCCCAGTATGTTTTTCGTAAACAGACAATAATGTTTGGATGAATGGATCATCTCCTGAAACATAATGCGGAGTCTTGATATCTCCAATTATCGAAATTGATACTGATTCATTTTGAAGGACAGTCAGCAAGGATTCTTGAATTTTTTCTTTTGTAATCCCTTTTGGATGACGAATATTAAGAATGATCTTTTTCTCTCCTTCTTGCTGATAAATGAATACATTAGCACTTGAAGTCACTTTTCCCATCACGTCATCTTCATAATCGACCATTAACCGATGCCCATTAAAGTCTTCATGCAGATAATTGGCAATGACAGAAAGATAAGCAGATCCTGAGCTGTCTAATGGATATTGATGCAAAAAGTCGGCGAGATAAGTTCCCGCATTGATACCAAATTTTGGTTCTTGGGCATGTGCAGCTTTTCCATACAGAACGAAGGATGCTTCTCCTTCCTTATATTCAAAAGTCCCTTTCAATTTTTTGTCATCTAGATATTTTGTATATCCAGCTTCTAAAGAAGATAACTTTTCCAAATCAGGAATTTCCAAGACGGCTATTGCCTCGCTTGGTACCATATTTGCACGCAAACCAGAAGAGAATCTTTTCAGTTGCATTTTGTCTGCCTTTTCTTCCTTCAAAGAAAAACTCAGCTCGAAAGATAAAATCCCTTTTTCACCATTAATGATTGGGAAATTGGCATCTGGCGAAAATCCAAATGCTGGCATTTCTTCTTTTTCCATATAATGATGGATACCTATCCACTCACTCTCTTCATCTGTTCCGAAAATGAATCGAATTTTTTTCGATGTTGATAATTGCAGTTCTTTGATAATTTTCATCCCATAATAGGCAGCAATACAAGGACCTTTGTCATCACTTGAACCTCTTGCGAACAATTTCCCTTCTTTGACGATTGGTTCGAACGGATCAGTTGCCCACCCTTCTCCTGGCGGTACGACATCTACATGTCCTAAGATACCAAGTGCTTCTGCTGTTTCTTCCCCATATTCTATATGTCCGGCTAGATTATCAATGTTTTTAACTCTGAAGCCATCTCTTTCCCCAAATGACAGTACTTTTTTCAATGCTAAAGCAGGACCAGCACCTAGTGGATATTCATCTGTCTGATGTTCGATATCCCTTACACTATTGATGCGTAGCAATTCACTTAAATCCTCTAGCAACATCTCTTTTCTCTTTTGTGCTTCTTGCAACCAGTTTATTTCCATAAGATCCTCCTTGGTAGAAATGACTTAATTTCTTAACGGGTATTTATGGTCAAAAGTTTGTTTCCAATGAATTTCAAATCATTTTTTGCTATCTACGTTTCAAATAAAGGTAAAACGGGACACCAGCAAGTGTCAATGCAATCCCCATCGAAGCTAAAAAAGTTTGAGTGATAAGTGTGCTTGATACAATAAAGGTTCCTCCAATGATTGCTACTAATGGGATAAACGGATACATTGGAACTTTATATGGTCGAATCAGATCAGGTTCTTTTTTACGAAGAAGGATGACACCAACAAAGACCATCGTATAAAAAATCCAAATGACAAAGATCAGCATATCTGTTAGTGTATCAAAACCACCGACCATCATCATGCCAATAGCGATGACTAGCTCTAAGATACCCGCGGCTACAGGAACTTTAGTTTTATCATGAAGTTTAGCAAAAAGCTTGCTAAAAGGCAGGTTGTTTTCTTTTGCCATAACGTAAGGAAGACGCATTCCAGTAAGAGTATAGCCATTGATAGTTCCATAAACAGAAATCAAGATACCAACTGTGACTAGTCTTCCACCAAAGCCGCCAAAAATCATTTTTGCAACATCACTTGCCGCATTGCTGTTTCCTACGACTCCGTCGATAGACGCAGTTTTTAAGAAAACCGCATTTACTAATAAATAAACGATCATGATTCCGATGATTCCTAAAGAAATGGCTTTTGGCAAATCTTTCGCCGGCTTTTTCAATTCTCCCGAAATATTTCCTACGTGTATCCAACCGTCGTATGCGAACATCGTTGCTAGTAAGCCAGCTCCCAAAGCAGAGAAAAATGAAAGGTTTTCTCCTGCTTGGATCGGAAACAGTTGGAAGTCTACTCCTTCTTGTCTGAATAAACCAAAAATAACGATCACAAACAAAGGAATGAGTTTGCAGACAAGCGTAATCGACTGAAAAGCTCCTCCAGCTTTAGAACCTAAAAAATTGATCAGCATGATCGATACAGCAGCTGTAACAGCTACAGGAACAATCATCGACTGGGAAAGATCAAATAAATTGACGAACTGTGTACCGAAAATGATCGACAAGGCTGCTACATTTGCTGGAAAATAAATCACGACTTGAGCCCAGCCAAGTAAAAATGCTGCTGTATTTCCATAAATCCGTTCGATATATTTGATCATCCCGCCTGTTTCAGGAATAGCCGCTGCCAATTCAGCTCCTGTCAGTCCTGCACAAACAGAAATCACACCACCTAGAAACCAGGAAAACATATGCAAACTGACGGTACCTATTACTTCTGCTACGCTTGCGGCTTTGAAAAACACCCCTGCACCGATCACTGTGCCCATAACAGTCGATAAAGCAGTGAAAAAACCCATCGTACGCTTCAATTCATTTTCCGTTTTTACTTCCTTTATTGGCGTGGCTTGATATTCTTCCATTACTTACCTCCTTACATACCATAGCCAAAAAGTATAGAAACCTTTTTGGCTATAGTTCTTGTTTTATACCGTCTCTGCTAATTTTTCTCTCAGTTTTTCCAACATATCCTTTGTCATTGCATCTAAATCGTATTTTGGTGAAAAGTCCCATTCCTCTTGCGCACAAGAAACATCTAGTGAGTTTGGCCAAGATTCTGCTATCGATTGACGCACAGGATCGACATCGTAATCCATTTCAAAATCTGGTATGATTTTTTGAATAGATGCTTTGATTTCTTCAGGCTCAAAAGACATTGCCGATATATTAAAGGCGTTTCGGTGAACTAGTCGATTAGGGTCTGCGTTCATGAGCTTTATAATGGCATCGATCGCATCTGGCATATACATCATATCCATTGATGTGCCTTGATCAATAAAACTAGTGTACTTTCCTTCTTTGATTGCTGAATAATAAATATCGACTGCGTAGTCTGTCGTACCGCCTCCTGGCAAGGTCGCATAAGAAATCAATCCAGGGAAACGGACACCACGAGTATCTACGCCATATTTCACATAATAATAATCACATAGTAGTTCTCCAGCTACCTTCGTTACCCCGTACATGGTTGTAGGGCGCTGAAGAGTGTCTTGTGGGGTATGATCTTTTGGAGTATTTGGACCAAACGCGCCGATTGAACTTGGCGTAAAAAATTTCAGCTGGAATTCTCTAGCGACTTCCAATGCATTGACCAGCCCAGTCATGTTCAAATCCCATGCTAACTGTGGTTTTGCTTCTGCAACAGCTGACAAAAGAGCAGCCAAATGGATCAATGTGTCCACTTGATATTGTTCTGCTATGCTGCGCATTTTTTCGTAATCCATTACATCTAGGATCTCAAAGATATCGTTTTTCCCAATGACTTCAGGCATGCGTATATCTGTCGCAATGACATTTTCACTGCCTAGTTCTTGACGTAGCCGCGTGATCAACTCTGAACCAATTTGTCCTAAACATCCTGTCACCAATACTTTTTTCATGATGATCCTCCCTGATCTTTTTTTACTACTATCTTCAGATGATTAACAATATATGCGTGAACATGTTCTCTAATTTTAAATATGCGAAAAAAATAAATTAGTTAAATAATTTCCATTTCTTTTCCTATTTTTTGATAAATCGCTACTGCTTCATCAAGCATTTCCTTTGTATGTTCCGCAGTCGGCATATTTCTGATTCTACCTGTCCCCAGAGGAACAGTTGGATAAACGATTGGTTTAGCATAAATCCCATGTTCGATCAGTTTCTTAGAGAAAGTCTGAGTCACTTTTTCATCTCCTAAAATAACTGGAGTGATAGGTGTTTCAGACACACCGATGTTATAGCCGACTTTTTTCAATTCTTCTTTAAAATAATTAGCATTTTCCCAAACTTTTTCGACAAGTTCCGGATGTTCTTGCATCAAAGAGATCGAAGCCAACGCAGATGCAGCTGCTCCAGGAGTTAGCGAGGTAGAAAATAGAAATGGCCGGCTTCTGGCTTTCAACCAGTCAATCAGTGTTTTTGAACCAGCTACATAACCCCCAACAACACCTACAGCTTTCGATAACGTACCCATTTGCATATCAATTTTGTCGCTTAATCCAAAATGTTTGACGGTTCCTGCACCTTTTCCAGTTACACCTGAGCCGTGCGCATCATCTACATAGGTGATGAGTCCATATTTTTCGGCGATTGGGATGATTTCCGGCAATCGTGCAATGTCTCCATCCATGGAGAAAACCCCATCTGTGATATACATGATTTTTTTATATTTCTTACTTTCTACGGCTTCCTTTGCTTTATTCTCAAGGTCTTCCATATCTTGATGTTTGACTCGGATGATTGTTGCTCCGGATAAACGACATCCATCAATGATAGATGCATGGTTTAATTCATCCGATAAGATAGCATCTTCTTTTGTCATTACTGCAGAGATAGCACCCATATTACAGTTGAATCCAGATTGAAAGGCGATTGCAGCTTCTGTCCCTTTGAATTCTGCGATTTTTTCTTCTAATTGTTGATGGATCTTCAGCGAGCCATTGATTGTTCGGACTGCACCTGCTCCTACGCCATAAGTTTCAGTTGCTTCAATACATGCTTTCTTCAATTCTTTGTGATTGGCAAACCCGAGATAATTGTTGGATGCCAGATTGATCATCTTTTTTCCGTCTACGATGATACAAGCACCATTTTCGCTTTCTAGTATATCGATCGTGTTGTACAATCCCTTTTCTTTCAGTTGCTCCAATTCTCTCTCCAAATACGTCATTAACTCTTTGGAAGACATGGTCTCCACCTCCATATTCATCTGTCTTGCAGAACATCCCAAACATATATCTTGTCATTCATCTACGAAGCAAGTATGCCACACGATTGGTAACGCTTACATTAATTATGAGAGTTATTTAACCATATTTTTTATTTACTGCATCTTTTTACTTTCCAAGAACTTGGATAGTATGAAAAGTTAACTTTTAAATAATGGTGGTATATTGATTTACCTAGAAAGAAAACACAACAAAACCATTGTTGGAAGCTAGCTAGATAAAATCTAGTATATTCTGAATTTTTAAACTATTTATCGCATAGACCAATAAAAAATAAAAAAATAAGCAAAAAGCTTTCATCTTTATTTATCAGCAATTTTTAATCTTATTATCTGATCATTTTTTCACAAAATATTTATATTGAATTTGAAAAAAGACTGTGATAAATGTCTTATCACAGTCCCTTCTTCCGAATAAACGGTGTTCTCCTGCCAACTCCTCGGTCACAATCTCCATCATTTTTTGTTATTTTTGATCCAATTTTCTGGTGTGAAAGATGGATCGTCAATAGACCACTCTAGAAAAAATTCTTCTAAAAATTCACGCATAAAGCCTTCTCTACGTTTGGCTTCTTTGTATCCGTAATCAGTGTTCATTTTATCAGGTAACAAGAACAGTTTTTCATAAAAATGATTGATCACTGTCGTGCCTTTTCGGTAATTTTTTTTATCCTTGAATGTTTGTGGATACAGTTCAGAATCAAAAATCGGGTGTCCATGTCCTCCACCGAAATAAGCAGTTCGCAAAATGCCGATTGCTCCTAACGCTTCGATACGATCAGCATCTTGAACGATCTTCCCTTCCAAAGATAGTTCGACTGCTTCAGAGAGATTTTTAGAAAAGGACATATTTTCGATAATGGCAAAAATCATTGAAATCTGTTCCTCTGTGATTGGCAAAGAGCGAAGAAATACACGAAGCTGTTGCTTTGCTTCGTTCTCATCTTTAACGACTTTATCATCAATCGTATCATGCAAGTAAGCTGCTGCAAGCGTCACAAAACGGTCTGCCTGCGGTTCCGTATCCAAAATTCTCTCTGCTAGCTTGACGACTCTTTTGGTATGATCGCTTCCATGTCCCGTTTGATCATGTGCTAATTTTTCCATGCTATAATCAGCGATTACTTGTAATTTATCCATCCAGTCCACTTCTTTCTTAAGTAAATAGCTGAAAACATCTAATCGATTAGATGAATTCCAGCTATCTTTATAAATAGGTTTTATTTTACTTGATATACATTGAAATATAGCTCTCTCATGTAATCGATCAGATATTGCGGATTAAGTGGTTCATGCGTTGCATCCATAATCAATTGATTTGGCTTTCTAGATGCACCATATTGATGGATATGCTCTGACATCCAATTTTTGATTGGAGAGTAATCATCTGACGCTAGAACATTTTCCACATCTATTTCTTGCTGCAAAGAATGAAGTAATTGTGCCGCATACATGTACCCCAATGCATAAGATGGAAAATAACCAAAGCTTGCACCTGACCAATGAACGTCTTGTAGGATACCTTCCACATCATTTGTTGGTCGTATTCCCAGATACTCTTCATATTTTTGATTCCATATTTCAGGTAATTCAGCAACACCTACGCCTTCATTGAAAATCATTTTTTCGATTTCATAACGAATGATGATATGGAGAGGGTAAGTCAAACTGTCTGCCTCGATACGAACCAAACTTGATTGTGTATGTTTCAATGAACGATAAAACTTGTCAAAAGGAATATCATCGAATGTTCCTTCTGCACATTCCTGGAAGAAAGGATATTGCTTTTTCCAGAAGCTGCGACTACTTCCCACAATGATCTCATTAAACAACGATTGTGATTCATGAATACCCATTGATGTGCCTTGATAAACCGGTGTATAAGCATATTTATCATCGATGTCTTGTTCATACATTCCATGACCAGCCTCGTGGATCACTCCAAAAACAGCCATTTTGAAATCTGTTTCGTTCCAGCGTGTCGTGATCCGTGCATCATTTGGATTGATTCCAGTCATAAATGGGTGGACAGTGTCATCTAGACGACCACGACTAAAATCATAACCAAGTTGTTCGATCACTTTTACTACAAATCTCTTCTGTTGTTCCTTTGTCATTCTCCGATTTAAGAAGTCTGTTTCAGGTTCCGTCCCTTTTTCTTGGAGCGCACGGCGGATCGTAAGAATTCCTTCTTTGAGTTGATCAAATACCTTATCGAGGATTTCAACAGTCATCCCAGGTTCATATTGGTTAAGTAGAACATCATAATCTGTCTTTTCTTCTTTTTTCCAATAAGGTATCAATTGTTTTGTCAATTCGATATTTTGGTTCAATGATTCTTGAAAATCAGAAAACTGTTGTGTTTCTCTAGCTTTTTGCCATTGACCATGAGCGGAAGAAACAGCAGCTGTATATTTTCTCATGAGATCTTCCGGTACGCGATGTTCTAAATCATACTCTTCTTTTACTTTGTCAAAAACGGACGTTCCGACTTCCGATAATTCTTCCGGATGTTCAGAAAAATAGCGAATGGCTTCTTTAATTTTTGGACCGATCTTTTTTGAAAAATAAATACTGTAAAGATAGCTATCTACTTCACTCCGGTATTCACTAGCTTTTTCTGGCATACCTGTTTGTGTATCCCAATCGAGGATTCCTAAAGCTTGTTGTAGAAGATTGATTTCTTTTACTTCTTGTAAAAACTCTTTTTCTTTCATTCCCTATTCCTCCAAACATCCAATTGAATGAATCAATTAGTCAGATTATTCGTCTTTCTCTTTTTTTCTAGGCGGACGAGTTCCCCAATACTGGAACAGATCCGTACGCAAAGCACCATTATACAATTTTCTTTTTTTGGTTGCTTTTTGTCCGTAAAATTCCTCAAACGCTAAGTCGCTAGTCAAGATATATTTACTCCATGTTTTTAATGGACGGAATACATCGCCCATTTCTTTATATAATTTTCGAACGGTTTCTTCTTCTCCTAGTCGTTCTCCGTATGGCGGATTAGCAACGATGACCCCATATTCTTTATCTGTCTTGAAGTCTTTCACTGCTTGTTGTTTAAAGACAATCGAAGAGCCTAGTCCGATTTCTTCAGCATTGGCTTTGGCAATTTCAATCATTCGTCCATTGATATCTGAACCAGTAATATCTAATACAATATCATAATCTGCTTTTTCTTCTGCAGCTGATCGAACATTTTCCATGATTTCCTGACTGAACCAGTCCCAAGATTCGCAAGCAAACTCACGATTGAATCCTGGTGCGATATTATGGCCTATTAAGGCTGCTTCAATACAAAGCGTACCTGAACCACATACAGGATCATAAAATGGACGATCTTTCCGCCAATTTGTCAGCATCACAAGCGCGGCCGCCATGTTTTCTTTCAATGGTGCACCACCTTTTTCTAAGCGATAACCACGTTTGAATAAACTTGGTCCTGTCGTATCCAAAGTTAGCATCACATGGTCTTTCAGCAAAGCTACTTCCAATTGGAAATGTGCGCCTGTTTCCGTCAGCGGAACAGAAGCTGGACGATGATAATACGTGCGAAGACGTTCAACGATTGCTTTTTTTGTGATTGCCTGGCAATCAGGCGTACTATATAGTTTCGACTTGATTGATTTTCCAGCTACAGGGAAAGCTGCATCTAGTGGAAGAAAATCTTCCCAAGGCAATGCTTTTACGTTTTCAAACAATTCATCAAACGTATACGCATCGAATTCCCCAACCACGATTTTTACTCGATCTGCTGTACGTAACCATAAATTAGCTGTAGCGATTGTTTCCATTGTTCCTTCAAATCGTGCACGTCCGTTCTCAACTTGGCATTCAATTCCAAGATCTCTTAATTCTTTACCAACCAGTGCTTCGAGACCGCTTGCCGCAGTAGCGACGAGGTTGAATTTCCTGTTTTTTTCCATACATAATCTCCTTATTTATAAAAAAAGGGGGGTGGGACATCAGTCAGTCCTACCCCACGCTTTTACTCAAACTCCGAATAACCGGTGACACAAAAGTCTGTTTTGTAATAAGAACAAAATACTTTTGTCACGACCTTATTCCCTGATGTTTGCGGTTTTCTATAAGCCATGTTCTGTACTTTGCTTTTCCAGGGAGAAAAAGCAAAGTGGTAACCATCTATCTGCAGTTGTACTGCCTTTTTGTCTTGTTCTTCTTCCAAACAAAAAGCGCCCCTACCATTGTTTGGGTTGCTCGCTCGAGGGGTTTACCGCGTTCCACCGGATGGGTTTCCCCAGCCGCTTCGTCACTGTGGCACTTTCAAGGATACTTAAGCATAGCCGAAGCCTTAGCTTGTTTTCCTGCCGTTACTCCAAAGAGTACCTTAGCTTATGTTTTCGCTAAGCACGAACACTACAGGCATCACAGCCTGTGCGAGCATGGACTTTCCTCAGCCTGATCAAGTCAGACCGCGATTACCCGAAAACCGCAAATTCATTAGTCAAAAATTAAAATTGACGTGTTTTTTCATTATCATCTAAGCTTGTATCTGCATTTGTGTAGTTATTTGGATTAGGTTGTGCTGGTTTAACTGCACTTGCTTGTTGATCAAGCTTTTTACCAAATACTTCACGTTCAAGGTTTGACAAGCGTTTTAAGATATCGAAATTGGTTACTGCTGCGCTCTTCGTTACTTCTGTTTGCTGCACACGTGTTTGAGCTGCTCCTTGAGTTTTAGATAATTGAGCTACTTTTGCACTCAATCGATCGTTTTCTTCTTGTAAAGCAAGGAGTTCTTTGCTGTAAGTTTCATAATCTTTGATGATATTGTCTAAGAATTCATCAACTTCAACGGGATCATAGCCGCGCATTTTTGTTTTGAATTCTTGTTGTAAAATGTCTTTAGGACTATAAACCAAATTCGCCATATTTACACCTCTAGTTTTCATTTACGTAATAACATTTCTACCTTTTTCATTGTATAGGAAAAAAGTTGATAAATCAAACACAATATCGATTATTCACTAAAATTTTGAAGATCGTCCATGCTGATCAGCCGAATTTCGTAGGGATGATCCGCTTGGTAATTCTGTGCATCTTCAAAAAAATACTTCGTTTTCCCAGGGAATTCTTCATCATAGATCAGCAGACAGCCTACTGTATGTTCAAGTATAAAACGAGTATGATTCTTTAGCTGACTAGGTGATTGGTAGGGTTGATGGCTAACAGCTTCGACATAATCTGCTAATTGCTCTGCTAATTGTTTTTTCTCTTGGTTCCCTTCATTCCAGTTATTACCAAAATCAGCAAAAGGATACAAAATACCAATGGAAAGTTCCGGATATTCTTCTTTCAATTCCGCTACTGTTTGCACGGTCCATAGTTCAACGCCCAAATTCCCACTGACAAGTACCCATTCCACCCCTTCTTCTGCTAACTGGCGGAGTTCCCTTTTTAAAACATTTTTAACAACTTGGATTTTAGGGTCATTTTCTTTAAAAACACCGAGTTCGAAACTTCGATACCCAGACACATAGATTACTTTTGACTTATCCATCTCAGATTCCTTTTCTTTCTATCTGCTTTTTTGCTATAATGTGGCCTAGGAGTGTGATTAAAGATGGTATTGCGCTATCCAAACGGCCAACCTTATTATAAGAATGCCTCTCCCGTCGAAAAAATTCAAGAAAAAAGAAAACAAATCACCGAATTCGGCAATCGGGGGATGCGCTTTGAAGAAGCAATCAATGAAAGTAATGAGTATTATCTTTCCCGCGGGTTGGCAGTTATCCATAAAAAGCCTACCCCTATCCAAATCGTGAAAGTAGACTATCCTAAGAGAAGCGCTGCTGTAATCAAAGAAGCCTACTTTACCCAAGCCTCAACCACAGACTATAATGGCGTCTATCGAGGCTTTTACTTGGACTTTGAAGCAAAAGAAACCAAGAACAAAACATCGTTTCCCTTTAAAAACTTCCATGCCCATCAAATCGAACACATGAAAGCATGCCTCGAACAAAAAGGAGTCTGCTTTGTCTTATTATGGTTTTCGACATTGAAACGCTGTTTTTATTTGAATAGTGTTCATTTGATTGCTTACTGGGATGCTCAAAAGGAAAAAGGACGCAAATCACTGCCTTTATCATTGATCGAAGAACTAGGAATAGAGATCAAAACTGGTATTTCTCCGCGGATTCCTTATTTGGACGCGGTTGACTTCTATTTATCAACATTATCTATTGAAGGAGAAAGCAAGAATGGCAAATGAACAAACTAGAAGCTCTAGACGACAGAAACAGCCTACTCCTAAAAAGAGTGTGAAGAAGAATTCTGGCAAAGGTTCTGGGAAGACTTCTGGACCACATAAAAAAGGATTATTTATTAAAATCCTTTTAGGCATCCTCTCGTTTTTCTGTATCCTCTTTTTAGCAGGTGTAGGACTGTTCTGGTATTACGCAAAAGATGCACCCGAATTGACAGATAAAAAATTGGACGCTACCGTATCTTCCAAATTATATACACAAGATGGCGAATTATTCGAAGATCTAGGTGCGGAAAAGCGAGAAAAGATTTCTGCAAATGAATTACCGAAAACATTGGAAGATGCGATCGTGTCAGTAGAGGATCGGCGTTTTTATAAACATATCGGGGTTGACCCTATTCGGATCATCGGTTCTGCCCTTTCTAATTTCACCTCTGGCGGTCTACAAGGCGGAAGTACTTTGACACAACAATTGATCAAACTGTCCTTCTTCTCCACCAGCGCCGAGGATCAGACCCTGAAACGTAAGGCTCAAGAAGCGTGGATGGCTGTAAGATTGGAACAGAAAAAATCGAAACAAGAAATTTTGACCTACTACGTAAATAAAGTGTACATGTCAAATGGTTTGTACGGGATGGAAACAGCTTCTGAGATGTACTTTGGTAAGAAACTATCAGAACTTTCTTTACCACAAACAGCATTGCTTGCTGGAATGCCGCAAGCCCCTTCTGCCTATGATCCTTATGTTTATCCCGATCAGGCGAAGAAAAGACGAGATACTGTTTTGTATACGATGCTTCAAAACGAAAAAATCTCTCAAACAGAATATGATCAAGCTGTCAATGTACCGGTAACGGATGGTTTGCAAGAGCTAACTCAATCTGATGACAACACTAAGATCGTCGATAATTATGTCAAAGAAGTCATCAATGAAGTACAAGAAAAAACAGATAAGAATGTCTACACAGACGGTTTAGAGATTTATACGAATTTGGATCTGGATGCTCAAAAGAAACTATATGATATCGTCAATACGGATCAGTATGTCTCTTATCCAGACGACGAGATGCAAGTTGCCTCCACGCTTATCGACACAAATACTGGGAAAGTCAAAGCCCAGATTGGCGGGCGTCACATCGCAGAAGACGTGACTTTAGGCAACAACTTAGCAGTGAATACTTCCCGTGATTTTGGTTCTACGATGAAACCTGTCACAGATTACGGACCAGCTTTTGAATATTTGAAATATTCTACTGGAAAAACTATCACTGATGCGCCGTATAACTATGAAGGCACTTCTACTCCTGTAGGAAACTGGGATAATCAATATATGGGCACCATTACTTTACGCCAAGCACTTTACTTATCCCGTAATGTTCCAGCAGTCAAATTATTCAATGAAGTCGGTTCAGATAAAGTGGCTTCTTTCTTAAAAAATCTTGGGATCGAATACAGCACGATCCATCAATCGAATGCGATCTCTAGTAATACGGAAGAACAAGATGGGACAAAATACGGAGCTTCTTCCTTAAAAATGGCAGCAGCCTATGCGGCTTTCGCCAATGGAGGAACCTATTACAAACCTCAATATGTTAATAAAATCGTCTTCCAAGACGGTACAGAAGAAACTTATGAACCTGATGGAAAAACAGCCATGTCTCCAGAAACAGCTTATATGATCACAGACATTTTAAAAGATACAATCACTGAAGGTACTGGTACGAATGCGCAAATCGCTGGGTTATATCAAGCCGGTAAGACCGGAACATCAAATTACACAGATGACGAATATGCGAAACTTGGTATTTCTTCTGGTGTATATCCAGATATCCTATTTGCGGGCTATACACCAAATTATTCGATTTCCGTGTGGACAGGTTACAACAAGAAAATGACACCTGTCACTTCAGAATCGTCACACGTGGCCTCTGATGTTTATCGCGAGCTTATGCAATATGTTTCAGCTAACGTGACAAATACAGACTGGGAGATGCCAAGCGGTTTGATTCGTGTGGGCGGTGAACTGTACTATAAGGATCAATATACAGTGAAATCAAATACAGTTGCGCCATCAACAACTATTCCTTCTTCCAGCTATGTCCAGGCTCCTGAAAGCTCAACAACAGAGACGACGACTCAAACTAGCTCTACTAGTCAAAGTGAATCAACCGCTGAGTCCTCAACAGAAAGCACGACAGCAGAGACAAGTGAGCCAGCGTCATCAACGACGGTTCCTTCTTCTTCATCTGAAGAAAGCTCGACGCCGTCTTCATCTACTCTTCCTTCTTCCAGTGAACCAGCAACTAGCGAAGCGGATGCTGCAAATGACCATACACCATCCAGTAGCACCTCAGCTTCTGGAAACAGATAGAAAAAAGAAACCACGTCTACAGGCGTGGTTTCTTTTTTAGCGTCTTTTCTTTTAGGCGCATCCGATTTTTCCCATCTTGACATATTGATAGCAAAGGACACACCTCACACTTAGGATTTCTTGCTGTACAATGATATCTACCGAAAAAAATCAGTGTATGATGTGTCTTTACCCATAATTCTTGCGGCACTTTCCGCATCAGTGTTTCTTCTACTTCCATGACCGAGGCATCTAGTTTGCAGATCCTCAGTCGTTTTGAAACACGCTCAACATGGGTATCTACTGCGATTGCTGGTATCCCGAATGCATCTCCTAATACGACATTTGCCGTTTTTCTGCCCACGCCAGGAAGAGACATCAATTCTTCTCTTGTCGTTGGTACTTGTCCGTCGAAACGTTCAATCAGCTGCTGCGCACACGCTTTGATATTTTTTGCTTTGTTACGATACAAACCAATCGTTTTTATTTTGAGGATGATTTCATCGATTGAAGCATCTGCTAATGCATCAGGTGTCGGGAAGGAGGCAAACAAATCTGGCGTTGCTTTATTTACTGATACATCTGTCGCTTGGGCACTTAAGATCACTGCAATCAATAACTCAAATGGATTATTGTGTTTCAGTTCTCCGTGTGCTTCTGGGAACATTTCATACATCGTTTCTAGAGCTTCCATCGTCTTTTGTTTGCTTAACATATTCTGCTACTCCTCCAACCAATTTTTCAGCGAAACTTTTGGCAATTCTTCTTGTTGAGTCGGCTGTTCTACTTCTCTTTGAAGAAGTTGCTGTTTCCTTCGTTTTTGGTCTTCTTCTACTTGCTGTTTTGTACGTAGATTTTTTCTTTCCCACGATAGCAAAATGCGGTCAATGTAATTAAAACTATAAGCCTGATTCAATACGGCTTCCCGTAGTGCTAGCTTCAAAATTTCCGGCTGATAATGGTCTTCTTCTAGCCATTGACCAATCCGCTGGAACTCGATCGAAGAAAGCGGGCGTCCAAATTCTTGTTCAAATAATTGATACACTGACTGGATTTCTTTTTCTTGTATTTTTTCTTCGTATTTTTTTTCTTGTGTTTTTAAATACTCACCTAATTGATCATAAATAGGGTAAAGATTATATCGATCTGCTTTTTTACCATTGACAATCGTCGTTTCTATCTTGATAAATCCATTTGTTACGAGACGATCCAGTATTTGAAAAATCTGGTCTTGTTTGATTCCCATATCTATAGCAATCATCTGCAAATCAGGGAAAGTATCTCCTTCAAGCTGTGCCATGTGCAACTGTAGAACAAATAAAAATTCTTCAGATTGCAGACCGATCCTATGATAATTTTTAAGTAAAAGATTAGATATGACTGTTTGTCCAGCGCTTAAGTATTTTTCTAAATTCAACATGATTTCTCCTCCGCTCAATCACAGTATACGTAAAAAAAACATGGGAAGCAAGAACAGGTTTCTTTTCTATTGCTTCACTGATCGGTCAGATTTATAGTGTCGTCTACTTGATTTTTGTTTGTTTATGTTTTTGATGTGCATTTTCACTTTTCGGAATAAATAAGTCAAGTAGATTTCGCTGCTCCTCATAACGTTGACAAGGAAACAAAATTACTGTACACTTTTTTTGTTTCCGAGTTAACATTATTGTATAAAGGAGTTTTTTAAATGTTCAGTTTCACAAATAAACATTCTAAAGTTTTTGGATATATTTCTGTCTTATTCACTGGATTAGGATTTACTATCGTCAGTCCTGTACTTCCTTTTTTAGTGCTTCCTTATTCCCACTCCGCACATCAGCAAGCTTTCTATATCACTTTGCTCATGTCTGTTTATGCTCTAGCTGCCTTCTTATCTGCCCCCATTCTCGGTAGCTTAAGTGATCATTTCGGGCGTCGTCCGATCCTTATTATCAGTTTATTAGGATCAAGTATTGGATATTTGATTTTTGGTTTAGGAAATTCGATATGGATGTTGTTCCTTGGTCGTATCATTGAAGGATTGACAGCAGGAGAAATCTCCACCTTATATGCTTACTTTGCCGACATCACGGAACCTAATGAAAGAACCAAAGTTTTTGGATGGATGGGTGCTTTAGTCGGTATAGGAACAACGCTTGGTCCTATTATAAGTGGTCTATTAGCTGAATTGGGAAATTCTGTTCCTATATTTATTGGAGCACTCTTTACTTTCTTAAATGCCGTTTATGGCTACACATTTATGCAAGAAAGCCTTCCAATAAAAAAACGTTCAGTAGATTTAAGTTTCTCCCATGTAAGACCTTTTCACCAATTACAACAATTATTCAAGATTTCATCCGTTATTCCTTTATTGACAGTCGGTTTTGCTGTTTGGTTAGCGGCTGGCTCTCTGCAATCTATCTTTTCTCAATTTTCGATTGACACCTTTCAGTGGAAAGCGGGGTTGGTTGGTTTAAGCTTCTCTTTGATTGGAATCTTGGATATTGTCTCGCAATTATTCATTATGCCTCGATTGCTCAAAAAATTTTCAGAACAGCAGATCACAAGAATAGGAATGTGCAGTGAAATCCTCGCCTATCTATTCATCACATTATCTGGAATTCTTCTACTGCCGGTTTTGTTTTTATTTGGGATTATCTGTTATGGTTTCGGCGATTCTATTTTTACTCCTGTATTCAATGGCCAACTATCCAATTCTGTTTCAGAAAACCAGCAAGGTCTTGTAATGGGCGGTACCCAAAGTATACAATCTCTATCGCGCGTCATCGGCCCGCTAATCGCAGGACAGCTTTATGCCGCAGCACCAGTTCTTCCGACGATATTCGGGTTTTTGCTTATAATCTTTGCCTATTATTATTACAATATAAAACATTAGTTTCATTTGCTACTCCGTATAAATTCTCTGTATCGACCGATAAAACGAAATACTGTGTCAAATTCTTCTTTTGACATATTTTCAAATACAGCAGCATCTCGCTGGACCCATTTTTGATGTAGTTGCTCGTGTCTATTCTTTATTTTTTGTCCGATTGGCGTCAATTGAAAATAGATTTCTTTTTTATTCTCTTCGCTTTGATAAGTGTTTATGATCCCTCTGGCTATCAGTTTTTTTGTTAGCTTACTGATGGCTCCTCTAGTCATATAACTAGCATTCGCTAATTTTGTCACGTTAGGATCAGGGATTTTCCCGATATGTTCAATCACTTCTAGTTCATTTAGCGTAAATCCTGCAAATTCTTTTTCCATTTCTGGTTTATTACGATGAATAATCTCATTAGCTAAATCCAGATATTCTTCTATTAGCAGCTGTCTTTTATCCATTTCTACACCTTCTTTTTCTTTCATTATATTATTTTTTTGTTTCCTAAACAACAAAGTTAAAAGGATTTTTGTAGTAAAAAAGAGAATGAAATCAAGAAAAAAGGGGTTTGACAAAAATGTCATAACCCCTTTTTCCGAATAAACGGTGTTTAAACATCATCTTCTGTTTCTAGTTCATACGGCTGTCCTTCATATGTGTACTCCGTATTCAACGTGCCGTCATTTTCATCTGAGTAGATACGCCGACTGAAAGGAAAACGATGAGAAGCATTATCTTTCGCATCTTCTGCTGGCATCGTATAATATTCCTCTTGTGTTTCATTCAATTGAGAGAGCACTTGCTCCGCCAACTCATCTATATTGATCGTCGACTCCTTCGCAACATTTTTATAATCTTCTAAAAATGCATCTTGTTGGACAAAATATTCTTTATTCATCTTCTTTCTCACCTTTCTTTTCAAGTTCAAGTAAAACTGCTTGTTCTTTTACGTAACAACTTTATCTTTGTTGCTTATTGTGACAAAAAATGCGAAGAAAGACAACTAATTGTACTTTTCACAAAAAGACGGAGGGTCGTGACAAAAAATACGTCACAACCCTTTTTCCAAAATAAACGGTATTTAGTCAAAACTAAACAGCTTTTTCCTAACCGCTCTCGTCTGTCTTTCTTTATTGTGCTGTTTCGATTTCGCCTAGCGCTGCTTGTGCAAGTAGGTTCAAGTAATTCCAAGGACGGTCAAAATGTGGTTGGAAGAAGAAGTCTGAAAGAGCAAGATCTTCTACAGTCATTTTATTTTGAACAGCTAAAGACATAGTATTTGCTGATTGCGTAATGTCGTATTTAGACATGAACTGAGCACCAACGATACGATTTGTGCCTTTTTCATAAACTAACTCCATCATTACTTTTTCGGTAGTCGGCATGAACTCTGGACGATAATTGTCTTCAAATACCGTTGCTTGGACTTCTAGATCGTTCAATGTTGCGCTTTCTTTGGTCACTCCTGTCGAGCCAATCGTCCAGCCAAAGAGATAAAGTCCTGAAGTTCCTTGAGTCCCACGATACGCCATTTTATGCTCTGTCAAGTTATTTCCTACAAGCAATCCTTGGCGCACGGCATTTGTTGCCAGAGGAATATAGTTTTGTGTGCCACTTGGATTGTAGTTGACTACTGCTGAATCTCCAGCGGCAAAAATATCTGGATCACTTGTTTGCATGTATTCATTTACTTTGATTGCCCCGTTTGGCAGTGTCTCTACTTTTCCTTCGATCAGTTTTGTATTTGGACGGAAGCCCACACATAAAATGACCATATCTGTATCAAATGTATCTGTTGGTGTAGCTACTTGTTTCACTTTTCCTTCTTCATCTGTGATGAATTCAGTAACATTTTCACCTAATGCAAGAGTGACACCACGGTCTGTCAATTCTTTTTCTAGGATATCTGTGAATGGTTTATCTAGATATTTGTTCAAGATGCGATCTAACCCATCAATCAATGTTACTTGTTTTCCAGATTCGACAAAAGCTTCGACTAATTCAATACCGATATACCCACCACCAACGATTACTACACGTTTTGCTTCTTTCGCTTGTGCAATGATTTCATTTGCTTGGTTGTAGTTTTTGCATAGGAGTACATTTTTTGCATCAATTCCACTAATCGGTGGGATGATAGGCCATGAACCAGTTGTCATTACTAATTTATCATAAGAAACCGTTTCTGTTACTCCTGTTTTCAGATCTTTTGCCGTCACTGTTTTGTTTTCTGTATCGACGTCTGTTACATCGTGTTCCATTTTAACTGTTGCTCCTAATGAAGATAATTCTTCAGGGTTTGAGTAGAACAAGCCTGCTGGGTCTTTTACTACTCCGCCGACATAAAGTGCGATACCGCAAGATAAGAAAGAAATATTGTCATTTCTTTCATACACTGTCACTTCTGCTTCTGGATGATTTTTTAAAATACTTTTTACAGCTGCAGTACCTGCATGAGTACAGCCAATTACTACTACTTTCATTTATGGTCCCTCCGATTAACATTTTGTCCTTCGACAAAATTACTATAACAGAAATAAAACGGATACAACAGTTTAATGCTTGTGAATTCACAAAGGTTTATTTGTAGTTTTACTCATTTACAATCATAGAAATCCATTGTTAGCAAGATCCTCATTGTGATAACATTCACTTTAACGTTTGTCCTTGTGAATAAAAGACAAAAAAATAAAAAAAGCTAGCGTTTTTTTACGTAGCCAGCTTTTTTAAGTGTAACACTTGTAGAAACTGTTTTACATTTGTGCCTTTTTTGCTGATTCTTTACAGTCTGGACAAAGTCCATACAATTCCAACCGATGTTCGTTAATCTCAAAATCAGTCAGCCTACTCGCAGCCATTTCTATATCTTCTAACCCTGGGTAATGAAAATCAACGATCTTACCGCAGTTTTCGCAAATCACATGATAGTGCCGCTTTGAGCTGAAATCAAAGCGACTAGAAGCATCGCCGTACTTCATTTCTTGAACAAATCCAATCGAAGTAAACAGACGAAGATTGTTGTAAACGGTCGCAACACTCATGTTTGGGAAACGATGTTCAAGTGCTTTATAAATCTCATCAGCTGTTGGATGGGAATGATGTTCAATCAAATATTCTAAAACCGCATACCGTTGAGGTGTGATTCGAATGTTCTCTTTTTTTAACTTTTCGATAACCTCTTCGACTAACTTATTTTCCATGTAAACACCCCACGTTGTTATTCTCGTCTTATCATACTATTTTTACATTTTAAAATCCACTTAACATGAAAAGAAAATTCAATTTTATTGTATTTTAATGAAAAAAAGACGTAAAACAGTCATGTTCACCATTCTACGTCTCTATTCAACTAACTCTTTTCTTATCATAGATTTTTGTGTTTTCTCTTTTCATCTGTAAAAGCCTTCCACATAAACCTATTTATAGAGAAACAAGTTTACTTACATTTCTTGGTAAAGGGCTGTAGATAAATAACGTTCACCATTGTCGGGAACGACTGCTAATACCTTTTTGCCTTTCCCTAGTTCTTTTGCGACTTTTAATGCGGCAGCAATTGCAGCACCAGATGAGATACCAACTAAAATCCCTTCTTTTCGTCCGACTTCTCTAGCTGTTTCCATCGCTTCGTCACCAGTCACGGAAAGGACTTTATCATATACAGAGGTATCCAGTGTTTTAGGGACAAATCCTGTACCGATTCCTTGGATCTTGTGAGGACCCGCTTCTTTTCCTTCTAAAATGGCAGATTCTGCCGGTTCTACCCCTACTAATTCGATTTTTGGATACACACGTTTTAATTCTCGGCCAGCACCAGTGATTGTCCCGCCTGTCCCGATACCTGCGACAAAAGCGTCCAATCCATTTACTCCAAAGGCTTGATGAATCTCTGGACCAGTCGTTTTTTCATGTACAAGAGGATTTGCTTCATTTTCAAATTGTAATGGTAAAAAGTAGCCATTTTCTTTTGCCAAACGTTCTGCTTCTCTAATGGATCCAGAAATACCATCCACACCAGGCGTCAGAATCAACTCTGCGCCGTATCCTTTCATCAATAAACGTCTTTCGATACTCATCGTCTCAGGCATCACGATAATGACTTTATATCCTTTCGCGACTCCTACCATCGACAATCCGATTCCTGTATTTCCGGAGGTAGGTTCAATGATAGTATCTCCTGGTTTCAGTAATCCATCATGTTCCGCTTTTTCTATCATACTTAGAGCAATCCGGTCCTTTACACTTCCTCCTGGATTAAAAAACTCAAGTTTCACAAATACATCTGCTGAATCTTCTGGTACGAGTTTATTTAATTTGACGATTGGCGTTTTACCAATCAATTCGGTGACTGAGTTATAGATAGCTGTCATCTTCAATTCCTCCTTGTCTTTGCTCTTCCCTACTTATCATAATACAATCTGTTCATTTCTGGCGAGTGATTCGTCTTTGACTAGTAAAAAAAAAAGACAAAGATATACCAGATATGGTCGTTTCTTTGCCTTTTTATCTAAATCACACGTTTAATTCTTGTCCGACTAATAAAGAATAACTGGACATGGACATGCCGTTTTTCGCCATTAGATCATCAACAGACATGCCAAATTTTTGTGCAATATCCCATAGCGTATCTCCTGATACAACTGTATATGTTTGACTACTATTTGTATCCGTACCTGTTGTCGACGATGATGATGACGTTGAAGTCGTCGTAGTAGTTGTTGTTGTTGTACTTGTAGTTGTTGTTGTCGCCGAACCAGTTGATGGTGTATCAAAACGGGTTAAATTATAAGTATTAATCAATGAGTTCAATTTGGTTCCATAATCTGGATCAGTAGCGTAACGACCTGTCAAGTACGCTGTTGCATCATAAAAACTTGTTGTATTGCTTTTCCATACACCAGCATAATGATAATCGCCTGTTGAAAAACTGGTTGAACGAAGAACATTTGCGTGGTCTTGGAAGGATTCCCAATAAGAAGAATATTTTCGGAATGGTTCATTCATCGTTACCCATTGTCCGTTTACATATTCTTTGGTTGCCATATAAACGACCTGTCCGTTATAGCTTCCTTTTACACCGAACAAATTATAATTGGGCGCACTAGCTAATCCGGAAGTACCATATGCACTTTCCAACAACGCTTGAGCGATCATGACTGAAGCATACAAGTCATTACTTGCAGCAACTTCTGATGCAGACCAGCCGATTTGATCGATAAACGCTTGAGGATCAGCAACTGTTTGAGATCCTTGTTCATCTGCATGAACACTTTGCGGTACCGCTGTAACCATCATCGGCCCAACTAAAAGACTCGTTCCAATTAAAGGAGCAATCGCTTTTTTATTGATCACCATGTTTCTTTTAGGTCTATGGTGTCGGGCACTGCGGGTCTTCAGCTCTTGCATTCAAATTCCTCCTCAAAATAAAAAAACTTACTAAAAAGTTCTCTTCTTAAAACAAACTTAATTAATTAAATTATACTTTTAATTCTCAAGAAACACAAACTAATCCGAAGAATTCTTTGTTTTGTCATTTAAATGTAATATAAAAGAAAATGAAAAGTAACATTGATTTATTCTTACCACCACATAAAAAACAGCTGCCTCCAACTTGCAGACAGCTGTCTTTATCATTCAAACAATGATTGGTGTCTATGATAATTGATTGTACGTATTCACAACATTTTCTACTGTAAATCCAAACTCTTCTAAAATTTTAGCACCAGGAGCAGATGCACCGAAATGATCGATGGTAATCGTTGTTCCTTCTGTACCCACATAGCGTTCCCATCCGAATGATGCAGCAGCTTCGATCGCCACGCGTTTCTTCACTGCTTTAGGAAGTACGCTTTCTTTGTATTCAGAAGATTGTTTTTCAAACAGGTCGAAGCTTGGCATAGAGACAACAGAAACATCTTTCCCGTTTTCTGCTAATTCTTTTTGAGCTTTCACGGCTAAATCAACTTCAGAACCAGTTGCAATCAAAATACCTTCTGGTGTTTCTCCTTTAGCTGGAGAAAGAACGTATGCGCCTTTTTTGACCATTTCATCTGCTACTTCTTTTGTAGAAGGCAATACAGGAAGGTTTTGGCGGCTCAATACAAGGATAGTAGGCGCATCAGTAGTCTCCATCGCCACTTTCCAAGCAGCACGTGTTTCATTTCCGTCTGCTGGACGAATCACTTGGACACCAGGCATGCAACGAACAGAAGCTAATTGTTCAATCGGTTCGTGTGTTGGTCCGTCTTCTCCGACAGCAACGGAGTCATGTGTCAAAACGTAAACAACAGGCGTATGTTGAATCGCTGCTAAACGAACAGCTGGTCTTAGGTAATCGACAAAGACAAAGAATGTTCCGCCATAGATACGAGTTCCGCCATGAAGTTGGATACCATTCATAGCCGAAGCCATCGCAAATTCGCGAACGCCAAACCAGATGTTACGTCCTTCATAATGTTCAGGAGTAAAATCTTTATCAGCAGCTACCATTGTATTATTGGAACCTGATAAATCTGCTGAACCACCCCAGAAACTTGGTATAGCTTTCGATAATTCTTGGATGACTTCTTTACTTGAAACACGGCTTGCTTGACTGCTTCCCACTTCATAAGTTGGCAATTCTGCATCCCAGTTTTCTGGCAGTTTTCCATCAAAGGCATCTTCAAATTGTTGTGCTAATTCAGGATAAGCTTTTTTATAATTGGCAAACATTTCATTCCACGCATCTTCAGCTTTTTGTCCTTCTTCTATCATTGTTTGATGGAAGCGGGCAGCTACTTCTTCGGGAACAGTGAAGTCTGGATAATCCCATCCGTAAACTTCTTTAGCCATCTTGATACCATCTTCACCAAGAGGAGCACCATGAACAGCAGATGTTCCTTCTTTAGGAGCACCGTAGCCGATGACTGTTTTTACTTCGATCAACGTTGGTTTATCTGTTTCAGCTTTTGCTTCTTCAATCGCTTTAGAGATTGCTTCTAGGTCATTTCCGTCTTTCACTAAGATATGTTGCCAGCCATATGCTTCATAACGAGCACCAACATTTTCTGTGAACGCTTTTGAAGTTGGACCATCTAATGAAATATCGTTTGAATCATATAAAACGATTAATTTACCTAACTTCATATGACCTGCCATCGAACTTGCTTCTTGAGAGACTCCTTCCATCAAGTCTCCATCCCCACAAATTGCATACGTATAGTGATCCATTACGTTGAAGTTTTCTTTGTTATAAGTGGCTGCAAGATGTGCTTCTGCCATCGCCATACCAACAGCCATTGCAATTCCTTGGCCTAATGGGCCTGTAGTAGCTTCTACACCATCTGTATGATGGACTTCAGGATGTCCCGGTGTCTTAGAATCCCATTGACGGAATTGTTTCAAATCATCAATTGTCACTTGATAGCCAGCTAAATGAAGTAAACTATATAACATTGCTGACCCATGTCCTGCTGAAAGAATGAAACGGTCGCGATCAGCCCAATTTTTCGATGTCGTTGGATTTACTTTCAGGTGTTTTGTCCATAACGCATATGCCATAGGTGCTGCGCCCATCGGCAATCCAGGATGTCCTGAGTTTGCTTTTTGGACTGCTTCAATACTTAATGTACGAATTGTGTTAACGCCAAGTTGGTCAATTTTGTCAAACAAAATAACCCCTCCTATTAATTTAGGTTTTTTTTACCTTTATTTCTTACACTCTCATTCTATAAGATGTCAAACGAAAAAGCAATCATTTTCAGTATTTTTTACTAAAAGTTGTCATTTCGGTTGTGTAAGCCTTTTTTCTTTTGGATTTCTTTTAATTTTTCCGGGGTCACGTCATTGCCCTCAGGATCGACGATTTTCATTCCTTCGATATGATGACGCATACCGGAACGAAAAGCTTCCAAATACTCTTTGCGCAAGTTGATTTGTTCTTGTTCTTCGGCTTTCGAGAGACCATTTTCCTTCTTTTTACGTGCAAGTTCATTGATCCGCTCTATTTTTTCAGGTGACAGCATGCTCAGCCCTCCTTTTACTCTCCTTCATATTATATAAAAACTGAAAAAAAAACAACTAGATAAACTAAATAAAATACGAACATTCGTTTGATTTAGCGCTTTTTATATGGTACTATTTATTTATCAAGTGAAAGAAGGTGTACCTTGTGGCCCGACAAACTGAATCAAGACAAATTGAAGTCTTACGTTATATCCATGAACAAGTAACCCAAAAAGGATACCCGCCAACTGTCCGTGAAATCGGGGAAGCTGTTCAGCTTTCTTCTACTTCTACTGTTCACGGTCATCTTGCACGGCTTGAAAAAAAAGGGTTTATCCAAAGAGATCCGACGAAACCTCGTGCAATCGAGTTGACAAAACAAGGTTTAGAAAAGATTGGGATTCGTCCAACAACTATTCCAGTACTTGGCGTAGTAACAGCTGGAGAACCAATTTTAGCAGTAGAGGATGCTTCGGACTTCTTTCCGATCCCTCCTAATCTTTCTTCTGAAGAAGGCAGTCTCTTTATGCTGACGATTCGTGGAGATAGTATGATCAATGCTGGAATTTTGGATGGCGACAACGTGATCGTTCGGAAGCAGGAAACTGCACAAAACGGTGATATCGTCATTGCAATGACTGCAGAGGATGAAGCGACTTGCAAACGATTCTATAAAGAAAAAAACTACTTCCGTCTTCAACCTGAAAACGACTTACTCGAACCAATCATTTTAGATCAAGTATCTATATTAGGACGAGTAGTAGGGCTTTATCGTAGTCATATCTATTAATTAGTACTAAAAAAGAAATTTTTTAAAACCGAGTTTGAGACCATTGTCTCAAACTCTTTTTTCGCCCAAGTTCTTCTTCTTTCAAATTTTTATCGCTTCCCTCTTTACAAACCGAACAAATATTCGTATACTAAATATACGAACAATTGTTCGCATAAATTAACGAGGTGAGAATTCATGAAATCAATGAGACGTCTTGGCTTAGTATTAACTGTTTTGTTTTTAGGTATTATTATTGGTAATTTCGGCATACGTCCAGCTTTACTTGTGTTTGTTCCGTTATTTACTTTGTGGTTCATGTTGTGGGATGAAAAGAAGTACCGTCAATCTGAGCGGCGCAGAATTCATGAAGATCATTTCTATCATGAACCCTACTACAGATCCAGGCAATCATAATGAGGATTGACTGCTAATTGTTCAAAAGACAAAAAGTTAAACTTTTACGAGGGTGTGACAAAAAACGGTCACATCCTTTTTTTCGAACTTTTACTGGACTTTGACTGGCCCCATTTATAAAAAAATAGCGACCCTCAAGCGTCAGAGTGCCTATCTGACTTTTGAGGGTCGCTTCAAAATCGCTTCTTTATAAATTATAAATCATAAATCGCTTTTTCTGCTTAATATTCCATTAATGTAATAATGTCGTATCCTTTGATTTTGTCGCGTCCATGGAGATCCATCAATTCGATTAAAAATGCGCAGCCTACGACTACACCACCTAATTGTTCGATCAGTTCGATTGTCGCTTTGATCGTTCCACCTGTAGCCAGCAAATCGTCACAAATCAGCACACGCTGACCTGGTTTAATGGCATCCTTATGCAATGTCAATGTATCTGTTCCATATTCTAATCCATAAGTCACTTCGATGGTTTCTCGAGGTAATTTTCCTTTTTTGCGGACTGGTGCAAAACCAACTCCTAACTCATAAGCAACAGGACATCCTACGATGAACCCACGTGCTTCTGGTCCAACTACCATATCAATTCGTTTTTCTTTTGCATAATTTACGATTTGCTTCGTAGCTTCCCGATAAGCATCACCATCTGCCATCAGCGGGGAAATATCTCTGAACACAATTCCTTTTGACGGATAGTCGGGAATACTGGCAATATAATCTTTTAAATCCACTCTTTGTTTCCTCCTAGGTTGTTAACCATTTCTTTATGGTAGGAATATCGCTCAAAAGCAAAAATTCCTCAACTTTGATTTTATTTAGCCGCCGCTGGTATAATTTGCTCTCAGTCAAAGGATGACTTTCTGGGCTGGCGACTTTTTGTAAAACACCGTTCTCTATTGTAACAAATTTCAATTCAAAAAACACCTGTATCATAAAAATTAATAATTTTTCAGGGATACGCAAATATTGAGCTACTGCTTTTATTTTATGACGTATATCTATTCGTTCTTGAGAATGGATCAATTTAAACAATTTGGCGTACTGTTCTCTTGTGCCTACCCCATTCAAATAAGCCTCATCAGGTGAAATCCCCATCAGATAAACACGATTGAATGAATAAGACCCAAAGACTTCTTTCAGCTTTGCTAAATCATCTGGACAATCCATAATAACCAGAGATTTCGGTTTTCTTTTTTCAATTACTGCTTGTATAAAGTCCATTCCTTCGAAAACAATCGCCGTTTCTTGGATGCTCTCCGGCACGAATTTCAACGTCGAAGAATCAAAAGCTAAATAAAGACTGTCTTCAGATGTTCGGCTCTGTTCACGGAAACGTTTTGCCCGCCAATCAAATACCTGCAGACCACCTACTGCAAAATCAGATACCATCAGTTGTGGTTTCTTACGTCCATTCCATTCATTGATCGAAAGCTTTCCTACTACATCTACTAGATTATTCAGCAGTTCTTCTTCTTGAGTTCCAAAACCAAAAGCGACCGCATCAAGCTGACTAGATTCATCGGAAAGGACAAATTTCAGATGCTGTTGGTTTGCTCCGATTTTTTTGACATTCGCTACTTGGACTTGCCGAAATAAAAATTGAGGTAAAGGATTATCTGTACCAAATGGCGCTAATAATTTTAGTTCATCAATACGCTCTACTGTTACTTCATTCGGAAGTAGCACTTCATCAATTCTTAATTCAGGTCCTCTTGTCAAATCGATTTGACGATCGACTATATATTGGTTCATCTTCTCCTGTAGTATTGTGACATTTTCACTTGGCATCGTTAACCCGACTGCTGCATGATGTCCTCCAAAATAAGTAAATAGATCCCGCATCTGGTCAAGCATTTCAAAAAGGTTCAAGGCTTCAACACTACGTCCAGAACCTTTAGCTGATCCGTCTTCTTTTAAAGTAAGAACAAGCGTTGGTTTACCAGTTTCGTTCATTATTTTTCCTGCAACAATACCTAAAACACCTTCATGCCATCCTCGGTTTACCAATAGATGGATATGATTCTCCTTATTGACCATTGCTAATGCTTCTTCTGTTATCTGCTCTACGATTGCTTTTCTTTCTTCATTGATTTCATTCAATTTTTTTGCTTGAATGGATGCCTCTTCTTCGTCAAACGTTGCAAGCAATGAAACGGCAGGTCGCGGGTCACCCATTCGACCAATGGCATTTAGTCTGGGCGCAATCGAAAAGCCGATCGTTGTTTCGTCTGCATCCCTCATTTTTATGCCGCTTTCTTCAAACAGCGTCTGAAGTCCTATTCGTTCTGAATGATGGATGGCATCGATTCCTAATGAAACAAGGATTCGATTCTCATCAGTCAATGAAACTAAATCGGCGATTGTTCCTATCGCTACTAAATCCAAAAATTCTGCAGGTGGTTCTTCCAACAATGCAGAAGCTACTTTGAATGCTACTCCGACTCCTGCCAGATCTGGAAATGGATATTGCCCCGCTGGATGACGAGGATGAACAATCGCATAGGCGTCTGGTAATTTCTCAGGTAGTTCGTGATGGTCTGTAATGATCACGTCTACACCAGCTTGCTGAGCATATGCTACTGCATCATTTCCTGCTACCCCGTTATCAACAGTGATAATCAACTGGATGCCTTTTTCGATCTTTTCTTGGTATACCGATCGATTTGGTCCATACCCGTGCTCAAATCGATTTGGCAAAAATACTTCTACTTCTGCGCCAAGTAATTCCAGTGTTTCTTTCATTACCGTTGCACTGGTGATTCCGTCTGCATCATAATCACCGTAAACGAGGATTTTTTCTCCACTGATTACAGCTTCTTGTATTCGACTGATTGCTTTATCCATATCGTGCATCAGATACGGATCATGTAGTTCTTGTTCCTTTGGATGTAAAAATCGGTTGATATCCTCTTCCTCATGGTAACCTCTTTGCCACAGTAACTTACCGACAAATGGAGATAATTTCAGTTCACGGATCATTTGGAGAAAGGATTCAGAAGGCTCTGTCTCGCTTAACTTCCAATCAAAATTTGCTTGTCTCACTTTCTCACTCCTAACTTAGTTATTATAGCAAAGGAAATCAGCAAAAAAAAGCAGAAAGAAAGAATAAAAATAGATCAGATCCGCTAGACTGATGTTCAGCAGGACCCGATCTTTTATACGACCATTTATGAAATATCCCTATTAGTCAAAATAATTGAAGCTTTGTTTTGGCACTTGCGTTTTTTGTTCTTCCGGCGCTTTCAATTGACTGATTTGTGTTGTTTTCGCTTGTAATTCCGCCTGGTAAGCAGCTTCCAACTCCGCGCGTTCGTTTCTAAACTCGCGTTGCTGTTCTTCTTTTGCTTCTTCAATTTTCTTTTGCAGATCTGTTTGGTATTCTGATATTTCCTGAGTCAGCTGCTTGATTTGCTTTTTTTGCTGCCATAGTGTTGCCGAAGCAGTCAAGAATACGATCAGTGCACCAATCAGCGCAGAACCGATGATCACTAAGATCAACGGTGCAGAAAAGGAAGTGAAGCCAAAACTTACAGGGACATTTTTATTGTTCAATACAGCAAAAAGAACAATAATCAAAACTAAGATAAATCCAAGAATCACATTGCTTTGCTTTTTCAATTCCTCCACCTACTTTTTGTTAAAAATTCCGCTGGCTAAATAATCACCAATCGTTGGAAACAGCGTATAAAATTTTGATGCAACTTCTAAAATAAACGGTTGATTGATTTCCCGTTTTGGATGTCTCATATTGCGGACAATCATTTTTGCCAACTTAGTAGGTTCTAAAACGATTTGCCCGACTTTTTCCAAATAGCTTCCGCTTGGATCAGCCTTGTCAAAGAAATCTGTCTCGATTGGACCTGGATTTACTGTCGTAACAGCTACACCAAGTGGTTTCAATTCTAATCGCAAGGCGTTGGAAAAGCCAAGGACTGCAAATTTCGTTGCAGAATAAACCGTTGATTTTGCAGTTGCCATTTTCCCAGCCATTGAGGCGATATTAATAATATGTCCTTGTCTTCTTTCTGCCATATTGATCGCAAATTTTTGTGTCAAAACCATCATTCCTAAGATATTGACTTCAAACATATCGTACGCTTTTCCGAGATCGAATGTAAGGAAGTCCTCGAAAATACCAAAACCAGCATTGTTTACCAGAATATCGACACGTCCAACTTCTTCCATTACTTTTTCATATAGTTCATCCACACTATAAGGATCGCTGACGTCTACTTTGAAAGCATAAGCCTCTTTGCCACTCAAGCGTCTGCACTCGTCTCTGACACCTTCTACAAATGCCATTCTTCGTGCGCAACTTATAACGATTGCTCCTTGCTTTGCTGCTTCATAACAGATTTGCGCGCCTAGACCACCTGAACTACCTGTTACTAAAACAACTTTATCTTCTAAATTCATGCCTCATCCTCCTCACGAAATGGTATCTCAATGCTATCAAAATCTTTCATGATCGTTGTGTTTTCAAACACTTCTTTTGCTTCTTTTTCAAGCTCTAGAGCTGCTTTTCCTAAATATCTTGCACTGATATGAGTAAGCAACAACCGTTTTGCCTGCGCTTCTTTTGCTACTTCAGCAGCTTGATGAGTCGTGGAATGGAAATAGTTATGCGCCATTCTTGCTTCATCTTTATTAAATGTGCTTTCATGTACCAGAATATCACTGTTTTCCGCAAGCACAACAGAATTATGTGTTTTTCTCGTGTCCCCCAAAATAGTCACGATCCGCCCTTTTTTATTTGGGCCTACGAAATCTTTTCCATTGATCGTCCGACCATCTTCTAGTTGGATCGTTTCCCCTTGCTTTAGCTTGCCGTACAGTGGTCCAGCGGGAATGCCTAATTCTTTCAGACGATCCACCTGCAATTCTCCTTTATGATCATGTTCAACCACACGATAACCGAAACTGTCGATTCCATGATTTAGTTTTTTTGCATAAACAGAAAATTGCTGATCAGTAAAAATCGGGTCTGTTTCATTTAACTCGATGAATTTCAGCGGATAACTTAACCGTGTTTGCGAAATGCCTAAAGAGACTTTTATGTATTCCTCTATCCCTTTTGGCCCGTAAATCTCTAATGGCGTATCCCCACCTTGAAATGAACGGCTGCTGATGAGTCCGGGAAGCCCAAAAATATGATCGCCGTGTAAATGTGTAATGAAAATTTTTCCGATTTTTCTCGGACGGATAGTCGTTCGCAAAATCTGCATTTGCGTGCCTTCACCACAGTCGAATAACCAAACTTCATTACGTTCGTCTAAAAGTTTCAATGCTATGCTTGTCACATTTCTATGTTTTGCAGGAACACCTGCGCCTGTTCCTAAAAATTGTAATTCCATAATCTACCTGACTTTCTTTAAGTTCCTCTTTAATTTTAGGGGAAAAAGATAGGATAATCAACCGTAAGTCGAGAAAGGCTTCAAATAAAAATAATGTTCTTCTGTGATAACGTTTTCTTTAAACTCCTTTAAACTCCATTGTAAAAACAGCAGCGAATCCTTTTGAGATTCTCTGCTGTTTTTATTAATTTGAAGATTCGGAACTCTCATTGTCATCGGAAGATTGCGGATGTTTGTCCTCCCAAGTCTTTTGGGCAGCTTCTTTCGCCTGCTTTTCGGCTTCCTTCGCATCATGCACATCTTTTTCGACATCTTCATAATCCAAACGGGTGATTTCTCCGCCTAATTCCATCATCACTAATTGATTCAATGGACGATTGTCTTCTTCATCCGCAATCAAAATCAGTCCTGTAGCTCCTTCACCGATTTTATTTCCTACAAAGTCGAACACAGTCTGAGCATCTTTTATTTCTTTTGCATCTTGTGTCGCACCGATCATCCCTCCAGCAAACCATCCTAATAGAATCCCTAGCGGCCCACCTAATACGCCAACCAACATACCAATCAACCCACCAGTAGAAGATTTGTTATTACCAGTAAAGTCGATAAAATCTTCTATTTTGAATTGATGGGTTCCATTGGGATCATGGCTGACAACGGCCATCTGTTCTCCTTTGATCGAACGAACAGCATGGAGTTTTTTGATTTCTGAAAATGCCTGATATGCTTGGCTTTCTACTTGAAAATTTAAAATGATTACTCGCTTGCTCATTGAAAACGCCCCTTTCATACCTTCTTGTTATTTATTTTACCTTTAATTGTAAAATAAGAAAAGAAAAGCACTCTTTTCTACCTAATAAAAAAGGAGAATGGCCTCAGCCATACTCCCCTTAGATTTGAATCTATATTTTTTGGTATTTGTTTTTATTTGTTTGCCTATTCGACAAATTCAAATTCAAATTCACCGATACGGACAAGGTCGCCATCTTTCGCCCCACGTGCTCGAAGTGCCTCATCCACACCCATACCACGTAATTGACGAGCAAAACGCATTACCGTTTCATCATGATCGAAATTCGTCATTTGGAATAATTTTTCGATCTTCTCACCGGATAAGATCCACGTTGCATCTGAATCACGATTGATCTGGAACTCAGGACCTTCTGGATTGAATCCATAGTGTACAGTTTCTTCTTCCAGTTCTTCCTCGTACAATGGGAATTCTGGCGTTACTTCTAACAAGTCTGCTGTAGCATTCAATAACGCATCCAATCCTTGTCGAGTCACTCCAGAAATTGGAAATACTGGGATATCATCAGCGAATTCGTCTTCTTTTTCCTTGTTCAGCTGTTCTTTGAATTTCACTAGGTTTTCCTGTGCATCCGGCATATCCATTTTGTTAGCCACGATGATTTGCGGACGCTCTAACAAGCGTAAGTTGTAAGTAGATAATTCTTTGTTGATGGCAAGATAGTCTTCGTAAGGATCTCGTCCTTCCATCCCACTCATATCGATCACATGTAAAATAACTCGCGTTCTTTCGATATGACGAAGGAATTGTGTACCTAGCCCAACACCTTGCGAAGCTCCTTCAATCAACCCTGGCAAGTCTGCTGCGGCAAAACTTCTGCCATCACTTGTAGTAACCATTCCCAAGTTAGGGACTAGTGTCGTGAAATGATAAGCGCCGATCTTTGGACGAGCAGATGAAATCACAGATAGCAAAGTCGATTTTCCAACAGATGGAAAGCCTACAAGCCCAACGTCTGCCAATACTTTCAATTCCAGTTCGATTTTTCGTTCTTGTCCTGGTTCCCCGTTTTCAGCAATTTCCGGTGCAGGGTTCCGAGGAGAGGCAAACCGAATATTTCCTCGTCCGCCACGTCCCCCTTTCGCCACAACTAGTGTTTGACCATTTTCAATTAAGTCTCCTAAAAGAGCACCAGTCTCTGCATCTCGGACAGTGGTTCCTTGCGGTACTTTCACATAGGTATCTTCTGAACCACGGCCGTGCATCCCTTTACTCATTCCATTTTCACCTGGCTGCGCTTTGAAATGGCGATTAAAACGAAAGTCCATCAATGTACGCAAACCTTCATCGACGACCAAGATGACATCACCGCCACGACCACCGTCTCCACCAGCCGGTCCGCCGTCAGGAACGTATTTTTCGCGACGAAATGCAACCATTCCGTCTCCGCCCTTGCCAGCTTTCACATCGATCGTTACTTGATCTAAAAACATGGACATAATTAAGTCCTCCTATTATTCAATTTATTTATTTGACTGCCTGAATTTCCACAATAAACAAAAGTCTTCCTTATTTTATCGGTGAAATCTGTTTTTGTCTATCATTTCAGCAAAAAGATTGATTGCCTTCTTCTTTTTTTATTATTTGGTAAGGTTTCCAACCATTTTTCTGCTATCGAGTATAATTTTTTGACAAAATATGCTTTGCGTAGCAGAATAACAGTGTATTAATTGTATTAATTGAGGATGCCGTTTCATAGCACCCCTAATAAAGGAGGAACTTTTGATATGACAGTAAAAGTAGGTATTAACGGATTTGGGCGTATCGGCCGTCTGGCTTTCCGCCGCATCAAAGAAGTATCAGATGATATTGAAGTAGTAGCAATCAACGACTTAACAAGTCCAACTATGTTGGCACAATTATTGCAATTTGACTCTACTCACGGTACTTATCCTGGCACAGTTACTGCAACAGAAGACTCAATCGTAGTGGATGGCGAAGCAACGCGTGTTTATGCAGAACCCGACGCAAGCAAAATCCCTTGGGTAAAAGAAAACGGTGTAGATATCGTACTAGAATGTACTGGTTTTTATACATCTGAAGAAAAAGCAAAAGCACATTTAGATGCTGGTGTCAAACGAGTAGTTATTTCTGCCCCAGCTGGTGCAATGAAAACCATCGTCTATAACGTCAATGATGATACATTAGATGAAAACGACCGAATCATCTCAGCAGGTTCATGTACAACAAACTGTTTAGCACCTATGGCTTATTTCTTGAATAATGAATTTGGGATCGAAGTTGGTACAATGACAACAGTCCATGCCTACACTTCAACCCAAATGCTGTTAGATGGACCAGTAAGAGGCGGTAATTTACGTGCTGCTCGTTCAGCTGCTGACAACACTATTCCACATTCTACTGGTGCTGCAAAAGCAATCGGCTTAGTTATCCCTGAGTTACAAGGAAAATTACAAGGACATGCGCAACGTGTTCCAGTCGTTGATGGTTCATTAACTGAATTAGTTTCAGTATTGAAAACCAAAGTAACTGCTGATCAAGTAAATGAAGCAATCAAAAAACACACAGTTGACAATCCTTCATTTGGGTATGATGACCGTCAAATCGTTTCTAGCGATGTCATTGGCACAACTCAAGGTTCGATCTTTGACCCAACCCAAACAGAAGTAACAACTGCTGGCGATTTCCAACTTGTCAAAACTGTTGCATGGTATGACAATGAGTACGGATTCACTTGCCAAATGATTCGCTTACTAGAAAAATTCGCTAACTTGTAATTTAATAAATCAAACAATAAAACAAGCCTTTGACTGGGTCTAGTCAAAGGCTTGTTTCTTTTTATCCTTTTGCATTTAAACTAGTTCAATGAACATATTGGCTTAAAAACTGTTGGACTACTTGCTGATACTTTTCAGGATCTGTCTTGTATGCTTCCGCATGCTCGGCTCCTTTTACAACATACTTTTCTTTTGGTCCCTTCGTTGCACGATAGACCTTATCCAACATTTCAAATGGTACAAATGTGTCTGCGTCTCCATGTATAAATAGCATTGGACGCTGGTTTTTCTTCAATTGATCCACTGCACTTGCCTCACCGAAAAAGTAGCCGGCACGGACTTTTGTCACTAGACTCGTTACTTGCATAAGCGGAAATGCTGGAAGACTAAACATATCGTCTAGCTGATACGCAAGCTCATCATGGACAGAAGAATAACCGCAATCTTCAATAATTGCTTTTACGTTATTTGGTAATTTTTCTCCGCTAGTCATCATGACAGTTGCTGCCCCCATGCTGACACCATACAGAACGATTTCTTGCGAGTTTCCATTTTCTTCTAACACTTTGTTGATCCACTGCACATAGTCTTTGCGCTCTGGCCATCCAAATCCAATATAATCCCCTTCGCTTTTTCCATGCCCTCTTGCATCAGGAACAAGGACATTGTAGCCCATATCATGGAACATCTTTGCATAATTGGTCATTGTTTCAGCATCTCCCATGTAGCCATGAGCAACTAGAGCTGTTTTTTCACTTTTCGTTTCAGCAGGAAGATAAATCGCTGATAATTTCAGACCGTCTTTCGAAGTGATTGTCCAATTTCTTCGGTTCTCTTTTGAACTAAACCACTTATGTGCATCCGTTTCTTTGGAGGTCTGTGTTGTACCTGGTGTATCTTCATCTAAAAAGTCTTTCTCAGACGGCACGACAGCATAATTATAAAAATAATTCCCTGCAAACAATAGCGCAACGATTAGAACTAGGGCAACGCCTAGAAGGATTTTCATCCAAAGTTTCATAAATTATCCATCTCATTTCTCTTTTTTCATCTAACCTTGAATTAGTATAATCAAAGAATCTCTACTATGCAATGTTCATTTTTATAACCTATAAAAAAACAAAATAAAAAAGCAGAAATAATTGGCTATTTCTAGCGGATTATTTCTGCAGCAACTCATTATCTATTTTTTATTTTCAATTAATTTAAAGCTTGACCAAGGTTTCAAAAAGTCAAGGAGGAACAGTTCGTCATCAGAAATTCTTCCTACAACATTGACCCGTCCGTCATTTTTCATGTCCTTCAAGGCGATTTGTGTTTCTCCCTTATATTGACCATACCCATCATTATCAATCAGCACATCACCATGATGCATATCTCGCGTATTATGAGGTGGAAAATCTTTTTCTTTATAATATACACGAGTCATCGTCGAACGAAGGATATACTCTGAGCGATCTCCTCGATAACTGTGGAGGTTGTCAAATAAGCAGATTCGTTCGTTTTCTGTAATCCCTTCTTCCGTATCTACTTTCAATGTTGGATAATCTGCATTAAAAGCTTCTGCCATTTCTTTCAATTCTTCTTCGCTTGCATACGCATTTCCAATAGAAATATCATCAATCAGCCCTGTAAGGATCAAATGCTTCACTTGTGTAGCAATCTCAAGGTCTCGGTGGTCTTCTAGTGTGCACAAGCCATCTTGTGTAGGCCAAGGGCCAAACTCAGCGGATTGCGAATTGACGAACGCCATCGTATTCAAATTATATTTTCTAAATTTTTCTGAACAAAAAACAAAATGGTCGTAGCCTAAACCAGAATATCGATGAGGATAAAAATTATGAGAACCTAATAAATTATCCGTGTTTGGCGAATAACTCATGATGTTGTCAACATAATTCGTGCCCGAACTCATATTGATCTCGATTTTGATACCGAAAGGATTACGCGTCATTTTTGCTTCTTCTGCTCCGGTGAACCCGATATCTAAGCGAACTCCATAGGCACCCATCTTATGGAAAAAAGATAAGTCATCGTAAGAAATCTCCAACTGTTCAAATAACGCTGGATTGATATCCACCATTACTTCCATGCCTAGGCTATTCGCATAATCAACTACTTCTTTAAATTCTGAAAGAACTTTTTCTTTGTCGTCGTTGATTTGCAGTAAACTGGTAAAAACCCGTTTATACCCATACTTATGAGCTAAATCCAAGTACGCTTTGTCCTTTTCAAATGTTGATCGTTCTGGATAAATCGAGATTCCTAATTTTCCCATATTACCATTTCCTCCTGCATCTTTTCGTTTTTGTATCCACTTACATTATAGCAAAGACAAGACAAATGGTCTACACCTTTTCTTTTTCTTTTAAAATAAATGATAAATTCCAATAATTTAAGTAGGTATTTCTCCTCTATTTTGTTATCATTAAAGATAACAAAATAGTAAATTGGAAAGGAATAGTTATGAAGAAAAATAAAGTTATTTTAAGTATTAGTTTAGCTGCAGCATTATTGTTTGCTGGTTGTTCCGCAAACAGTACGACTTCTCCTAGTTCATCCGCTGAAAGTTCAAAGAGTACATCCACTGCGGAAAGTACAACTGCCAGTAGTGTCGATTTGAATGCATTGGAATTGCCACAATTGACGAAAGATGTAGCTGAAAATGAAGATTTGGTCGAAATGGTGACAAATAAAGGCACAATCAAAATCAAATTATTCCCTGAATATGCACCTAAAGCAGTTGAAAACTTTATGACACACGCAAAAGATGGTTACTATAATGGCTTGACTTTTCACCGCGTCATCAAAGATTTCATGATCCAAGGCGGCGATCCTAAAGGCGATGGCACTGGAGGCGAAAGCATTTGGGGAGAAGGATTTGAGACAGAGATTAACAACCACCTTTACAATATAAGAGGTGCGTTATCTATGGCTCGCTCACAAGATCCTAATAGTAACGGCAGCCAGTTCTTTATCGTTCAAAATTCAGATGACATGCATGATGGTCTTTTAAAAGATGATTACCCTCAAGCGATTATCGATGCTTATAAAAACGGCGGTTATCCTTCCCTTGATGGTCAGTACACTGTCTTCGGTCAAGTGATTGAAGGAATGGATGTCGTGGATGCTATTGCAAATGTCGAAACAGATAGTTCAGACAAACCAAAAGAAGAAGTAAAAATTGATAAAATCAATATACTGCAAGAAGCAAAATAAACAGAACATAAAAATAACGTCTGAATCTAGCAAATATGACAAAATGTGCTAGATTCAGACGTCTTCTTTTTACATAAAAAAGCAGGTAAGCATCCTTCTATTTTTCTATAACAACTTTTTTATGATCAAGCATTTTGGTTGACGATGAACGTGAATTCACACTCACAGACTTTTTTATCATCTACATATGTTGCAGATAACGCTGTACCGACTGACCCCTTCATTTTGGTGATTTCAAAATGACATTTCAGTACATCTCCTGGAACAACTTTTTGACGGAATTTGGCCTTATTGATTCCACCTATATAAGCTCGTTTTCCTAGGAACTCTTCTGATTTTAGGATAAGAATCGAACCTGCTTGTGCCAGTGTTTCTAGGATCAACGCACCCGGCATCACTGGATTGTCAGGAAAGTGACCTTGGAAAAAATCTTCATTGATCGTTACATTTTTTGTCGCCACGATCTTTTTTCCTGGTTCTAATGTATCTACATAATCAATATAACAAATAGGATAACGATTAGGGATCAAGTCCATTACTTCAGTAGCAGATAATACGTAAGACATAACTAAACTCCTTCTTTCAGGCAATTGCCATTTTCATTACTTTGACTATCAAAGTATCATATTCCTAAATATTTAGCAATCTTTTTTTAATTTAAGAAAAAATAGTTTGACAATCAAAACATTTTGACTAATAATTAAGAAATCAAGAAGTTATTTTAGCTATTATTTTCTATTTTTTACGACTATCAAATTTTTATCAGAAACAAAGGAGAGTCATTATGTCATTTCTAGAAGGAAAAAAAATCGTCATCATGGGCGTCGCTAACAAAAAAAGCATTGCTTGGGGGTGCGCTGAAGCAATGTTGAAACAAGGGGCAGAGATTATCTATACTTACCAAAATGAACGAATGAAAAAATCATTAGTCAAATTGGTCGGCGAAGAAGCATTCACTGTAGAATGTGATGTTTCTAGCGACGAAAGCATCGAAAAAGCAATGAATGCCATCGGTGAATATGCTGGAGAGATCCACGGCCTTGTCCATGCAGTTGCTTACGCCAACAAAGAAGAATTGTCTGGAAATGTGTCTGATATTTCCAGAGACGGCTATCAATTAGCTCAAGATATCAGTAGCTACTCTTTGATTGCTGTATCAAAATACGCACAACCGTTTCTTGCACCAAATAGCGGAATCGTTAGCATGACTTATCTAGGTTCAGAGCGCGCAATCCCGAATTATAACATGATGGGTATCGCGAAAGCTTCTCTTGAAGCAGCTATCCGTTATTTGGCAGCTGAATTTTCACCTAAAGGCATCCGAGTCAATGGTATTTCAGCTGGAGCAATCAAAACATTAGCTGTTACAGGGGTTAAAGACTATCAAAAACTGATCCAGTTATCTGAATCTCGTACGCCTGATCAGCAAGGTGTAACGATCGAAGAAGTCGGTAATGTTTGTGCTTTCTTGATTAGTCCTCTTTCCAGCGGAATCATCGGTGATATTATCTACGTTGACAAAGGTGTCCATCTTTCATAACCCTTTTGTTGCATTCTTTAAAGTAAAACATATAAAAATCAGGAAAAAACTTTTTAAAGTCTCTTCCTGATTTTTTCTTTTTTACGTTTTTTCAACTTATTACTTTGAAATTATTCCACGACTTCAATCCAGCCTTCTGGTGCTTCTATGTCCCCGAATTGAATACCTGTCAATTCATCATACAACCGCTTGGTTACTGGTCCTACTTCCGTTTCGCTATAAAATACATGCAGGTTGTTATTGTGATAAATCCCGCCGATTGGAGAAATAACAGCCGCTGTACCACATGCACCAGCTTCTGCAAATTGATCTAGATCATCAATGAAAATATCTCCTTCTATTGCTTGAAGTCCTAGTCGTTCTTCAGCTAATTGCAGCAAAGAATATTTCGTGATACTTGGTAAGATAGATGGCGATTGCGGGGTGATGAATTTTCCGTCTTTCGTAATCCCAAAGAAATTTGCTGCCCCTACTTCTTCGATTTTCGTGTGTGTGGCTGGATCAAGATAAACACAATCTGAGTAATCCAGTTCTTTTGCTTCTGTTCCTGGAAGTAAACTTGCTGCGTAATTTCCGCCGACTTTTGCTGCGCCAGTTCCCTTAGGAGCAGCACGATCGTAATCAGATACAATAAAGTTCGTTGGTTTTAGCCCACCTTTGAAATACGCTCCTACTGGCGTACAGAAGACGACAAATAAGTATTCTGGAGCAGGATGGACACCGATGTTTTCACCGACCCCAATCAGTAAAGGACGCAAGTATAATGTAGCGCCTGTTCCATACGGAGGCACGAAAGCTTCATTTGCTTTTACCACTTGCTTAACAGCATCAACGAACATTTTTTCAGGGACCATCGGCATCAGCAAGCGTCTAGCACTTTGATTCATCCGACGACTATTTTGTTCAGGTCGAAAGAGATTGACCTTCCCGTCTTTTCGACGATAAGCTTTTAGACCTTCAAAACATTGCTGACCATAATGAAGCGCTGGAGAGCCTTCATGAATCGTCAGGTAATTATCTTCTGTCAATTCCCCTTCTTCCCATTGTCCGTCTTTCCATTTGGCAATGAAACGCCAAGGAGTTTTGATATAAGAAAATCCTAAATTATTCCAATCGATTTGCATATATTTACCACCTTCGTTATTTTCTCCACATTTTATCATTATCCATATTGTTTGTCATTTTATTTTCAGCTTTTTTCCTTCATTATAGTTATCTTTGCTATTTCCTTTTTTGAAAACTTCTTGGTACAATACAGAAAGAATCAAATTTTAGAAAAGAGGATTTTATGTTTTCATTATTAGCAACTGCCGGTACGACAGACTCTTCTGGCGAGACATTGACAGATCAAGCTGTCAGCAAAGTAAATGCGTTTCAGCGGTTTTGGGACGGGATTGATTGGGACGCTATTTTGGCTGCCTTTATCCAAAAAAGTTTATATCTGGTTTTTTTGATCATCCTTTTTTGGATTCTTCACCGTGTGGGAAAATATCTGATTGATAAGTCTTTTAATCAGTATTCTAAAAAAGCCATTCTAAACGAGAGCCGCTTAAAGACTTTACATAGTCTTTTAAATACTATTTTTCATTATACCCTTGGTTTCTTCTTTATCTATGCAATTTTATCTGCTATCGGTGTACCGATCGGATCACTTTTGGCTGGTGCCGGAATTGCAGGTGTGGCGATCGGTCTTGGTGCCCAAGGGTTCATGAGTGATGTTATTACCGGATTTTTTATTATCATGGAACAACAGATGGATGTTGGAGACTACATCAAGTTAGCAAACTTAACGATTGAAGGAACCGTCGTATCTGTTGGTATCCGTACCCTTCAGCTAAAAGCAACGGATGGTACTGTCCATTTCATCCCGAATCGAAACATCACCACGATCAGCAATCTTTCTCGTGCAAATATGCAAGTACTTTTAGATATCCGGATCGTTCCTGAAGAAGGATATGACAAAATCTATGAGATCATTGATCGAGTAAATCATACATTAGCTGAAAAATACCAAGAAGAGCTTCAAACTGAACCTTCCATATTTGGTTTAGTGGATCTTGGTAATAGTAATTTTGCTATTCGTACGGTCTGCTACGCATTGAACGGAAAACAATATGCCTTAAAAGAAGAGTTTTTGAGCTCCTATGTCAAAGAATTGACAGCTTCTGGGTTCACGATTCCGAACAGTCCAATTGCTGTCGGAAAATAATTTGGTCAAACGATGCAACGGATCTCACTAAAAAGAGCGTGGGACAAAAGTAAAGAACACTTTTGTCCCACGCTCTAAACACGTATAAACGGCGGAAGTAGAAGCAAATCCTTCGGAAATAGCTGAAATTCACAAAAATTTGAAAAGCAATTTTCGTGAATTTCAGCTTATTCCTTGGAGTTAAACGCTTCTGTCCCAGCCTCTTTTTCAAGATAAAGTCAAAACTGGTACGCTTTTGTTTCTACTTATTTTTTGATTATCTTTCAGTTTCTCGTTCTTTAGCTCACAATATCGATTTGTTCTTTTAATTCTTCGATTTTTGGAGACAATATATTGCGACGTTCTAATTCATGCACCATGAAGTTTACGGCTTTAAGCAGCTCTTTCCTTGTGATGATTCCTTTGAAAACCCGTTCTTCTGTGACAACCGGTAAAAAAGGCGAATCAACTAACAAATGGAGTACTTCTTCTAGTTCCCAATTTTCATCAATCGTCGGAACATCCGTTTCTGTTACATCAGCAACTGTTAGTCCTTCTAAGGGATCCATGCTGATTGTTTGCAAGTCAATCATTTTATTGACCACATCTGATAAACTTACTAGTCCTACAAAGTGATCATCTTTTCCTAATACAGGAATTTTGGAATAACCGACCTTCGATAAGACAAGTAAACCATGGGATAATGGATGATGATACATAACATTTGCCACATTTTCTGCAGGAATCAAAAACGTTTCCTGATTTTCCAGCAGCATTTCTCTTACTATAGGTCCAATCATCTGATGGCCTCCATTTCTATTTCATTCAACACTACTATTTTACCGAAACCGGATGCAAAATTCACAAAATAAAGCTTATTTTTATTAAAAATTAGAGTTTTTTTATTCAGCGCTCTCTCGAAAAAGAAAAGGCCAACTCTTCAACTGCCTGATGGGCACGGTTATAGTATTGAACAGAAATTTGGTCATCTAAACTTTCAATAAGAGCATATGATGGGATTTGGATCGGGCCTCTAGGTTGAGAAATGCTTCCAGGATTCAAAAATAGGATTTTCTGATCCATCTCACAGCCTATTTGATGGGTATGACCAAAAAACACCATATCTGCATTTGCAGCTCGAGCTTCGATTGCTAACTGTGTCAAACCAAATCGGACATTCGATAAATGACCATGAGTCATGAATACTGTATCCTGACCAGTTTGGATCACTTTTTTCTGTTCGAATCCTGGTCCATAATCACAATTACCTTGAACCACTTGGAATGTATCCCATAATGGGTCAGAAGCTTCTAATTCCGAATCACCACAATGGAAAAAGATATCCACTTCAGAACGATAGCGATCTACTAAGTCAACGAGGATATCTCTGTCCCCATGATTATCACTTACTACTAAATACCGCACTATCTCTCTCCTTCCAGCCATTGTTTCCACTCGGCACTCAATTTTTTCATTGCTTGAGCCCGATGACTGATCTTGTTTTTTTCTTCGCTCGATAATTCTGCTGCTGTTTGTTTCTTACCTTCTGGGATAAATAAAGGATCATACCCAAAGCCGTTTTCGCCAGATGGTATACGGGCTACTCGACCGGGCCATTCCGCTTCTACTACAAGGCTATCTTTTTTTGGTGCCGCGAATACTAGTGTACAATGGAATTGTGCTGTTCTTTTTTCATCTGGTACATCTGTCAATTCATATAATAATTTGGCGTTATTCCCCGCATCACTTTTTTGTTCCCCTGCAAAACGTGCAGAATAGATTCCTGGCATACCGCCTAATGCATCCACTTTCAAACCTGAATCATCTGCTAAGACTGGTTGATCAAGTAATTGTGCAATCGTTTCTGCTTTTAATCGGGCATTTTCTTCAAATGTGCTGCCAGTTTCTTCTACATCTGGCAATTCAGGATAGTCAAGTAATGTTTTTACATGATATCCCGCTTCTTTGAACATATTTCGAAACTCTTCTGCTTTTCCTGGATTTCTTGTCGCAATGATGATTGTTTTTGTTTCTTCTATCCGCTCATTATCTTGAGCAAATTCTGTTAGCAAAGCATGTTTTTGCTCTTTGATCAAATCTTCAATCGCGTTTTTTCCAAAAAAGAGCATTTCATTCAACTGTTCTCCATCAAACGTTGCTTCTTCTCCAGTTCCTTGAATCTCCACGAATTTTCCTGATTCTGTCATCACGAGATTCATATCTACAAGTGCTGCGGAATCTTCTTGATAGTCCAAATCTGTCACGCAAGTCCCATCCGGCAAGATCCCTACGCTAACTGCAGCAAGATGCTCTTTAATTGGATCTTCTGACAATTCCTTTTCTCTTAAAAGCTTTTCAATTGCTAGTCTCAACGCGACGAATGCCCCAGTGATGCTAGCTGTTCTAGTTCCGCCATCCGCTTGGATCACATCGCAGTCTATGATGATACTACGCTCTCCCAGCTTTTCCAAGTCTATTACTGCACGCAAGGAGCGACCAATAAGACGCTGGATTTCCATTGTTCTACCAGAAAGTTTCCCTTTGCTGCTTTCTCTACGATTTCTCGTACTCGTTGCTCGAGGTAGCATACTGTATTCAGCAGTTACCCACCCTGTTCCTGTTTCTCTCAAAAAGGGCGGTACAGAATCCTCTACTGTTGCAGAACAAATAACTGTTGTATCACCAAAACGGATCACAACCGATCCCTCTGGATATTTGAAAACATTTGTTTGAAGCTCCAGTTTACGAAGCTCTTGGGCTTTTCTCCCGTCATGACGCATCCTTATTTCCTCCTAATTCAATATGATCTACATTTAGGTGTCCGATTCCAAGCCAGTCTTCGGCTATTTCTTGGAAAAGTTTAGCAGATCCTGTTGTATAAAACTGACATAATGTCCGTCCATTTTGCGGTGAATTGCTCAAATTGAAATAATCGAGTAGCATAGATACTTCACCTACTGTTTCTGCTCCAGAATCGATCAGTTGAACATTTTCACCCACTACATTTTGAATGATGGGGCGTAATAATGGATAATGGGTGCATCCCAAAATCAATGTATCGATTTTTTTAGTCGTTAACGGAGCTAATGTTTCTGCCACGATTTTTTTTGCCACAGATGAATGGTATTCATTACTTTCGACAACTGAAACAAATTTGGGACAAGCAAGACTTGTCACAGTCAATTCTGGCACTTTCTCTTTCAATGCTTTTTCATAAGCTTGACTTTTTACCGTACCAATCGTACCGATAATGCCAACTTGTTTATTTTGTGTTTTTTTTACTGCCGCTCTTGTACCGGGAAGGATCACACCGATGACTGGAATAGAAAGAGCAGCTTTGATTTCTTCTAAAGCAACCGCAGTTGCGGTATTGCAAGCAATCACTAGCATCTTGATTCCTTGCTCCACCAGATAATCCGTCATTTCCCAAGTATACTGGATTACCTGTTCCGCGGGTCTAGGGCCATATGGGCAGCGTGCTGTGTCTCCTACAAATAAAATATTTTCATTCGGTAATTGTTTCAGGGCTTCTTTTACTACAGTCAAGCCGCCGACACCTGAATCAATAAATCCGATAGGGCGATTATCTGTCAATCGTATCATCCTTTTTTTCAATAAATTCTATCCTCCCTATTGTGTACTTTTTAGCCTGAATTTTCAAGTGCTCTCACTTGCTTAAAACAATCAAACTCTCTTTTTTCGAATGGAAAGAGGAAAAGCGGTTGTGACTTTAGTCTGCCACAACCGCTAAAAGAATCATCTATTAATAACTGTACCGTCTCTTTTCCAAGTAACCGGAAAGCAGAGAAAGCGCGTAACACACCACGAAATACATAAGTGTCATGATGATGAACATCGGAAGCACATAATTGGTATTCTGTCCATAAATAATACGTGCTTGATGAGAAAGTTCAGGTAAAGAAATGATTACTGCTAATGAAGTATCTTTGATCAGTGAAATCAATTGGCTCACAATTGCCGGAATCATTGATTTGAATGCTTGCGGCAAGACGATCGTCCGCATCGTTTCTACATAAGTCAGTCCTGTTGACAATCCTGCCTCCATCTGCCCTTTCGGAACAGCATTAAGTCCTGCTCGGAAAATCTCCGACAGCATAGCTGATTCAAAGATCGTCAATGCTGCAACAGCGGACCAGAAGATGTTCATCTGAATACCAATCTGAGGCAAGGCAAAATAAGTGAAGAAAATGATCAATAATAATGGAAGATTTCGTATGATATCGATCACAATACCAAGGATTTTGGACAAGAAAGGGATGTTCGCAAAACGAATCACACCTGCCAGACCACCAATCAAGAAACTGAAAATGATCGAAAACAATGAAACTTCAACAGTAACCTTTAATCCTTCCAATAAAAAACGGACATTCATCCATGAAAAAGCGCCGCTAAAATCCATGTATTTCCCCTCCTTCTATGAACGAACCGCCCATTTTTTCTCAAGATAAACCATTAAGTAAGATAACGGCAGCGTGATAACTAAGTAAAATAACCCAACGATGATATACGTATCGAAGGTATTGAATGTTTCACTGGCGATCAAGTCTCCTTGATACATCAAATCCAAACCAGCTACGATTGCTAAAATAGACGAGTTTTTCACAAGATTAATAAATTGGTTGCCTAATGGCGGAATAACGATTTTGAATGCTTGCGGCAAAACAATATAACGCATAATTTCTGGATAGGTAAATCCAGAAGACAATCCTGCTTCTGTTTGGCCTTTTGGTACGGTTTGAATCCCTGAACGTACCGTTTCAGCAATAAAAGCGGATGTATAGATAGTCAATCCAATCGTCCCAGCTTGAAATCCGTCTAGATTAAACCAATAAATCGGTACGACAACATAAAAAAACATCACGATAATCAATAATGGAATGTTTCTAAAAAATTCTACATATGCCTTTGCTAAGGCACTCACTATTTTATTCTTTGATAATTGGAAGATTGCCATCAACGTTCCGATAATCAAACTAAACACAAGTGCTAAGACACTCGAAAACAATGTGATCTTGAACCCGTCGACAAAGATTGGTCCATAAGTCTGTATCAATTCGCTCATTGCCTCTCCCCCTTACTCTACTTTTCCTTCAGTTTCATTTGGAAACCATTTTTGATAGATTTTATCGTATGTGCCATCTGCATGCATTTCCTCTAGCGCCTGGTTAACAGCTTTCAAGAAGTTTTCTTGTCCTTTGTTGATTGCAATTCCATAAGGTTCATTAGTAAACGTTCCGCCGACTAATTCGTACTCTGGATTTTCATCTGCAATCCCTAACAAGATCGCATTATCCGTAGTCATCGCATCTCCCTGGCCAGATTGTAAGGCAGTAAATGCTTCTGCATAATTTTCCAATTCCAGAATGTTTGCATCTGGTGCATGCTGTCGGATATTCGCAGCCGACGTAGAACCTTTGACTGCTAGAACTGTTGTAGAAGCATTCAAATCATCTACACTTTTGATTCGGCTTCCCTTCTTTACCAACAAAGCTTGGCCAGCATCGAAATAGACATCTGAAAAATCGACTTGTTTTTTTCGTTCATCTGTGATCGTCATCGTCGCAATGATTGCATCGATGTTTCCGTTTTTCAATAACGGGATCCGCGTTTTAGAAGTGACTTCAACAAATTCCGCTTTTCCATTTTCACCAAGGATCTTTTCAGTGATAGCTTTTGCAATATCTACATCAAATCCTTGTACGGTTCTGCTCTCAATATCCATCATTCCAAATAATCGAGTATCATATTTGACACCCCAGATGATTTCATTGGTAGATTTGCTTCGCTCTAAAATATCTTCATTTGCCAACCCATTTCCTTTACATCCGGCTAGTGCAAGAAAAGCAATGCCTAAAAGGAAAATCAGGCGTATCTTTTTAAACCTGCGCATCTTTTTCCTCCTATCAATGATTGATAACTTTACTGATAAATTGCTGTGCTCGGACTTCATTTGGATTTTCGAAAAAGTCTCTCACATTTCTGCTATCTTCCAATACTTCTCCGTCAGCCATGAAGATGACACGATCCGCAACTTCTTTGGCAAAGCCCATTTCATGCGTCACGACAATCATTGACATACCATCATGCGCCAATTTTTTCATGACGTCCAATACATCACCAATCATTTCCGGATCCAAAGCAGAAGTAGGTTCATCAAACAGGAGCATCTCAGGATTCATCGCTAAACCTCTGGCGATTGCCACCCGTTGCTGTTGTCCACCGGATAACATGGAAGGATAAGAATCTTTCTTATCTAACATATTGACAGTTTTCAGAAATTTCTCCGCGTTTTTGATTGCAGTTGCCTGGTCTTGCTTTAACACTTTGATTGGTGCTAATGTAATATTTTCCAGAACGGTTTTATTAGGATACAAATTGAAATGCTGGAAAACCATGCCGATATTCTTTCGGACTTCTGTCAATTTTGTCCTTTTATCATGCAAGTCAGCATCATTAATTAGTAGCTTGCCTGAAGAAATCGTCTCTAATCCATTGATACAGCGAAGCATCGTGCTCTTTCCTGAACCAGAAGGACCAATGACAACGACAACTTCTCCTTTCTCGAATTCGAGATTGATATTTTTTAATGCGTGGAACTTGCCATAATATTTATCCACGTGATCAAATTTAATCATTGCCATAGAATTACACTCCCATTATTATTTAGTAAGATTTCTTTTAAAGATGTATAATAAAATACATTATATCTGATAGTTTAGTAATTTGTAAAGTTTCTTAGAACGTTTATTCTCCCATAAATATTTCTTTCATTTCTAATCTATTAGTTATTTTATCCTCTTTCCTTGTTTTTTCCTTAGGAACTGTTGTTTCTTGTCAGGAAAAACGGTAAGATATTAAGTGCTCAGACTTACAAATCGTAAAGAGGTGTCTTTTTTGAAAAATATTATTTTAACGGGAGATCGACCAACTGGGAAGCTGCATTTAGGGCATTACGTCGGTTCTCTAAAAACCCGAGTGGCTATGCAAGCAGATGAAGACAACCAACTGTTTGTCATGATTGCTGACATGCAAGCACTGACCGATAATGCTAAAAATCCTGAGAAGGTTTCATCCAATGTCTTGCAAGTTGCTTTAGACTATTTAGCCGTGGGATTAGATCCTGCAAAATCTACTTTATTTATCCAATCACAAATTCCGGAATTAGCTGAGTTAACCATGTATTATTTGAACTTGGTCAGCGTAGGACGCGTTCGTCGCAATCCGACTGTCAAAACAGAAATCGAACAAAAGAAATTCGGTGAAAGCGTGCCTACAGGATTTTTTATCTATCCTGTTTCTCAAGCAGCAGATATCACTGCATTCAAAGCGAATCTCGTTCCTGTTGGCGAGGATCAAAAACCAATGCTAGAGCAGACACAGGAAATTGTACAAAGCTTCAATCATACATATGGTGAAGTCTTGGTGGAACCAAAAGGCGTATTCCCACCAAAAGGAATGGGTAGATTACCTGGAATCGATGGAAATGGCAAAATGAGTAAATCGTTAGGAAACGGTATTTATATCTCCGATCCTGCCGATGTCTTAAAGAAAAAAGTCATGAGTATGTATACTGATCCAAACCACATCCATGTACAAGACCCTGGACAAGTAGAAGGGAATATGGTCTTCACCTACTTGGATGTATTCGGAACAGATAAAGAAGCAATTGAAGAAATGAAAGCTCATTACCGCCGCGGCGGACTTGGTGATGTAAAGATCAAACGATACCTCATTGATGTATTGGAAGCTGAATTTGCACCGATCCGCGCGCGCCGAGAAGAATTGGAAAAAGATCCTTCAGCTGTTATGGAAATCTTACGTAAAGGTAGTGAAGAAGCTGCTAAAGTAGCTGCACAAACACTTTCTGAAGTAAAATCAGCAATGGGGATCAATTACTTCCATTAATACACCGGTGAATCCATCTTAGTGACATCATTACCAAACTCAAAAAACCGAACAATAGTTGAGTAGCTGCTTACTTGCATGCGTACGCTCTCTATCGTTCGGTTTTTTGATGTTCAAAATCAGAATCAGAGACTTTCACTTTAGTTGAAATAATTGGCCAGTTCTTAGTCCGTGACGACTTGTTTGTCGATCACTTGAGTGGTTTCTTCAAGAAGTGTCGTATACTGCTTTTCACAGTTGATCAGTTTTTTCAATGCATCTTCGTATTCATTGATCGGCTGAGTGGCGACCACAGCTTCAGTGACATTCCCTTTTTCAAGTGCGGATATTTTGTTCAACTGTCGTCAAGAAGGGCCAAAAGCTGTGTCCCCCTCATTTTTATTGGTAGTTTTTTATAGATTTTCTACTATTTCTTTTCTTACTAAATAGTTCCTTTATTCTCCATATTTAATGAAGTGTTTAAGATATTTATGTAAGGTAAACAAAGAATATACTATCGCTATTACAATTACTGGAATGATTAAAAATCTAGTTTGAATATCAAAAAACATTAAAATATAAACGATTAGTAAAAAGCCTCCTACAAAAAAAGCAATAGATGAAGCTCCTAATGCACCTTTTTTTGAACTTCAATCGGTTTATCTTTAAAAGTATTCCCAGCAACTATTCCATACCATTTGCCTCTTCTAAGTTGAATACCAACGATTATTAATAAAAGACCAAGAACAACTAACATGAACACCACTACCACCTCCTTTAATCTCTGAAGTAGCCATGTGCAAAACGTCTGAAATTCAATTAATGATACACTAAGAAAAAATGGTTGGGATTACCACCTCGGTCATTTTTCCATATTCAGCAGATTAAATGTCATGATTTCTTATCCAATAAACCTCTTATTAGTATATAGCCAAAACTGTTCTTTGAAAATTAGCGATAAAAATAATGATTTTCCTGTTCATTTAAAATCTAATTACTTGTGTAATAAAACTCTCCCTTTTCAATTTCATCTTCTCTTTTTTTCATACTTACATAGCCGTGTTATTGATAGTCTTTCACTGTGAATACGACGGCTCGATAACTACCTATTTTTCTGATTTTAGAAATTTATGGAATCTACCTGAAAAATAAAAAAGAGCAGAACCGAAGATGGATCTGCTCAAGTATCTACTCTATATAAAGTGTTTTTAAAAAAACATTTTCAAAAGCATGGACGACTGATAACTATTTTGCTTCTAACTTTTAACGAATACTTGCTCCAAGCGTTTCTGTCAAAGCTTTTGTTACCTTATCCATTGCTTTATTGATTTCTTCATCTGTCAATGTTGCTTCAGGATTGACGAATGTCAGGCTATAAGCCATGGATTTATGTCCTTTTTCGATGTTTTCTCCTTGATAGACATCAAATAATTGGATATCTGTTAAAAATCTTCCGGCAGCAGAATCGATAACTTCTGTTAATTCCTGATTTGTCACAGTTTCTTTTACAAGCAAAGCGATATCCCGGCTGACTGCTGGGAATTTTGTCACTGCTTCAAAAACGATTCCTTTTTGAGCAGCTTCCACTACAGCAGATAAATCAAACTCAGCTACATATGTTTCTGGAATATCATAACTTTTGGCAATTGTCGGATGCACTTGACCGACAAAACCGATAAATTGTTCGCCAAGGTAAATCGCAGCAGTTCTTCCAGGATGCATTTCTTTTATTTCTGTCACTGTTTGATAATGGATATCTTCATGGATACCTAGTTGTTCAAATAAGTTTTCTAAAAGACCTTTGATGGTGAAAAAGTCTACGTTTTGTGCTTTCGTCTGCCAATCTTTTTCTTCCCAAACACCAGAAATAGCGATTGCTGCATGTTTTACTTCTTGTGGCAGATGTGCGCGCGGATCATTTTCTTGGAAGAATACCCGACCGATTTCATATAAAGCAATCTCTGTATTTTTTCGAGCAGTGTTATAACTGATATCATCTAATAGTCCGCTGATCAAATTCATTCGTAATACAGAACGTTCTTCGCTCATTGGCCAGTCCAAACGTGTAATATTACTTTCTTTTATAACAAACTGTCTTGATTTTTCTTCTGTTGTCAATGCATAACTGATTGCTTCGCTCAATCCGCTTCCTTCAAAGATTGTACGAATTTTACGAGTAGTTTCTTGTTCTTTTGACAAGCTTCCAGCAACCGTTTCTCCACTTGGAAGTGTAGATGGCAACTGGTCGTATCCATAAATACGAGCAACTTCTTCGATAATGTCTGCTTCGATTTGGATATCCCAGCGTCTTGGTGGTACGACTACGGAATAAACATGATCCTTTTCTTCATAGCCAAATCCAAGTGCTTCAAAAATCTCATTTACTTCTTTAACGACAAGAGATGTTCCTAAATATTGATTGATGCGTTCAAGTGAAATCTTCACTGATACGTCTTCTGCTTTGATCTCTGAACCTTTGACCGCGCCTTGTAGAACTTCCCCACCTGCAAGAGAAACGATCATTGCTGCAGCAACCTCACTGGCTTCTCCAACAGTTGCATGGTTGATCCCTTTTTCAAAGCGTGCAGAAGATTCGCTACGCAAATTAAATTGTTTTGCTGTACGACGGATCGAAATTGGATCAAACAAAGCAGATTCCAGTGCCACTGTTGTTGTTTCATTCGTGATCTCTGAATCTAATCCACCCATGACACCAGCTAAAGCAACTGGTTCTTTGCCATTAGTGATGACAAGATTGTCAGTTGTCAATTTCCGAGATTCTCCATCTAACGTGACTAATGTCTCATTTTCTTTTGCATGTCGGACAAGGATCTCGTTTGATTTCAATTTGTCGTAGTCAAATGCATGTAGTGGTTGTCCGAATAAAAGCAAAATATAGTTCGTCACATCTACTACATTGTTGATTGGGCGGATGCCTTCATTCATCAAAAGATTTTGCAGCCATTGAGGACTTGGTTGGATTCTTACTCCTTCAATGATGCGGATTTGATAGGCAGGAACGACTTCTTTATCTTCAACTGTCACTTGGATCTTATCGCTAGCAAGTTGTGATGATTCTACTAATTTCTCGTCATCGAATGTAGGCGTCTGACGATAGATTGCTCCAACTTCATAAGCTACGCCACGCATTGACAATGCATCTGCACGATTTGGTGTGATAGACAATTCAATGATCGAATCATCCATATCTAAATAAGAAAAAACTGGATCGCCATTTACAGCTTCTTGTGGCATATAATAGATACCTTCAGCGTATTCTTTCGGTATAACACTGTCTGAATAGCCAATTTCTTGTAACGAGCAAATCATGCCATTTGATACTTGACCACGCATTTTCCCTTTTTTGATCTTCACATTTCCAGCAATCCGTGAGTTAGGAAGCGCAACAATCACTTTGATTCCGACCTTCACATTAGGCGCTCCACAAACGATTTGAGACAGTTCGTCTTCGCCAATATCGACTTGACAAATAGAAAGGTGATCGGAATCTGGATGTGGTACACATTCCTTGACTTCACCGACAACGATTTTTTTCAAGCCTTCTTCTGGAACCGTGATTCCCTCGACTTCGATTCCTGTTACAGACATTTTATCCGCTAATTCTTTTGGTGTTACATTCGATAAATCCAAATAACGATTAAGCCATTTATATGAAACTAACATCTTCTTACTCCCCCTTGAACTGACTTAAGAAACGTAAGTCATTTTGATAGAAATTACGGATATCATTCACTCCATACCGCAACATAGCTACGCGGTCTGGTCCAAGGCCGAAAGCAAAGCCTGAATATTCTTCTGGATCGATTCCTGACATCTTCAACACATTCGGGTGCACCATGCCAGCTCCTAAAATCTCGATCCATCCAGTGTATTTACATACGTTACAACCGGCACCACCACATTTGAAACAACTGACATCTACTTCTACTGATGGCTCCGTAAATGGGAAATAACTTGGACGCAAACGGATTTCACGATCTTCCCCAAACATTTTTTTCATTACGACTTCTAATGTTCCTTTAAGATCGCCCATCGTGATGTTTTTATCAACAACTAGCCCTTCAATTTGATGGAACTGATGGCTGTGGGTCGCATCATCTGTATCTCTGCGGAAAACTTTTCCAGGCGAGATCATTCGTAGAGCACCCTTAGAGAAATCATGCTTTTCCATTGTCCGTGCTTGGACTGGTGAAGTATGTGTCCGAATCAATATCTCGTCTGAAATATAGAAAGTATCTTGCATGTCCCTTGCCGGATGGTCTTTTGGCAGGTTCATCCGTTCGAAATTGTAATGGTCAGACTCTACTTCGTAACCTTCCACGATCTGATACCCCATACCTACAAAAATATCTTCAATTTCTTCCATGATTTGTGTCACGATATGACGTGTACCATGCTTTACTTTTCTACCAGGCAATGTCACGTCTACTGTTTCTTTTGCCAAAGCCGCATTTAACGCTTCTTCTTCTAACACTTGTTTTTTTCGCTCTATTTCTTCTGTCAAAAGGTCTCGGATCTCATTTGCGAAACTTCCGACTTTTGGACGTTCTTCTGGACTTAGATCTTTCATCCCACGCAATACTTCTGTGATCGGTCCTTTTTTTCCTAACGTTTCAACACGTATTTGATTTAATTCTTTTAAATCTTGTGCCGCCGTGATTTTGACGATTGTTTCTTCTTTCAAGCTCTCTAATTGTGCTTGTAAAGACATGTGCTTGTTCCTCCTTTAAATTCCAAATACAAAACAAAAAGACCTCATTCCTGTTAAGGAACGAGGTCTTCGCGTTACCATCCTAATTTGCGATAAATAAACTTACATCGCACTCTTACTTCGTTAACGACAGTTGCCGGTCTGATAATGATCAGACGAACTCGGAAAGTGAACTTCATTTTTCAAACACAGGACCTGTTTTCAGTCTGTGACAGATCTCCCTGAACTGGTTTAGCCAAACTACTCTTTTTCGTCATCGTTCTTTTACTTATTCGTATGGACTATAGTTTACAAGATTTTTTTTACAAAATCAACCGCATTCTTCCTCTGTGACCCATTTTTCGCTCCAAACTTGTATTTGACGCATTGCTTTTTGCAAGTCTGCTCCTTTTTCAGTCAAGAGATATTCTGAACGGCTTTTTTCACTACAGGCAATGTTTCGAGTGACTATTCCTTCTTTTTCCAATTCCTTCAAGCGTTCGACCAATACCCGATCACTAACCATCGGGATTTTTGCCGCAAGCTCGACAAAGCGTTGCGGACCATTTTCGAGTAGTACATCGATAATCAATCCGTTCCATTTTTTTCCTAAAATAGAGAACGTTTTTTCAAATTTAGGACACAAAACGAATTCTGTCTGTGTTAGCTCCATCATACTCACCTCTTCCCAGAGTATAGCATAATCCTTACAAAATATAAGTCAAGTTTGCTCAATTATAATTATTTATTAATGTTTATGATTCGTTTCACTCGAAGTAAAATTAGGAAAACATTTTCTACAGGTTTATTCAGTGCTTCTGTCATTGCTTGTTGGTAAAGTCTTAGCTGTCCCTGATATTTTTGGACGATCGCGTCTATTTCTGCTGGATCATCCGGATGTAAAATGAAATCTGTTTTAAAATCATAGATATGGAGATGATCTTTTTCTTCTAAGTATCCATCGACGATTCCGTGGATCAATAGCTCATCTTCCTGATTTGGATAGTCTTGAAATACTTCATCAGCAGAAAGCAGCATGGAAAAAGGTTGTTCCCGTTTTACGTTTTCTTTGTTGGCAATCAACTGTTGCCCAAGTTCTGTTTGAAAGAACCATATAATAGAAGAAACATCTACTTTTTTTGCGACCTTTTCGTCTATTAAACGTTTCTTTACTAATTCCTGCAACTTTTGATTGATGCTCTCTGTAGTTGGCATCTCTAATGGCAGCAATTGCAATAAAGCATGGGTAGCTGTTCCAACAGCAGCTGCCGACACTTGCCGATCTTTTTGTAAAAATTTTGGTTCTGCTAGTTGTTCTTGCGTATAACGGAATTGACGAGATGCTGCCTTTGTCTGACTACTTTCCAGAGTCAAGCGTGATTCTTGTGTATCATCTGGATCTTCGAATAATCGTTTGATCTCAGATACAGATTGATAACTTGTGGTTTGCGAAGAAGCCTGATAAGGATATTCATAGGCTAGACGTTTTTGTAACGAATCTGCTAATACAGTTTCCTTTTCTTTCACCTGCTGATCTAAGTTAACCAGTTCTTTTTCAGCAAGCAACTGTCTTTGTTCAATGATTGATTGCTGATTCATCCATGAAATGGAAAACTGTGCATTTGAATATTGAAGGAGAGAAGTCGAAACTTCTTCCTCTAAGTATTTCTGCATTTCAGGATGACGGATCAATCCGTAACCAATCCAATTCATCAAGCTGCTTCTGCCCTTCAAACGTAGCGCAGGATCAAAAACCAACTCCTCATGATCAGCTGCTTCAGACCACGTTTGGATCATTTGCTCTTTATTTTTATAGGAACCGACAATGAAAAGCTTTTGTTCTGCCCGAGTCAATCCTACATACAATTTACGCATTTCTTCCGATAACAATTTGTTTTGCTTTGCCAATTTGATGGCTTGAAACGGTAACGTATCATACAGTACCCGTGTTTCAGGATCCATATAGCGAATACCTGCTCCAAGTTTTTCTTCAAAAGCATACCGATTGCGCAAGTCTTGTAAGTTGAATTCTTTCGTCATATCTAACAAAAATACAACTGGAAATTCCAAGCCTTTACTTGCGTGGATCGTCATTACGCGAACAGCATTATCTTCTATTGAAATGACTGGTTCTGCTAAGTCTTTATCTTTTTCTTGCATTTTTTCAATGAAACGCACGAACTGATATAATCCTCTGAAAGAACTTTGCTCGTATGCTTTGGCACGATCGACCAATGCATAAAGATTGGCTTGTCTCTGTGCCCCTGCTGGCAGACCGACCACATACTCTAGATATCCCGTCTCATAATAGATATCCCATAGTAAGTCAGTGATCGAAGAACGGCGAGCAAGTTCTCGCCAATGATCTAGTTGTTTGCCAAAATGTTCCAGCTTAACCGCTAATTCATCTTCGTTTGATGCTTGATAAGCAAGCACAGCATCATAGTAAGTATGTGCACGGTCGGCTAATCGGATACTTGCTAATTCTGGTTCAATCAAACCCACGACTGGCGAACGCAATACAGCTGCAAGCGGAATATCTTGATAGGGATTGTCAATCAATTGTAGCAACGAGATCATCGTGCGAATTTCTGTCGCTTGAAAATAATTTTGAGCATCATTCATCTCCAAAGGAATATCCAATGTTTTGAAAATCTCTAAAATTGTTAAGTTGTTCTTTTTTGTAGGTGTCAAGAGAACAATGTCTCTGTATTCTATCGGACGATCTTTCTTTGATTTTTTATCATAAATCATAAAGGAAGAATCAATCAATTGACGAATCTTCAGTCCTGTCATAAAAAGTTCGCCTTCTGTTTTGTCCTCCAGTATATCGTCAGTGGGAATCTCGATCTCTGATTCTTCCTGTTCTTTTTCATAGATCATGATTTCTGGCTCAAACTGTTCATTCTCTGGAAAGTCTGAAAATCCCTGTATCAGTTTGGCTGCTTCGTCATAATTGATTTGACCAACTGCTGGATCCATTAGTTGTTCAAAAATAAGATTCGTAAAAGAAAGGACTTCTTTTCTAGAGCGGAAGTTCTCAGCCAAAACGATCCGACGTCCGCCTTCTTTCTTTGAAAAATTCTCGTATTTCCCGATAAATAAACTAGGATCTGCTAAACGGAAAGAATAAATGGATTGTTTGACATCCCCAACCATGAACATATTTCCTTTTGTATCATCAGGTTCTCTTAGCCAGTATAAAATGGCTTCTTGTAATTGGTTCACGTCTTGATATTCATCTACCATTACTTCTTTGAATTTTTTTCGATAATGTTTTGAAGCTTCACTTGGCAGCCATGCATCTTTCGTTTTTTCTGTGAGAATCTGCAACGCTAGATGTTCCAGATCATTGAAGTCCAATACGCCTTTTTCCCGTTTACGCATACTGAAACCGTCCATAAAGCTTTGCGTGACTTTTGTCATTTCTTCGACTAACGGTAGTGCTTTTTCCGTTAATTCTTCCATTTGGCTTGGTGAAACAGGAAAGTAACTTTTACTTATCTGCTGAATCAATTTTTTTGCTTTATCCCTCATGCCCTTGACTTCATTGGAGATTTCTTTCAATTCTGCTTTACGACTGCTCTTAAAAGTTGAAAAAGTCAGTTGTTCCAAACTAGCATAAGCATCTTCTAACCGATCTTGCGAGAAAGCTTCATAGATATTTTTGATCTGCTGTTGTTCTCCAGCTACTTGCTCATACATTTTTTCTAATCCTTCACCTTGTGCTAACTGAGTCATCTGTTCATATAATTGTACACATTGGTATACATCTGCCAAAACTAAAGGACGGATTTGTTCTTGATATAATCGAGATTTCGCTAGCCCCTCAGTCAAACGATAATTAGCGCTTAACTGTTCTAGCCATTTTTTGGGGTCAGGGTTGGCACGGGCAAACTCATAAAGCGAAAATACCAGATTCGTCAAGCCGTCATCTGAACGATCATTAGAAAAATTCATTGTTAATTGGAAAAATCGTTCATCATTTTCTGCATAAAGTGCTTCTCTCAGCTCGTCCCACACATCCTCCTTCATCAAGATCGTTTCTGTTTCATCTGTTAACATGCGAAAGACCGGATCAATATCAATTAAGTAATAATAACGTCGAATAACTGTTAGACAAAAAGCATGTAAGGTTGAGATATTCGCTGTGGGCAATAAAACTAACTGCTTAGTAAAATGCTGTCTTCGTACAGGGTCGCTTTCGCTGTTGACCGCTTCTTGCAATGCCTCTTGAATTCTTTCTTTCATTTCTCTTGCAGCTGCTTCAGTAAATGTCACAATCAGTAATTCATCGATATCAAAACCCATTTTTAATTTTTCAATCACTCTTCGAACAAGCACTGTAGTTTTACCTGATCCGGCAGACGCAGAGACTAACAAATTATCTCCTTGATCGAAAATCGCCTGCCACTGATCATCTGTAAATCGTTCATTTTGCGGTTTTAAAGGAATTTGATTCACTCTTCTTCACTCCTTTTCAATATTCTGCGCAGTGCTTCTTCCTTATCTATTTTCTCCAGACGGTGGTAATTATTTTCTTTCAGCATCACATCAAACGTACAGATGCTTCTGAATGGACAAAATTCACAGGCAATTCGCTGTTTATCTTTATAAGCTGGGTTCAGTTTGATTTCTCCGGAAGTGATTGCATCTCCAGCTAACCGCATATTTTCCCGATTATGCGCCATGAACAGTTGCAGTTCTTCTTCCGTGAAAAATTTATCTTTGCTGAAACTACCTTTTTGGTATTCATCTTTCGCATTTTTTTTCACTGGATAGATCAGTGATTGTTCTTTTGCTTCCAGTGAATGATCTAGTACTTCTAAAAGAGCGGGATCATCGACAAAAACGCCATCATAACTAAATTTTTTCAATGTATTCTTCTCTACATCATCGGTCTCCGTCAATACAGGATTATGAACATGTAAATAATATGATCCTGCTGGTTTAACAGCCGCCTTTCCAGTCAAACGTACCGCATCCATCAATGCTACGTCCAGATACGTCAATAATTGCATAGCCATGCCATAATAAGCTTCTGTGACATCGAATGAACGTCCACTAGATTTGTAATCAATAACGCTTAACCAAGTATCTTCTTGTTCAGAAGCTACATCGATCCGATCGATTTTTCCTCGAACGTGGAGTTTTCCACCATTACTCAACGGTAATTCCAGACCTGTGATACCTTTTGCTCCAGCAATCTGACCAAATAAAATCTCCGTCTGAAGAGGATGCATGCCCGTATTTTTGCTCTGTTTTTGCAAAGCCCATGCTACTTTTTGGATCGTCTGTCCTAACTGATAGCGGATATAGTTCATTCTTGCGGAACTATCCAATATCTCAAACCGAAGTTCTCCGAACACTTCTTGCAGCACTTTTTCAGTAAAGTCTTTACGCTGCGCATCGGTCATATTCACTAAGGATAATTGGTTTGAAAACAGTAGCTTGAAGAAACGATCCAATGATTCATGATAAAAATCACCTGTTGCTGCTGGAGTCAAACCATAAACAGTTCGTTCTTTCAATTTCAACCCAAATTGCATGAAGTATTTGTATTCACAATTATAAAAATTCTCCATACGTGAAATCGAAGTATAAATTTCTTTTCCATAAAGCTCTTCCGCCATTTTTTCTGGCATCGAAACAGGCACATTCAAATGTTCCTGACTTTCAAAGATTTGTAAAGCAAAATTGCGCCATGAGGAATTCAGTACTAATTCTTTGAGCTTTTGCCAATGTTTTGGTACAGGTTTCTTTTCATCTAAAGCTAATCGATAAATCCTATTGACTGTATTGATTCCGCTTCTGTAAGTTCCTACATAACAATCAGGATCGCTTTCGATTGTCAAATGCTCTTTTCTCTCGACGGGAACTGATAAATATTCTGTGATTCTGCGCAAATAAGGAGACATCTTCAGTGAACCATCTGTGTCATAGCTTTGTGCATAGCTAAGATATAATCGATCCGTTCCGGAAAGAAAAACAAGGTAGGCTTGGAAAGGCTCAAAAGAGATACTTTCTTTTGATGGGTCGAATAAAAACTGTCCATCTGGCAAAGCTTGATTTAATACTTCTCGTTCTTCACTGGACAACAATCCTTTTGTTTCTTTACGGTCTGGAAACACTTGATCATTCAAGCCTAATGCAAAAGTGACGGCAGCTTGATTCGGTCGAACTAATTCCAAACGGTTGATTCGCACTTGGTCGATTGCGGTAGGGATTTTACCATAACTTAGATTTTCGAGACCACTCGTAATGATTTCTTGGAACAGAGACCAGTCAAAAGCCGATTCACCATAAATGACTACATATTCATCCAGCAGATCAATCAGCGCTCCCCATGTCTGCTCATGGTTTCTTGCCGCTTCTAAGTTTCCTCTGTCTACTTCCTGATTACGCCAAAACAATAATTGTTGCTGTACACCACTTTGAATCAAAAATTGATAAAAAACATTTGCGGCCGCTTGACCTGTTTTACTTTTCTTTATTTTTTTAAAAAATGCAGGTACAGATTTCTGAAATAATCGTCTAATCGTATTTGACTGTTCTTCCAGATACTGTACGTCTTCAATCTGTTCTGCTTCAAAATCATACGCCACAAACTGCCAGTCTTTTTCACGCGTCCAGTAAGTGCCTTGATAATTATAAGCAAGTGCAACATTTTCTGTGATGTCCAATTTTTTCCTGAATTCATCTCGTTCTTGTTTCCATTCATCCAGTTCGGTTTCTGTTTCCATCGATAGGAACAATTCCGTCTTGAAAAAACGCATAATATCACTTAGTCGATAAGAATATCGGTCAAGAGCGAACAGACTGTTGACCCATTCAATCAGCGGATGATTTTCCATCATTTGTTCTTCATCGATATAAAAAGGAATCGCCATTTCTTGAAAGATTGGTCGAAGAATATTTCCATATAAGGACATATTTTTTGTCAGTACTTGGATATCACGATAACGGTAGTTTTCTTCACTGACTAGCCGTCTGATTTCAACAGCTAGCTGTCGGACTTCCTCAGTTGGATTTTCAGCTTCCCACAAATGGAGAGCCTCTTGTTCCCCTAATTTGCGGACGGTTGCTTTCTTTTGGCTGGAAGTCTCTTCCCACATCGTTTGCAGCAACTGAAGCTCTGTCGGACGATTCTGCTCTGGCGCAAAACGATCTACTAATATAGGAACTTTCCGTTCTCTCGCACTTTGAAAAAGACGGAAATAAAGCTTTCCAGTCTCATGAAAGAGCGTAAGTACTTCTGGAAGATCCGCTGTATAAGGACGATCCAACAATAAATCGACAACTAATTGCCCCTTTTCCATCATTGCCTGCAGTAATTGATACTCTTGCCCATTGATTCGGGAAAAACCGCTGACGATAAATTGGACGTTGGTGAAATCTTGTGTCTGCATATAATTTGCTAGTATAGCCAGTGCATCTTCATTTGATAGTGCACGTTCGGTCAATTCGCTGTCATAAGCTGAAAAAATCAGCTTCAAGTCTTTCATTTTAAGTTGCTGGTCTTCTGCATTCGGTGAATCACCAAATAAAAGCATCAAGTCTTCCGGTTGAATATTCCCTGTGCGCAACTCACTATAGAGTTCTTGCAATTGGCGAATAAATCCTCTTTTATTGATTTCTCCGCGAAAGATCGTTAATTCTTCCTCATGTTTTTCTAAAATCTGTCGCAAGATCATCGCAGATCCGGATTCTGATAATTCATTTCCTGTAAGAAGGGTTGTCTGTTGCAGCAAATACCAAGCCAGACGGTAAAAACTGAATACTTGAACATTTGTTGTGCTGAAAGCTTTTTTCCCGCTTCTTCTTCGCATCTCCGCTAAAATTTCTTGTTCCTGTTCGAATTTGCTGTAATTGGGAACAAGGAAAAATACTTGGTTGCTTGCATCTTGGTCGAGCCAAGCTGATGCTTCGTCAATCAAGACTTGACGGTGATCTTTTTTCCCGTTTCCAAGAATAAATTGTAAAGACATGCTTTTCCTCCTTCAACACATGATACGGTGCTTCTTTATTATATCAAAAAATACTGAACATTTGTTCTATATTCTTCAAATTATATACTTTTATGGTTCTGATATTTCTATCTTTTTTGAGTATACGCAAAAAGACAGGAATCGCTACAAATAAGCAATTCCTGTCTTTTCATGAGTTGATTAATGGATAGATCCCATTAGTTTTTTGATTGGTTCTTTCACAGTAAATAGCAAGATACCACCGACGATTGCTACTGCACCGATAATACCGAAGTAGGCAGATTCTGTTCCTGGTGTGTAGAAGCGTGCAATTTGTGCATTGATTGCTTGTGAAGAAGCATCAGCTAAGAACCAAATAGCGATTGTTTGTGATTCAAATGCTCGTGGTGCTAATTTCGTTGTCACAGACAAACCAACTGGTGAAAGACACAATTCAGCAATAACCACGATGAAGAAACTTCCTAACAACCACAATGGACTTACTTTTCCACTTGTTCCGTAAAGCATACCTGGCAACATCAATAGTAAGTATGATAATCCTGCAAACAAAAGACCAAGAGAGAATTTCACTACTGTAGATGGTTGGCGTTTGCCAAGTTTTGTCCACATTGTTACGAATACCGGCGTCAAAATAAAGATGAAAATCGGATTCAATGATTGATACCAGCTTGCTTGGATCGTCACACCAAATAGTGTAGATTGCGTACGTTCACTAGCAAATAAAGCTAAGATAGATGAACCTTGTTCTTGTAATGACCAGAAAATGATTGCTGCAAGGAATAATGGGATATACGCCCATACTCTTGGTTTTTCTTCAGCAGTTACATCTTTTGAAGTCAACATTTTGATAAAGTAATACAACGGTAAGATAATCCCTAATACACTGATTGTATTGACAAAAAAGTCGATTGTCAAATGACCAGTTAATTGTGCGCCACCGAATACTGCAACGATAACAACAAGTGCGATGATCAAGTTACGGATGAATCCTTTACGTTCTTCAGTTGTCAAAGGATTCGGTGGTGTTGTACCCACTCCGTCTAATGTCTTGCGCCCTTGGATGATGTATTGTAATAATCCAAAGAACATCCCAATAGCAGCTAAAGAGAACCCTAAATGGTAGTTATATTCTTGACCGATTGTCCCAACGATTAGTGGTGCTAATAACGCCCCTAAGTTGACACCCATGTAAAAAATCGAAAATCCTGCATCTCTTCGCAAATCAGTCTTTGAATAAAGATGTCCGACCATGCCAGAAACGTTCGGTTTCAAAAAGGCGGTTCCAATAATGATCAATGCCATTGAAACAAATAATGTACTTACACCAAATGGTAAAGCCAAGACGATGTGTCCAAGCATAATGAAGACTCCACCAAAGAATACAGTGCGTTTTGCTCCTAACACTCGGTCAGATACCCATCCGCCGACGATACTAGACATGTAGATCAGAGATCCGTATATCGACATGATAGCTAATGCTGTTGCTCGTGGTAATCCAAGTCCCCCGTTGGCAACTGTATCGTACATATAATAGATAAGTAATGCACGCATACCATAATAACTAAATCGTTCCCACATCTCAGTGAAGAACAAAGTTGACAATCCCTTCGGCTGCCCGAAGAAGCCCTTGTCTTGCTGTTTTTCCATAATCTATACCCCAATTCTTTAAATTTTCAGAAAATATTATACATCTTTACCGAAAAATTTAACTAAAAAACTTATTTAAGAAATATAAACTAATTTTCTATAAAAACAAGTAATTTTTAATGGCAATATCATAAAAAAAAGAAGATAGAGATTTAATAATTATATATCAGACGTTTTTTTCAAATAAGCAAAAATTCCTCAAACACAATAATGAAAGCGATAACCAAGGAAATCCTTTTCTAACGATTTCCCTTATCAAAATTGTTTTTTGAACTTCGCTTATTTTTTGTGAGCATATCTATTTACTTACTTTTTGTAAGATGATATACTTCATTTCGTAATCAATTAAAAAAATGCAAAACGCAAATCAAAGGAGAAATTTTAATATGACAACTTTTACTGACACTTTAAAAAACCGCCGTTCAATCTATCATCTAGGACGTAACGTTTCACTTTCTAATGAAGAATTGACAGCTTTGATCAAAGAAGCAATTAAAGAAAGCCCAACTGCTTTCAATGCTCAATCAACACGCGCAGTTATTCTTTTCGGAGATGCACATGAAAAACTTTGGGAAATCACTGAAGAAGCACTTCGCCCATTGACTCCAGCAGAAGCTTTTCCAAATACACAAAACAAATTAGCTGGTTTCAAAAATGGTTATGGTACAGTATTATTCTTCAAAGATACTGACGTGGTAAAAGGTCTACAAGAACAATTTGAATTATATGCAGACAACTTCCCAGATTGGTCAGAACAATCAAACGGAATCGCAACAGCGAACACTTGGGTAGCATTAGTTGATAAAGGATTGGGCGCAAACTTGCAACATTACAACCCAGTTATTGACGAAGCAGTTGCAAAAGAATGGAATATCCCTTCAAACTGGAAACTACGTTCACAATTAGTATTCGGTTCACCAGAAACACCAGCTGGGGAAAAAGAATATATGAACGATGCAGATCGCTTCCGTGTATTCGGATAATTTTACTTGAAAAAAACAGAGGTTGTGACAAACATCTTGTCGTAACCTCTGTTTTTTATTCTGGATCGATCATAATATCAATCTCCGCCTCATCGTTCAAGCGTTGGGACAAAAATGGAACTAATTCTTCTAATGATGCAGAAAATTTCAGCATTGGTCCCCGCCATCCGTTTCGGAAAAAATTCATTTTTACAATTTTAGAACCTTTTGGTTGGTACAACACGATTTTATTGATTTCAGAAAAAGGAACACCTTTTTTATCAAAGCTATTCAAGACAAGCCCTTCTTCTGTAATTCCTCGACTGTCCAACAAAAAACTAATAAAAATCATCGCTGACAAAATCCCTTTTGCCAATTCATCTGCTGTAGGCTGACTGATGAGTGTGTACCAAACGACTAGTACTACTAAGAATGGTATGACCAAGTAAACCCATCGATTCCGAACAGTCCGATAAATAATTTCTTTTCGAACCAGCCAAAGAAATAAGAACATAACAACAACGAATAAAAACAATAGAACCGTAAAAAATGTTACCATGACAACTCGCCTCGCTTTTTCTTCTCCTGAAAACAGGAAAAGAATACTGATTTACCTTCTCAAAGAAATTGGACTTGCAGCACGCCGCACGTCCAATTATTTTCTTTATTCAAATGTATCATATTTTGCAACAACCATGCTTGCTTTTTCATCTAATAACTCTTGATCCTCTGCAGCACATTGGGCAACTTTGACCACGGCACAGTTTGTCATTTTTGATACAACTTCACCAATGACCGTTTTTGTAAAGCCAATTGGTTTGCATGCATATTGTTCTCCTAAATTAATCATTTCTTCCGTCATCAAAATCCTCCTAAACTGCTGGAACTTTTCTCCATATTACAACTGCTATTTTTTGGAGATTTAATTATTTGATTTTTTGTTTACAGTCAAAAATCAACCTTACAGGCATTATAGCGTACTGTTTTCGTTTTCACAATTAAAACAGCTGTTGTATCTAGAAGAATTTGTTCTAGAATAATAAATAATATTCCTCAAAAACTGATTATTTCTTACATATTTAAATAAAATACTTCCCTTCCCAATAAAAATACACTTATAATAGGAAAGATAAACAGCTGAAAAGGGAGATTTCCAATGAAGAAAAAAACATTTAAAAAACTATTGTTTCTAGGAGGTACAGCTACTCTTTTATTAAGCGGTACAAGTTATTACCTACATATCCATTCTCCAGAACATACAATGAATACTACACAAAAAAGTTCAACACAAAAAACGAAAAAGACAAAAGAGAAAGCAGAAGTTTTGCTAGATGTTCCATTAGAGAGCCAGTTTGACTCTCCTTCTCTAGAAAATGGCTGCGAGGTCACTTCGCTTTCCATGCTTTTATCTTTTTATGGTTATGAAACGACTAAAAACCAGTTAGCTGAACAATTGGATTACGTCCTTGTTTTCAATGCAGACGGGACTCACGGCGATCCTAATGAAGGATTTGTTGGAGATATCAGTGGCGGAGACTGGGCTATGGGCGTCTATGTCCCTCCTGTTGCCTCTCTTGCTCAACAAATCGTCCAAACGGATTATCATACTTTTCCAAAAACAGACGCTCAACTAGATGATATCAAAAAAGCTCTATCTAAAGGAAATCCTGTATGGACTTCCGTGACTATCAATTTTGAAGTCCCTGATGAAACTGATTTTATGACTTGGACAACAAACAACGGAGAAGTAAGAGTCACTCCACTTGTTCATGCTTGTGTAGTCACTGGATACGACAAAGAAAATATTTACGTCAACGACCCCTATGGCGTAAAAAATCGAGCAGTACCGATTAATGATTTTTCGGCCATTTTCACTGCAATGGGTGGACAAATGCTAACTTTGGAGAAAAGCTAGTAATTAAAGTAAAAATCCCTTATACTCTAGATACCGAACCTTTGAAGGGAGCACAGATAATGGAAAAATTCACTCATAAAAAAATGGATCCAAATGAAATTCCGATTATTTTTGTCCGTGACCGCAAAGGAAATGTTCAAGGTAAAGTTTCTATTAATGAGTGGAACGAACGGTGCAGACCTGCTACCCTCAATGAACTAGAAATCAAACTGTATCGTCAAGCTCTTGTCTATTATGGAGACCAAGAGTATGGAAAAGCAATCGATTTATTAAAATTTCTGATCGCTCGAACGGAGTACACCCATTTTGAATATATCGAACGTTTAGCAAACATTTACCATATCATGAATGAACCTGTCAAAGAATATCACTTGCTTGACTCCGTCTTGTCAGTAGCAGAGCGGATTGCCCTTCCTGCTGGATTGGAAAAGAAACTGGTGCGCCGCCTTTTACGAGTAAAACAACAACTATCTGATCAAGAAAAATAACTTGCGTTTTTTTAGAAAAGTGCTATGATTATTTTGTTGAATAAATGGGATGTAGCCAAACTGGTAAGGCACTTGACTCTGAATCAAGCAATTGTAGGTTCGAACCCTGCCATCCCAATTTGATGGACTTGTTGATAAAAAATGAACCCCTGAAAAAAGATTAATCTTTTTTCAGGGGTTTTTGGAATATTTTTATTATTTATTATATAGTTTACATAATTTTATTATAATTAACAATTAAATCTGTAGCACTCATACAGTAAATTTAGCCAATAATTGCTAATGCTTTTTCCGGAACTTTTTCTCTAGGAACTTCTTCATACGTTTCTATGTGCGCTCCTTTATTGCTGATTTTCAAATAATGATTTTCTTTTAACACAGAAAGTCCATTAAATTCAATTGTACGCTCTTCCCCATCGACATTAGCAGCTTTTTGAACATACCTTGCCGTTCCATGTTCATTTACTTCCTCTGGTTTTTGTGTTTTTACATAGACCTCACCTTTTTCAACTAATGGATTTAGTTGATCAAGTATACCAGGGATTTCCCCGTAACTTCCTTCAGTATAGTATTTCAGTCCAAATAGCAAAATACCACTAATCGCCGCCAATCCTATCAAATATTTAATCACTTTCATCTTTCTACCTCCTTGTTATATATTCAGTATATGGGGCAATTAGAAAAATTCCATCCGACCTAAGTTGGAGATTTTTCTCCTACTTTAGAAGCGAGAAACAAGTGTTTTTTTAGTAAAAATGATCGTTATTTGATATTATGGAGGTGTGGATAATGTAGTTTTTCTCACTTTATCCATGTTAAAAAATCAAGTTGATGGCAAAGGATGTGTTTAAAATGAATCAAGAAGAATTATTTCAAAAAGTCAAGGAAATGATAAAAGGCGGCAACTTCGACGGCGCAAAACGATTTATCGAAGAACATAAAGAACAACTAGGTCCTTACAAAGAGAAAGCACAAAATCTTCTAAAAGACGTAAATATCGACAGTGTGAAAGACAAATTCAAAAATCTATTTAATAAGTAGGAATTTTCATTTCTGGAACACCGGGAATCAGAAGTTGTAAAAGAGACGTTCAGCCTTATTGCCGATAGGCTGTCTCTTGAACACCGTTTGTCCAGAAGAAGGGACTGTGACACGATTTTTGTCACAGTCCCTTCTTCTTTCTGAATCATCCTTACTAAAATAAGCGTGTTGGATCATAATGATAAGTCACATTGCCGTTCAGCGATGCTTTTCCTACCACATATTTACGATTCTCCAATTTCAGCCATGCTTCTCGAAAAGCCATCAATTCTTCTCTTTTTACATCAATTTTTTCGATTTTTCCATTAATCAGATCTTGGATAAGTTGTTCATATGGATTCATTTTTTTCCTCCATTTGCTGTTAATCAATAAGTTGTAAAAATAGGTTCATATGCCTTTTTAGTATCCAGATCTTCTCTGACTTTGACTGTCGTATAAATGATTTTTTCTACTGGGATACTATAATAACTACCTTCACCGTTATTGAATCGGTGAACGTCTTTCTTTGCTAAAATACCATTGATTTTATTCGTCAGTACACGTTGTTCGACACTATTGCTTACAACATAGTAAATCACCCGAATATTATTGATTAAATGCAAATCGATTTCTAACACTACATGATCCATGAAAATTCCACTCCTTCTTTCACTTTGATTATAGCAATTTTCCCCTATAAATTCAAAAACAATACATATTTTACTGGATAAATCCATAGAGCTGCTTGCACCTTCACGCACAAAGTGTTATTTTGTATCTTGGACTTTATTTATTGGAGGCAATAGTATGATTGCGATCGGTCAGTTTGTTTTTTATATTCCTTTTTTTATTATGCTAAGCATTCTTTTCTATTACATAAAATGGACGAAAAAGAAGTTTTCAGTTTTACTGGCCTCTTTACCTGCCGTATATTTTACTTATCAGATTTTTTCTTTTAGACATTGGGAAACAACATCTGTGTTAGTGATACACATCATCGAATTGACGCTTGCAGTAGTTTTTCTAATCATTTGGATTTATTTTTTATATAAAAATCAGAATTGAATCCTAGCAGTTTCAAAAGAAAACGATTAAAGATCAGCAGAGATTTGCTGTATCTTTAATCGTTTTTTTCTATTCTGTGATACCAAAAAAATGTTTGAATCGGTGAAGAAGCGTTCCTTGTTTTAATTCTACAAATTCTTGTGCAATCGAATATTTTTCTTCCAAATTTTCTTTGTTCTTTTCAATCAGACTTTTTGCTTCTTCATATTTTTTATCTGCACATAATACTTTTACTTCCTGTAAAACTTTTCCTGCTTCCATTTACCTCACCCTCTTGCCTTTTTTATGGCTTTAAGTTTGATTTAAGCTATACGCATTATTCTATATTCATCCCAAATAACCTTTTTTCATTTTTTACTCCTCGAACCAGTCAGTTTTCTAAAGACTGATTGGTTCGTCTTTTTTATTTTTCATCCATTTTATGCTGCTCTTCTGCTAATTTGTCTAATGCTTTGAGGGATGTGACGGTTTTCGCATAATCATAGCTGTATAATTCTGTAAATTTATCAGGCAGAACAAACCACGCTGGATGGTAGCCGTTCGCAGTGATTGGGAATCCTTTGTCTTGTTGATTATCTCCATCCCACCTTACAGCAACACCTTTTTTTCCTTTCCACTTTATTAAAGCAATCGAGTATCCTTTTTTTGTTTGTGTGCCGTCTTCAATAATTGCTAAAATTTCTATTTTTTCTTTTGGTGCACGAACTTCTTGAGGGCGAACCATTTTCTATTCCTCCCTTATCTAATTACTTCACAACCAATACACTGCAAGGGGCATGTGAAACGACATAAGAAGCGGTCGATCCTACTAGTGCTTGTTGTATCGCTCCTTTTCCTGTCGCTCCCATAACAATCAAATCAATATTTTCTTGTCCAGGGATGACATTGGCAATCAAATTTCTTGGATCTCCAGTTTCAACTATTGCATGGATCTCAGCAATACCGAACTCTTTGGCATCATTGATTTTTTTCAGCATGGCTACTTCTGTTCTTTGTTTTTCATCTGCATAGATTTTTGAAAAGGCATAGGCACTATGGGTCAGCTCAACTTTGTTGATGATTGACACGATAAATAAGTGGGCTTCATTGTCCTTTGCTAAGTCAAGGGCTTCAGCGAACGCTTTGATCGATTGTCTTGATCCGTCAACTGCTACCATGATGTTCTGGTATCTCTTACTCATTGGAACCGCCTCCTTTTTCTTTTATTGTAACATCTCAAGCAAAAATACAAAAAATATACGCAATGTGTAAATAAAATGATGATTAATAGCAATTTTTTTCAAGTTATTTATACATTTCTGTTCTCATCAGAACTCTTGTTCTAAACCTATTATTTCTGCATTATGTGAATTTCCTCATCATTTTTCACATGAGATGAACATCATTCTGTTACAAAAAACGTGGATTTGTCATAAATTGTCATGCTTCTTTTACCTATGAAATATTTTCACGTGTTAAAGTATTCCTCGTTGAACACAACAAATAAAACTTTTTAACGAATAAAGGAGATTTTTCATGACATCACTTAAAACTTTACTTTTTGGAACAACTTTGGCTGCCGGTGCTGCATTCTTCATGGGAACGACTGCTCATGCGGACGAAGCTTATACCGTTCAATCAGGTGATACTCTATCAACGATTTCTCAAAAATACGTTGGTGACAACTCCTTGATCAATGCCATTGCAGAATCAAATTCAATTTCTGACATTAACCTGATCTACTCAGGACAACAATTAACGATTCCAACAGAAGGCTCTACACAAGCAGCTGCTGAACCTCAAGCAGCCGTTCAAGAAGCACCAGTCCAAGCTGAACCTGTTCAAGCTGAACAACCTGTTGTACAAGAAACGGTTCAAACGGAAACACAAGCAGCCCCTGTTGCTGAAACACAATCTGCTACAACAGAAACAACGGCAACAAGCACGAATGCTGCAAAAGAATGGATCGCACAAAAAGAATCAAGCGGTTCTTACACAGCAACGAACGGACGTTACATCGGACGTTACCAATTAGATTCTTCTTACTTGAATGGTGATTACTCTGCTGCGAACCAAGAAAAAGTGGCAGAACAATATGTTGCTTCACGTTATGGTTCTTGGGAAGCTGCGAAAGCATTCTGGGAAGCAAACGGTTGGTACTAAGATTCATTATTTGAACGTTTAAACACATTCAAAATAGGAAGAGGCCATGCGAAAGAATACATCGCATGGCCTCTTTTTGAGTTGTTTTGTCACATTAGAGCGAGTTTTTTGCTCATCTATTACTTCTATGACTTTCTTACCGAAATCTATTTTATATCAGATTTTATAAAAAAATACCGATGGGATCTCTCCCTCGACATCTTTTCTCAGTATATATAAAAATTATGCGGCTAAGAAGATTCGAACTTCCACGAGGTCGCCCTCACTAGCGCCTGAAGCTAGCGCGTCTGCCAATTCCGCCATAGCCGCATCATATGTTCTAGTTTAGGATTACATTTGTTTTTTGTCAAGAACATATTTTTTGTTCTTTTTTATCTCTACGCGTTTTCCCTCTTGCAACCAATACAAATAGTTCATCCGAATAACTCCATCATCTATTGAAGGGCGATAAAAAAATTCTGTTTTTTCCATAAGCTCAATTTCACTTTTCAGAAAATTGGTCACATGATGCGGGACGCTGTCGATGCAAACATAGACATAGTCAACAGCACGGATTCTTTCAAATAGTGCTTTCTCCCCGTACTCATATGCATCGATTCTTTCGACAGTTTCTACATATTTCTGCAATCCTTTTACGAATCCTTTTATTTGTTTGTTCCCGATCACAGCAATTTTGAGTGATGATGCCCACTTTTCAGCGTCTATGCTCAATTGCTTTTTACTTGACTGTTTAGATTTTTGTCTTGTTCTCTTTAGATATTTGTCGCTTCTTCTTTTTGACTTATTCTGTTCAACGATAGGATAGCAATACCTTAGATATACTGGACCGTCTACTATTTTTTGATGTACTCGTACTGCTATGCCATCTGTTAAAAGATCTTTGCGTTTAAAGCTCTCTTCTACTATCAGTGGTCTTCTTTGCTCCGTATTGACCTCATAGAAATAAATGTTGTCCTCTTCTATTTCTACAAAACCATAAAAAATATTTGTTTCTTGATACTGCAAATTATTCGCTTGTTGTTCAAAGATCCATTGATACCTATTGAACAGCTTGTTCAGCTGATTGAACTTATAAAATGATTGGGTATCTAACTGTTGGATCAATGCATGGATCAGATCTTGAGGAGCTGCTTGTACGAAGTTTTGTTTTTTCTTTGCTAATTGTTCTGTTTGTCGCTGGTTGACTTTATACAACTGTTGCAGTTCTTGTTTTTTCTTCTCCATGATTTTCAGATACGTAGCATTTCTATTTGAAAGCTTTTCTAATTTCTTGTTCAGTCGATCATTTCTTTTCTTTAATAAACCTGACGCTTTATGTATGCTCTCTAGATAATGTTGCATTTGGCTATTTTTTTGCAGCAAATAAATGATGATCTGGTTACGTTTTTGGAGTTCCTGAAGTGCGTGATTATCTGTATTCCAGCCCACTTCTTCTAATTTTTGATACAATAGTTCTGTTTTCCTCTGCTGTTCGATGGCTTTTTGTCTCATCTCTTCTTTTTCTACTTTTGCTTGTTGGTGCTGTCGTTCGAGTTGCTGTGACAGCTCTCTGATGTGTTTCTTGTCCTCTCTTCTTTTCTTGCTCACAGTAGCTACTTGTTTTTTTGCTTTACTCAATTCTTGCTTCAATTGATTCATTTCATTGTTTAAACGAACGATTCTGGGATCGGTAGCTATTTTATTTTGCTGCTTTTTCTTCGTTTCTTTGTTCTTCTTTTTCTCTCGATTCAGCTGTTTTTGCTGCATTTTCTCCAACAACTGTCTTCTTCTTTCGTTTTGATACTGATCATTTTTTGCTTCTGTTTGCCGCCATCCTTCTGGAATTCTTTTATAACCGCTAAAGTAGTTCACGAGATCTCCTTTCTAGTGATCATAAGCAACGGACGAAAAAACTTTAAATAACACATTTATTAAAAATTCAATTTATCTTGAACTTTCAATATCAATCAATAAGATCATTTTTAAAAGATAACGAGGATTCATCTATTATAAAAACAATACAATAAATAACAAAAATCTGCAATCATTTATTTTGTTAAATTATTCTTAATACGATACATCACAAAAAAATAAAAATAAGAATGGCTATTCGCCAAAATAGTGCTATAGTAGAAAAAATATGTTTACTTAGGAAGAGGCGGATTCGATGAAATTGATCAAACTATGGGAAGCAGATTTGGAGAAAGCTTATCGGCTGCAAACTAGCTTCGGACCAAACGAGAATGGATTTATCAACAGTGCTTATGGCTATACACTTGCTGAATTTTTAGATTATGTAAAAAAATGCGAAAACACTTCTTTAGGTATTGATCTTCCTGAGAATTACGTTCCCGCAACCGTCTTTATTTTGGAAAATGATGGACATGAGTATGTAGGAATTTTTAATCTGCGCCATAAACTGAACGAATCATTAAGAAACGGCGCTGGCCATATCGGTTACGGCATCTCCCCTGACTATCGTAAAAAAGGATATGCAACACAAGGTTTAGCATTAGTACTACAAGAGGCAAAAAAATCGGCATCGATGAGGCACTTTTGTCTGTAAATAAAAAAAATCTTGGCAGTCTTAAGGCGCAGCAAAAAAATGGGGCCACGATTTATCGTGAAGATGAGAAAGAATACTATACGAAAATCAAATTGATGTAAAAAATATGGATGGCAAAAGAAAAGAGATTTGAATGTCCTTTATCAATAGAACACATTTATTTGATTAACTTCTAATATAGCAGACAAAATTTTATAAACAAAAAAACCTCTTATCTCTTTTCTTCTAGAAAGGATAAAAGGTTTTTTGTTTTTACTATTTGCTTCTCATAGCTAGTCAGTCAAGATCCCTATCGAATCCCCAACGCAATCCGTGCATAACGGCTCATCTTATCGGTCGTCCATGCGGGATACCAGACAAGTTTTACTTCTGCTTTCGTTACTTCTGGTACTTCTTTCAATGCGTCATGGATAGATTCTGTTAAAATATCGGCTAGTGGACAGCCCATAGTTGTTAGCGTCATTTTGATGACTGTTTCTCCGTTTTCAGGATTGAATTCTATATCATAAATCAAGCCTAAGTTGACAATATCGATTCCTAATTCAGGATCGATCACCATTTCCAAGGCAGCAAGAATACGTTCTTTGATCAGTTCTATTTCTTGCGCAGACCGTTCTTGGTTTGCTTCGCTCATCGTACGACACTCCTTAACACGATTTTTATTTATCATACTCTTTTTTTAACTACTTGTAAATGAGAATTTAGAAGGAAGATTCTCGTTTAAATTTATAAAATGTCCTTATTAGATGGAATACATTAAATTCATTCTAAATAAAACTGATTCCTCATTTTTTTTGTGAACGATTTTTTATTTCTGGCAACACACCTGTTGTTCGATACATTTTTTGTTCGTTTTCATTTGCAAATCGGCCAAATACTGAATGAGTTGGTAAAATATTGATAAATGCATCGTCGTCGATTTCATGAACGATCTGATCAAGATCATACATTTCATAGCGGGTGATGACCATCATGATCATATTTCCTTGTTTTTTTGAATAGCCACCGACAGACGGAAGCAATGTCATTCCACGTACCATCCGTTTCGCTAGTTCTTCTGTTACCTCTTCCGGTTTGACGGTCACGATCATCGCTGTTACTTTTTGATGACTCGTATGGATGGCATCAATCACTTGAGTCATTGCATAAATGGAAATAATCGTATACAAGGCACTTTCCCAGTTAAAGAAGAAGCCTGCGATGACTACAATGATCCCATTTAGAATCAGCATGTAATTTCCGACTGTTTTTCCAGTTGTTTGTGAAAGCACAAGAGAGATGATGTCCATTCCCCCAGTTGTAAAGCCCATTTTTAAAGATAACCCTACGCCAAGACCTAATAAAACACCGCCTACTAAGGCATTCATCAAAATATTATCAGTGATCTGTCCGACTGGAAGTAGCATCGTCATCACTGATACGCATACAACGTTCACAAAACTAAGGATCGTTGCTCGTTTTCCTACTTTGAGGAACCCTAATACAAACACAGGGATATTCAAAATAAAAATAAATGTTCCTGTGTCTACCTTGATATGAAACCATTCATATAAAAGCGAGGAAATGATTTGAGCGATCCCATTCATCCCTGCAGAAAAGACATTGGCTGGAATCAAAAAATAATTTAAAGCGACCGCAGCGGTCAATCCGGTTATCAAAATAACCACTATTTTTTTTAATCTTTCATTTTTATGATACGCAGTCATAATTTTGCTCACAAGCACCTCTCCTCTACTTTGTTATTCCAAATGTAAGAATAACAGTTTATCTATTAAAATAAAATACTTCGAACTCAAATGAGAAGAATTTTAGCAAACAAGTAAGAATCTGCCCCATTCCTATGATAAGATAGATGTATAGTAAACTTATACGTATATCAGGAGGGTTCTTATGGCAAAAGATGCTAGCTTCGACATTGTATCAGAAGTCAATACAGAAGAAGTAAAAAATGCGATTCAGCAAACAACAAAAGAATTGACTAATCGATTTGACTTCAAGGATTCTACGGTAGAAATCAAATTAGAGAACAGCAATCTAGTTGTCTTGAGCGATGATGATTTCAAAATCGAACAGATCAAAGATGTATTATTTGGTAAGTTGATCAAAAGAAATGTGCCAATCAAAAATATCCATTTTTCTGAATCGGAACACGCGCTAGGTGGCAAAGCTCGTCAAACTGCCGATCTTGTCAACGGAATCGATCGTGAAAACGCGAAAAAAATCACTACAGCTATCAAAAATGAAAAACTGAAAGTAAAAGCACAAATCCAAGAAGATCAGATTAGAGTGACAGGTAAAAACCGTGATGATCTTCAAGCTGTGATTGCTTTATTACGTAAACTTGACTTACCAATCGAGTTGCAATTCACTAACTATCGTTAATGAAAAAAACGAGGCTGACATCTGTCATCCCTCGTTTTTTTGATTTACTGCTTCTTTGGATGACCAAAAACGCTGTATTCCTTCTTCCAATTCTCCAACACTTCGTACTTCTCTTGCTGTTTGCCAATGTTGTGGGAATAAACGTCGATAAGAAAAACGAGCAAATCGTTGATCTGCCAATACTACGATTCCTTGATCCGCCATGCCACGAATCACTCGACCACCAGCTTGCAAGACTTTGTTCATTCCAGGAAGCTGATAAGCGTAAGCAAATCCAAGGTGTTCCTTCTCATCATAATATGATTTGATCAGTTCCTGCTCATGATTCATCTGCGGCAAACCTACACCTACAATCATACTGCCGATCAATCGGTTCCCTCTCAAATCGATTCCTTCTGAAAAAATCCCACCAAGTACACAAAATCCTATCAATGTTTCATCGGGATCTGCTTGGAATTTTGCTAAAAATCGTTCGCGTTCTTCTTCATTCATGTCCGTTTCTTGAATCAGCACATCGCTGTCAGGATATTGCTGTTTGAATGCTTCCGCCGCAAGGTCTAAATATTGATAAGAAGGAAAGAAAACGAAATAATTTCCGACCTTTCCATCAGCAAAAGCATGGATTGTCTCAACTAATTGTGCCAGACTTTGTTCCCTTTTTCGATAAGTCGTCTCTAAGTAATTTGCGATGAAAACTTGCTGGTTTCCTTCTGGAAAAGGACTCGGCAGTTTGTAAGCGAGACTTTTTTGTCCGCCCAGTGTTTCCTGATAATAAGATAGGGGTGAAAAACTCGCAGAAAAAAGGATACTGCTTCTTCCTTTATCCAACGAATGCTCAAGAAACAAGCTTGGATCAATACAAAACTCTTTTACTATCAGATCGCGATACGTTTTTTCGACCGTTGTTTCATAGTGATCATCATAAAATTCACTGACCTTCAAAAAATGAAGCAAATCAAAATAATAAGGAAGCAATTGTTCTTGTGATGGATGCTCAGGAAATTCTGCTAGCCATTCTTTGATTTTTTCGCTTAATTGATAACCTGCCTTTACTAAAGATTCAGCCGGTGCTTTTTGATGATGATAATCCCAATGATCTTCTTTTGCTATTTCTCGGATCGAATCAAATTCTTTCAATAGTTTGTTGAAACGACGATGGAGTTTTTTGAATTCCTTTGGTATAGCTTCCTTACTTCGTTTCGTTTTTTCATAAGATAGTTCTGCCGAATACATCTCTCGGGAACGATTCACCAAATTATGTGCCTCATCAATCAAAAACAGATAATCCTCGTTTTTTTCATCTTCAAAAAAACGTCTTAAATAAACAGTGGGATCAAACAAATAATTGTAATCCCCAATGATCACGTCGCACCAGATACTGACATCTAATGATAGTTCGAAAGGACAAAGTGTATGCTTCCTTGCATAAGTTTCGATGACTTCTCGAGTGATCTGATTCTCATGATTCAAAAGATCCCATAATCCTTCGTTGATACGATTGTAATAACCATTGGCATACGGGCACTGATCTGGATTACAGGTCGTCTCATCTAAAAAGCAGATCTTATCTTTAGCCGTCAAAGTGACACTTTTTATTTCAGCTCCAGTATCTTTTAATGCTGTCATGGCATCTTCAGCTACTTGTCTAGTTATTGTTTTGGCCGTTAGATAAAAAATCTTTTCTCCCTCTTCTTCCCCTACAGCTTTCAAAGCGGGGAATAACGTAGAGATTGTTTTTCCAGTTCCGGTAGGTGCTTCTACAAACAATTTCTGTTTCGTACGGATTGTTTTATAAGCAGCTACTGCTAGTTCACGCTGGCCTTTCCTATACTCATCATGGGGAAATTTCAAAGCCATCAAAGAGGCATTGCGTACAGTACGCCAGTTTTCTTGAAAAACAAGCCATTCTTTATAATCTTCAGTCAGTTTTTTAAAAAAAATTTCTAACTGCTCTCTTGTCTGATGTTCGACCTTTCTCGTAATCACTTCTTCTGCCGTCTGAAAGTAAGTCAACTGCAGATTTATTTCTTGTAAATCATGCTCTTGACTATAGATATAGGCGTATACCCTTGCTTGATGAAAGAAAAGTTCCACTTGTTCTGGTTCTAAATCTTCAAATCGTGGTTCGGAGGTTTTGATTTCATCTATATAATAAATACCGTCTCTTTTGAAAATACCGTCTGCACGGCCTTCAACGATCAGGTGATATTCATCTAATGGAACTGTTGTTTTTAAAAAAACTTCTTTTTCATAGTCTTCTCCCGCATCTTTTTGGAGCTTGCGGTGGATTCTTGCTCCTTCTAATGCAGTATGGCTACTTTTTTTACGATTGTCGATACTTCCACGTCGCAAAATAAATTCTACTAAGTGCCGCACAGATATTTTTGACTGTTTGATCATTTCCACCACCTCTTTCTCTCTAAGATTACCTGAAAAAGCCTAGTTTAGCAAAAAGAGCTCTCTTTTCAAGCATAAAAAAAAACACCCTGCTGATTAGGCAGGGATATAGGATATAGAATTTGGATTTTTGGATGGGTCTAATGTAACAAGGACATATTAAAATGCTATGAAAACTTACTTTCCTTCTCTTTAGAATATCCAAATACTTTTCATATAGTCTGATAATTCAGATAAGTAAAGAGAAATAAGTACCTGTTTTTGTTTCCTAGCAATGAATGCGTTATACTAATGGATGAAAGAAGTTTTGGCTATCAAGGAGGAATGCACATGCATATCGAAAGATTAAAAACAGGAATGATTGAAGAAAACTGTTATTTGGTCTACAACGAAGAAGCACTTTTGATCATTGACCCTGGAGAAGATGCGGAACAAATCAAACAAGAAATCAAAAAAACAAACCAACAACCGGTAGCGATTTTACTTACCCATACCCACTATGATCATATTGGTGCAGTAGAACCCTTACGCGCATATTATCAAATCCCGGTGTATGTCAGCCCACTAGAACAAAAATGGCTAGGTGATCCGATTTTGAACCTTTCTGGACTCAGACGACATGATGATATTGCTGATATTATTGTCTCACCTGCAGAATATGAATTTGAAATGAAAACTTATACTTTAGGAAACATGTCTTTTCGTGTGGTCCCTACTCCAGGGCACTCCATCGGAAGCGTTAGCTTTATTTTTGATGATTTTGTCGTTTCTGGCGACGCCCTATTTAGAGGAAGTATAGGTAGAACCGATCTGTATACAGGAAATTTAGAACAATTACTTCACAGTATTCGGACCCAGCTGTTTGTTTTACCTGATGAATTTGCAGTCTATCCAGGACATGGTGATGCAACAACGATTGAACAGGAAAAAAGGACAAATCCTTTTTTCAATCGTTAAAAATGATTTAGGAGGAGAATAAAATGACAGAAACTACACTTTATATCGTACGGCATGGAAAAACGATGTTCAATACAATCGAACGCGTACAAGGCTGGTGTGATACGCCACTCACAAAACAAGGACAAGAAGGCATCCATTATTTAGGGCGCGGGTTAAAAGATGTCGACTTTTCTTTTGCTTATTCTAGTGATAGTGGTCGGGCGATCGAAACTGCCCGTATTATTCTAGGAGAACATTCTAAGGGAAAAGAAATTCCTTATTTTATCGAGAAACGGATCAGAGAATGGTGCTTCGGGTCTCTTGAAGGCGGCTATGACATGGAAATGTGGGGTGTGATCCCTCGCGTATTGAATTTTAAAACATATGATGAAATGTTCACCACAGAAGTTTCTTTTGAACAAATTGCCAATGCTGTATACAATTTGGATACGGCTGGATGGGCAGAAACTTATGAAACATTACGAGATCGTGTGTGGACAGGATTTGAAGATATCGCCCATCACTGCGAAAAAAACGGCGGCGGAAATGTTTTAGTCGTATCACATGGTTTGACGATTGCCTTCTTGCTTAATCTGATCGATCCTAAACAGCCTGTTCGTGCTGGTCTTTTAAATGGCAGTGTAACAAAGGTTACTTATGCAAACGGTCGATTTTCTATCCTTGGTATCAACGATACGTCTTATATCGAAAACGGGAAAGCACATAGTCGAAACTCGTTTTTATGATGGGATATTTTAATTTTTAACAGAGAATCATAAAAGGCAAAGTCTGAACGAGGGCTTTGTCTTCTTTTTTTCTCTTCGTATTCTTATCTGCTTCATTTCTCAAGTTTTTCTTAATATTAAAAAACAGATTGGGTTTATCAAAAAATAACGGTATACTATAAGATGTATCTTAATTGGGAAGGAAGGAATTTATGTTTTTTGCAAATATTATCAAAGCAGTGATTCTCGGTATTATTGAAGGAATAACGGAATGGCTGCCCATCAGTAGTACTGGTCATCTGATCCTAGCAGATGAATTCATCAAACTGGATGCCAGTTCACAGTTTATGTCGATGTTCAATGTCGTTATCCAATTAGGGGCGATCTTAGCTGTCGTCGTTCTTTATTTTCACAAATTAAACCCCTTTTCTCCAAGTAAATCAACGATAGAAAAAAAAGATACTTGGACACTTTGGTTTAAAGTGATCGTTGCTTGTATACCAGCCATCATCATTGGTTTGCCTTTGGATGATTGGTTAGAAGCAAATTTCCACAAGTTCTTACCCGTTGCCATTGTTTTGATCGTTTACGGTATTGCCTTTATTATTGTCGAAAAACGTAACAAAAACAAAACACCTCGTTGGACTTCGCTGAATGACTTTACGTACCAAGCAGCTCTTCTTGTTGGGTTATTCCAAGTCTTGGCACTTGTTCCCGGAACATCCCGTTCTGGTGCAACGATCCTAGGAGCTATCTTGATTGGCGCTTCGCGTTTTGTCGCTACAGAATTCTCATTTTTCTTAGGGATTCCTGTCATGTTTGGCGCAAGCGGCTTGAAGATCGTCAAATATTTAGCTGAAGGGAACTCATTCAAAATGGAAGAAACTGTTGTTCTTCTTGTAGGAACATTCGTATCTTTTGTGGTTTCTGTCTTAGCTATTAAATTCTTATTAAGTTATTTGAAGAAAAACGACTTTACCGCTTTTGGCTGGTATCGTATTATCCTTGGTATCATTTTAATTGGTTATTGGTTTATCGCAATGTAAGAAAAACCAGAACACTTCTCTTGTATGAGAAATGTTCTGGTTTTTTATTTTCTTTAATGATAATTATTATAAACAATAAAAACTATATAAAGCTTCGTAGCCAACTGATAACCATTATCGTTCTCATTTATCTGTTTTTATTATCAATTACATTGTTATTATGCTATCCTTGTTTTGACAAGGAGGACTGATAACGATGATTAATCAGAAAAAAGCTTTTGCAGCAACAATTGGCTGTCTTTTATTTATGATTGCCGGTTTTATTTTCGACCGATTCTCTCTTACCATCACCTCGCTTTTTTATATCAGCGCTATTATCATCGGTGGATACAAACAAACATCGGAAGGCTTGAAAGAATTGTGGAATGACCGAACACTGAATGTGGACTTATTGATGGCTTTAGCTGCTATCGGTGCCTGTTTGATTGGTAATTACTTTGAGGGAGCAATGTTGACATTCATCTTTTGTTTAAGCGGTGCATTAGAGGAATACACGACCAATAAAAGTCAAAAAGAAATTACCGCTTTGATGAATCTTCAGCCACAAAAAGCTCAGTTACTAAAAGAAAACGGACAAATGCAAGAAGTAGATGTTTCGCAATTAAAGGTGGATGACTTGGTGTTCGTCGCTAAAGGAGCGGCTGTTCCGATCGATGGTTGTTTAGAAAGCACACAGGCAACGATCGATGAGTCTGCATTAAGCGGTGAATCTGTACCTGTAGAAAAATATTTAGGAGATGAGATGTTTGCAGGAACGCTGAATCAAGGAAATCCCATTACGATTCGAGTAACAAAAACGAGTGCCGAAACCGTCTTTGCTAAGATTATCCAATTAGTGGAAGAAGCACAGAATACGCCAACTCAAACAGCTTCATTTATCGAACGGATCGAAAACAATTATGTAAAATTGATTTTGCTTGCTGTGCCTCTAATGATCCTTCTCCCCCACTTTTTCTTAGGTTGGAGTTGGGATGAAAGCTTTTATCGAGGAATGGTATTACTAGTCGTGGCTTCTCCTTGTGCGCTTGTCGCATCTGCTACTCCTGCTTCTCTAGCTGCTCTTTCAAATTCTGCAAAAAATGGGATTCTAATCAAAGGCGGGATTCATTTAGAGAAGCTTTCTGAATTAAAAGCGATTGCCTTTGATAAAACAGGAACACTCACTAAAGGAAAACCAGTTGTGACTGACAGCTTTTTCTTTGATGAGAAGGATTTGGCACAACAACTTCTTGTTGCTATGGAACAAAAAACGACACACCCTCTTGCTCATGCGATTTTACAATATTTCGATTGCACAATACCCGAAGCAATCCAATCCCTATCAATAGAAGAAATTACTGGTTTTGGATTACAAACTACCTATTTAGGTGCGCAATGGAAAGTTGGCAAACACGCTTATGATCCTGAGACGATGAGAATCAGCAAAGAGATTGAGGAAATGATCGAACGTTTAGAAAATCAAGGAAAAACTGTAATCTATCTGTCTAAAGATCAACAGTTAATCGCTGTTTTAGGTCTGTTGGATATTCCAAAAGCAAATGCCCAACAGGTGATTTCTTACTTTAAATCCCAAAACATCCATACAAGTATGATAACTGGCGACCATTCTGGCACAGCAAAGGCTATTGCTGAACAAGTAGGGATCGAACATTACTATGCAAGCTGTACTCCGGAAGAAAAAACACAACTAGTCAAAAAAGAAAATGAACTTTACCAAGTAAATGCGATGGTTGGTGATGGAGTCAATGATGCGCCTGCTTTAGCAGCTGCTTCATTAGGTATCGCTATGGGACAAGGAACAGACGCCGCTATGGATATCGCAGACATCGTCTTAATGAAAAATGACTTAGATAAATTTGTCTACAGTCATCGGCTGTCTTTAAAAATGCGGCGGATCATCAAACAAAATATTATTTTTTCGATTCTTGTTATTCTCTTGTTGATTGCTTCTAACTTCCTGCAATTTTTAAATCTACCTCTTGGAGTTGTAGGACACGAAGGAAGCACAATATTGGTTATTCTGAATGGCTTGCGTTTACTAAGACCTTTACCTGCTCTTTCTGATTCTTCAAAAAAATGTAAGTCTTGTCCACTATACAAAGCGCGGCTGTCTTCTGTCAAATAAGCGAAGTGTTTTTTATAATTTTATTTTATGAAAAAAACAGCTTATGAATAGGTCTTGAAGGATGAATTCCTACTTTTGCAACTTTCCAAAAAGATGTTATGATTGTTTCGAAGAAAGTGAGGAATATATTTTATGGAAAGTTGGCTTTTTTTAGGAATTATTTTACTTGTAGCAATTTTAGCTAAGAATCAAAGTCTGATGTTAGCGGCAGCTTTTGTGTTGATTATGAAGCTCATACCAACCTCCCGTTCCTTTTTCCCTTGGCTTCAAGGCAAAGGAATCAATATTGGTGTGACGATCATCACTGCAGCTATTCTGATCCCTATCGCAACAGGAGAAATCGGTCTACGTGATTTATTAGAAGCCTTTAAATCCCCTATCGGCTGGGTAGCTGTTTTTTGCGGTGGGCTAGTGGCTGTCTTATCTTCCAAGGGCGTAGGATTGATTGCTTCTGATCCGCAAATCACTGTTGCGCTTGTTTTTGGCACGATTTTAGGTGTTGTCTTCTTAAGAGGAATCGCCGCCGGACCAGTCATTGCTTCTGGCATTACTTATTGTATCTTACAAGTATTTGCTTTAGGAAAATAGATCAAATTTTGCCTATTTTTAGGAGATTCTTAATACCCCCAATTTACTGATCCGTGATATACTGACAACGAGGTGATACAATGTTCGAAAAATTGAAGTATTTCATAGGAACAATTGGCTGGTTTCTTTTAGCGGTACTTTTGATTCTAGGCTTAGCTTATCTTTTATTTCCTGATTTGATACAAAATGTGTTAGATACTGCTTTTTGATTGACCTATTAGAATGATATAGGGATGCTCCTGCGATGCAGGGGCTTTTTTTAAACAAGGAGCGAGCGAATGAGATTCCCTATTGAAATCGATGCACTTTTTTCTTTTTGGCTCTTCTCCTCTTTTTTGTTATACTAGATTACAGTGGACAAAAGAAGGAATGATTGCATCCGCTTTAACGAATATCAAAATGGAAGAAACAGTACCTGTTTTCAGGTTACTTTGGAAAGAAAGGAAGACGCTTGTGGAAACTTTTGAAGGTCTTTTAATTGATACGTATGTTTTACAAGAACAGCCAATGATGCTGACTGGAATCAACTTGCAGCTTGAGGACCGTGTGATCAATGGACTGCTTAAAGATCGCTATTTGGCAAAGTACATCTTACGTTTGCCACTAAATAAATATGTACTGGAAGTAAGTGGCAAATGGAACCGTCGAAATCAGTTAGTCATTAAAAAAATGTTGATAAAAAATATTGATGAATATATTAAAATAATCGGTACACCAGAATAACCTTTACCGATCAAAGGTGACTGGTTATAAAATAACTGCAGTTTCTTAATAGAAAAACAAAGAACAATAGGGAATCGTATCCCTTTTCAAAAAAAACTTTGCAAACGGTTCTCTTTGTTATATAATGTCTTAGTACCAAACATTCCCATTCAATCTTTGTTTAAATAGATAAATAAAAATCTAGTTTGGTTTGACGCTATTGCCTCCCACAATAGCGTCTTTTTGATTTTTTCAGCTTGATTTATCTGTTCTTACTGATAAAAAAGTTTAAATAAAAGACTGTTAAGGAAAAAAACTTGTCATGTTCATATTGCAAAGCGCGCTGCCTTTAGGTATAATAATGAATGTTGAATTATGCGGTCACACGCGTAAGAACTTAAGTTATCGGAGGTGAAACTAATGCCAAACATTGAATCTGCAATCAAACGTGTTCGTACAAGCGAAAACGCTAATGTGAAAAATTCATCTCAAACAAGCGCTATGCGTACTGCAATCAAAAAATTTGAAGATGCTGTAGCTTCAGGTGCTGACGACGTAGATGCGTTATATAAAGAAGCTGTTAAAGCTATTGATATGGCTGAATCAAAAGGTCTAATCCACAAAAACAAAGCTAACCGCGACAAATCTCGTTTAAGCAAAAAAATCGCTAAGTAAAAGAATCGGCTTCGGCCGGTTTTTTTATTTGTCAAAAAAACCAAAAGCAACCGGTATTCTTGCATGCTTTTGGCTTCTTCTTTCTTCCTATCGATTTCTCAACAACTGCCCTGTGCGCAAAACGAAAAGTTGAAAACTTAATTCTTTTTCGATTTGCCCCGTTTTGATTTGATAATCCATTTCGACTAATTGATCAAATAATTGTACTAGCAACTGTTCATCGAATTTCCTTACTTCTTGCATGGCAAGTTTTACACGGTAAGGATGGATTTTTAATGTTTCTGCAATATTGGCCTGCTGATAGCCAATCTTTACAAGAAATTTTGTCTGTAAAAACAAACGTAATTGAGAAAGTAAAATCGCATTGATTTTGATTGTTTCCTCCCCTTGCATGACTAAATCTTCATATAAACGCAAGGCTTGTTCTGTCTTCCCTTTTAAAATATATTGGGTCATGTCAAAAATATTATGTTCCAATGTTTTAGGAACTAATTGTTCTACTTCTCGAACAGTGATCTGCTGTTGATTTTGTCCATAAAGAATTAATTTCTGTAACTCTCTCATCATTTTGGATAAATCTAAGTCAGTCAACCGCAAGAATAAATCAATGGCGTTGCGTTCCATTTTGATGGAGGAGTTCTCTAAGGTATTCATCAGATATTGACGTACTTCTTTTTCATTCAACTGTTGGACGTTGATGATGGTTGCTGTTTTTTTCAATTGTTTCGTTACTTTTTTCCGTTCATCCAACTTTTCATATGGTGCAAAAAATACTAATACAGTCGATTCTAGTGGTTCTTTCAAATAAGCTGTCAGTAAATCAGTATTTTGTTCGATCCCATTGTTTATTTTCTCACCTGTTAAAAAATATGGGTTCTCCACAAATACTAATCGTTGATCTCCGAAAAACGGCAATGTCTCTGCTTCAGCCACTACCTCCTCTAAACTTGCATTTTCCATGTCAAAACTTAAAAAATTTAAATCATCTTCGCCCTCTAATTTGATTTTTTTAACTATTTCTGCCCGAACTTGATCTTGGAGAAACTTTTCTGTTCCTAAGATCAAGTAACAAGATGCAAGTTTTTCTTTACGTATTTTTTGTAACTCTGCTTGTATACTCAAATTACTCACCACTTTCAAAATTATCCTACCATGAGAAGATGAGAATTACTAGTCTATCATTGTTTCCACTAGACCATGAGGATGAAAAACTGGATGCCAGCGATAGGTGATCATTCCTTGCTGATCGGTTCGCCATGTTCTTATCTGATTTTCTTCTAGTTCCTCCAATACTTCGCTGTGAGGGTGACCATAACGATTATTTACTCCGCAGGATATAATTCCATGTTTCGCTTCAATATGGGAAAGAAAATCCGTATTACTTGATGTGCGGCTACCGTGGTGACCTAATTTGACTACGTCGGCTTTCAAATTAGGATAAATAGAAAGCAACTGTTCTTCCATCGCTTGATTCAAATCGCCTAAAAACAAAAAACGGCTATTGTTATATTCCGTCCATAAACCAATTGAATCTTCATTTCTTCCTTCTCCCTTTTCAAAAGGGTTCAATACATAAAGATCATAATAGCCTTTGATCCTGTCGCCATGTTTGACTTCAATGATTTTAGTGCCATTTTTTTGAGCTTCTGTTAAATGCCTTCGCAACGGTTCATTTCGTCCAGCGCCCCAGCCAATATAAATTTTTTTGATGGTGAAATGCTGAGATAATGTGGACAATTCTCCCACATGATCCGTATCGTCGTGTGTCAAGATGAGTTTATCGATCACACTTATTCCCTGTCCTTTTAGGTATGGAACGATATTCCTTTCAGCAGGAGGTCGTGCAATACCTTGCGCCCACTTTTCCCTTTCAAAGGGTAACTTCCCCCCCGTATCAATCAAAATCGTTTCTTTTCGAAAAGGACTTTGCAAAAAGATACTATCTCCTTGACCAACATCGATAAAAGCGATCGTTGAAGAAAAACGTAAAAATGGCAAAGTCAATAGCATCAAAGAAAACAGACCAACATAAAACAAGAGTTTCATCGGCTGCTCGTTCAATCTATCCATACAAATCAGTAATCCGAAAATATATACCCCTGATAGCACAAGAGGTAGACGCCCTATAACAAGAGTCGATCCTGAAAACGAATCGATCATTCGTTCAAACAAGATCAGTCCCTCTTCTATCAGCAAAAGTAAGGTTCTCGGCAACCAGCGATTGAAAAGCGTCAGAAAGAACACACTAGGAAGAAAAAGAAACTTGAATACTGGTGCAACCAGTAATGTAAAAAGACTGCCTAAAAGAGGCCACTCATAAAAATGCCATACAATCAACGGCATCGTGATCATGGTAAATAGGACATGAGAAGCCGTTTTTTTCATCCAATCTCCATCAAAAGAAATCAGGATAAACAAAAAACTCATGAAAAAACTAAGCTGCCCGCCCGCATGAAAAAGAAATCGAGGATCAAATAGCAAAAGAAGCCAAAAGACAACTGCAAATAAGTCCATAGAGGAGTAACGTTTATTCAATAATTTGACTAGCAACCGCAATAAAAACAACAGACTAGCACGCAAGACAGAAATAGAACTGCCTGCAAGAGAAACATAACAGATAGTTAGCAGGCTCAACGGAATGATGCTGTCGTGCAGTGGCCATCCGATACGTCGAAACAAATAATACAGCCACCCTAAATAAAATTGGATGTGTAATCCCGATAGGCTGAATAGATGCAGCAAACCACTCTCCCTAAAAATTTCTTCTGATTCTCTGAAACCTGAATCTTTATAGCCCCATAATAAAGAATTGATATATACACTTGTTTTTTGCGGAAATTCAGATTGGACAAAAGAAATAAAAGCGCCTCTTTTTCTCTGGAGCCAATTTCGCCAATGATTTTGTATGGTGATTTTTTCGACCCTTTGAATTTGGAATCGACCAGAGATTCTATGGTTCCTGAAGTAAGCTTCTTGGTCAAAAGTATAAGGATTTCGCTTTTTTTCGGGAGAAATAAACTCGCCTTCAGCTGTCAATTCTATCCCCTTCCCTCGGAATCCAAGCCAAGTTTTCAATTCCTCTTCGGTGTTTACTTGATAAGAAAGCTGTACCTTCTGTTTACTCTCTGACAATCTTCCTTCCATTGTCAAAAAACTGCCATTCGCACGAATCGTATCTGTAGATAAAGTCACTTGCGCAGCTGTTTCTTTTTCCTCTAAAAATGAATATTCTTGTAGCTTATAAGAAACGGATACCATTATGCTACCCACAATACAGAAGTACGCGATAAAACGTCCTTCTTTTAGCGAAACCACAAAAAAATTCCGGCAAGAAACAAACGATAAATCCAATTGTCCGTATCATACAACAAACAAATAATCATCGACGTAATTGCCGGAAAAATCAACCGATTTCGAACATGCCTTTCTAAAACGCTAGACATGTTTTCCTGTTAATTCATTTTGAAGTTTTGAAAAATGCTGCGAGTCTAAAGCAACTTGGTGTACAGATATGCCTAATTGTTCAATCAACGCTTGAGCATACGGATCATTTCGATAGTCATGGAGATAATTGATTCCTTTAACACCAGCTTGCAGCAAAGCTTTTGTACAAGCTAAACATGGAAAATGCGTGACATAGATTTCCGAACCTTCCGTCGGGATACCGAGTTTCGCGCACTGTAGCAGCGCGTTCATCTCTGCATGGATCGTTCGCAAACAGTGTCCATCTACAATATAGCAGCCTTCATCTATGCAGTGGACATCTCCACTGACTGCTCCATTATAGCCGCCAGCAATGATCCGTTTTTCCCTAACAAGTGTCGCTCCTACTTCTAAACGTGTACACGTGCTGCGTAAAGATAACAATACCGCCTGAGCCATAAAATACTGGTCCCAGGGAATGCGTTTGTTTTGAGTCTTATCAGTAATTTTTTCTTTGTTCGTATCGCATGGTTTTGAAGATTTTTCTAACATGGTTACATTCCTCCGTATTTTCAAGTTGGTCAAAAAAGCACTCCATTGCTTAAACAAAATATTCTTTAAATATACCGAATCATCATGTCTGACAAAAGAGCATATGCTTCACTGCCGAAATGAAGTCCGTCATCCATTAGCCTCCATTTATTGCTCTTTTCAGTTGGTTCTGAATCATTCTATTTAATTGTAACGAAGTTTTTTAGTTTTTCAACTGTCTTTTCACCGATACCAGAGATCTCCTGCAAGTCTTCCACTTTCTGGAATGATCCGTTTTCTTCTCTAAATCGAATGATTTCTTGCGCCTTGACTGAACCGATCCCAGGAATCTGCTGGAGTTCTGAGGGACTGGCTGTATTGATATTTATTTTTGAAGGCTCGGTATCTGCTGTAGACTGTTTTCCTTCGGGGGATGCTGACTGATTAAGATGTTCCGGCGGCTCTTCACCTACAGCAGGGATATATAGGACTTGCTGATCTTCTATCTTCGCAGAAAAGTTGATTCGATCGCTATCCGCTTCTTCTAATAATCCTCCTGCGCGCTTTAGTACATCATAGACCCGTTCTTCTGAAGAAAATGAATAGATACCAGGCTCCTTCACACTTCCTTTGATATCGGTATACATAACCTTTGGACGAGCATCCTCTTCTACAGTATTTCCTTCAGGCAATTGATTTTCTTCACTGGAACTAAATGGAGAAAGTATTTCTTTTGCAGCGATTTCTTCTGGTTCTCTATGAAATAACAGATTTGACAATAAAAAACCACTGACTATACAAAAAATAAGAACTACCGTAGACATAAAAACGATTAACTTAGGGGAGGTGAGTATTTTCTTGTTGATTTTTTCTATCATTATTTCTTTTTACAAAGAATGATCAGTAAAAACCATTCATTTCTCCTTTCATTTGAAATCGAAGAAACAATGTGCTCTGACAAAATCGTCCCTTCAACATCTAATTACGTCAATTTTTTCTTTTTTTTAGCAGAAAGATATTTTGACGAAAAAAAAGGATTGTGACAGAAAATATGTCACAATCCCTTATTCAAAATAAATAGTAGTCAATTAGCTCAAAAGCTTGCATCTGCAGTAAATAAATCCAAACAAAAGAGGAGAAGCTGTTTTTGCGTAGCTATTCTTATTACTTGATACAGAGTAGCTTTTTCACAATTTTTTTAATTGGTTCATTTCATTTTCTCTAGATAGTCAAGCGCATCTTGTACTGTTTTTACTGGTACGATTTTCATAGAGGAATTCAATTTTTTGGCAGCGGCTTTTGCTTCTTCATAGTTGGTTTTTATTTCAGGATATTCTTTCTTAACATCGTCTGAGATCGTATCATCTGGTGCAAAGAAAATCTCTACACCGGCTTTATCCGCGCTTGCTACTTTTTTATCGATTCCTCCGATTCGGCCGACTTCTCCTTCGCTGTTGATCGTTCCAGTTCCGGCAATTTGCTTACCATGTCGCAAATTTTTACCAGTGACCTGTTCATAGATTTCTAAAGTGAACATCAATCCTGCTGACGGCCCACCAATAGAGCCAGAATTAATGCGAACATCTGTATCTGATTCGATCTCTGTATGATCAGTAAGTGTGATGCCTATTCCTGCCTTTTTATCTGTTGGCAACTCAATCAGATCACCAGAAGCTGTTTTTTCTTCACCATTATGCAAATAACTGATTTCGATTGTTTGTCCAACTTTTTGGCTTTTTACATAATCCATAAATGCTTCTGTACTTTGAAAGCTTTTGCCGTCTACTTTTGTTACTGTATCTCCTACTGAAAGCTTGCCAAAAAAGTTCGATGTCTTCTCTACGCTCATGACATATACGCCTTTGAATTCCATTTTATAAGGCTTGCCTGCAAGCTTCAACGCTTGTTCGATTGCTGCGTTTTGGGAAGAATCCATATAATACTGTTGCATTTGATTATATTCTTCATTTGTTGCCCCACCAGTCAATTCTTCTTTACTAATCAATTCTTCAAAGGGGGCTAGTTTAGCCTTTAGAGCCAAAAATCCGGTAGCTTGCCTGATACCGACGGATGTAAGAGAGAAAGAGCCAGAACCTTTGTCTTCTTTGTCATTGACTGTAATTAATTCTTTCAGATCAATCGTTGCTCCTGGTGATTCCACATAATATGGCAGAGGAACTACTACAAATCCGATGATCAACATTCCAAATATGATAATCAGTACTGTTTTGAACCATTGTTTAGCTTTCATTTGATTCACGCTTTCCAGCTAGAGCTTCGTTGATAACTGGCGGTAAATAACTGCTCACGTCTCCACCAAAGTGCAGTACTTCTTTTAAAATACTGGAACTGACATGGCTATATTCTGGTTTTGCCAATAAGAACACCGTTTCCAATTCCTCGTTTAGATGATGGTTCATCTGAGCGATTTCTCGTTCATATTCGAAGTCTTTGATACTCCGTATTCCTCTGACCAAGGCATCCGCGCCGATTTCTTTTGCCGTTTCCACTGTCAATTGATTTTCCTGATGTATGACTTTTACATTAGGAAGATGTGCCACAGCTTTTGCAATCAATGTCATTCTTTCTTCTGGAGGAAACAAACTGTTCTTTGAAGTATTGATAAAAACACCAATTACCACCTCATCGAATAATTTAGCCGCACGCTCCACTGTATCTAAGTGTCCTTTTGTAAAAGGATCAAAACTTCCTGGGAATAATGCACGTTTCATCATTTTCCCTCTTTTCTATAGATAGTCACAGCTGTTATGCCATAAATCTGTTTTCTTATTTGATGAAATCCAGCCACAGATTCTGGCAATTCGACTGTTTTATCCGTTTCGCATACGATAACTGCGGTTTTAGAAAAAAGTCCCAGTTCTTCCATTTTATGGATTTGATCAATGATTTTTTGTTTTGCATACGGCGGATCAAGAAACAAGTAATCAAATTGTTGTTTCTCTGTTGCTAGCCGTTCGATTGCTTTGTCCGCATCAAGTTTTATTGTGGTAAACTTCTCTGGTTCTTTCGTAATCTCGATGTTTTCTTTAATGATTTTTAGCGCTTGGTAATTTTTGTCTACGCATACTGCATGACTACAGCCTCTGGATACGGCTTCGATAGCTAAACCTCCGCTTCCTGCAAACAGATCCAATACTGTCTCTCCATCAAAATAGGGTCCAATCATATTGAATATGGATTCTTTTACTTTATCTGTAGTTGGTCTGGTATTCGCCCCTGCTAAACTTTTTAAGCGGCGTCCGCCATAATTTCCTGATATTATCCGCATCTACTCACTCCTTAGAAATGGTACTGGTACTAGTATACCAAAAAAAAGACAAAAAAATACTTGGACAATGATCAATTTTTGATAGTTGTCCAAGTTATTTTTCTATTAAAAAACTGCTCATAAGAGATTTTTAAAGATGTTCAGCTAATCGGATTTCTGTATTCAGCTCTTCGATTTCGAAACCTTCTTCTTTTAATACCGTTTTATTACCTATTTTATCAGCAAAATTCATTTCGATATCTGGTCGGTAAGAACGTTCTACGTTTCGAACAAAATGTAATTTACGGATTCGTTCTTCTGTCTCTTCAAATGTCTCTTCATTCAAGTAAAGAACGACATATTTCATTTTTCTTGAGACATAATGCAACAAGCCGAACTTTTTTAGATTCTTTAATTGTTTTAAGCTGTAGACCCATACGATCAGCCCGCGTCGTTTTATTATTTCAAATTCACTATTGTCAACTTGCATGACAATTCCCTCCGCATCCAAAGTGTTTTTTCGTTTCAAAGAACGGACTACCTGCATCTATCTTGATTTCATTAGAAACTTCTTCAGCAAGTGCTTGGACAATTTGATCCAACAGACTTTGTAACTGTGTTTCACTATACCTAAAAGCTGCGACATGCTCATTCAGATCAAGCTGTCTTTTTGCTTTTCGAAGAGCACGTTTTTTTTCACGGTAATCAGGTGCATATTCACCGTATGCCGCTACATTTTCAAACACCTTTTTCTGCGACAGGAACGCTTCTTTTAATTGGCAGACTTCTGCAGATTCTTTCATTGATTGTTTATGTTTGAAATAAGAAGCCATCGTTTTACTCTTTTTTATCATTTCAGCGACTCGGAGGCATTGATCCTCCAGTTGAAACAGCTCTTCATTAACGATCACTGCTATCACTACTTTCTCCGTTTTCTTCTTGCAATAAGACTAACATATTTTCTTTAGAAAAAGCAATGCCTAATGAATCCGTTCCCGGATCCATAAAGCGGTCATGATTATATGGATCGCTGTACCAATATAAAAACGAAAAAGTAGCGTCGATTGCTGGATGAATAAACAGTCCACTAGTATTTTCTAATTTCTGTTTACTGATTAACTTCTCCAATTCATCATTCGTCAAGGAAAATTTCGTTATCGTTTGTCCACTACCTAGCGATTTTTGCCAATCAGCCATACGTTCGTCTGACAAGATTTCTTCAGGCTTTGTCAAGAAATCATGTAGCAGCAGCCGACTGTGGTTTTGAAAGGCAAGTGGTTGGTTGTATATAGGAAGTTCGTCTTCTCTTCTAAGCATGTTTAGTAAAGTCGTACTTTTTCGTTCTTTACCGCGATTGATCGATTCCCAGTCAGCCGATTTATCTGCTTCATAATGTGGGAGACCTTCACCAAACACTTGATACGGTAAAAGTTTCAAAAGACTATCTTTATCTAAATATACAACTGAAAACAGACCGTTAGTTGTTTGATCAAAAAACAAAATAGCAAAAGTGTCGTTATCAAAAGCAATCAGTGGACGATAATTCATATCCTCTTCCATCAGTTCGATTCCAACTTCTGTGTCATGATACTCAAAAGTGAAATTAGTATAGATAGTCGTGAGCTTTGTTAGGTCCTGCATCGTCATCCCTAAATAAAACGGCGTGATATCAGCAGGTCCTGTTTGCAGTACTTTAACAGTTGTGACCATGCTATCTTGGACATTCACTTCAAAAGTGAGATGACTGGCTTTGTTTTCATAATATCTTGTTTCAAAACCAAACCCACTAGTTAATCGATCATAGGATGGTCCAAAATCTTTTTCTAGCTGTTCGATCGGTTTTCCAATATAAGTAGAAAAACCAGTTGCTTTAAGCTCCTGGTATTTCCACGTTGTCATTTGATTTGAGAGTTGTTGATCAGAGTTTTCCTTCACTTCAAGTTTTGGCGGGAACAAGACTGGTTCCATATAGAATGCCGCAATAACTAATAGCAGAATCAGCCAAAACAAACCCAGTCTTTTCATATTTCCCCACCTTTCACTTATTATTTTTCAGTCACTTCAATCAAAAGGTCGCCAGATGAAATCGTGTCTCCTGAAGATACATATACATGTGCGACTTCTCCGTCAAAACGTGCTTCGATGGCTGTTTCCATTTTCATTGCTTCAGTAATCATCAACGTGTCGCCTTTTTTGACGTTATCCCCTTTTTTCACTAATACATCAAGCACAGAACCAGACATCGTTGCTCCGATTTGTTCTCGATTTGTTGGTTCAGCTTTCAATCGAGTTTGGACCGCACTGATGATTGAATTATCTTTGATAGTGATTTCACGTCTTTGCCCATTCAAATTGAAGAACAGTACGCGATTTCCTTCGATATCGGGTTCTCCGATTTCATCTAAACGAATGATAAGCGTTTTTCCACGTTCGATTTGTACATTGATTGTTTCACCTAAACGTATCCCTTGGAAGAATGTTGGTGTATCCAGTAATGTAACATCGCCAAATTGATTGTACGCTTTTTGATAGTCCAAAAAGACTTGCGGATACATCAAATAACTTAATACTTCGTCTTGTTTTGGTTCATAGCCGATTTTTTCTGCCAATTCTTTTTTCACTTCGTTGAAATCGACTGATTTCGCCAACAGACCTGGACGTTCACTCAACGCGGGTCTGCCCTTAAGAATGATCTTTTGCAGTTTTTCAGGAAATCCGCCGACTGGTTGCCCTAGTTCTCCTTGGAAGAAAGTTACTACAGATTCAGGGAAACTTAGTGTTTCGCCTTTTTCATAGATGTCTTCTTCTGTGAGATCATTTTGGACCATGAATAGTGCCATATCTCCTACGACTTTAGATGATGGAGTTACTTTAACGATATCGCCAAACATCAAATTGACAGTATGGTACATTTGTTTGATTTCATCCCAGCGATGACCTAGTCCGACAGCTTTTGCCTGCTGCTGCAGATTCGAATACTGTCCTCCTGGCATCTCATGCATATATACTTCTGTTTCAGGAGCATTCAAGCCATTTTCAAATGGTTTGTAATACATACGCACATCTTCCCAATAATGGTTCAATTTCTGTGCATTTTCAATTGTGATTTCTGGCAGCCGTGGCCCATTGACCAGCGCATAATACAAGCTGCTCATGCTAGGCTGACTCGTGTTCCCACTCATTGCACTCATTGCTACGTCAACGATATCTACTCCTGCTTTTGAAGCAGCGGAATAAGTGATAATCCCGTTTCCACTAGTATCATGAGTATGCAGATGGATTGGCAGATCCGTCGTTTCTTTCAATTCACTAATCAAGCGATAAGCTGCTTGCGGTTTAAGCAATCCAGCCATGTCTTTGATTGCAATGATATGCGCACCCAGTTGTTCTAGTTCTTTTGCCATGTCTTTATAATACTGAACATTGTATTTTGCTCGGCTTGGATCGTTGATATCGCCAGTATAGCAGATAGCTGCCTCTGCGATTTTACCAGTATCCCGTACAGCTTGGATACTTTTTTCCATTTGAGGAGTCCAGTTCAGACTATCAAAGATTCGGAAAACATCAATCCCTTGTGCTGCTGCTTCTTTGACAAATTCCACCAGTACATTGTCAGGATAATTAGAATACCCAACGGCATTTGATCCCCTGAAAAGCATTTGCAGCAATGTATTAGGCATTAAAGAACGGATTTTTCTCAATCGTTGCCAAGGATCTTCATTCAAAAAGCGGTAAGCCACATCAAATGTTGCTCCCCCCCACATCTCACTTGAAAAGAGTTCAGGAAGACCTTCTCCCATTAAGCGTGCAATCTGCTTGAAATCCTTTGTCCGAACACGAGTTGCTAGCAGACTTTGATGGGCGTCTCTAAATGTCGTATCCGTCAACAATAAATTTTCCTGTCCTTTGATCCATTCGACCAAAGCATCGGCACCATTTGCATCTAATACGTTCTTAGCCGTTACGTAATCAGTTCTTGTGATTAGATCTTTAGGCATACGTGGTTCTTCATAAAATGGTTTTTCGCCACTTTCGATACCTGGAAAACCATTGACAGTAATTTCACCGATATATTTCATCGTTTTATTTCCGCGGTCTCGTAGTCGAGGAAATTCAAATAATGTTGCTGTACTATCGATAAAAGTTGTTTTTGCATTTCCTGATTGGAATTCAGGATGTGTGATGACATTTAGCATAAATGGAATATTTGTTTTTACTCCACGGATCCTGAATTCTTTCAAGCAACGTTCCATTTTCTGAATGGCTGTTTCAAAAGTAGCGCCATGCGTACATACTTTTACTAACAATGAATCAAAATACGGCGTCACCACATAGCCAGCGTAAGCATTCCCTACATCCAGACGTACGCCAAATCCGCCAGGTGAACGATACGTATCGATTTTTCCTGTGTCTGGTAAAAAGTTATTCAACGGGTCTTCCGTAGTGATTCGGCATTGAATAGCTGACCCATTCAATTTGATTTCTTCTTGCTGAGGCAATCCGATTTCTTTATGCAAATCTAGCCCTTGGGCAATCAATAGTTGCGTTGTCACGATATCAATATCTGTAATCATTTCTGTGATCGTATGTTCCACTTGGACGCGAGGATTGACTTCGATAAAGTAAAAATCATCTCCTTCAACAAGAAATTCTACCGTACCCGCATTGACATACCCAACATGTTTCATCAATTGGACAGCTGCCTGACAAATTTTTTGACGTTGCTGTTCGTTCATAGAGACACAAGGCGCTACTTCTACTACTTTTTGGTGGCGACGCTGAACAGAACAGTCTCTTTCGAAAAGATGGATGACGTTTCCATGTGTGTCACCAAGAATCTGTACTTCGATATGCTTAGGATTGGCGATGTATTTTTCAACATACACTTCATCGCTACCAAAGGCAGCTTTTGCTTCGCTTTTTGCACGTTCGTAACCTTCTCTTGCACTCTTTTCATCATGAGCCACACGCATTCCGCGACCTCCGCCGCCTAGAGCTGCCTTGATCATAATCGGATAACCGAATCGTTCAGCAAATTCCAATGCATCGTCTACAGAAGCGATTGGACCATCTGTACCTGGAATTGAGGCAATTCCTGCTTCGATGGCTGCAGCTTTTGCTTTGATTTTATCTCCAAAAATATCCAAATGATGCAGTTTGGGTCCAACAAAAGTGATGCCCTCTTCCTCGCACCGTTGCGCAAAATTCAAGTTTTCCGATAAAAGACCATAACCAGGATGAATGGCATCAGCCCCGCATTCTTTCGCGATCGAGATGATTCCTTCAATATCTAGGTACGCATCAATCGGTTTTTTTCCTTGTCCTACTAAATATGCTTCGTCCGCTTTAAAACGGTGTACGGAATATTCATCTTCTTCTGCATAGATTCCAACAGTTTTAATTCCTAATTCTGTACAAGCACGAAATACACGTACAGCGATTTCACCCCTGTTAGCAACTAAAACTTTTTTCATCGAACCACTCCTACATCTTTTTTTATTATAAACCTAAGCTCTTGCGTTTTTCATCCGCACTAATGTTAAGGACAAAGCCGACACAGATCGAAAGCATCAGCAAACTGGATCCTCCTTGACTTAAGAATGGGAATGTAATCCCTGTCAGAGGAATGACACCAGTGATTCCTCCCAGATTGACAAACACTTGGATCAAAAACATTGCGCCGATCCCAATGCACAAAAGCGAATTGAACGGATCTCTTGAACGAATCCCTACAAGAATAATGCGCACGATCATAAAGAATAGCAACGCTAATATCAAAATCCCCATAATCACTCCGAGCTCTTCCACTACGATTGCATAGATAAAATCGGTTTGTGCTTCTTGTAAAAATCCCTTTTTCTGGATACTGTTACCTAACCCTCTGCCAAATAACCCGCCATTGAACATGGCATAGTAGCCGTTAACTAATTGATGGCCTTTATTTAATTCATCCGAGAAAGGATTTTGGTAAATAGCAAAGCGATTATAGATATACTGTAAACGCCCAGGCAAGATTTTTCCGTTTGTAATATTGATTAGCCAGATCGTAAAAGTACTTAAACAAAAACCGCCTACTCCTACAATCAAAGTATACACATAATTGACTCCGCTGGCTAAAAGCAGAACCAAAATAATCAAAAAAATAACTGCCGCATTCCCAAAATCGGGAAGGATAGCGACCAAAGCAGTCAGTCCGATAACCATTGCAAGTGGACGTTTTACAGTCCCTAGGAAATCTTTTTGTACACTGTTTTGCCTTTTTGATAAAGTCAGAGACAGATACCAGATAGAAATAATCTTTAGGTATTCGGCAGGTTGGATCGAAAATCCTGCAATTTGAAGCCAACCTTTTGCACCATTGATTTCTTTACCGAAAAACACAACGATTAGCAGCAAAATCGTCAAAACCGCGATGGCTGCCATGATTAAACGCTGGTTTTTCAAAACATCTGTTTTCATTTTGTAGAGTAGTGCGATAGCAATCAAGCTGAGCACCCAAAAAATACTTTGGTTAATGACTGATGCGGACGGATTTTGTCCGTTTTCTAATAATAGATACGACGTAGAACTATATACCATGATCAAACCCAAAACACATAAAATCAAATAGGGAATCAAGATACTATAGTCTAATAGATGCCTTTTTTTTACTTTCTTAGGCAAGTCTATTCCTCCTTGCCAACTTCTTTTTTATCATAATTTTCTTGGTAAACCTCACTGTATAACTGATTCAATTCTCGTTCCAGCTCACTTAACATCAGCTGCCCCTCGTTTTTTTCGATTACTCCTATACGAACAGCAAACCCGACTTGCTGGGAGAAACCGTACATCTGTGTATCTACCACTTCTTCGAAGGCTTTGCATTGCGAGATACAGAGACTGTTATTTTGGTTTCGGATTAATCGTTTGATCCGTTCTGCTTCATCATTTAATACTTGGATCGCAAGTTTTTTCGACAAAGAATCCATCTGTGCTTACCTCCCGTTCTAATTCCTCAATTATAACATATTTCATTTTCATAGGGAGCAAAAAAACAGATTTAACCAGTTGTTTTTATTCATTTTTACGTAATGGTCCTTCTTGCTTATCCAGAACATTAGGATCCATATTTTTTATCCGAGATAAAAAGGCTTCTCCGTATTTATCAAGCTTGCTTTGACCAACTCCCTTTATCTGAAGCATCTCCAGTCTGCTTGATGGACGTATTCGGCTCATTTCTTTCAAGGTGGAATCTGAAAATACGACATACGGGGGGACGCCTGCTTCTGATGCTAGATCCGTTCGAAGTTCCCGCAACACTTCAAATAGTGTATCGGTCTCTTCATCCGACAGCTGCTGGACTTTCTTGGGTTCCTTTCGATAAACAGCTTCTTGTCCTTTTAATACTTGGATCCCTCTTTCTGTTACTTTCAAGATAGGATATTCTCCATTAACGGTCAGAAGATAGCCATTCGATATCAAATATTCAATCAACTGCATCGTTTCTTTTTGCGATTGATTTTTCATCAGTCCATAGGTAGATAAACGTTCAAACCCTAAGGCTCGCAGCTTTTGTTCTTTCGATCCTGCTAAGACTTTCATTAGCATCTGCTTGCCATAATTCTCCCCCATACGTTTCAAACAAGAAAGGACCATCTGTGCTTGTGTCGTTACTTCTACTATTTCTCTGTCATCTAAACAGTTACCACAACGATTGCACGGACTGCTTGTCTCGCCAAAATAGTTTAGGATGTATTGCTGAAGACAGGATTCTATATACGCGTATTCTGTCATCGCTTTTAATTTTTCATATTCTTTTTGCTTTTGCTCCTCTTCTCTTTGGGACTGCTGGATAAAAAACTTTTGGACCTGAGTATCTTGAGGAGCGAAAAGCAGGATGGCTTCACTGGAAAGACCATCTCTTCCCGCACGACCAGCTTCCTGATAGTATGCTTCTAGAGAGCCAGGGATTTGATAATGGATAACAAAACGGACATTGCTTTTATTTATGCCCATGCCGAATGCATTGGTCGCTACGATTAGCTGTAAGCGATCGTATAAAAAGGCCTCTTGCATTGCCGTTCGTTCATTCTCATTTAGGCCACCATGATATCTGCCTATAGAAAATCCAAATTTTTTAAGCAAATGATAGATTCGGTCTACTTCTTTTCTCGTCGCTGCATAAATAATACCAGATTGATTTTTGTTGATTTTCAAATACTCGACTAGATACTGTTCTTTTTTTTGGTCTTTCACTACTTGAAAGCGGAGATTTTCCCGTTCAAAACCAGTCTGGATGTGATTGCCGTCAGGGATTTTTAAAAGTCGTTTTATGTCAGCGGCTACTTGTATAGTTGCTGTAGCTGTCAGTGCAACAATAACAGGTCGATTTGGCAGTTGATTTAGCTGTTTCGCCATTTGTAAATAACTTGGACGGAAATCATGCCCCCACTGAGAGATACAATGCGCCTCGTCAATGGCAATCATACAGACGTTCCATCGATTCATCGCTTGAATGAAATCCGGCATGATAAAACGTTCTGGAGCAATATAAAGTAAACGATACTGCTGCCTATCGATTTCTTGAAAGCGCCTAGCTGTTTCGTAACCATCTAACGAGCTATTGATAAAAGTGGCGGGTATACCTAATTGATTTGCTGCATCCACCTGATCCTTCATCAGAGAGATCAAAGGGGATACAACCACAGTAAGCCCATCTAATAGTAAAGATGGAAGCTGGTAACAGATTGATTTCCCACTTCCGGTAGGCATGATCCCTAATACATTTTCCTGATCAATGACTTTCTGGATAATTTCTTTTTGACCAGGTCTAAACTTATCATAACCAAAGTATTGTTTTAATAAGTCGTTCATCTTCCCGCTCCTTTCCCTTGCCATTTTACTTCGGTTTTCACCGAAGGACAAGTCGGCCCTCTCGTGAAACATAAGTGCGATATGAAACAAAAACACGTCGGAGTTAAGTTCTTTAAAAGTCTTTAAAATGTCTTTTGGCGTATTTTCTGAATTTATGTCCATTGACAACGATGACTTCTCCACAGAAATGAGTTTGACAAAAAAAGAAACCAGCTATTTTTTATAACAAGCTGGTTTCTCTCTTCATCCTTTTACAGATTATTTTTTCTTTTTAGATGCTTTTTCACGAGCATTTTTCTCTAAAATTTGTTTTCTCAAGCGAATGCTTTCTGGTGTTACTTCGCAATATTCATCATCATTCAAGAATTCCAAAGATTCTTCCAACGTCAATTGTTTTGGTTTTTTGATGACAGATGTTTGGTCTTTAGTAGCAGACCGTACGTTTGTCATTTGTTTTGCTTTCGTGATGTTGACAGTCAAATCATTATCACGGCTGTTTTCTCCGATAATCATTCCTTCATATACTTCTGTACCTGGTTCTACGAAGACTGTACCGCGTTCTTCGATACTCATGATAGAATAGGTCGTTGCTTTACCGGTATCGATTGAAACAAGCGCACCTTGGTGACGTCCACCGATTTGACCAGGAAGCATTGGCAAATATTGATCAAAAGTATGGTTCATAATTCCGTAACCGCGTGTCATTGAAAGGAATTCAGTTGAATAACCGATCAAACCACGGGCAGGGGTCAAGAATGTCAAACGGATTTGTCCGTTTCCTGTATGGACCATATCTTGCATTTCACCTTTACGTAAGCTCAAGGATTCGATGACACTACCCATGTATTCTTCTGGTGTGTCGATTTGTACGCGTTCAAACGGTTCGCATTTTACACCGTCGATTTCTTTTTCAATAACTTCTGGACGAGATACTTGCAATTCGTATCCTTCACGACGCATGTTTTCAATCAAGATAGACAAATGCAATTCTCCACGACCAGAAACAGTCCAAGCATCTGGAGAGTTTGTTGGTTCAACTCGTAAAGATACATCTGTTTGAAGTTCTGCCATCAAACGTTCTTCAATTTTACGAGCAGTTACATATTTACCTTCTCGACCGGCAAATGGTGAATTATTAACTAAGAAAGTCATTTGCAATGTTGGTTCGTCAATGTGAAGGATAGGTAACGCATCTTGATGATCCACAGGAGTAACTGTTTCACCGACAAAGATGTCTTCCATACCTGAGACAGCAATCAAGTCTCCAGCTTTTGCTTCTTGAATCTCTAGACGTTTTAGTCCAAAGAAACCAAATAATTTCGTTACACGGAATTTCTTAACTGTTCCGTCTAATTTAATTAATGCTACTTGGTCGCCTACTTTGATTGTTCCTCTAAATACACGTCCGATTCCGATACGACCTACATAATCGTTGTAGTCAAGTAATGAAACTTGGAATTGTAATGGTTCGTCGCTATTATCGACAGGAGCAGGAATTTTTTCAATGATCGTGTCAAAAATAGGTGCCATTGTTGGTTCTTGATCTGCAGGGTCGTCTGATAAGCTTGACGTACCATTCAGTGCAGACGCATAAATCACAGGAAAGTCTAACTGATCATCATCTGCTCCCAATTCGATGAATAGTTCAAGTACTTCATCAACGACATGCTCAGGACGAGCAGAAGGTTTGTCAATCTTGTTTACGACAACGATTGGTGTGATATGTTGTTCCAATGCTTTTTTCAATACAAAACGTGTTTGAGGCATTGTTCCTTCATATGCATCTACGACCAACACGACGCCGTCAACCATTTTCATGATCCGTTCTACTTCGCCACCGAAGTCCGCGTGTCCTGGAGTATCCATGATATTTACGCGAATTCCTTTATAGTCTACAGCTGTGTTTTTGGCTAAAATCGTGATACCACGTTCTTTTTCTAGCGCATTTGAGTCCATCGCACGTTCTTGCAATTGTGTATGTGCGTCTAATGTATCTGATTGTTTTAACAGTTCATCAACTAATGTTGTTTTTCCGTGGTCAACGTGGGCAATAATTGCGACGTTACGGATATCGTTTCTATAATTCAATGTAACTAACTCCTTTTTTATTGGTTCTTTATGACAGGGCAAATTTTACTCGACTGCTAATTATAGCAGACTTTTTTCATGAAATATAGTAAAATGTTTTCATTTTTTCGAGAAAATTAATCTTTTGCCCGTTTTTATCATCTTTGTGAATGTTTTCTACCTTTTTTCAGCCTTCTTTTTTCAAAAGGTCTGCGATTTCTGCATATGCACAAGGAGTCCCTGCTAAATAGTATTCCCTTTTATCAAAGGTCAATGGAGTGCCAAAAAGACCGCTTGTTACCATACCAAACTCTTCCAATAAGACATTTCCCGCTGCATAATCCCAAGGGCTGAGGTTCGAAATGTAAGCAATATGGTTTCCTTTCAAGATTGCGGCTAGTTCAAGACCTGCACACCCGTACATACGTGTTCCCATGCTGCTTTCCGCAATCTCTCGGATTCCATATTTATTATGACCGAAAAGATAGCTATTCACACCAAGTAAGCCTTCTGATAAAGATTTATTTGCTGGTTTAGGCATTGGTCTATCATTTTTGTAAACACCTATTCCTTTTCCACCCCAAAAAAGCTCATTTCTCATGACGTCATAAATGAAACCAAGTTTTCCAACGCCGGATTCATAAACAGCGAGCATGATACAAAAATTTTCCCCTTCAATCACGAAATTCAATGTGCCATCAATAGGATCAATGATAAAGACTCTTCCATCAAGATCTGCTAGTTGATTATACCCTTCTTCTTCTGCCAATATTTTCGCCTCTGAATCATAGGAATGGATTTTTTCGATTAGAAAATTCTGGATGTTACGGTCAACATTTGTCACTAAATCCGTTCGATTTGATTTTTGCGAGATCGTTAATGTTTGTTGAGAAGATTGGATTTTCTCACCAGCTTCTTCAAGCCATGATTTGATATGATCAATCATCTGTTCCATTTATCTCACCCGTTCATTCTCAAAGTTTTGTTTGGATTTTTTTTTGCTTGCTGCACTGTACGATATAAGGAGTACCCGGAAGCTTTCTCAAATTCCCGACCCAATCGTTTTTCTTCTCCGATGGATTTGACAACTGTTTTGAACTGCTGATAGGTCTTCAAAAAAGCTTCATTGTTTATCCCTTTTTCGTTCGCACGTTCCAGATCTTCCCACATCTTCATTACAATGACCATTTCATCTGTTGTCCAGTCTAAATCAAGTGGATACTGATATTCTTGCATCTTCAACTCTCCTATTTCATATTCTTCTTTAGTGTAGCATAGGAGACGGTAATAAACCAAGAAGTAGTCGTATCACAAGTTTACATAATTAAATTATTGATAATAAAAAAAGAAATAAAAAAGGAGACTGAAAACTTACTCCTTTTTATCATTCTTATCTATTATTAAGTTTCTTCGTATTAATTCCAAAAAAACTTGATTTATCTTAGATGATCACGTGTAAGATTGCTTGTTTTTCTACTCTTGGCGAGTAATTGAGAGTTAATCACTCGGATTGTCTGGCCGTTTTTGTTTTTTTCTTCCATTTGACGTTCTGCTTTCCTTCTTAGCCTTTCTTGTACTCCATTATTTATAAAAATTTTTTCTTCATTGATAAGTTTATCAAAGCTAGGGTTCATGATTTCACGAAGGGTATGATCTTGATTTTTAGCGTATGTTTCCCATAATGTATTACTTGCTTCTATATCAGATTGTTCTCTAAGCGCTATAATCGTATTTTTTTTATACCAAATCAATTCAGAATCATCTGCAAATACTACTTGGCTTCGTTCAATTCCTTTACCTTTACGCTCAAGTACCTCGAGCAAAGAAGGTCCATCGATATTAGCATTTCGGAGCATGATAGTTTCAATCTTTGCGTATTTCTCGGAATCTGCGTCAAACAAATCAGACAAATGATCAAAGAAGCGCTCTTCAGTTCTACGAATCAATTGTCTAATCTGTTCTATTTGTGGTTGTTGATCAAGTGATAACGATGGGTCAATTTGGATGCTTGCGCCTACCTCAGTTCCTGGAATTTTCATTTCTAACTTCCTTCTTTCCCATTTGATGGATTACATTACTCAAATATTTCTGTTTATTTTTTATGATATCAGTTTATGTAATAAAAATACGTACCATTATTTTCCAGAAAAAGAAAAAAACGCAACTGATTTCTCAGTTGCGTTTCGCCTATATTATTCAAATCAAATATGAATTGGCAAGCCTAATGCTAATTCCGAAGCATCCATGACGATTTCGCCAAGAGATGGATGCGGATGAATCGTCAAGGCGATATCTTCAGCATTCATTCCTGATTCGATTGCTAAAGCTAATTCAGAAACCATATCGCTTGCACCGACTCCCCCGATTTGTGCACCAATCAGCACGTTATCTTCAATCGTCGTAACTAGACGGATGAATCCTTCTGTTTTACCAAGCGATAATGCTCGACCGTTCCCTGAAAATGGGAATTTATATGCTTTTGCTTCGATACCAGCATCTTTTGCTTCTTTGATCGTCATACCTACAGAAGCCAATTCAGGATCAGTAAAGGCTACTGCCGGCATTGCTTTATAATCTACAGCTACTTTTTTGCCAGAGATTGCTTCAGCAGCGATTTTTGCTTCATAACTGGCTTTGTGTGCTAATGCCGCCCCTGGAACGATATCACCGATGGCATAGATATTAGGTACGTTCGTACGTCCTTGTTTATCTACCGTGATCAATCCTCGTTCTCCTACTTCGACGCCTGCTTGTTCTAAGCCCATATCATCCGTATTCGGACGACGACCTACAGTGACCATCACATAATCAGCAGTAACGGATTCTTCTTTCCCATCCACTGCATATTTCACTGTCACGCTGTCGCCGTTATCGACTGCTTCTTTCGCCATTGCATTCGTTACGACTGTTACGCCTTTTTTCTTGAAATCATCTTCTACTAATTTTACTAAATCTTTTTCGTAAGTTGGTAAAATTTGTGGTGAGCCTTCAAGGATCGTTACTTCTGCTCCTAAGTTTGCGTACGCTCCGCCCAATTCGGCACCAATCACACCGCCACCGATGATCACAAATTTCTTAGGTACTTCTTTCAATGCTAATCCGCCAGTAGAATCTAACACACGTCCTCCGAACTTAAATCCTGGAATCTCGATTGGACGGGAACCTGTTGCGATGATTGCGTTATTGAACGAATAAGTTTGAGCTGAATCTGGATGAATGACGCGTAGTGTGTGATCATCTACGAAGAACGCTTCTCCTTCGATTGTTTCAACCTTATGTTTTTTTAATAGGAAACCAACACCAGAAGTCAACGTATGAACAACTTTGTTTTCTTTCCATTCTTGTGTTTTCGCAAAATCTAGTTTGACATTTTCACTAGTTACTCCAAACATTTCAGAATCTAGTGACTCTTGATAATGGTGTCCTGCAGCTATCAGTGCTTTTGAAGGAATACAGCCGACGTTCAAACAAACACCGCCAATATACTCTCTTTCAATGATTGCTACTTTTTGTCCCATTTCAGCAGCGCGGATGGCAGCTACATAGCCACCAGGTCCCGCACCGATTACAACTGTATCTAATTCTACAGCAAAATCTCCAACTACCATTTGTTTATCATCCTTCCATCATTAATAGCTCTGGATCAGCTAAAAGACGTTTGATATTATTCATTGCTTGTTGCGCAGTTGCTCCATCTACGATACGGTGATCGAAACTTAATGACAGTTTCATCACACGACCGACAACGATTTCGCCTTCAGCATTTACGATTGGTTGTTGTGCAATCGTTCCTACACCTAAAATAGCTACTTCTGGATAGTTGATGACTGGTGTAAACCAACCGCCACCTACAGATCCGATATTGCTGATCGTAATCGTTCCATTGCGCATATCTTCTGCAGATAGTTTGCCGTCATGAGCTAATTTTGCTTTCTCATTGATTTCGTCTGCAATAGCAAACATTCCTTTGCGATCTGCATCTTTCACATTTGGTACATATAGTCCGTGATCCGTATCAGTTGCAATACCGATATTGTAGTAATGTTTATAAACGATTTCTTGGTTTGCATCGTCGATAGATGCATTCAATACTGGGTATTTCTTCACAGTCGCTGTTAAAGCTTTCACGACATATGGCAAGAAAGTAAGTTTCGTACCATTTGCAGCAGCAACTTCTTTAAATCGTTTCCGGTTATCCCATAGTTTAGACACTTCTACTTCATCATGCAATGTCACGTGTGGAGCTGTATGCTTACTGTTGACCATTGCTTTAGCAATAGCTTTACGTGTTGGTGTCATTGCTACACGTTCTTCCAAATCTCCTAAGTTGGACTTGAATGGTTTTGCTGTTGCAGCTGGTTTGCTTTCTGCTGCAGCAGCTGCTTCTTTCGGCGCTGCCGCTTCTGGCGCTTCTGATTTCGCTGGTGCACTGCTTGGACCACCTGTCAAGAAGTTTTCGATGTCCTCTTTTGTTACTCTGCCACCTTTTCCAGTTGCAGTTACTTGTGAGATATCTACATCTTTTTCGCGGGCAAATTGACGAACAGATGGCATAGCCAATACACGTTTATTGGGATCGGCAGCTTCAACGACACTTGCTGAACCTGATGTTTCCACTTTTTCTTTTGGTGCTTCAGCTGATGGCGCACTAGTTGATGGTGCACCATTGTGTCCAGGAGCATCGATTTCTACTAACACGTCCCCAACATTTGCTACTGTGCCTTCTGGGACAATCACGTTTTTAACTGTCCCGGTTACGGGTGACGGGATTTCTTCTACTGATTTGTCGTTTTGAACTTCTAATAATGTATCATCTTCATTGATTGTATCTCCTGGTTTGACGAACCATTTGACGATTTCACCTTCTGCAATTCCTTCACCGATATCCGGTAACTTGAATTGGAAGACTCCTTCGCTTGACGATCCAGCTGATTCTGTATCAACAGTTGGTTCAGCAGCCGGGTTAGCTGGAGTTTGGGATTCTGCGGCTACACCACTGTCCCCTTCATTGTCTTCGTGTCCTGGTGCATCAATTTCTACCAATACATCCCCAACATTTGCTACTGTACCTTCTGGAACAATGACATTTTTAACCGTTCCTGTTACAGGTGAGGGGATTTCTTCTACTGATTTGTCGTTTTGAACTTCTAATAATGTATCATCTTCATTAATCGTATCTCCTGGTTTGACGAACCATTTGACGATTTCACCTTCTGCAATTCCTTCACCGATATCCGGCAATTTAAATTGATAAGCCATGACTTTGTTTCGTCCCTTCTTTTCTTAAAATTCCGCGATTTCTTTTACTTTGTCTTCGATATCTTTTGCGTTTGGCAACCAAACATTTTCTGCTTGACCAAACGGGAAGACTGTATCAGGTGCAGAAACTCGTCCGATTGGGGCTTCTAATGAAAGGATAGCGCGTTCTGAGATCTCAGAAACTACTTGCGCAGCAACACCCGCTTGTCGTTGTGCTTCTTGGACAACGACTACGCGACCCGTTTTTTCCACGGATTGAATGATCGTTTCTACATCTAATGGCGCAACTGTACGAAGATCAATGATTTCAACAGAGATATTTTCTTTTGCAAGATTATCTGCTGCTTTGATTGCTTCACGCACCATTGCCCCGTATGTGATAACAGATACATCTGTTCCTTCACGAGTAACTGCTGCTTTGTCCAAAGGAACTTCGTAAGCTTCATCCGGCACTTCTTCTCGGAATGAGCGATATAGTTTCATGTGTTCTAGGAAAACAACTGGATCGTTACTTCTAATAGAAGAAATCAATAGTCCTTTTGCATCGTAAGGATTTGATGGGATCACTACTCGAATACCAGGAGACTGGGCAATCAAACCTTCTAAATTATCTGAATGCAGTTCTGGTGTATGAACACCGCCACCAAATGGTGAACGGATCGTGATTGGTAGATTTCTAGTACCGCTCATTCGATATCTTGTACGAGCCATTTGAGCTACTACTTCATCCATTGCTTCGAAAATAAAACCAAAGAATTGGATTTCAGGAACTGGACGAAATCCTTCCAACGCAAGCCCAAAACTCAACCCTGCGATTCCAGATTCAGCTAAAGGAGTATCGAATACTCGGTCTTCTCCGAATTTTTCCTGCAATCCTTCAGTTGCCCGGAAAACTCCTCCGTTTTTCCCAACATCTTCACCAAAAACAACGACATTCTCGTCATTTTCTAGTTCAAGTGCTAAGGCATCGGTGATTGCTTGGATCATTGTTTTTTGTGCCATGATTATTTCGACTCCTTCGCTTCATAAATTGCAATTTGTTCTTTGATTGATTGTGGAGATACTTCGAACATGTTTTTCAAGAAATCTGAAACCTTTTGTTTTGGAACTTTGTCGGCTTCTGCGATAGCTGCTTTGATTTCTTCTTTAGTTGCTTCAATCACTTGTTCTTCTTTTTCTTCAGACCAAAGTCCTTTTTCCGTCAGATATTTACGGAAGCGGATCAATGGATCTTTTCTCTGCCATTCGTCATCTGTGTCTTTTGTACGGTAGCGTGTTGGATCGTCCCCAGATAGTGTATGGGGTCCGTAACGATAAGTCAGTGTTTCGATTAGGACTGGTCCATTTCCGCTGATCGCCCATTCCCGTGCCATTTTAGATACAGTATACACTGCAAGCGGATCCATTCCATCGACTTGAATACCTGGAATCCCAGCTGCGACAGCTTTTTGTGCAAGTGTTTTTGCTGCGGTTTGTTTTTCACGAGGTGTAGAGATCGCATACCCGTTGTTTTGGATATAAAACACAGCATTTGCATGGTAAGCGCCAGCGAAATTGATTGCTTCGTAAAAATCACCTTGTGATGAACCGCCATCACCAGTATAAGTGAAGACAACATTTTTCTTGTTGCGTTTCTTCAAACCTAATGCAACACCGGCTGCTTGTACATATTGTGCACCGATGATGATTTGTGGTGGTAGAGCTTTCAATTCTTCTGGATAAGAATTACCTGCAGCATGTCCTCTAGACCATAAAAATGCTTGGGATAAAGGTAAACCATGTTTTACTAGTTGAGGGACATCTCGATAACCTGGAAGAAGAACATCTTCTTTATCAAATGCATACGCGCTGGCCAGCTGACTTGCCTCTTGTCCTGCAGTTGGTGCAAAAAAGCCTAGGCGTCCTTGGCGGTTCAGCGCTGTGGAACGTTGGTCTAATACACGAGACCATACCATGTGAGTCATTAATTCAACGAGTTCATCATCGGATAAATCAGGTACTAAATCTTTGTTAACTACGTTTCCATCTTGATCAAGTGCTTGATATACTGGGAAATCTGCATTGACTTCATCTAGCAGTGCTTGGAAGTCGATCGGTGCTTTTTTGTTTGCCATTTGTCACACATTCCTCTCTCATCTATAAGAAAATCTCTTCATTCTGCGATTGAAACAGCGAATAAAACTGTATCACTATTTAACCGTCTTCATTAATAAATTATCATGGATTTATGAGAAATACAAGCTAAAAGCACAAATTTTCACGATGAAAGGAAATTATGTCAATCCGCATATTAACAGCTTTAGTGAATATAATCACAATTAGGAAAGCGTTTTATATTTAGGCTGTGTTTTTTCTATTTTCTAATCAAACTTACAATGATCTGTTTCTATTTAGAAACGCTGGTGTTATACAGTTTTGCTGCAACTATTTATTTTCTTAAGACATCGTGAATGGCTATACAAAGAGTGTATTTTTCTCTAATACTTTGCCTCGTCTTCTTTTTACGAAAAAAAAAGAAACAGCCGGAAATTTAAATCCCAGCTGTTATATTCTTTAATCTTTTTACTTTGTGAAATTATTCTGTTAACCACTGTTCTAAAATTTTCATCTTTGAATAAAACAACGATATGTTGGCTTCATCTAGACGACTGTAATTGATTCTGATTCCATTTATATCTTGCCCAAAAAGTAGACTTGGTGCGATTCCTAGACCCAAATCTACTACTTTTTCTGCTAGTTGGGGGTCCAGCTTTTTTCCATCCCAAGTGATCCAAGCATAATAACCACCTAAAATCGAATGAAGCTTGAAAAACGATTGAGACTCCGCCCAAATGCTTATCAGTTGGCTTTTTTCTTTCAATTTTTTTCTTACATCCAACATTTTCAAATCAATTGCTTCATCAAATACATTAGCGGCCGTGATTTGTGTAAGGATGTTCATCGAAAACTCCATCATTTCTTGCGCTTTAGCTAGTTGCGAGATAAAGGCCTCTGGTCCGATCAACCAACCGATTTTCGTTGTTTTTCCTAAAATTCTAGATAACGAACCGACATATAATACATTATCCGGATCAATCGTTCGTATAGGAAGAACTTCATCTTGGTTTAGAAATGAAAGGTCCGTAAATACATCGTCTTCAATAATTGGAAGCCGATACTGCCGACACAATTCTACTAGCTTTTCTCGTCGCTTTTGACTCATCACTTTTCCTGTAGGGTTTTGAAAATTGGGGTTGATCAGCACTGCTTTCAATTTATTTTTATGGATCGATTCTTTCAGTTTTTCTAAGTCGATCCCTTCTTCATCCATCGGTATCCCAAATAAACGCGTTCCTGAAGCTTTGAAAAGAGGTAATCGGTAAAAAAAAGAAGGTGACTCTACAGCTATCCCCTCTCCAGCAGAAAGAATCGTTTGTAAGATCAAAAAGATTGCTTGCTGACCACCACCAGTCACCAGAAGCTGGTTTAGGGAAAAGGTCAGTTCAAATTTACTTTCCAAATACTGTTTGATTTTGTTACGTAACGGAGTATAGCCTAAAAGATCCATTTCTTTTTCTTCCACTAAGATTTCTTCAAGAGAATAAGAAGGAAACTCAAAATTCGGCAAAAGCTCATCTGGCATCTCACTCGCATATAAGTCAAGGAACAATGTTCTTTGGCTCTGCTTTGCTTCTTTTATTTTTTGTTCATACCAATCCGTCTGTTCATAGCGAGGTGAGATCATTTTTCGCCAATCGATTCTTGGAACGGCGAATTTCCCCCATTCAGTCTGATTGACGAACCAACCGCTACCACGTTTACTTGTTAATACGCCAAGCTCTCTAAGTTCTTCCAATGCATGAACAACGGTGGAACGATTTACACCAAAAAATTGCCCTAGTTTTCGTTCCGATTCAAGTTGATCTCCAGGATTGATTCTTCCACTTTCGATTTCTCTCATGATCTGTTCCATGATTTGACGATAAATCGGTCCTTGTTTTTTCTCTACTTTTCCCCACATAGTCCTCTCTTTTCTGTTGTCCATTCTTTCTATTGATTTTACCGAATTTACGAGAAAAAAGAAAAGCTTTTTTTGCAAAACATAAAAAACGGAAGGTTCTGTTATGAACCTTCCGCTGATATTTTACTCATTATTTAGATCGTATCTCCATTAAAAATCGAATTTTTCACGATGACATAATCAACTTTCCGAATGGATTCCAGATCTCTTCCTCCAGCATACGAAATAGATGACTGAAGGTCTTGTTGCATTTCCACTAGTGTATCTTTCAAAGATCCTTTATGTTGGATCCAGATTTTCTTTCCTTCAACATTTCGTTTTTCACCTTTTTGGAATTCTGAAGCAGAACCAAAGTATTCTTTATATACAATTCCGTTTTCGACTTTTGTTTCGCCAGGAGATTCCTCGTGACCGGCAAACAATGAGCCAATCATAACCATTGTCGCTCCAAAACGGACAGATTTTGCAATATCGCCATGTGTTCTGATCCCACCGTCAGCGATGATCGGCTTACGAGCTGCTTTCGCACACCATCTAAGAGCGGCCAGTTGCCAGCCTCCAGTTCCAAAGCCTGTCTTGATTTTTGTAATACATACTTTTCCTGGACCAATCCCGACTTTTGTTGCATCTGCACCCGCATTTTCCAATTCACGGACGGCTTCCGGTGTACCAACATTACCGGCAATCACAAAAGTTTCAGGCAAATATTTTTTAATATGCTGGATCATATCAATAACTGAGTTAGCATGTCCATGTGCGATGTCGATAGTGATATAATCAGGATTTAGCGATTCTTCTGCCAACTTCTCTATAAAGGAATATTCCTCTTTCTTGACGCCAACACTGATTGAGGTAATCAATCCGCGCTTTTTCATTTTTTTGATAAACGGAATTCGGGCTGCTTCATCAAACCGATGCATGATATAGAAATAACCATTTTCCGCTAAGAATTCTGCAATCGTTTCATCAATAATCGTCTGCATGTTGGCAGGCACTACTGGCATTTTGAATGTATGTTTACCTAATGTGACCGTTGTATCACATTCAGAACGGCTATTTACGATACATTTATTAGGAATTAATTGAATATCTTCGTAATCAAATACTTTCATTACATTATCCTCCTGATGTTCACATCCAGCAAAACACGAACATTATTAATTTAATCAGGGCTTTTTTTAGCGCCCTATGTAATTTAACTCAATTAAGCGAAAAAATCAAGAGCAAAAAGAGAATTTATACGAATGGTAAAAAAACATACATTATTTTTAGTCTATACAAACGAAGCAATGAATGTTCGCTTTTAGCGAAAAAAAAGGCTGTGACAAATGTCTTGTCACAGTCTTTTTTCTGAATAAACGATGTTCTCCTACGTTGTCCGTTTTTTCTTGTTATACAAGTCTAATACAACGGCTAAAAGCAAGATCAACCCTTTGATCGCCTGCTGCCAATCTACCCCAACGCCTAAAATCGACATGCCATTGTTCAATACACCCATGACCAAGCCACCGACAATCGCCCCCATAATCGTTCCGATGCCGCCGGATGTCGAAGCACCGCCAAAATATACTGCCGCCATCGCATCTAGTTCCATCGAAGTACCCGCTTGAGGTGTCGCCGCATTTAACCGAGCTGCTAATACTAATCCAGCTAAAGCTGCCATGACTCCCATGTTGACGAAAACCCAGAACGTGATCCGCTTTGTTTTGATTCCTGATAGTTCAGCCGCTTTTCGATTTCCGCCCGTCGCATAAATCTGGCGACCTGCTACTGTTTTATTTGTCAAAAACCCATATGCTGCGACGATCAAACCGAGAATGATCAAAATGATCGGATATCCTTGATAAGAGGCAAGGATATAAGTTATCCCTAGTACAACGACTGCTGTAAATACCGCCTTTACCAAGAAAGCTGTTGGAGATTCCACTTCAAATAAATGATTTTTCCGACGATTTCTTGTTCGCCATTGCCCAACAACTAACACGATGGTGATGATCATTCCTAAAATCAATGTCAAGAAGTGAAGGCTACTTCCTTCGCTTAAGTCTGGTAAATAACCCGTAGACATTTTTTGGAAAACAGCTGGAAAAGGTGCCAGAGATTGGCCTCCTAGAACAACTTGTGTCAGTCCACGAAACATCAGCAATCCTGCTAAAGTCACGATAAACGCCGGTATCCCAGCATAAGCTATCCAAAAACCTTGCCATGCGCCGATCAGCCCGCCTACTGCAAGACATGTGATGACTGTCACCCACGGGTTCATTTGGCAATTGACCATCATCATGCCCGCAATTGCACCAACAAACGCCATCACTGACCCTACCGACAAATCCACATGACCTAAGAGCACAACTAATAACATCCCTGCAGCTAGTACTAATATATGACTATTTTGCAAAACAAGGTTAGTTATATTCAATGGACGCCAGAAAATACCATCTGTCATCAATTGAAACGCAATAAGTAGTCCCGCTAAAATGATCACCATGCTGTAGCGACCAAAAAGATCAGCTGCTCTACTTTTCAAATTTAGTTTTTTCTCTTTTTTATCCGTAAGATTTTTTGCTTGTTCCAACTTACCCCACCTCTTCTTTCGTCATTAATTTCATCAAGACTTCCTGATCTGCCTCTTCTCGCGAGACTTCTCCTGTAATACGTCCTTCGTTCATCGTATAGATTCGATCACACATTCCTAAGATTTCAGGAAGTTCAGAAGAGATAAGACAGACAGCTTTGCCGTTTGCTGCCATTTCTTCGATAATCGTGTAGATCTCATATTTTGCCCCAACGTCTATCCCACGGGTTGGCTCATCTAAAAAAAGAATATCGGGTTGTGTCATCAGCCACTTGGATAAAACGACTTTTTGTTGATTCCCACCACTAAGACTACTGACAATTTGATGGATGGAGTTTGTTTTTATACGCATCTTTTTCCGGAAATTTTCTGCCTCAGTTACTTCTTTTTCTTTATCTAATACTCCTTTTTGACTTATTTTATCCAAACTGCTCAGCGTCACGTTTTCCCGAATATCCATCAGCAGATTCAGTCCTAAAGATTTTCGGTCCTCCGAGACATAAGCGAGTCCGTTTGCAATGGCTGAAGGAACGGTCTTAACTGATATCTCTGCCCCTTCCTTTGATATACGTCCGGATATCTTGCTTCCATAAGAATGTCCAAATAGACTCATAGCGAATTCAGTTCTGCCCGCTCCCATCAGCCCAGCTATTCCTACAATCTCTCCTTTTTTCAAATGCAAGTTGATATGGTCGTTTATGATTCGCTCCTGATCAAGAGGGTGATAGACCGTCCAGTCTTCTACTTTAAAATAAACTTCTCCAATATCCGGTTTTCTTTCAGGATAACGATCAACTAAATCTCTGCCCACCATCCCGCGAATAATACGCTCTTCGCTGATCATTTCATTTTCTAGCGTCTCAATCGTCTGTCCATCCCGTAAAATGGTGATTCGATCTGCGATATCCACGATTTCATTCAGCTTATGTGAAATAATGATGGAGGTTACACCCTGCTCTTTCAGCTCTCGGATCAATCTCAGCAAATTCGCGCTTTCTTCTTCATTCAATGCAGCGGTAGGCTCATCCAAAATCAATAGACGGACGGATTTTGATAATGCTTTAGCTATTTCAACTAGTTGCTGTTGCCCTACGCCAATCTGGGATACTAGAAGATTCGGGTCGATAGACAAACCGACTTTGTTCAGCAATTCATACGTTTTCTTTTCTGTCAGTTCCCAATCAATCACGCCTCTTTCTGCTTGTTCATTTCCGAGAAAAATATTCTCTTTTACTGAAAGATAAGGACTTAATGCTAATTCTTGATGAATGATGACGATGCCTTTTTCTTCACTATCTTTCAAATCTTTGAATTGACACAGCTTTCCATCATAAAAGATTTCCCCGTCATAGGAGCCATATGGATACAAGCCGCTCAAGACATTCATCAATGTTGATTTTCCCGCTCCGTTTTCTCCGCACAATGCATGGATTTCCCCACGCTCAATCATCAGATTCACGCAATCTAACGCTCGGATTCCAGAAAATTTTTTGGTGATATCTGCCATTTTTAAAATACAATCCGCCATAATTCTTATCCTCTCTCTGACTTAGATCTCTTTAGTTCCTTGTTTGGTTCCTCTCAATTTTTCAGATCGGATTCTTTATAATAATCTGTGTCGATCAGCTCTGCTTGATAATTATCTTTATCGACAGATACTGTATTTGCTAAATACGTAGGAACAGTTTTCACCCCATTATCATAAGTCTCAGTATCATTGACCGGAACCTCTTCTCCATCACTGATTGCTTTGATCATTTCAATCGTATTTTTTGCTAAGATACGTGTGTCTTTAAAGATCGTTTGTGTTTGTTCCCCGGCCATGATCGATTTGACGCCAGCAACTGTCGCATCTTGTCCAGTAATCACAGGTAAAGGTTTACTTTCACTCCCATACCCCACGCCTTTTAATGACGAAATGATTCCTAAACTTATTGGATCATATGGCGACAAAACAGCATCCAATGTTTGGTCAGTATAATTTGCGCTTAACAGATTATCCATCCTTGCTTGCGCCGTAGAACCATCCCAGCGAAGCGTAGCGATTTGACTGAAACTCGTCTGTCCAGATGGCACGATCAACTGACCGTTGTCCATATATGGTTGTAAAACAGACATCACTCCGTTGTAATTAATTAGTGCATTGTTGTCGTCAGGCGAGCCACCAAATAATTCAATCGTGAATGGCCCTTTTCCTTCTTTCAATCCTAAGTGCTCTTCAATATAAGCTGCTTGCGATACACCTACTCCAAAATTATCAAAAGTCGCGTAGTAATCGACATTTTCTGAATTCATCAGTAAACGATCATAGGCGATTACCTTGATATCTGCTTCTTTTGCTTTAGCTAACACATCAGTTAAAGCTGAACCATCGATAGAAGCAATCACAAGTGTATCTACCCCTTTTGTAATCATATTTTCGATTTGCGCTACTTGATTTTCTACTTTATCTTCTCCGTATTGAAGATCTGTTTTATAACCCAGTTTTTCTAATTCTGAGACCATGTTGTTCCCATCAGCGATCCATCTTTCTGCTGATTTGGTCGGCATAGCGATTCCTACATACCCCGTACTATCATCTGCAGATCCTGAATTGCCACACGCACTTAATAGAATGCTTGCGGTCAAAATAGCGATACTCCCAAGAATCTTTCTAAATTTGTTTTTCATTTTTTATCCCCCATTCCAATTGATACACCGAGTATAGCTAATAAAGAAAGCGTTAACATTGATTTTTTTATGGGATTTACTTTAAATTTTTTAGGTGTTCTTTTTTTGTCTTGGATTTTTTTAAGTTTCTTGGATTTTTTTCGATTAATTCCTTTTGACTTTGATTTTCTCCTTTATCTGATAAGATAGTACTAACAAATCCAGATGGAGTGATCTAAAGTGAAACGTGTTTTATTTTTTTTAGCCCTTATTGTAATCGCTTACCAAATGATGGGGTGTACACCTAATACAAAGGAAGCACCTGACCCACTAGTCGTTGGTTTTTCGCAATCAGGAACGGAGAGTAGCTGGCGGAAAAAGCATACTGAATCAATTATCACTGCGCTTGAAAAAGAAGATTACCAAGTTCTCTACCGAAATGGCTACATGAATCAGGAACGGCAAATCCAAGATATACGGACGTTCATTGCCTATAAAGTGGATATGATCATTTTTACTCCTTTGCAAGAATCCGGGTGGGACTCTGTATTAAAAGAAGCAAAGCGAGCAGAGATCCCTGTCATACTTGTCGACAGACATATTCAAACGAATGATCCCGAACTTTTCGTCACCCACATCGGCCCCAGTTTCAAAGCAGAAGGAAATCGGGCGGGTTTATTTGTCAGCAATCACTTCACAAATTCAAAGAAACAGGAAATCAGAATCCTAGAACTTGCTGGTTCAGAGAACTCCACACCGACCAAGCTACGCTCCGAAGGATTTTTGGAATCAATCAATCGTAAACCAACCCTAAAAAAAGATGGAACTATTGACCATAAACCTCCAATGACTATTGTTCACCGAATTGTCGGTGATTTTATTCGGATGAAAGGAAAAGACCAGATGAAACGATATTTAGAAACAAATGATTTATCCGAAATCGATGTATTATACAGCCATAGTGATGAAATGACTCACGGTGCTTTAGCTGCGATAAAAGAAACATCAATCAAACCTGGAGAAGATTTGATCATTGTAACGATTGATGGACAAGAAGATATGATCGAGAATCTACGCTCAGGAATCGTCAATTGCGTAGTCGAGTGTAAACCTGATGTCGGCTGGTATGTAGCCAATACCGTTACTCGTTATTTTGGAAATCTTCAAACAGGAAAAACACTACCTAAAGATATTTTTATTTCCGAGACTGTCTTTTCCCAACAGAATATAGCTAACATCCCAACCAGAAATTATTGACTGGAGAAGTATCATGACAAAAAATTTAAGCATAAAACAGATTTTTGCCCAAGCAAACAAAGCCATGCTTCTATTTGCTGTTATCCCTTTGCTACTGAGCATACTGTTATATTCGCAACAGCTTTTGATTTATCAACAGACGATCGCAAATATCCAAAAAGCAGATGCAATTGCTTTGAAGGTTGATCAAAAAGTTTTGGAAAGTATGTGGGACTTGATTTCTGGCCAAGTAACCGTAGATGAGTTCAATAAGGAAAATATCCTAGAAGAACTTAGGAATGACATTCGAGAGATCAAAAATAATACCAATACACTTAAAGAAATTAGTACGTTAGATGTATCGTTACGTACGATCGATACATTGGAAGATTATCAAACTGAGCTCATTCATCATATCTTGGCAGAAGATTTTATGGATACCAATGAACAGATCATCAATCAGGTAGATTCTGTCACTCAACTACTGTCAGATATTTTACAGGACTTTGTTCGTGTGGAAATCGACTTAGCAAGTCAAAAAAATACGACGCTTGTCCGCTCACTCATTTTATTAACAATAGTAGAATTGGGGGTTCTTAGTACTATTTTTTTCTATGCGAAAAAGAATCGTCGCTTTTTAGAACAAAAGGTCCAAGAGCCGATCAATCAGCTGATCACAATGTCCGAACAGCTTTCTTCAGGAAATCTTGGATTTCGTTTAAACATGCCAGAAACACAAGAACTACAGACACTTACCGCTAGTATGAACAAAATGGCGGAAGAACTAAACCAGTCTTTACGGGAAAACGCTTTGAAACAATACCATTTAGCACAAAGTGAAGTTCGTGTATTGCAAGCTCAGATTACTCCCCATTTTATTTATAACAGTTTGGATGCCATCATTTCTTTGATCGAACAAGACTGCTTTGAAGAAGCTCTGACTATGACCCATGCACTTTCCGGCTTTTTTCGTACGTCTTTAAGCAAAGGACAAGACTGGATTCCTCTTGAAAAGGAAATCAGCCATATCAATGATTATTTGGTCATTTTAAAAATAAGATATAGACATATGCTTGACTATAAGATCGATATACCAGAAACACTTTTTCCTGTTTCTATTTTAAAGATGATTTTGCAACCATTGATCGAAAATGCTGTGTACCATGGAACAAAGTATGTTCGTCACAAAGGATTTATTCGTATTACTGCATGCAAAATCGACGAAATGATCCAATTCAAAGTCATAGACAACGGTATTGGCATTCCTGCAGAAAAACTAGCAGAAATACGTAAAGAGTTAGCCAAAGGGATCGATTCAGATTTCAGTATCGGCTACGGGCTTTACAACGTAAACAAGCGTCTCCTTCTCTATTACGGAAATAATCAAAAACCTATCACGATTGACAGCAAATACCGAGAAGGGACAACTGTCACACTGACGATTCCTATATCTCCCAAAACAATTGGAGGAAACAAATATGTATAAAGTTTTTATCATCGAAGACGAATACCTCATTCGCAATAACTTACGGGAACAAATAACTGCCCTTGGTTCATATTATCCAATCACATATGTCGGGGAAGCTGGAGATGGTGAGATGGCACTGTCTTCGATTATCGACTTACAGCCCGATATCATTCTGACTGATATCCAAATGCCATTCATGGACGGTTTGACTTTTTCAAAAGAAGCAAGGAAACTGCTTCCTTGGACTCGCCTCATATTTATTAGCGGATTCGACGATTTCGATTATATGAAAGGGGCAATCCAAGTACAGGCAGATGATTATCTACTTAAACCAATTAAAAGCAACGAATTGAAACAAGCAATAGAAAAAGCAGTGACTGCTTTAGACTTGCAGCAAAAAGAAACGCTCCCTTCTTCTGACCTTGTTTTCGAATTGAAAAAAAATCATTTCTTGAACGGTTTGTTCAAAGGCTCACTTACAATCAGTGAAACATTGAAACTTGCTGAATCTTTCAATCGCTCTTTAGCAGGGAAAAAAATGACCGTATTATTAGCAGCAAACCAAGTCAGTACAGACTTTGAAGATTACGCTCATCTCAGTGATTATTTGAAGTTTTTATTTAGGGAGAATCAACAAGTGATTTTTTCTGCTGTTTCCTCGCGATTCATTAAATTTTTAATAGTTGATCCTCTTGAAGAAAATGTAATCGAGACCAGTTATCAGGTAGCCCAAACGTTGGTCCATGAATTAGAGAAGGGACAAAAAAATAATTTTTCTGTCGCCATCGGTCCTGTCGCAGAAAGAATCAGCGAATTACCTGCATCTTTCGAGATCACGCAGATGATACTTGAAACTGCCAGTTCCCTTAAAGATCAAATTATCAGCTATGAGGATTTGATTAAAGAAGCGAAACTTCCAGTTGATTCTGTCTTTTACTTTGATCTCTCACTTGATTTGTCTTCATTATCGAAAAACGAAGTATCTAAGTACATCGAACACTTGACGAAACCACAAGGCACACCAACTCGAACACGATTATATCGTTTATTTGTCTTGACTAAGCTACTCCAGCATGTCTGCCTGAAAGAAAAGGAAATCCCGCAAGAAATGGTTCATTGCACATCCACCAGTCAACGCTTAGCAATCAGCGCCGACGATTCGCTTTACCGTTCGACTGTTTATATGTTCATTTCTTTCTTAACTGCTCTGCCCTCACAGCCTTCAAGGAACAAATATCAGCCAATTTTGAACCATGCATTGGATTTTATCAAAGAAAATTTTACCGATCCAGATACGTCCTTAACTTGGGTCGCTCAACAAGTTGCATTAAGCCCCTCTCATTTCAGTACGATTTTTTCTCAATCGTTTAACCAAACATTCATCGATTATCTGACAGAACAAAGAATCGAATTAGCAAAAAAATTATTACAGCAATCAGACTATCGTATCTCAGATATTGCTTTTGAGATTGGTTATAATGACCCTAACTATTTCAGTTATTTATTTAAGAAAAAACAAGGGATTTCCCCAAAAGAATATCGGACACAGATTTTCCTTGAAAACAAAAATAAATAATAAATAAAATCCGTACAGTGATACTCTTTCCCGTTGTAATTAAAAAAAGACGGAATATCTCGAAGCTGAAAATAGCTTTCAAGATATTCCGCCTTTTTAATTGATCGCACCGTTCACCTGCATGACAACTTTTAAGGTAAAATGTTTCCAGCAGCACGGTACAATTCGTACCAATCTTCCCGAGACATATTAATTTCTGATGCTTGAGCGATTTCCTTGATTCGCCCTACGTTCATCGTACCGGCGATTACTTGCATATTGGCTGGATGGCGCAAAATCCAAGCAGAAGCCAAGCCAGTTGGTGTCGTTTGATATTTAGCTGCTAGTTCTTCTAATGTTTGGTTTAATTCAGGAAATTTTTCGTTCCCGATAAATACACCTTCAAAAAATCCATACTGGTATGGCGACCACGCTTGGATCGTCATATCATGCAAACGGGAATAATCAAGTACACTACCATCATGGTCGATACTTGCTTCATCTGTCATATTGACATGAATCCCTTGATCGATCATTCCAGTATGTTTCAAGCCAAATTGCAGCTGATTAGCTACTAATGGTTGACGAACATATTTTTTCAGCAATTCGATTTGCATTGGTTTTTGATTGCTGACACCAAAATAACGGACTTTACCTGATCGTTCCAATTCATCAAATGCTTCAGCTACCTCTTCTGGTTCTACCAATGTATCTGGACGATGAAGAAGTAAAGCATCCACATAATCCATTTTCAGACGGGTCAAACTTTTTTCCACAGATTCAATGATATGTTTTTTAGAAAAATCAAACATCACACCTGGAACGATTCCACATTTTGTTTGAATAAAAAGATCTTCTCGTTTGATTGATGTTTTTGCTAGAGCATCTGCAAAGATTTCTTCACATTCACCGTTCCCATAAATATCTGCATGGTCAAAAAAATCAATGCCGTTTTCATAAGCTGTCTCAATCACTTTTACTGGATCTTCCGCATTGTTGATACGCATACAGCCTAAGATCACTGCAGCTACTTTCTGGTCAGAAGTACCTAATTGAATTTTTTTCATCTGAACTCCTCCTTATTTATATACACAACAAAAGTGTACCACACTCTTTATGAAAAGGCTTCACTAAAATCGACACTTCCGACTATATTTGTTGTATTTTTTTATAAATGGAAGCAGCTGATTTACTTCACGACCAGTTCGCTATTGGCAGCTTTTTCTCCAATATCTGTACGATAAAATGTTCCATCTGTCGTTTTATCCATTAACGCGGTGTAGATTTTTTCCTGTGCTTCTTTGATCGTCTCACCATATGCTTCTACTAAATAAAGACGACCTCCTGCTCCAACTAGTTTGCCGTTATTTGAGGAAACTCCAGCATAGTAAACAGAAAGCTCTTCTTCCAGAAAATCTGGTAGAACCATTCCTGTCTCATATTCTTCGGGGTAACCGGCAGCTGCCACCACAACACCTACATTGTATCCTTCTTGCTGCCACTTTAACTCTACTGCACGATTCTCTAATAAATCATCGATTACTTGCGCAAAGTCACTCTTCAACCGAGAAAGAACGACTTGCGTTTCAGGATCACCGAAACGAGCATTAAATTCGATCACTTTTGGTCCTTCCTTCGTAGCAATCAAACCCGCATATAAAACACCCGTGAAAGAGCGTCCTAGTTCTTTCATTCCTAAAGCCGCTGGTTTCAAAACTTCTTCCACAGCTTTTTCAATCATCTTTTTTGGAATTTGCGGTACTGGTGAATAAGCTCCCATCCCCCCTGTATTTGGCCCTTTATCGTTATCAAATGCCCGCTTATGATCTTGCGAAATGACCATCGGATACACCTTGGTATCACGGACAAACGCCAAAAGGGAGAATTCTTCTCCTGCCAAAAACTCTTCTACGACGATTTTTTTGCTGCTGTTCCCAAATCGATGCTGGTTCAACATTTGTTCTGCCGCATCCAGCGCTTCCTTCACTGTTGTAGCCACGACTACACCTTTTCCAGCTGCTAAGCCATCCGCTTTCACTACGATTGGCGCACCGTTTTCTTTGATATACGCTGCTGCTTTTTCGTAACATTCAAAACTTCTGGATTTAGCTGTCGGGATTTGATACGTCTCCATCAATTGTTTAGCAAAACTTTTCGAACCTTCAATCAGAGCTGCTGCTTTTGTCGGACCGAAGATTTTCAATCCTTCCGCCATAAAATCATCGACGATTCCATTTAATAAAGGAACTTCAGGACCAACGATACTCCAATCAATAGCCTCTTTCTTAACAAAATGAATTAATGCTGAATGATCTTGATCACTGATAGCGACACAATTGATGCCATCCTTTGCCATTCCAGGATTTCCTGGCGCACAATACACAGTATCCACCTTCGGACTGTCTAAAAGTTTTTTACTTATTGCATGTTCACGACCACCTGCACCGATCACCAAAATGTTCATTTATCCGACTCCTCTCTAATGTCTAAAATGCCGAACATCAGTAAAGACCATTGCTAGATCGTATTTATTCGCCATATCAATAGAATCTTGATCTTTGATACTTCCGCCTGGCTGAATGATTGCTTTTATACCATGTTTGGCTGCATATTCAACTGAATCATCCATTGGGAAATAAGCATCGCTAGCTAAAACTACACCTTCCATTTTCTCTTGCGCTTGTTCAATCGCAATTTTTACTGAACCGACTCGATTCATCTGCCCGGCTCCGATTCCTACTGTCTGACGTTCGTTTGCCACCACGATCGCATTAGATTTCACATGTTTGACAGCTTTCCAAGCAAACGCCAATGCTTTTACTTCTGCTGGAGTTGGCTTACGTTTTGTCACGACTTTCCACGCTTCTTCGTTTTCCATTGCCAGATCTTGATCTTGTACAAGAAGTCCACCTAAGACTGAGACCGTTTCTTCTCGATTTTGACTTTCTTCTTGCGCAAAGTCTATTGTCAGTAATCGGATGTTTTTCTTTTTTTGCAGTAATTCCAAAGCTTCTTGTGTATAAGAAGGGGCAATAATGATTTCTAGAAACAGCTTATGCATCTGTTCTGCTGTTGGCAGATCTACTTCTCGATTCAAAACGATGATCCCACCAAAGATTGAAACAGGATCTGCTTCATATGCTGCTTCCCACGCTTCTAAAATCGTAGATGCTGACCCAATACCGCAAGGATTCATGTGTTTCAAGGCGACTACCGTTGGCTCGTCATATTCCTTCATGATCCGTAACGCAGCATCCGCATCACGGATATTATTATAAGAAAGTTCTTTCCCATGGAGTTGTTTTGCTGCTGCGATCGAATATTTTTCCAGAAGAGCGGACTGATAAAAGGCAGCGGCTTGATGACTATTTTCACCGTAACGAAGCGTTTGTTTTCGTTCATACGTAAGTGTCAATTTTTCCGGTTCTTTTTCTTCCACCCAATCCGTTAAGTATTGAGCGATCAGTGCATCATATGCAGCAGTATGACGAAAGACTTTTGCCGCTAGTTTTTGTCTGAAAGAAAGTGAAGTATTCCCATACTGACGTAATTCTGAAAGTACCTCTTCATAGTCAGATGGATCAACAACAGCGGTGACAAATTCATGGTTTTTTGCTGCACTACGGAGCATACTAGGACCACCGATATCAATGTTTTCAATAGCTTCTGCTATTTCGACATCTTGTTTCATAATCGTTTCTTTGAAAGGATATAAATTGACACAAACAAAGTCGATTGGTTGGATATTTTCCGTCTCCATTGCCTCCATGTGGCTAGGGAGATCGCGTCTTCCTAAAAGACCACCATGGATTTTAGGATGAAGTGTTTTGACACGACCATCCATCATTTCAGGAAACCCTGTCACTTCTTCGATCGAAAGCGTTTTGATTCCAGCTTGATCCAATGCATGCTTTGTTCCTCCTGTTGAAATGATTTCTACTCCTTGTTCAATCAAACCTTGGGCAAATGCTACAATCCCAGTTTTATCTGATACACTGATCAATGCTCTTGTCATTTCAGATAGCCTCCATTTTCAATAATTTCACTAATCACTTCTGGATAGATTCGATGTTCTACTCTATGGATTTTTTCTTCTAAAGAATCGAACGTGTCCTCCTGTTCGATCCTCACTTTTTCCTGTCGGATGATTGGTCCAGTATCTACACCTTGGTCGGTATAATGAATTGTGACACCCGTTTCTTTTACTCCAGCTTCAAATGCATCACGAATGCCATGCAAACCAGGGAATGCAGGTAAAAGAGATGGATGGATATTGATGATTCTTTTATCATAATTTTCCAGCAATACTGGTCCAATGATTCGCATGTATCCAGCTAGTACAATCAAATCGATCTTTTTTTCTTTCAATTTATGCAAAATCGCTTCTTCATACTCTTTTTTGGATTCAAATTCTTTAGGTGAAAAACAATCTGCCGGTACATCCAATGCGACTGCACGTTTCAAAACATATGCTGCAGGCTGATCACAAAACAACCAGTCAATCGAAGCTTCCAATCCTTTTTTTGATAAATAATCGGCTAGCGCTTGAAAGTTGCTTCCGTTTCCAGAAGCAAAAACAGCGATTCTCATCGTTCTTCTCCTGTAAACACCACACGATGTTTTTCTTTGGCGATCACTTTCCCGATTTCATAAACTTTTTCGCCAGCTTGCTCAATCTCGTGTACGATTTCTTTTACTTTTGCTTCCTCGACTGCTAAGACCATCCCAATGCCCATATTGAATATTTCATACATCTCCATCATAGGAATCTCACCATATTTTTGTAAACAGCCGAAGATCGGAAGAATCGGCCATGTGCCAAGTTTGATTTCAGCAGCCATAGATTCTGGTAACATTCGCGGGATATTTTCTACAAACCCTCCACCGGTGATATGTGCAGCTCCTTTGATTTTCTTTTCTTTGATTAGGGGAAGCAAGGAAGAAACATAGATTTTCGTTGGTTCAAGTAATACTTCGCCAAGTGTTTTTTTCAATTCTGGCAGTTTTGATGATAAAGAAAACTGCTGCTGCTCAAAGAAAATTTTGCGAACAAGAGAGTACCCATTTGAATGGATTCCGCTAGATGCTATTCCAAGCAACACGTCTCCTGGGTTGATTGTTTCTCCTGTCAATAATTGAGATTTTTCAGCTATCCCTACAGCAAATCCGGCTAGATCATAATCATTTCCAGAGTACATACCGGGCATTTCAGCTGTCTCTCCGCCAATCAGTGCCATATTTCCTTGAACACACCCATCCGCTACACCTTTTACTACATTTTCTAAACGTGTCGGATCATTTTTCCCCGTTGCTAAGTAGTCTAAGAAATACAACGGCTCTGCGCCTTGTGCTAAGATATCATTGACACACATCGCTACGCAGTCAATTCCGATCGTGTCGTGTTTGTCCGCTTCGATTGCTACTGCTAATTTCGTCCCTACACCATCGGTCCCCGAAACAAGGACTGGCTCTTTTAATTGAAAGACCGATAAATCGAAACAGCCGCCGAATCCTCCTATAGCGCCCATCACACCTAATCGTTCCGTTTTTTTGACATGCTTCTTGATCCGTTCTACTACTTCATATCCAGCTTCGACATCTACGCCAGCTTTTGCGTATGCATTTGCCATTGGCTTCATATGCTCCCTTCTTGATCTGCTTTTAAAAGAACGATACTTTTTCTTTTAGTGATTCCTGATATTTTTCTTCATAGTCATATAACGGTGTCGGATAATCTCCGTTGAAATAAGCCATACACAATCCTGAATACGGGGCATCTTTTTCCAGACCGATCGATTCGATTAGACCCTCTTCACTTAAAAAACCTAAAGAATCGGCACCGATACATTCTTTGATTTCATCAATCGTATGATTGGCCGCAATGAGTTCTTTACGCGTTTGAATATCAATCCCATAAAAACATGGATATTTCAAAGGAGGAGAAGCAATCCTCACATGTACTTCTTTTGCTCCTGCTTCTTTCAAAAGATGGACGATCCGTCTGCTTGTCGTGCCCCGAACGATCGAATCATCAACCATGATCACCTTTTTCCCTTCCACTACCCCGCGTACAGCAGATAATTTCATTCGGACACCTTGCTCTCTTAGCTCTGGCGTCGGCTGGATAAATGTTCGGGCAATGTATTGATTTTTTACTAATCCAATTTCATAAGGGATACCGCTAGCTTCTGCATAACCACTTGCGGCTGACAAAGAAGAATTAGGTACACCAACGACCATGTCTGCTTTTACTGGCGATTCTTTCGCTAAATTCCGTCCCATATTTTTCCGGGCAGTATGCACATTGATCCCTGCGATATTTGAATCCGGTCTGGCAAAATAGATATATTCCATCGAACAAATAGAAAGCTGCGTGTCCTTCGTAAAGCAATCAATCTGGATTCCTTCGTCATTGATGATCACTATCTCACCAGGCTGGACATCTCTTATAAAACGTGCCCCAATAACTTCTAATGCACAAGTTTCCGAGGCAATCACGTATGCTCCGTTTTTCATTTGTCCGATTGCTAATGGACGAAAACCATTCGGGTCCAAAGCGGCAATCATTGCCGTTTCCGTCATTAATAAATAGGCAAAGCCACCTTTGACTTCATTTAAAGCACTTTTCAATTTATTTAAAAAATCTGTTTCTTCACTTCGTCGGATCAAATGCATCAATATCTCCGTATCGGAGTTGGAATGGAAGATTGCCCCATTTTCCTCTAACTCTTTTCTAAGGGAGCGAGCATTGATCAAGTTACCATTATGCGCTAAGCCGATCGACTGATCATGAAATTTGAATAGAAAAGGCTGAATATTGTCCACACTTCCATTGCCTGCTGTTGCATAACGTACATGTCCGATTGCAGCTTCTCCTGTTAACTGCTGCAATTTTCTTTGATCTTTGAATACCTCAGAAAGTAGACCCAGATCTCGATGACCCATGAGTTTCCCTCGATCATTGGACACGATACCCGCACCTTCTTGTCCTCGATGCTGAAGACTATGGAGCCCGAAGTATGCCACACTAGCGGCGTCTGGATGACCCCAAACACCGAAGATTCCGCATTCTTCATTTAAACTCTTCACTTCATAAGACATACGATTGCATCCTCCCAGCACTTTCTTGCTACTGCTGTTTCTATTTTGATTTGACTGTCAGTTGCTGATATTTCGATTATCGCTTCATCCGTCACCTTACCTGCTAAAACAGCAGCATCTCCCATCATTTCTTCGAATCGTGTCTGGTTTTCCGGTGCAACTGTCAATACAAACCTTGATTGAGTTTCTGCAAACAATTGAGCAGAGGGCAAGCCAAACTGCACAGATAAACCTAACTGATATTTGAAAGCTGATTCTGCCAGTGCAATTGCCAAACCACCTTCTGAACAGTCATGGGCACTTTCAATCAATCCATTTTGGATGGCTGTCAATACTAACTCCTGGTTTTTCTTTTCAACGGCTAGATCAAAGTTTCGAATCACCCCTTCGATTCTTCCAAGCTGCATCTTTTGTAATTCACTGCCATCAAAATCTGCAAACGTCTTGCCTAATATATAGATTAGATCCCCTGATTTTTTGAATTCTTGAGTAGTGATATGTTCATGTTCCTCGATCAATCCGACCATACCGATCATCGGTGTTGGATAGATTGCTTGACCGTCCGTTTCATTATATAAAGAGACATTTCCTGAAATAACAGGAGTTCCTAACGTTTCACACGCAGCAGCAATGCCGTCAGCTGAAGTCGATAATTCCCAAAAAACTTCTGGTTTATCAGGAGAACCATAGTTCAGGCAGTCGGTGATCGCCAAGGGTCTACCACCGCTAGCAATGATATTTCTAGCTGCTTCTGCCACTGCTATTTGTCCTCCGACTTTTGGATCCAAATAGAGATAGCGAGCATTGCAGTCTGTGGTCATCGCTAATGCTTTATTCGTCCCTCTGACTCTCATCACAGCCGCATCACTTCCTGGACAGACCACTGTATTGGTTTGTACTTGTGAATCATAAGTTTCGTAGATTGAACGTTTCGAAGCAATCGTCGGTTGTTGCAACAGATCAAGCAATACTTGTCCAGGTTCTTCAATAACCGGCTGATAAGGAGCCAACTGCTGAAAATCTGCGATTCGAGCTGGTTCTTTCATCTCTTTATGATAGACTGGCGCATCTTCAGCCAGCGCATCGACTGGCAGATTCGCTACTTCTTTCCCTTGATGATATAGACGATATTGCCCGTCGTCTGTTACTTTACCGATAGTGACTGCATCTAGATCATACTTCTGAAATAGTTCTTGGATTTTTTCCTCCTCTCCTGATTTGACACAAATCAACATCCGTTCTTGTGATTCGGATAGCATCATTTCATAAGGCGTCATTCCAGTTTCTCTTTGTGGGACTTCGTCTAATGTCAATATAAGTCCTGAACCAGCTTTTGAAGCCATTTCCGCACTAGATGAAACAAGTCCTGCTGCTCCCATATCCTGTATACCTACTAGAGAATCCGAATGATGCAAGATTAATTCCAAACACGCTTCAAGCAGTAGCTTTTCCATAAAAGGATCCCCTACTTGTACAGCAGAACGTTGCTGTTCTTCTTCTTGACTAAATTCTTCTGAGGCAAAAGTTGCGCCGTGGATGCCGTCGCGACCTGTTTTTGCTCCTACATACATGATCGAATTGCCGACACCAGCAGCTTGCCCTTTCTGGATATCTTTGTGTTCAATCAAACCTACACACATTGCATTGACTAATGGATTTCCTTCATAACAAGGATCAAATGCAATTTCGCCACCTACAGTCGGTATGCCGATACAATTGCCGTATCCGCCGATACCTGCAACTACTTCTTCTAGTAAATATTTTGTTCTTGGATTATCTAATTCGCCGAATCTCAATGAATCTAGCAACGCAATTGGATGAGCACCCATGCTGAAAATATCTCTGATGATTCCGCCAACTCCTGTCGCAGCTCCTTCATAAGGCTCCACGGCTGAGGGATGGTTGTGACTTTCTGCTTTGAAGACAACTGCTAGTCCATCACCGATGTCGACGATGCCTGCGCCTTCTCCAGGGCCTTGCAAGACATGAGGTCCACTAGTAGGAAATTTGCGTAGAACCGGTTTAGAATTTTTATAGGAACAATGTTCGCTCCACATAACAGAAAACAGTCCAGTTTCCGTATAATTAGGCATTCTTCCTAAGATATCTTCTTCGATTATTCGATATTCTTCATCAGTCAATCCCCATTCGGCATAGATTTTTTTTTTCTTGATCTCTTCAGCTGTCGGTTCATTCAATGTTTTCATCTATACGGTCACCTTTCCGAAGTTTTTTAAAATGGAAGCAAAGAATCGTTTCCCATCTTCTGATCCTAGCAAGTCTTCTACTGCACGTTCTGGATGAGGCATCATTCCTAACACATTCCCCGCTTTATTCGTAATCCCTGCAATGTTTTCCACGCTGCCGTTGATGTTGTCATTATAAGTAAAGACGATCTGATTATTTTCCTTTAGGTCTTCAAGTGTTTCTTCGTCACAGAAATAATTTCCTTCCCCATGAGCAACTGGAAGAGAGATTATTTCATCTGCTTCATATTCTGAAGTAAAGGCCGTCTTAGGATTGACTTTCAATGGTACAGTTTTACAAATAAAATGCAAAGACTCATTTCGTCTCAGTACACCTGGCAACAGTCCAGCTTCTGTCAATATCTGGAATCCATTACATGTACCGAATACGGGTTTCCCTTCTTCAGCAAAACGAACCACTTCTTCCATGATTGTAGAAAACCGAGCAATCGCACCACATCTCAAATAGTCACCATAGGAGAATCCTCCCGGCAGTAAAACCCCATCAAATCCTTCTAAAGAGGACTCATCATGCCGTACAAATTCGGCATCAGCGCCCATGATCTCGCGAACTGCCCATAACATATCTGCGTCACAATTTGAACCTGGAAAAACGATGACCGCAAATTTCATGTTATACTTCCTCCATTTTTTTGATTTCATATCGGTATGTTTCCATATTTACATTTGCAAGCAACTTATCACAAATCGTTTCAATCACTGTATCGATTGGTTCTTCTGTATCAGCAAGTTGTATCTCAAAGTATTTTCCGATACGGATATCTTCGATTGTTTCATATCCCATACGATGGACTGCTTTTTTTACTGCTTCTCCTTGAGGATCTAATACTGAATCTTTATAGGTTACATAAACTTTTACGAAATACATCATACTCGCTCCTTTTCTTCAGTTAGTTCCGATAGACGGTTATATACTTCTTGATAGACTGGAATCAGATTACCTAAGCCTCTGCGGTAAACGTCTTTGTCCATATGTTCATTCGTATGTTCATCCCATAATCGGCAAGTATCCGGTGTTACTTCGTCCGCAAGTAATATTTTTTCATTCGACCGACCAAACTCTAGCTTGAAATCTACTAAAACCAGACCAACCTTAGCGAATAATTCGATCAAAATTTTATTGATAGCTAATGCTTGGGTTTTCAGCTCACTGATTTCTTCCGGCTTTGCCAGTTGCAAGTAATAGATATGCTCTTCATTGACAAACGGATCATCCAACTGATCATCCTTATAGTAGAATTCAACGATTGGCTTGATTAATTTTTTGCCTTCAGGAACACCTAGACGTTTTGAGAAACTTCCTGCTGCAATATTTCGGATCACCACTTCCAGAGGGATGATTTGTACTTTTTTTACTAATTGTTCGGTTTTAGATAATTGTTCAATAAAATGATTTTTTATTCCTCGCTGGGTCAGATAGCGGAAAATCGTACTTGTGATTTGATTATTCAATTCTCCTTTCCCACTTATCTGATCTTTCCTCGCGCCATTCAACGCAGTCGCCTGATCTAAGTATTCTACCCAAATCAAGTTTTCATCAGAGGTAAGATATAATTTTTTGGCTTTCCCTTCGTACAGAAGTTCTTTTTTCTCCATGTCCGACTCTCCTTTTTATTTACATTCAAAGCAAATACAACGATTTTTGTTCGTGTTTTCACTTTGAATTTTAACAATCATCTTTTTAGAAATCAATATAAATATGTACATTAAAGGCATTAGATTCTTTTAATGTTCGTGTTTTGTTGTAAGTACAAAATCCCCCTCATCAACAAGCGTTTACATTTATATATAATGATGGTATATTAAAATTAACTAAAAATTTGGATAACTGGATCGAGGAGGCACTTGCCGATGGAAGATGCAATAAAACAAGGTCAGCTTTTTTTATCAGAGTTAACGGCTGAAGAACGTTCCTGTCTATATAATGATTTGTTGTCGATCAAAGACGTTTATTTATGCAATAAAGATACTAGTTTTTATACCTTTCGGAAAATCCGCCGAGCAGCTAAGCGTTGCGCTGAATGCCGTAAAAGGACTTTTCGTTATCGAACAGAACACAAAGGCGAACTTTTAATCAGTCAGATCCACGAGCAGAAACTTTTCAAAAATCACTATCGTATCCAGATCTTATTTAATGGACAAGAGATGGAATATACTTTTCTCGAAAATTTGCTGCAACATCTCCATAACCAGCATTTTAGTTATAATAGCCAAGCCATTTACGCTTAATTCCTCTATTTTTTGTATATAAAGAGGTAGTCGCTTTATTCCTATCATTGATAAGAAAACATAATAAACTAAAAGAAGCAGAACCGCTAACGGATCTGCTTCTTTTTTGGTTATTTTTGCTATTCTATTCTAATTAAATTTTGCAACTCACTCTTCTTTATTCCAAACCTACTCGTTTGAATATCACGTCAACGTTTTTCAAATGATGATGATAATCAAAGGCATCGTCTATTTCTTCTTTAGATAAGACCGATGTGATGGTCGGATCTTCTTCTAACAGCGGGCGGAACTGAACTTGGTTGTCCCAAGCATACGCAGTTTTTGGCTGAACAAGATCATAAGCTTCTTCTCTTGTCATTCCCTTATCGATCAATTTCAGCATAACGCGTTGGCTATAAATCAAACCAAATGTTGCAGACATATTCCGCTTCATGTTTTCAGGAAAGACCGTTAGATTTTTAACGATATTGCCAAAACGATTTAACATGTAATTCAATAAAATCGTGGTATCAGGCAAGATGATTCGCTCTGCTGAAGAATGAGAAATATCTCTTTCATGCCATAATGTGACATTTTCATAGGCAGTGACCATGTGTCCGCGCACCACTCTGGCTAGACCAGCCATATTTTCTGAACCGATTGGATTCCTTTTGTGTGGCATAGCAGAAGAACCTTTTTGACCTTTCGCAAAAAACTCTTCTACTTCACGTGTTTCAGACTTTTGCAATCCGCGTATCTCTGTTGCAAAGCGTTCAATACTTGTAGCAATAAGCGCCATCGCTGAGAAATATTCAGCATGTAGATCCCGAGGGAGAACTTGAGTAGAGATTTCTTGCGGACGGATTCCCAATTGTTTACATACATACTCTTCAATAAATGGCGGGATATTTGCGAACGTCCCCACTGCTCCTGAGATTTTTCCTACTTCTACTCCTTTTGCCGCATGTTCGAATCGTTCGATGTTCCGTTTCATTTCTGAATACCATGTGGCAAGTTTCAATCCAAAAGTAGTTGGTTCAGCATGGACACCGTGTGTTCGACCCATCATCACTGTATATTTGTGTTCTTTTGCTTTTTCGCCAATGATTTCTGTAAAACGTTTCAGGTCTTCCCGTAATATATCATTTGCTTGCTTGATGAGATAGCCATAAGCAGTATCTACGACATCCGTACTTGTTAGACCATAATGGACCCATTTTCTTTCTTCTCCCAATGTTTCAGAAACTGCTCGTGTAAAAGCAACGACATCATGGCGTGTTGATTTTTCGATTTCCAAGATCCGATCGATATCAAATGATGCATGTTCACGGATTTTTTTCACATCTTCTTGTGGGATTTCACCAAGTTCTGCCCAAGCTTCATCTGCTAAAATCTCGACTTCGAGCCACGCACGGTATTTGTTCTCTTCCGTCCAGATATTCCCCATTTCAGGGCGTGTATAACGTTCTAACATGTTTTTTCTCCTCTAATCCCAAATATTCGTTTGTTTGATTTCTTCCAGCGTTTGCTGGATGTCTTCTGTCAAGATAGTGATATGTCCCATCTTGCGACCTTTTTTCGCTTGTTTTTTTCCATAGAAATGGAATTGCCAGTCTGGCTTATTCTCAATCAAGCGATAGCTTTCCAACAGTTGTTCTCCCAAAACATTGACCATCACTGCATTGCTTGTCAGACGCACTTTTTCTCCTAATGGCCAGCCGCAAATACCTCGAATATGGGCATCGAACTGACTCATAGAACAAGCTTCGATAGAATAATGCCCAGAATTGTGAGGACGAGGGGCTAATTCATTCACATATAACCCGCCTGTTTTTGTTAAGAACATTTCTACCCCTAGAGCACCTGAAAGACTTACTGCTTCTGCAATCACACGGGCAATACGCTCAGCCTCCTCGATCACATCCTGATCAATCGCAGCTGGAGCAATCGTTTCGTGCAGAATGTTGTTTCGATGGATATTTTCCACGACCGGAAAAGTTGTGAAATCTCCTTGTCCATTTCCTGCTACCATGATCGAAATCTCTTTTTCAAATGGGATCCAAGCTTCTAAAACACAGGTTCCTTCTCTTAAAAGATCCATTGCAGGGGCCAAGTCTGCACGACTTTTCAAAACATACTGCCCCTTGCCATCATAACCGCCTCGAGTGGTTTTCAAAACGCAGGGATAACCGATCCCGTCAATCGCATCTTGGATATCTGTCGGACTGACGATCGTTGCATAAGGAGCAATCACGATGTTGTTCGTTTCCAAAAAAGATTTTTCCAATAGGCGGTCTTGCGTAATCGCAAGCAAGTCTGTCCCTTGAGGAATAAATGACATGGGTAAGATCGCATTTAGCGCCTCTACACTGACATTTTCAAATTCATAGGTAATGACATCTGTTCTTCTAGCAAGCTCTTTCAGCGCAAAGGTGTCATCATAGACACTTTCAATGTGCCAATCTGCAACTTGTGCGGCTGGACAATCACTTACAGGATCCAGCACACCTACTTTAAAGCCCATTTCTTTTGCACTAATCGCCATCATACGACCTAATTGACCGCCGCCGACGATCCCGATCGTTGAACCAGGCAACAAAGGTTTAACCAAGTTGATCACTACTTTCTATAACAGTTTTAGCCAACATTGAACGTCTTTCAGCCAATTTAGCCTCCAATTCTAAATCATACATGGAAAGCATCTGTATCGCAAGTAGTCCAGCATTAATTGCTCCAGCTTTTCCGATTGCCGTAGTAGCCACAGGCACGCCTCCAGGCATTTGAACAATCGACAGAAGCGAATCTAAACCATTTAATGTTCGTGATTGGACCGGTACGCCGATAACCGGCAAAGTTGTTTTTGCCGCAACCATCCCCGGTAGATGGGCGGCTCCACCTGCTCCTGCAATAATGATTTTGATTCCTTTTTCTCGAGCGCCTTGTGCATATTCAAACATCAAATCTGGTGTGCGATGAGCAGAAACGACTTTTTTTTCATAAGACACACCGAATTCTTCCAATATTTGACATGCTTCTTTCATTGTTTCCCAATCTGAAGTACTCCCCATGATCACAGAGATTTTTGCTGTCATTGTTTTTCCTCCCAGTTTTTCTACATCCATATTTTAACAATCGTATTTTTTGATGTCAAAGAAATTTCGAATATTGATAAAGAAAACCATTTTATTGTTCGTGTTTATCCAATACATAAAAAAGGACGTGACAAAAGTGATGTCACATCCTTTTTTTAGTATAAATGGTATTCAAACAGCTGACCCTCGATATTCACTCAAAACGCTGGTTTCGCAACTTTTCTTTTACTTCATTATTTTTTGAAGGCTTCTTCTACTATTTCTTCATCTTTTTTTAAACCATTAAAGATCAGATTCAATATGATAGCCGTAATACTACTCATTACGATGCCATTGCCAGTGAACATTTGCAATGTTTGAGGCATTTGACTGAATAGTGTCGGCGTAATATTGAAACCTAGCCCAAATCCAACAGAAACAGCAACAATCAATAGATTTTTATCATTACTGAAATCAACTTCCAACAGCATACGGATTCCTTGGACTGCCACCATCCCGAACATGACTAACATTCCTCCACCAAGTACCGGCTCAGGAATGATTTGTGCTAACGCACCAATTTTAGGGAATAATCCTAAAACAATCAAGAAGAACGCAGAGAAGTAAATAGGTTTTCTCGTTTTGATTCCCGAAAGTTGAACCAATCCGACATTTTGAGAAAAGCCTGTGTAAGGGAATGTATTGAAAATACCGCCTAAGATAACGGCAAGTCCTTCTGCACGATATCCTTTTTTCAATTCTTCTTCTCCAACATTCTTTCCAGTAATGTCCCCAAGCGCAAAATATACACCCGTTGATTCTACCATACTGACCATAGAAATGATGATCATCAGTAAAATCGACCATACATCAAAAGTTGGCTTACCAAAATAAAAGGGTTGTGGGACATGGAACAATGGTGCATCTCCAATCGCACTCAGATCGATCATTCCCATGAAAGCAGCTAAGATGCTTCCACCGACTAAACCAATCAATACCGCGATGGAACGAATGAACCCTTTTGCCAACATTTGCACACCTACAATGAGGAGAATCGTCACAAATGCAAGTAGTAGATTTGTTTTGTCACCAAAATCAGCCGCTGTTGCATTACCGCCACCCATTTTTTCAATTGCTACTGGAATCAATGTCAAACCAATAACGGTGATAACCGTTCCTGTTACTAAAGGCGGGAATAATTTCTTGATTTTAGAAAAGATACCTGAAACTAACACAACAAAGATACCTGAAGCGATAATAGATCCATAAATAGCTCCTACTCCTTCATTAGTTCCGATCAAGATCAGCGGAGCTACTGCTTGGATCGCACATCCTAAAACAACAGGCAAGCCAATTCCGAAAAATCGGTTAACGGTCAATTGCAATAATGTTGCTAATCCACACATAAAGATATCAATTGAAATCAAGTAAGTCATCTGTTCTTGATTAAAGCCTAGTCCTGTACCGATCAAAAGAGGCACCGCTACTGCTCCTGCATACATCGCTAACAGATGCTGCAGCCCTAAAACCGCGGCTTTTCCATTTTGTGTTTCTTTTTCCACGATTATGCGTCCTCCTCAAGAAACTCAACTTGTCCATTCGTCAAGGAAGCGATACGTGCAAGAGAAACGACTCTCAATCCCATTTCTTCAAGCAACTGACGTCCATCTTGGAAAGACTTTTCAATGACGATCCCAATTCCTTCTACTTGAGCTCCAGCTTGCTGGCATAATTCAATCAATCCTTTTGCCGCTTGTCCGTTTGCCAAGAAATCGTCAATAATCAATACTTTATCTTCTGAAGACAAGAATTTACGAGAAATAGAAATCGTACTTGTCACTTGTTTCGTAAAAGAATAAACAGAAGCCGTCAATAATTCTTCATCCATCGTCAAGCTTTTGGCTTTTCTGGCGAAGATCATTGGAACACCTAATTCTTTTGCAGCAAATAAAGCTGGTGCGATCCCAGAAGCTTCAATGGTCACAACTTTCGTGATTCCTTGTTCTTTAAATACTTCTGCAAACCGTTGCCCCATTTGTTCCATCAATACAGGGTCTACTTGGTGAGTGACGAAACTGTCGACTTTTAGTACGCCCTCGCCTAATATACGTCCGTCTTTTTGAATACGTTCAACTAATTCTTTCACTTTATTTGCTCCTTTATCATTTATTAATACCAAAAAACCGCTTTTGTGCAAAAACCTACTATGTTTCTGTTAAAGAAAAACACCCTCCACTTTATCATAAGAAAAGAAGGGTGAAATAGCCAATCTTTTACTTATAGTCCAGCATTTACGGTACTGGCTAGAAACTGTCATCCATATTATGACGATATATAAGTAGGTATGTAAAACTAATAATAGTGTAAAATCATTTTCTTGCAACTGTTTTGCACGTGAAGGCAGTTTGACATATTTGAATAAAGAATGTTGTTTCAAATATTGAAAATAGTCTAACACTACTTTCTGAAACTGACAACGTGGTTTACTTATTTTTTTGTAAAATCTAATGTTTTTTAATGCATTACTCTTTTTTGTTCGGGTTTAAATAGTTATTTTTATTTTCACTTATCCAAAAATTCTATTTCACACAAAAAGGATTGTGAAAAAAAACGTGTCACAACCCCTTTTTCGAATAAATAGTGTTCCAAAGACAATCTACGGCAATAGCGCACAGATTTATAACGTACAGGAAATAATTTTCGTAAATTCCTTCTTATTCCTTGAAGTTGACAAGTTCGTCAATCGCCACTGCTTTTCCTGAAGCAATAGAGTGATTCGCTGCGATTCCTGTCAAAATCGACAGGATACCATCTACGTGAGTTGCTGCTCGATTCCACGGATCTTCTTCCTTTACTTCGCCAAATAGATCATCCAACAAACGTGGATCTCCTCCGCCATGTCCACCTGCTTCTTGTTCAACGATTACCTCATAGGGTTTACCGAACATCGGATAGACCTGGATGGATTGAAGAACGGCTGCTCCCTCATCTTTTTTATCTCCACCAGCGTTGATATAGGACTTTTCGATCACTTTCATTTCGATCCGTCCTTTGCTGCCATTAAAAGAAACATTGAATCCTTCCCACGGCATATACGCATTTAGCGAATACGTCAATATCGTACCGGTCTCGTATTTGACCGTCACTCCTAACGTATCTTCAATAGAAATATCATCGGAAAATACACTGCGATCACGAATGTATCCACTGTCTTCTTCTGCTTCCAAATACATTTCTCGTAATTCCTCATTGGCTGATAGATCTATAGCAAATGGATCATTTTTGGCTAGTTCGCTTCCATAGCATCGACTGTAAAATGTTTCTACTCCGCGTTTTTCCGCATTATGCATTCCATAAAAATTCAATCCACCAAATGCGAATACCTTTTTTGGCTGGCTACTCAACCAAAAGTTCACCAGATCAAAATGATGGGTAGATTTGTGCACGAGAAGTCCGCCACTATTGTGTTTATTTCGATGCCATCTTCTGAAATAATCTGCCCCGTGCTGCGTATTCAGCAACCATTCAAAGTGGATAGAGAAAACATCGCCGATTATGTCTTTTTCCAGCAGTTCCTTTATCTTCGTGTGATATGGCGCATAACGATAATTGAAAGTGACTCGCAGATTCCTTCTCGTTTGTTTTTGGACAGTTATTATTTCTTGCGCTTTTTCCTCATCAATAGTCAGAGGTTTTTCGCAAATAACATCATACCCTTTTCTCATTGCACGAATGATATAATCATGATGAGTTCGATCTACTGACGTGATAATGACTTCATCTGGCCGTACATCATCCAGTAGCTGTTCAAATTGCGATGGCATACATGTCTTTACTTTCTTCTGTCCATACTTATTCACAAGTACTCGATTTGCATAATCCATTCTTGTTTGAGACACATCACAAAAACCGACCAGTTCACAAGTTCGATGATACGTAGAGGCAATTGCCCCATAAAAAAAGCGCGCTCTTCCGCCAAGACCGACTTGTACATATTTTTTCTTCATTTGAACTCATTCTCCTTTTCTTTTAACCAGCATGCTGTGACAAACGGCAGTCCGGGATACAACAATGCAGTAAGTAACAGATCATATTGTATACACCAAAACAGCCCATACAAAAGACAAAAATACCACAGAAACCCTTTGACGTTTTTTGACAACAGCCAGATATTTCTTTTGATCAAATAAATAAGACTATCTGCTTTTTCTTCTTTGCAGACATCAATTAGCGTACTAAAAAAACCATGGGATACAAAAAGCAACAGACACAATAGAAAAGGAATCAGATACCAAGCATCAGCCTTTTCTATGAACAAATACCAATCAGCTGCAAAAATAAGAACGAACAGCTGAAACAACGCAACAATGAAACATGACCTTTTGATTTTTTCTTTCCGCCAACCTACCTTCCTTTCCGCCAAATAATGGGCAGATAGATAATAAGCAGGATACATCATCAAAAAATAAATCAGATAGACAACATGAGCAGAAAGCGTTAATCCTAAAGTGAAAAAACATCCTAGGAAAAAAGCAAAAAGACCATGACTGATAAGACTGGTTAAAAAAATCCGACAGAAATAGTAGTTGATCTTGTAAAGAAACATCTCCTCTATTGGCTTTATCATCTTCAGCCTTTCAAGCCGCTTGTACTGATTCCTTGGACGAGATATTTATTGAAGAATAAGAAAATCAAAAAAACCGGCAGCAGAGACAGCGTAGACATCGCAAACATACTGGCGTAAGTCGTGCTAGATCCAGCATCTGCAAATAATTTGATGGCAATCGATACGGTATAAGATCTCGGCTTGTTCAAATAGATCAGCGGTCCCATAAAATCATCCCATTTCCAATAAAACTGGATAATGATCGTGGTGATGATCGAAGGTTTTAGCAAAGGAAAAATAATTTTGGTAAAGACACTATATTTGCTGCATCCGTCAATAATCGCAGATTCATCTAACTCTTTAGGGATGCCGACCATGAATTGCATGATCTGATAAATAAAAAATGCTTGTCCAAAAAAGTGCGGTAAAATCAGCGGCACATACGTACCAACCAAATTTAGCCGATTGTAAATAATAAACTGCGGAATCAAAATCACTTGTGCAGGAATCATCATCGTTACTAACATGACGACGAACCAAAACCTTTTTCCTTTGAAATCGATCCTCGATAATGCGTAAGCAATACAAGTCGAGCTCAGCACTGTCCCAATCGTTGATACCGCAGAAATGACAAACGAATTCTTAAAGAACGTGAAAAATGAGATTCCAGCAAAACCTGCCCATCCTTCTGCGTAATTTTCCCATCGAAAAGTTTCTGGAATCAAATTCAGTGAACCACTCAGAATCTCTTGATCCGTTTTAAAAGAACCTGCAATCATCCACAAGACTGGATAAATCATGACTAGACCTAATAGCAAAATAAACCCGTACTGGAACCATTTCATTACTGTTTTATTCATTTTTTCCTCCCCCCGTTCACACAACGACCCATTTTTTTGATGATTTAAAAATCAGAAAGGTGACAGCACCCATGATCAACAGCATGATCCACGAAATAGCACTAGCATACCCCATAGAATTAAAAGAGAATGCTTGGTTATACACATAAAGAGCATAAAAGTTCGTGGCATCATTCGGACCACCTTGGGTAATGATGAACGCTTGCGTGAAAGTCATAAACGCTGCAATCGTCTGCATGACTAAGTTATACAAAATGATTGGCGAAAGAAGAGGTAGCGTGATCTTGTAAAACGACTGCCATTTATTCGCTCCATCGATCTCTGCCGCTTCATAATACGAGGCTGGGATCTCTTTGATACCTGCAGCAAAGATGATCATTGCCGAACCGAATTGCCAAGCAGACATCAAAACAAGAGGGATCATGACCAATTTTTGATCGCCAAACCAGGAAAGTGCTGGTGCGCCTAGGCGTTCTAGAAAAATATTCACTAATCCATTTTTAGAAAATAATTCTCGCCACACTAGAGCAATAGAAATACTGCCGCCAATCAAACTAGGTACATAATACAAAGAACGAAAGAAAGTCGTCCCTTTGATATTTCTCGTTAAAAGATAAGCAATCAATAGACCAAAGATCAGTTTCACAGGCACAGAGGCGAATACATAGAGAAAAGTGACTCGGATGGAGTTCAAAAAACGAGCATCACTTAGCATTTTTATATAATTATCCAAGCCGATCCATGAGACTGGATTCCCCAGCCGATAATCGGTAAACGAATAATAAAGAGACAAGATCATCGGTATTACCGTTATCAATAGAAATCCTAGAATAAATGGAGAAGCAAATACGTAACCGACCACGTTATCTTGATTCATGAATCGTTTTAGTTTTTCTTTTTTAATGCTTTCCTCCTGTTACTATTCCAGAACGTTTGAAGCAAACTCATAAAAACTCTCTGCTGCTTCTTCTGCCGTCATTTCTTCATAGATAACTTTTTCTACTAAAAGATTGTATTGATCTTGGATTTCTGGATTTAAAGCGCTATCAAAAACATTTACTTCACCGTTGTCCATATCGGATATCATTTCTAAATAGTCGAATGTCGCTTGTAAAGTTGTATCATCTGTCTGAGCGAGTTGTTCTCGAATATTGGACATGATTGGTACACCGCGTTCTCCTTTTAAAATCTCATTGGCTTCTTCACTGTTTTGGAAGAAATCAATAAATTTAGCCGCTTCTTCTTTGTGTGCTGAATTTTTTGCCATACTCAGCATTTGCGAAGAACGTAATGGAATACCAGATTCTCCATCTGCTTTTCTGCGAGGAGGATTAATCAATCGAATTTCCATATCTTCAGGAGCGCCTGACAAAATTTCTGTCAACTGGTTACTTGATAGAAAAACCATCGCTGCTTCGCTATCTCTAACTGCCTGAAAAGACAGATCTGTCGTACTTGCAGCTCCACCACCCGGTTCTGGATGGGCACCTTTGTCTACCAGATTTTTACGCAGCTGGAAAAAATCTGTTAAATAATCCGGATTTTCGAATCCCAAACTGTTAGATAAATCCTCCTGATTATAAAAATTCAATCCTTTCTCAACTTGCGGTATTTGAATAATACAGCCAGCTATAAAATCTTCGAACCTTGAAATAGCATAAATCCCTAATTCTTCAGTAATTTGATAGCTGATTTGTTCAAATTCTTCCCATGTCCAATTGGAAGCAGGTTCAGGGATACCTAATTGTTCAAATATATTTTTATTGTAAGCAATCGCAAACGAGTTCACCCCGTTGGACAGTCCAACTAATTGCCCGTCGTAAATCGTCGTTGCCAAATAGGATTCATCCGCATTAGAAACATCAATTATCCCTTTTTCCACATATTCATCTAATGGTTCAATCTGATTGATGTATTGAGGAAATTGATTATTTAATTGAAAAATATCCCAGATATCATTTGATGCTGCTAGCGTACCTAATTTTGTGTAATATCCTTCATAATCATAGAATTCATACTCGATCGTCACATGAGGATTTTTTTCTTCGTAAAGCTCGATTACTTTTACCGTTGCATCGTGTCGAACTTGTGAACCCCACCAAGCCATGTTCAACGTGATTTTTTCGTCGTCCTCTTCTTGCCCACAAGCCGTCAAGAATAATAATATAACACTTAATGCTAAGATGATTCTCATTTTTTTCTTCATTTCCTACACCTCTACTTCCATTGACATTTTTCAATATACTGTATTCTTATACAGTATATATTTATAAAATCCTCTTTTTTAAAGGCGAATAAAAACCAAGGCTTGCCTTTTTGTTCTGCCTAGGATGAACAACTAAATACTTTCAAGGAAAATTAGATGGTGCTGATTTTTTTCCATTGCTACAAATACTTCTTGCTTCAATGATGGGAGGATAATTGCGCAAAGAAAAAGGATATCAGACAACCGTCCAATATCCTTGACATAGCTAAATAAGCGTGCCACTCTGCGTATATTATTCCCTAAAAAATCAGAAAAAATAACTAGTAATTCTGTATGAAATTAGGTACAATATACACGTTGATGCACAAGCATTGACTATGGCAACTTGATTGGTCAGTTCCCGCTGACTTTTCAAGCCCCGGTGATTTAGCTGCTACTAAATTGCCGGGTGCCTTTTTTAGTTTTTATTCGTTTTTCATTCTATAGAAAGCGCTTCAATAAATCAAGACATTTTTTTGTTAGAATGCTAATAATAACAAAAGATTTTAACTATTCTTATGTACATTACAGATAAAAAAACAAAAAAATTTCTCTTTTTTTGAATTCTGAACAAATAGTACTGGAGTACAAAAGACGAGGAAGAGCCACTATCTGCTCTTCCTCGTCTTTTGATTCTCACCTGTTATTCATGATTCTTTTTCTCAGTTTCCCGATATTTTTCCATTTTACGACTAAAAAGCTCTCCGCTACTTGGCGGCGTATACGTGATGGCATTTGCTCCTGCTTGAATGGTCTCAGCAATACTTTCTTCCGTTGGACCGCCCGTCGCAATGATAGGAAGTTCAGGATACTTTTTACGAAAATGACGTACTGCTTCTACAGTTTCTTTTCCCGCACTGATATTGATAATCGAAATACCAGCTGCTAACTTTTCATCAATTTCCGTATATTTCGATGTTACCGTACTGATAACTGGGATATCAACTACTCGACAAACTTCTTTCACTGTCTCTAAAGGCGTAGGACCATTCAAAACAACCCCTAAAGAACCTTGCGCTTCTGCAAACATGCTCATGTAAGAAGAACGAGCACCTTGTGTCAATCCGCCTCCTACACCGGAAAAAACTGGAATATCAGCTGCCTCAATGATACTTTTAGTAATTGCTGGATGTGGTGTAAAAGGATACACAGCAATTACTGCATTTGCATTTGTATTTCGTATGATTGCGATATCCGTAGTAAAGATGATCGAACGAATCAATTTTCCAAATATCTTGATCCCGCTTGCTTCTAAAATGATTTCCGGTACTCTTACGATATCTTTTCTCAATTCCGTCATGATTTCCGGCGTAAATTGTTCTGCCATCAGCCACTTCTCCTTTGCTATCTCCGGTCATACTGATTCAACTGGTACGTCTCGATGACCTGGATGATTTTTTGCGCATAACCGGGGTCTGTCGCATAACCTGCCTCTTGCAATGCTTGTGCGGCTTCCTGATAATTGGTGGCCGTAATCACTTTTTCATACAGTGCAGGATTCCAATCTACTCCTTGGACGAACAGTTGTGTATGGTCATCCATGGACTGTTCCCATGAATCATACACTTTGAAGTCTCCTTGGATAGTTATCCATTCTTCATTAACAAATTCCTTTGTTTCCAGGCTTACTTTCTTCTGATCCCCATAAGCCTTGATCCCGAAAAGATTATTGTATTTGCTAGCCAAGGTACTTTTTCCCCAATTCGATTCTAATATAGCTTGTCCTAAAATGATACTAGGAAGCACTCCATAACCATCTTGTAGTTCTTGGGCATGTGGAACAAGCCGTTCAATAAATTGCTGATGGGATTGCGCTTCATTTTCTTGCTGATTATCAGTAAAAGGAGAAGACAGATTCTTCAAGGAAAAAACAAAGGCTAGGAGTATCACTACTACACCGGCAACCACTGCTGGCCAACGGATGTTCTTGCGCTTTTGCTTTTTCCACTTTTTTTTCGCCATGATCAATTCCTACTTTTCATTTAATTCATTCAGATATTCTTCTAGCGTCAATTGGTGTTTGGTGATATACTCAGCATTTTCTTTACCGACATAACGTAAGTGCCAAGGTTCATATGTGATTTTAGTTATATCTTCGCGTCCTTTTGGATAACGAACGATAAATCCATACTGGGCAGCATTATCTGCGATCCATTTAGCTCCAGGCTGATCTCCGTAACTTGCATCCAATACAGTAGAAGGATAACTGTTGTACCAGTTTTGATCGACGACATCGACTGCCAGACCTGTGTGGTGTTCGCTGTATCCTGGCTCCGTAATCGTTTCTTTAGTGATTTTTGTCGCCTCCTCTTCTGATACACCTTGACGACTCATCACATCTTGGACATTTTGTTCGAAAACTTGTTGTTGGGATGATACAGACCGGTAAGCTGAGACCATAACTAACGGAAACCCAGCTGCTTCGGCAGCCTTAGCAAATGCTTCATATTCCGGAGCAATGCGTTTGTCGATCAAATATCCATTACTCAATGATGCCAATTGAGTAGACTCATCGATTTCTTTTTCTAATTTGTGATCTGGACCAACCAAAACTAGTTGCCAATCGTCTGTTTTAACATCTGGCAATTGTTTGGATGTACGATCTTGTGTTTCTTTGTCCTTTGCCTTGCTGCTTGTTGTTTGACTGTTCTTTTCTTTACTAGCAGTTGTTTTGGTACTTGTTCGTTCGACCGTTTGATTGCCGGCTTGAACATGCGCGTCATCATCGCTAAAAATAACATAGCCCATTGCTGCGATCATAATCACAACTGCTCCAAATCCTAAAAATTTATTCACTTGAAAAATCCTTTCGTTGTTCTTCACGTTCCCCGTTCGTATCATGAACGTAAGTTTCTTCCAGATTTTCATTCACCCAATCAAGAAGTTCGATTTTTTCTCCTTCAATCTGTTTTTGAACATCTGCTGGCAAACGAAAATTCAAAATATCATCATAGCCCCATTCATCATATTGAATACTTACTTTCAAGTCAAGGTATCTACCAGCCTGCTGATTGTTTTTCAAAGGGATCAGCTCGACTTTTGCTGCTTTGCTGCTTAGCCATTTTTGCGCGATACGTGTTTTAATTTGTTTATACTCTGCAACAGCAATATTTCGTTTCTCGGGAAAAATAATCGTTTGACGCAAAATCTTTTGCGTAAGCATCCATTCATAATCAGTGAAAAGATTTTTTACTTTCTGCATCGCTTCAGAAGGCAAATTTTTCTCGCCATCTTTCCATTTTTGCCATTGTTCTGGGCTGATCAGCAAGTATTCATCTAAAAAATTTTTTTCAGTTTCAAACTGTTCCAATAATACACTCATAATAAGATCAATATATACTTGATGCACGTTTATCCCCTCCTTTTAACTATTCTACTTAAGTTTTAGTCAAAAAGCACCTGTTAAATCGCTGCTTTCATTTTTTTTAATGTTTCAAGTCCTCTCCCCTTCATTCTTCGTGATTTTTGTTATAATAATAGACAGAAAAGAATCTCAATCTAACTATGAAGGAGCATTTCCAGATGAAAAAATATCAATGGGGAATCGTGGGTCTCGGTACCATCGCACATGAGTTTGCCGAAAGCTTCAATCAAGAGACAAGTGAACTAACAGCGGTTGCTTCCAGAACTTCAGAAAAAGCGGAAAAATTCGCACACCGTTACAATATTCCAAAAGCTTACGGAAGCTATCAAGAAATGTTAGACGATGCTGAAATCGACATCATATACATTGCTGTACCAAATAAACAGCATATCGACCATATCTTGGCAGCATTGGAAGCAGGCAAACACGTCTTATGCGAAAAAGCTATCACGATGAACAAAAAAGAACTAGCTGACGCTATGCGTTTAGCAGAAGAAAATAATCTGATTTTAGCAGAAGCCATGACTATCTTCAACATGCCGCTTTATCAGCAATTACGTTCAATAATGGATACAGGAAAACTAGGGGCTTTAAAAATGATCCAAGCACCTTTCGGCAGTTATAAGGAACCAGATCCAGAAAACCGATTCTTCAATCCTGAATTAGCTGGTGGAGCTCTATTGGATATCGGTACGTATGCGGTATCTTTTGCTCGTTTCTTTTTGAGTTCTCAGCCTGAAGTAGTTGCCTCTACAATGGTCCCTTTTGAAACAGGCGTAGACGAGCAATCAGTCACTATTTTGCGCAACAAAGAAAATGAACTTGCTGCTGTCAGCTTGACTTTTCAGGCAAAAATGCCAAAAGTCGGGATCGTTGCCTTTGAAAACGGCTATGTGACGATTGCTGATTATCCTCGTGCGGATCGTGCGGAGATCCTATTTACAGACGGTACGAAGGAATTCATCGAAAGCGGAAGTACTTCTGAAGCCATGAATTACGAAATAAACAATATGGTACACATGATCGAAGGTGACTTGCCAAATCGTTCTCTCTTCTTGACAAAAGATGTCATCGACATCTTGGATCAAATGCAAGTTTTATGGCAAAATATGTAATTTTAAAAGGTCGTGAAAAAGCTGGTCTGCATCAAGTAATAAGAACAGCCAAACAAAAATAGCTCCTCCTATTTTTCGTTTGGCTGGACTTATTCCAGTAGATGCAAGCTTGTTTACCAAGAGGTTGTGAGCCTGCCGTTCAGCTCCGAGTCACAAGGAGCAATTTCAAAAAACAGCTTCTCATGTTTGTTGAATATTGTGACTTGTGACCGAGGAGTTGGCAGGAGAACACCGTTTAAGGAAGAGGTTGTGAAATCAGCGCTTTGACCTAAGTATTAGCTGAATTCAAAACCTCTATTTTTTGATTTTTTGTTGGGAGAATTCTGCCTTGATTTCAATAAAACTTTTAAAAGACTGCAAAAACTGGAACAATTCTGCTCGGTCCTCGAATTCAGGGCGGCTAGTCGGCAGAGGCATTTGCCGATACAATACATAAACTTCTTCAATACGTGCTAAGATTTGTCTGCCATCATTTGACTCTGAAAATGTTTCTGCCGTATAAATCAATAAACCGTAGATATGTTTTCCATAATAAGCGGGTTGTTGGATCCGCTTTAGATTTTCCAACATGTCTTTAATCACATTGACCTGTGCTCGTCTCATAGAGAAATAAGTTTCATAGTATAGCGGCTGTCTGAGCCAGTAGTTTTCTTGATGTTCTCTGGCATCTTCTTGGCTTTCGCGAATGAATGTCAGCAAATGTTCGCATTTGATCTGCACATCTCCTTTATTTTCCGATAAAAGAAATTCTGCCATTTGTCTCAAGATATTCCGAAATTCTTTTTCGATCTGTATTTGGTTTTCCTTCAGCTGTTTCGTACGATCTGGCATATAGACATTCGCAAGCAAAGCAAATACTAATCCAATCGCCATTAAACCCGCTTCATTGCCGATCAGCTGCCAAGACATGTTTTCCTCCACTAAATAATGAGTGACCAAAACCGAATTTACGACGATTCCTTCAGTTAATTTGAAGCGAGAGGCAAGCGGAATGAACAGGAATAAAAAAAGACTGAAGCCAAAAATAGTATACCCAACAGCAAAAAAACTGAACAGCGCTGTTGCTGTAGCTAGTATAAAGGCTGCGATTCGATTCATCCCTGTACGCAATGTAGAGCGTTTTGTATTTCCCACACTCAATAATGCAATGATTCCTGCTGCTGGCCAATACAACAGCGATAAGCTACCCGCTGTGACCATCGAAAAGAAGACACTGATCACTGTTTTGACTGTTCGCATTCCTATACGCATTTACTTCCCCCTTTTTTTATTTTAATTATACTTGAATAATGAAAAACTAGCTATCAGACAAAAGTTTAGGTATGATAGTAAAAAGACCAAAAAGGAGAATCTCTATGCAATTTGGCCGTTTTCGACTAGGTATGCGTACGATCAAAAGTGCCTTAGCTGTTTTTTTATGTATCTTGTTTTTTCATTTGACTCAACGAGGAATCCCAATGATTGCTGCATTATCTGCTGTTTTTTCTTTGCGTCAGGACTTGACTACAACCGTTTCTTTTGGAAAATCTAGGATCATTGGCAACACATTAGGTGGTACACTAGCTATCATTTATTTTTTTGTCAAAAGCTATTTTCACAATGATTTTTTGGTAGAATTGATCCTGCTTCCTATTCTAGTAATTATTGTAATTGTCGTGTCAGATGGCATCAACAATAATTCTGGCATCATTTCCGCAATCGCTACGTTATTGCTGATTGCATTGAGTATCCCTCAAGGTGAATCTGCTTTGTACGCGATCCAACGAGTACTAGATACTTTTATAGGAACATTCATTGCGATTGGTATCAATTTCTTTCTTCGCCCACCTGAAACAGAAAAGAAGGAAGAACTATCAGAAGATTTGGTCGAACTCCAAAAGAAAGAACGATTGCTGCGAACAAGTTTACAAGAGATAGAAGCTAAGATCCAAAAACAAAAGAAAAATAGCGAGGACTGATTTTCTTTTGAAATAACATAAAAAATGGAGAGAAGAACTTGAAAAGTCTTCCTCCATTTTTTATTGATCGGTGAAGTGTACTACTTTATTCTTCCTTCATTGCGTGTTGTTCTGCCTCTTTTGGCGCTTCATACATATTTACTTGGCTAGTAGTCCCACGTGTCGACAAATTCTCTACGATTTCCTTCAAGTCAAGTCCTGTTGTCGCTTTTAATGTTTCTTGAGTAGTAGAAAGCAAGTTTGTGGCATAATTTGTCACTCGGTTCGCTCCACTGGTTTCTCCTGAGCTGCTTCCTGTATCGACAACAGAGATTTTTTCGATATTTCCTAGCGGCTGTGCTGCTTCGCGCATCAATTGCGGTAGCATATCGATAACCATACTCAAGACAGCTGCTTCGCCATATTCCTTGAAGGCATTGGCAATTTTTTGTTTTGCTTCGGCTTCTGCTTTTCCTTTTGCTAATGCTGCTTCTGCTTCTGCCTGTCCAGCTAACCTTGTCTTATTGGCTTCTGCTTCTGCTAGTGCTTCCACACGGAAACGTTCGGCTTCGGCTTCGGTCACTTCTTTGACTTTTTGAGCTTGTGCTTCTTGTTCTTTAGCGTAACGATCGGCATCTGCTTTTTTCTTCACTTCCGAATCATATTGCTTTTCTCGACGTGTAATTTCTTTTTCTTCCAATTCGATTTGTTTTTGACGTTCTATGATTTTGATCTGCATTTCTTGTTCGATTACTTGTTGTTGTGCTCTGGCACTTTCCAAGTTGTAGGCTTGGTCTGCTTTCGCTTTAGCAACATCTTGTTCTTGTTTGTAGGTTGCTAGTTTCAATTCTTTTTCTTTCAATGATTCTGCAATTTCTGTTTGTCGTTGTAATTCAGCTGCTTGTGATTCTTTTTCTGCTTGAGCTTTTTTGATACGCGTTTCTTTTAAAGCTTCTGCTTCTGCTATATCTGCATCTCTTTTGACTTGGGCGATTCTTGGTTTCCCTAAAGAGTCGAGATAACCATTTTTGTCTCTGACCTCTTTGATAGTGAAAGAAACAATGATCAATCCCATTTTTGCAAGGTCTACAGAAGCGACTTCTTGTACGCTTTGACTGAACTTATCACGATTTTGGTAGATTTCTTCTACAGTCATAGAACCTAGAATCGAGCGTAAGTGACCTTCCAATACTTCTCTTGCTTCATTCTCCAATTCTTCTCTAGTCTTACCTAAAAACTGTTCTGCTGCTGTAGCAATCTCTTCTACAGAAGAACCAATTTTGATGATCGAAGTACCGTCACACATCACCGGTACACCTTGTTCTGTATACACTTCTGGAGTAGAAACGTCCAATTTGCTGGATAATAGACTGATTCGATTCGAACGTTGGAAAACCGGCAAGACGAACGCTCCGCCTCCTCGCACGATTTTGATTTTGTTGTTAATTTCATCTTTGTGTACATTTTTGCTTCCTAAATAACTTCCACTGATGATCAACGCTTCATCTGGTTTTGCTGTTTGGTACTTCGCTACAAAGACGATCAGTAGCATCAGCAAAATCAACGCTGCGATTGCGATCGCGATAAAAACAATTGGTATTCCCATTTAACATACGCTCCTTTAAGCTTTTATCATGCTTTCATAAGGCATGACATAACAGATTCTTTCCTTGATCTCAATGATCAATACTTTCGTTCCCCGCTCCGCTATCTGTTCTTGGGGGCTGTAGAAACAAGCAGGACGACTGATGGAACCGGTAACACTTTTTAATTGGATTTCTCCCATGCCCCGTACAGGGATTGGTGTGATCACAACAGCTACTTGCCCTTCCAAAGTCTTTTCAGAAGACGACATCGTTGATTCGGCATGTTTCATCGGCATCAATAGATAGAAATTAAGCAAAAATACCAAAACTGTCGATATGGCTCCACTGGCAATAAATAAAAATAAAGAGGATTGATCCGTTAGACGCTCACCAAGAAAACCAAACAAACTTGTAAAAGTTAGCCAGGGTATAATAAGCATTGGATCAAGTGGGCCATCAAAATCGAAGACATCTCCAAAAATAATCAAAAGAACTGCCAACCCCGCACAAATCAGCAATGTATACCAATAAATCGTCTCAAGTGCGATTCCCCCTATCATATACACGCCTCCTTCCATTTCTACGTCTATCATACCAATGTTTGAAAATTCTGTATAGCTTCTTTCACCAATTCAAAGGTATTTATTCATAGAAAGCATCTATTTATCAATGCCAATTTGTTAATTTTTGTTTTTCATGTTAAAATTTTCACAATAAATTCTTTCGAGGTAGCCTATGTTTCCTTTCCTTAAGAAAAAACCATTAAAGCTCCAAAATACGATCATTCTTGTCGTTTGTTTCTCCACATTCGTTTCTTTGATTGTTTCTGCCATATTGATTAGGAATTTTATTCTTTCGATGAACCGATCGAGTGTGTCAGATAGAATCTCTAGTATCGCTAAAATCGTTGCCAGCGATAAACTCATCCAAAAAAAGCTTCAGACTGGTGATCCGACACATGTGATTCAAGGAATCACAAATGAAATCATGGTAGCATCGAATTTAGATTTTATTGTTGTCATGGACCCTGAAGGCATTCGATATTCTCATGCAGACCCAAGTTACATCGGTCTTCCTTTCTCAAGTCATGAAGATGTGAAAAAAGTGATTGGAGGACAAGAATTTTTCTCTGAAAAAGAAGGAATGTTAGGGTTCGGCTTCCGTTATTTCGTCCCTATTTATTATGATCAAGAGATTATTGGTGCAGTTTGTGTTGGCTTGACGAACAACACGATCGACAATCAGGTCAAAGATGGACAAAAAATGATTGTTTTTTCATTGATCATCGGGCTTATCGTAGGCATCATAGGCGCCGTTTTTCTTGCCCAAAAAATGAAAAAAGTACTGCTTGGACTTGAACCGCAAGAAATAGCGGAACAGTTAAGCGAAAAAACGATTATCGAAAATGAAGTAGATGAAGGAATACTGGCCATCTCTTCTGATAAAACTATCCTCTTGATCAATACACCTGCAAAAAATATTTTCTATCAAACAAAACGGCTGTCGGATTTCGAAGTAGGAAAAAAAATCAGCGATAATCTATATGACGTATTGTTTAAAGAGACAATCGATCATCAAACGACTGTTCGGACTCAATCCATGTATTTAAATGGGATAGAAACTATTTCTAGCGTTACACCTCTTTTTAGCAATGACCGTTTTTTAGGAGCAGTCGCAACTTTACGAAATCGATCAGAAGTAATGAAATTAATGGAGGAGCTCGGAGGGACGAAACAATATATAAACTCTATGAGAGCCCAAACTCATGAATTTATGAATAAACTTCACGTCATTTCTGGCTTGATTGACTTGGAGAAGTATGAAGAAGTCACCCATTTTATCCAACAGCTAAATCAAAATTATAAAAAAGAGATCGGTCAAGTCTCAAATCTGATCAAAGTCCCTGCGATTGCCGGTTTTTTATTAGGCAAAATAAATGAAGCCAAAGAACAATCTGTTGAAATGTTGTTAGAAAGCGATTCTTTTATCCCTAAAATGGAGATGGACGACTCCATCCATTCACTTTTGCAAGTGTTAGGGAACTTACTTGATAATGCTAAAGAAGCCGTACTTCAAATGCCTGAAAGAAACGGACAGGTTCGGCTCCATTTAAACTATGACACAGAAGCGGAAGTATTCATCGTGACCGTCTGCGATGACGGTGTCGGAATATCAGAAGAAATCTCAGAAAAAATATTTACGCTAGGTTTTTCGACGAAAGGAATCAATCGTGGATATGGGTTGAATATCATCCATTCAATTGTCAAACGTCACGGTGGGATCTTAGAATTTTCCAAACAAGCAAATGGCGGTACAATCGTCTATCTAGAATTACCAAAAAAGGAAGATCAAAATGATGACAAATGTCTTAATAATTGAAGATGATCCAATGGTTGCAGAATTGAATCGTACGTTTGTGGAAAGTATACCTAATATGAACGTAATCGAAAGTTTCAGAAATGTAGAAGAAGGAAAAAAATATTTCAGACAAAAAAACGCAGATCTGCTGTTGCTTGATGTATATATGCCTGGCGAAAGTGGTATCCATTTTTTATCTTGGCTGAGACAGCAGAGAAATGATATCCCAGTGATCTTGATAACCGCTGCAGATGATATCGAAACCATAAAAAATGTGATTCGATATGGTGCCTTAGATTATTTGATCAAACCCTTCACTTTGCAACGTTTCCAGTTGGCGATTGAAAAATACCTTGCTTTCTCTCAGACGATCCAAACGACTGAAAAAGCAGATCAGAAATTGATCGATCAAGTATTCAACCATACTACTCCCATTCACGAAGCACCTTCATTCATTGATTTGCCTAAAGGTCTGTCAAAACTGACTTTAAAAAAAATCTGTGCATCTATCCTAAAAGCAGAGACTATTTTTTCAACAAAAGAACTGGCTCAAAAAAGTGCACTTTCACGTATCTCCGTCAAGAAATATTTAAATTTTTTGGTGGAACAAGATATACTGAATGAAAGAATCAGATATTTGGAGATTGGCCGACCACTAACCTGTTATGAATTGACAAAGAAGGGGCGGAAAAAACTCACGGATTATTGTTGAGTCATCGAGTTATCTAATACTAAATAAAGGCTGTGACAAAAGTCTTGTCACAGCCTTTTTTCCGAATAAACGGTGTTCAAAAGCTTGCATCTACGGCACTAATCCCAATCAGATGAAAAATATAGAGTGCTATTTTTATCTGATTGTTCTTACTGCTTGATGCAGAGCAGCTTTTTCACAACCTCTATTTTTAAACATATTAGTATTAGTGATGAGTGCCCATGTTTCCTTACTTTAATTGACGCGCTTTAGGAAGAGATACCTCATTTTTCGTTTTTCCAGTTTCTATTATTTCGTGGAAGTTCTCGAAGCTTGTCGAAATCATATTTGACAATGCCTCATCTGTATTTGAACCTACATGAGGGGTTATAAGAACTCTAGGGTATAATTCTACTAGTTGCTGGATAGCAGGATCTGGAATCGTCTCCCATGGCTTGAAGGATCGGAAAAAGACATCTGTTTCATTTGCAAAAACATCGGTTGCAAAACCAGCTAAATGATTGCTTTTCAAAGCTCTTAAAATAGCTTCATTATCTTGAAGCTCTCCACGAGCTGTATTGATCAAGATACTGCCTCTTTTCATTTGAGCCAAAAATCCTTCATTGATCATTTGATCGTTTTCACCTGGGATGTGAGGTACATGGATACTGACGATATCGCTTTTTGCTAACAATTCTTCGAGTGAGTGAAACGTCAATACTTTTTTAGCAGCTTCTGTCTGATGGATATCATAACCGATTACTTTGGCTCCTAGCCCCTTAAACAAAACCGCTTCCGTCAATCCTATTCTGCCTGTTCCTATGATACCTACTGTGCAATTTCTGATTTCACGGCTAAACATTTGTTCATCTACTCGAAAATCTTTGAAAGATGTTCGGATCGTCGTATACGCTGTATTTCTCAAAAGCATCATGGCAAAAGTCAAAGATAATTCTGCTATAGCATTTGGCGAATATGATGGTACACGGGCTACTGTCATACCAAAATCAGCTGCCGCTTGTAGATTGATATGATTGACTCCCACAGTTCGGGTAAAAACATAGCGAATCCCATATTTCTGCATTTTTGCAAGATTGATCTCATCTGCTATACAATTTCCTCTCAGCAGTACAGCGTCATGGGCCTTAGCTGATTCAATATTGTCATGCGTCAGTAGTTCTTCATAAAGACTCAGTTCATAATGGTAAACATTCAATTGCTCAAAAAAATCGATCTCATTCGGACGAACACCATAACATGCGATTCTCATACTTTCCTCCTCCATTTCCTATTAAAACAAACCTATGCCGTGAATCATTTGCAATACAACGATCCATACAGGTGTCAGTACTACAGCAAAAATAGTTGACAGTAAGGATGCATTAGAGGCTAAAAGTGCCTCCCTATCAAAACTGATAGCATAGGCTGCTGCCACAGTTGCGGCTGGTGTAGCCATCATAATAACAATCGTTGCCAGTGCTTCAAAATTGACCGGTAGAATATTTGTTGCCGTCAAAACTGCTAAAATCACGATATTCAACGCAGGTACAAATACCACTTTGACTAAACTGTAATACCATGATGTTTTTTCAGAAGCAGCTTTTTTGAAACTTACTTCACCTAATGTTGCGCCGATTGCTAGCCATGCCAATGGCGAACTTAAACCAGCTAAATAATCCATTGGCTGAAATAGCCAAGGTGCTGTCTGGTCAATTCGCAAAAACGCTACTTGGCTTATCTCTCCTTCTGCACCTGTGATTGACACTTGTGGAAGATATCCTTGGAAAAGCCAAATGAAAAGGCCGGCAAAAGTAGCGATGATGATTGGATTAACGAACATCGCTTTGATATTTTTGGCTTCCATCTTCAAGCCACTCATTTTTATGTATCCATAAGAATACAAAAAGATCCGATAACCAATGTTGAAAATTGAGGAATACATCACGCCGACCGGTCCATAAATCGCACTGACGATTGGTGTCCCGAAAAAGGTCGTAGAACCAAAGATTGTCAGGACACGCAACGTTGATTGCTTATCCCCTTTATAACTTAAGAAAAAAGGTCTTGAAACTAGAATAAGAATAATATAAATAACTAACCCCCAAATCAACACATTAATTCCTTGCATCAAGAGTTCTGTATTGATATCTTGCATGAAAGCTCGAAATGCAAGTGCTGGTAGAGCCACTGTTAAGACAACTTTCGATAGGATTTTTCCAACAGATCCAGAAAAAATTTCCTTTTTTCTACAAATAAACCCTAATAATATAATAAAAACTGTTGATGTAATTGCACTAACAATCGACATATCCGTCAAAGTCGATCGGAAAATATCAAATAAGTTCATCTTTCCCCTCCTATTTTTGTTCATTTTTTCACAATAAAAAATGCTTTTATTTAGCTAATACGTATTAACATTTTTTATTTTATCTTTATATTGTTAACTATTGAACAATAAGGAATTAAAGAAACTTTTGAAACTTATGTAAAGTGATATTCATTAGAACACAAAAAAACCTTAAAACCAAACTTGAGAAGTTTCGTTTTAAGGTTATCTTGGATTATATTATGCGTGGAAGCGTTCCACACCATCTAGATAAGTTGCTTCCAATGTCATATCAGGGTTCAATACGATAAAGTCTGCGTCGCGTCCTTGAGCGATTTTTCCACATGTGTCATCGATTTTACAGCTGATTGCTGGAATCAGACTAGCCATCATGACTGCTTGCTCTGGTGTTGCAAGTCCCCAATCCACGACATTCTTAATTGCTTCTTTCAATTTCAAGATACTTCCAGCTAAGTTGCCAGATTCCAAACGTGCCGTTCCTTCTTTTACTACTACCGGAAATTCACCTAAATTGTAATTTCCATCAGGCATCCCACCGGCCATCATACAGTCTGTAATTAAAGCAACATGCTCATGTCCTGCTTTTTCCATTAGGATTCCTGCCGCATTTGGATGTACATGGTGTCCGTCACAAATCAATTCAGAAAAGACATGTTCTAAAGATAATAACGCACCTACCATACCTGGTTCGCGATGATTCAATCCGCGCATCCCATTGAAAGCATGGACAAACACGCTGGCACCTGCTTCAACAGCTTTTTGCGCTTCTTCTAGCGTAGCGTTACTGTGCCCTAGAGAAACAACTACTCCTTCTTCAGTCACTTGTTTGACAAACTCTTCTACACCTTGACGTTCCGGTGCTAAAGCAATTTTTTTGATCAAACCGCCTGAAGCTTCTTGCCATTCATGGAAAGTATCCAAATCAGGATCACCGAAATAACTTGGGTTTTGTGCCCCTTTGTGTTCTTCTGTGAAGAAAGGACCTTCAAAATAGATTCCTTTGATTTTAGCTCCTGGTGCTTCCTGATACATTTTGCCGATTGTCTCAGCTACATCTTTTAAACGTTCTTTGCTTGACGTCAATGTTGTTGGTAAAAATGAAGTCACTCCACAAGATAATAGACCTTCAGACATCACTTTGATACCTTCTGCATCGTTGTCCATTACATCATGATTCATATAGCCGTGAATATGTGTATCTACCAAACCAGGAGCAATCCATTTGCCGCTTTGGTCAATGATGTTGACTTCTCCCTCAGGTAGTTCTTTGGTGTATTCACCAAAAAGCCCATCGGTAATTTCAAGATAGCCTGCATTTTTGACGCCTGACGCTAAAAAGAATTTGTCAGCATAGATAAAAGTTCTCATTCTATTCTCTCCCTTTGTTTTTCTACCTCTAAAGTACTCTTATTTAGAGAAGAAGTCAAGAATGGTCTACACCATTTATAGATTTTTTGAAATTTGTTTCACAGCTTGTGCCAATCCTTCATAAAATGCTGCTCTTTCTGGTTCTTCTTTACGCTTATATATCAAGCTCTTAAGCACAAATAAATCATTGAGATAATAGTAACTATTTTTCTCTTGAGCCCAATAGATCCCTTGGTTCACCTGCTCTAGTGCTTCGTCAATTTCATTTTGATGGAATAAGAAATTTCCATAATTATAAAAAATTTGCGAAAATTCACTTTTTGATCGTTCATCAGCTGATTGATGCAGCAGTTGGATGCTTCGACTCAAATAGTAGCGGGCTTCAGCAGTTTTTCCTGCCACACCATATATTTTTCCGATACAACTAATCAGTTGTATTTCTGTGTCAGAAACATGGATTCTTTCTTTTTGGCTAGAGTAGCTTAATGCTTCTTTTAAATAATAAAGAGACTGAGAAATATTTTGACGCAACGTGAATTCACAAACACCGAGATAATAATAATATCGTTGAAAGTCAGTTGCTTGATACAGATTCTCAGAAATATCAGAAGATTTTAGTACTTGTTCTAACTTGCGATAATCACGTTTTTGGAAACAACTATCCAACAGTTCAAATAATTTATCGTTTGTCCGAGTAGTTTTTCGAGAGAGATTCATCACATGATCAATCGTTACTCCTAGCCGTTGACAAATCTGCATCATCACCAATACATTTGGCAGTTCCTCATTATTTTCGATCCGGCTTAGTACACTTTGTGAACAAATATCTTGCGAAAGCATCTTTTGCGTCATTTTTTGTTCTTTTCGAATCTCTTTAATGATCGTGCCAAAGGACTCGATTAACGTTTCCATAAGTATCCTCCCCAAAATATGCGTATTCGCATTCTATCCGTATTTTACTTTAGGAAGTCGCAAACTTCAAGAAAAGACTTGCAACTAAATAATATGACTTTAGTTATTTAAGAGATCTCCATTAGAAAGAGAGCCTCAGTATATTTGTCTGTGGCTCTCTTTCTGGAAAATTTGCTTTTTTTAAAGTCACTTTTGTCGATATGTCGCTAAAAATTCTCTCATTTTCTTAGCCGTTTGTTTCAAATCATCCATTTTAGGAAGATAGACGATCCGAAAATGATCTGGTTGGTTCCAATTGAATCCGCCACCGTGCACGAGCAGAATATGATGTTCATGTAAAAAGTCCAAGACGAATTTTTCATCATCCAAAATATTGAATCGTTTTGTATCGATTTTAGGGAATATATAAAAAGCAGCTTTTGGTTTTACAGCTGAAAGACCAGGAATATCATTGATTGCATTATAGATATATTCTCTTTGCTCATAGATCCTTCCGCCTGGCAGGAGCAGCTCATCAACACTTTGATAACCGCCAAGCGCCGTTTGGATGATTTGCTGAGACAAGACGTTAGAACACAAACGCATGGAAGACAACATATTCAGCCCTTCTATATAGCCTTTGACGTGTGATTTATCTCCGCTTAGGACCATCCAGCCGACTCGAAAGCCTGCCACACGATGAGACTTAGATAGACCATTCAGCGTAACAACGAACAAATCAGGCGCTAATGTAGCAATCGGAATATGTTCTAGGCCATCCATCACTAAGCGGTCATAGATTTCATCAGAATAAATAATCAGGTTGTTTTGTCGGGCTACTTCAACTATTTCTTCTAATAATTCTTTTGAATAAAGTGCCCCAGTAGGATTATTAGGATTGATGATGACGATCGCTTTTGTCCGACTCGTTATTTTTGATTTGATATCATCAATATCAGGATACCATTCTGCCTCTTCATCGCAAATATAATGAACAGGTGTACCTCCAGCTAAAGCAATCGAGGCAGTCCACAACGGATAGTCTGGCATTGGAACCAGTACTTCATCTCCATTATCTAGCAACCCTTGCATACACATCGTGATCAGTTCGCTGACTCCGTTTCCGGTATAGATATCATTGATCGTCACATTCGGAAAATGTTTCAGTTGGCAATATTGCTCAATTGCTTTTCTAGCAGAAAAAATTCCCTTGGAGTCTGAGTAGCCTTCCGAATCACGAGCATTCATGATCAAATCACGAATGACTTCGTTTGGTGCCTCGAATCCAAAAGGTGCGGGATTTCCTGTATTCAATTTTAAAATACTGATGCCCTCTTCTTGCATACGCTCTGCTTCTTCTAGAACAGGACCGCGAACGTCGTAACTAACACCTTCTAATTTGTTGGATTTTTCAAATTCTCTCATCACTTAGCCAATCCCTCATTTCAAAAAGTTAGAACTTTCCAAATTTTTTGTTATTTACTATTTCAATATCATACTCCATCCTAGAAAAATTTGCCACTTATTTAGGAAAAACATAAGTATCGAAAAAAACGCAGAGAAGCGCTGAGAACTTACTGGTCATGATAGTCATTCCATAGATTTGCTGCCCAATCCATTGCAATCCCACAAATAATTCCCAGCATCAACCCAAATAGAAAACGGCCAAATGCAAGGCCAATCAATATGCCTAGGATCATCCCCAGTCCTGAAAATTCTCCGTCATATTTCTCCATCTTCATAAGACCTCCCACTTTTTGAGCTTGACAACTATGTAAAACCCCGCTATCATTATTGTGTTATTATTTATGCAGACGTGATGGAACGGCAGACATGCCACTTTCTATTAGTAGGTCTGTAGTTTTATATCAGGCAGATGTGTTGGAATTGGCAGACAAGCATGATTGAGGGTCATGTGAGCGTTAGCTCGTGTGGGTTCGAGTCCCATCATCTGCATTTTTCTTTCAAAACAAGCGGCTAGGACATTTTTGTCTCAGCCGCTTTTCTTTTTCTCGTTCATTCTTTCATCTTATTGGACCTTTTTTCTTGGGTATAGACTTTTCTCATATTCTACCACAATTTTTGGTTTTCCTAACACATGATAAGATCTCACAACGAATTGCTTTCTATTATTGTAATATCCTGTAACAACTAGTTTCATCCCTTCGTCTACTTCAGCTAGGAAGTTCAAACTATGGGAAGCAATCAAACAATTGACCTCATTTAAGCTAAAACGAATCAGTGGTCTGGCGCTGACCTGCAACGTACGGATTTTATCTACTGTTCCATATTTTTTCTCCATTGCCTTCACCTCATCACCATTATACGAACATACATTCCTTTTTGTAAAGAGGAAACACTTTTTATCTTGTAATTTTTTGTCCAGCTATTTTTCTTAAAGAACATATAACTTTTCTTACAACGATGAAGGACCACTTATTAACAAAAAAGCGGCAACAGCATAAATTGCTGTCGCCGCATTGCTGATCAAGGGTTACTTATCATAAAAGATTATTTACTCAAATGTTCTTCAACGATTTGTTGAGATTTATCAGCTGTATCTTCCACTTCGCCTTTTGCTTTTTCTAACTTTTGAATATATTGTTTCAAACTTGTGTTTTCAGCAGTTGCTTCGTCTAATTTTTTTTGCGTATCTGCTAACTGAGTTTCTAAATTTTCTTTTTCTTGTGTCAGTGTTGCGATTTTTTGGTTCAAACCATTTACAGTATTTTGTAATTCTGAAAGTTTTGCTTGTGCTTCTTGTAGTCTTGCAGTCCAATTTGCATTCAATCGATTGATTTCATCATTTTTTTGGTTGATTTCGTCTAGTTTCGCATTGATTTCATTTTGTTTGCTTTGTAGTTGTGCATCCTTGCTGACTAATTGGCTTTCTAAGTTTTGTTTTTCTGCTGCCAATTGATTTTTTTGGTTTTCTAATTCATTTACTTTTGCTTGGTATTCTTGGACATCTGCCTTTGAATCTTGCAATGTCTGTTCTTTTTGTGCTAGTTGTGCGGTAAGATCTGTAATCGTTTGCTCTTTATCTGTCAACGTATGGTCAAGCTGTGTCAGATTCTCATTGATTGTATCGATATCTGTCTCTCCACCCCACAAAATAATTTCATTTGCGTAACGCGTGCCTGTAAAGCCAATTAGACATAAAAATGCAACCACGATCCCACCAACAATAATTTTCTTTTTCATTATGTAGCTCCTTCATTTAATCTTTTTACACACTAAAAGTAAGTGATTTCACATGCAATGTCAAGCACTTTTAAATTACGATTGTAATTTTAATAGAAACGCTATTAAATTCTCATTTAATCTTCCTTTTTTATGTATCTGAAAAAACTTTTCATAGAGAAAAATATACCTTAACACTTTCTTAAATATAGATGTATGGTAAAAATAAATGAAAAAAACTAGTTTTTCTTAAACGTAATCCTTTTCATTTCATAAATTACTGTGTTTATTACAAAAAACGAGGATTTGTCATAAATTGTCATGCTTCTTTTACCTATGAAATATTTTCACGTGTTAAAGTATTCCTCGTTGAACACAACAAATAAAACTTTTTAACGAATAAAGGAGATTTTTCATGACATCACTTAAAACTTTACTTTTTGGAACAACTTTGGCTGCCGGTGCTGCATTCTTCATGGGAACGACTGCTCATGCGGACGAAGCTTATACCGTTCAATCAGGTGATACTCTATCAACGATTTCTCAAAAATACGTTGGTGACAACTCCTTGATCAATGCCATTGCAGAATCAAATTCAATTTCTGACATTAACCTGATCTACTCAGGACAACAATTAACGATTCCAACAGAAGGCTCTACACAAGCAGCTGCTGAACCTCAAGCAGCCGTTCAAGAAGCACCAGTCCAAGCTGAACCTGTTCAAGCTGAACAACCTGTTGTACAAGAAACGGTTCAAACGGAAACACAAGCAGCCCCTGTTGCTGAAACACAATCTGCTACAACAGAAACAACGGCAACAAGCACGAATGCTGCAAAAGAATGGATCGCACAAAAAGAATCAAGCGGTTCTTACACAGCAACGAACGGACGTTACATCGGACGTTACCAATTAGATTCTTCTTACTTGAATGGTGATTACTCTGCTGCGAACCAAGAAAAAGTGGCAGAACAATATGTTGCTTCACGTTATGGTTCTTGGGAAGCTGCGAAAGCATTCTGGGAAGCAAACGGTTGGTACTAAGATTCATTTATTAATCGAACGGTTTACTTTTATACAAAGAAAGCCAAAAGAGGTGCGACACTAGTTGTGTCACACCTCTTTTTTTATTTACCTAATCTAATGAAACGTTCCAAGTTTTGATAAGTATTTTTCTTAACTTCTTCAACTGATAGCTCTTTGATTTCAGCGATTGTCTTTAACTGTTCTTCAAGCAGTGAGACATAATCTTTTTCTGAAAAATTATCCCCTAACGCCCACTCTGCTGCATGTAGTCCATCCGTTTCAATAAGTAAGTGATCGATTGGGACTGTTTTAGCTAGTTGCCAGACTGCTGGGTTCTTTTTCAAATCAAGACCAATGCTGAAATAACAGCCTAAATCAATATAGTCTTGTTGATAGTCCAAAGAAGAATACCAATGAATCAAATAGTGATTAGGGTAAGCTTGGATATAGCTTAAGATCTCTTTTTCGCATCCTTTTGTATGCAGTACAACAGGTTTCTTATTTATGGCTGCAAAAGCAAGCTGTTGCTCAAACACCCTTTTTTGTGTAGACAGTGGTACATTCGTCCAGATATTGTCTAACCCTATTTCACCGATGATCCTTGCTTTCTTCAAAAAAAGCTCAACATGTGCAAACGTATAGCTATCCGCTTTCCAAGGGTGGATACCGTAACTTAAGACTTGATTCTTGCTTGTTGCAAGCCGTCTGTTTTTCTCCCATTCTTCTGGCGAATCACAATTAATGATCGTCAAAATCGTGTGTTCCTGCTGAAGAAGTGCTAAACTCTGACTCCCATCTAAATGACAATGAGCATCACTTAACATCTCATTCACCTGCCAATAACTGATAAATCGTTTGCTTCAACTCTGATTGCTGCAGTAGCCATTCACGTGACCGTCGTTTTTCAGGCACTTGAATCTCAGCAATCACATGTGCCGGACGGGTGGAAAGCACAAGGATCCTGTCTGATAAATAAATTGCTTCTTCAATATCATGTGTCACGAGCAAAGTAGTTCGCTTTGCTTTTTTAGGCAGTTTCAGCATCCAGTCTTGCATCTGCCCTCTGGTCATAGCATCTAACGCTCCAAATGGTTCATCAAGAAGCAAGTAAGAAGAAGGATTCATGATTGTTCGTAACAAGGCCGTTCGCTGCTTCATCCCGCCAGATAATTGTTCCGGCAAAAAATGTTCATAGCCGTTTAACCCAAAGATATCCAGATAATCCCTTATTTGTTCTTCATTGATTGCTAGATGATTGATTTTTTGATATAACGTAACGTTTTGATAGACGCTCAGCCAAGGAAGTAACATATCTTCTTGCGGCATATAACTAAATGCTGTATGGAGACCAGTTACTTTTTGATCGTCTACTTTGATCGTTCCAGAAGTCATAGGCTGGACTCCTGTTAAAGTTTTCAGCAATGTTGACTTACCGGCTCCGCTTGGCGCGACAATCGATGTAAAAGTATCTTTAGGGATAGTGAAATGGATGTCTTCTAATATTTTCAGGTTTTCAATGACTACATTCAAGTGGCTGATTTGGATTGACACATCTATCACTCCTATTTTATAAACTGATTAGTGAATAGTTCTTTCGAAGGTACATCTTGCTTGATCAATCCGTTTTCCTGCATAAAAGCTGTATAATTGCGCCAAACTTTTTCTTCCATCAATCCCCAATTCTCAGGATCATCCGTATAATTTTTTGACAAGAATGCTTGTGATTCTTCTAAAAACGTCCATTCATTTCCTTTTGCGTATTTTTGCAACAGTTTAGCACTGTCGTTTGGATCTTTAATAGCTTCCTGATAGCCTTTTTTCGTGGCATCCATAAAAGACTGTACCAATCCTGGATCATTTTTGATCAGTTGATCATTCGTAATAATTACCGGAGTATAGTAATCTAACCGTTCATCTAATTCTTTCAATGGGATATAATTTAGTTCAATACCCGCTTCTTTTGCTTTGATCATATCCCAACCTTCAAAGTACCATTGGATATCTGAGGATTTTCCTAAGCTTTCTGGCCCTTCTCCATTGCTTCCTACCATTGTCAGTTTTGAAAAGTCACCGCCGTCTTTTTCCATCACAGCTTTTAAGACAGCTTCTTCACTTGGACTTTGCCAACCTGCATATGTTTTTCCTTCAAAATCTTTTGGTGAATGGATGTTACTGTCTGATAGGGTGGCGAATCCAGAAGTATTATGTTTGATCACTGTAGCAATTGCTTTGACTGGTATATTCTTTCCATCTGCGTGCGCATAAGTGACATCTTCTTGATAACTTATACCAAATTGTGCTTTGTCCGCACCTACTAGACCAATACTTGTCGAATTATCTCCTGGTTCGACGATTTGGACATCTAAACCAGCCTCTTTATAATAGCCTTTTTCTTTTGCTACGTAGATGCCAGTATGATTAGTATTTGGTACATAATCCAAAACAAGTGTCACTTTTTTCAAATCCTTCGTTTCTTGTTTGCTACTTGTTTCTTTTGCAGTGCCACAAGCGGATAAAAGCAACAGTAGCGGTAATAAAAGCCATAATTTTTTCATTTGATCCCCTTCTCTTAAAAAGTATAAAGCATACGGTAATACCCTTTTTTCAATAATGAACAAGCGCCATTCAGCAATAAACTCAATAAAATGACACAAATGATCGCAGCAAAAACTTTATCAATCTGGTAGCTGTTTTTTACGCGTATCATATAATACCCTAAGCCTGCTTGAGCGCTTAGCCATTCTCCAACGACTGCTCCACTGACACAATAAGTAGCGGCTACTTTTAAACCGGAAAAGAATCCGGATAAACCCGCTGGTATTTTATATATTCGATAAATCTTCCCTGTATCTGCCCCCATCGTTTTCAAAAAGATGATTTGCTCCTTCGATACTTTCCTCAATGTATCCGAAAAAGAAACTACGATCGGAAAATAGCTTATCAAGACAACAAGAATCACTTTTGGAAGCATACCGAAACCAAACCATAGGGTCAATAATGGCCCTAAAACCATGATTGGCAACATTTGAGAAATCACTAGTAATGGATAAAAAGACATTTCTAAGAACTTCCAATAATCCATTGCCAAAGCAGTAATAAAAGAAAGAACGCTAGCTATTGCCAAACCAATCACTGCTTCATTTAATGTTGTGACAGAATGGGAAAGCAATACTTGTGCATCTGCTGTTAACGCAGAAAATACAGCAGCAGGTCCGGGTAAAATAAAAGCGGGTATTTTCCAAACTAAGACAACAATCTGCCAAATAATTAAAATGAATGCCATACTGACTGCTGGATAAAGATTTTTCTTCATTTTGACGCCTCCTTTCTTCTAATATGGATAACAAAAAACGCTTGAAATGGGCACGACATAGTAACCCGCTTCAAGCGTCTGCTATGTTTCTCCCTTCACCAGTATTAACTGACAGGTTCAATGGGTCTAAGTTCACAACTTACTCTCATGTCGTCTACGACATCCCCAGAAACAGGTATTCATTTTTTAAAGTGTAGCACAAGAAGGAAAAAGCAACAAGCGCTTTAGTTATCATGCTGATTATTTCAATAAATAGGAGAGATCACTTGCCAATGTCGGATACCCCATGATATAGCTATCCAACTCTTTTTTAGTCAATTTTTGATTGATGACTAGTGTCAAATCATCAATCAATTCGTCTGCTTGCTCGCTAATCACTGCAGCACCAATCAAATAATTTTGCTGGTCGAAAGTTAATTCAGCCTTAGCAACTGGTTCATTGACGCGATGATAGGTGAACCAATTGGTAAGATCCATCTCTACCACTTGATCTGACGAAGAGGCGTGACTTTTTGTAACCCCTACTTCAGCAAGCTTAGGACTAGCGTAGACGATCGTGGGTATAATTGGATATTTGATAGGGTCGCCTGTTGCATCCGTTATCCGCTTAGCTACATAATTCCCTTCAAAAGTGGCGACTGGTGTCAATTTGGGTGTTTTCCTTGAAACAATATCTCCACACGCAAAAATTTTTGGATTGCTCGTTTGCAGATAATCATTGACCTCAATCCCGTGTTTATCAAAGACGACATTCGCTTGTTCAAGTGCTAAAGATTCTGTATTCGGCTGTCTCCCAGTCGCACAAAAAATCATATCTGCCACTAATTCCGTCTCTTTTCCGACTAAACGATATCGAGTTCCTTCCGAGATGATCTTTTGGGTTTCAACATCAAAAGCAAACTGAATACCAGATGCTTCCATTTGATGGACGGCTTCCTCTACCAAAGACGCCTCAAATTCTTTTAATGGTCGTTGATTATGATGGACAATGGTTACTTTACTCCCTGCAGCATTGGCAATCGTAGCCAGTTCAAAAGCAATATATCCGCCGCCGATAAAAATAATTTCTTTAGGCAGTACAGGCAATGATAAAAAATCTGCACTAGTCTTCAAGTATTCCTTTCCTTCCACCGGTAAGATTGTGGGTCTTTGTCCTGTTGCCAGAACAAAGTAATCTCCATGAAAAACTTCTTCATTGACTTCAATAGATGAGTCGTCTAAGAAACGAGCGGTCCCTGAAAGATGATCGATTCCAGCTTCTGCCAATTGTTTTTTTCGATTTTCTGGAACTGGATCTGTGAATGTGCGTTTGAATTTTTGGAGTTCTTCCCAATTAGCAGTTGGGATCTCGTTAAATCCTTTTCCATTCAATTGTTTTATCCGATTACGGGCTTCTACTGCACTCAACAAGACTTTTTTAGGATCACATCCACGGTTAGGACAAGTCCCGCCCCATAGATCTTCTTCGACCACTAGTACTGTTTTACCTGCTTCTTTCAATCCATAAGCAGCACTTAAGCCGCTCACACCTGAACCGATGACGATTGCCTCATATGTTTTCATTTTCTTCCTCCTCTCGACTTAAAAAAGTAAAGACTTCTTTACTTGTCAGTGAACCAATATTTTTTCCTTTTTCTACTATCACAATGTTTGGGTACACTGAAAGAAGTGAATACACTTCTTTCAGAGGCGTATCAAGGCAAACTTGTTGATGACTGTTTTTTGGTACTTCTTTTAAAAAATATCCATTGACGACTAAATCTTCGACTCGCCATTCTTTCGTCTGTTTCGGTTCATCAAAGAAATGCCGTATATATTCATTTTTAGGATTCATCAATAACTGTTCTGGTGTGTCGCATTGGATAATTTCTCCATCTTTCATAAACGCAATACGATCTCCTAGCTTGATTGCTTCTTCCATATTATGCGTAACGAAAACGATGGTCGTTCCTAGTTCTTCATGTAAAGATAAAACTAATTCTTGTAATGAATTTCTTGAAATAGGATCTAATGCGCTAAATGGCTCGTCCATCAAAATCACATCTGGGCTTGCAGCAATGGCTCGGATGATCCCGATTCGTTGCTGTTCTCCTCCAGACAACTCTCTAGGCATACGATTTCGATAAATATCAGGAGATAAGCCAACTTTTTGAAGAAGTTCATCTACACGGTCTGCTCTTTTCTGCTTTTCCCAACCTAACATTTCAGGTATGACTTCAATGTTTTGCTTGACTGTCATGGTCGGGAACAAAGCGATTTGCTGCAGCACATACCCCATATTCCACCGCATTTTCTGCAGATTATATTCATTTAACGATTTTCCTTTGAAGTAGATGTCTCCTGCTGATGGTTTAGATAATCCATTGATCATTTTCAAAGTAGTTGTTTTTCCACTACCAGAAGGCCCAACCAAAACAAAGATTTCTCCTTCTTTGATTGCAAGAGTTAGGTCATCAATGACATATTTTCCATCGTACTTTTTTTGCACATGTTTGAATTCGATTAATTTAGTCACTGATCTCCCTCCTTTAGTAATCCTTCGTTTTCCAGGAAGGTTCGTGCTACTTCTGCCGGTTTTTTCTTTTCGACATTGACTTGATAGTTCATATCGATCATTTGATTTTCTGTTATTTTTCCGCTTAATTTATTCAGCGCTTCAACGATTTCAGGATGGTCCTTGGCGAAATCTGTTTTCATCAGTGGCGCGCCTTGATAAGCTGGGAATAGCCCTTGATCATCTTCTAGAGTGACTAGATCATACTCCTTGAGTTGGCTATCTGTGGAATAAGCATCCACAATATTGACATCTCCATTATTGATTGCTTGGTAACGCAAACTTGGTTCCATGCTTTGTACACTTGAAAAATTCAATCCATATGCTTCTTGAATTCCTTTATATCCATCGGAACGATCAATAAATTCCAGTGTGAATCCCGCTTTGATCTGATTAGAAACTGCTGCTAAATCGGAAATCTTTTTAAGTTGATGCTCGTCTGCAAAAGATTTCTTGACCGCCAAGGCATACGTATTTTGATAAGCCATTGGTTTCAATAATGTCATATCGAATTGTTTGTTCAATAATTCTTCTGCTTCGTCATATGTTTTTTCTTTTGTCAAATCAGCACTTTTCATTGCTTCAGGTACCTTCACCAAGCTTTCTAGGACAGTCCCTGTGAATTCAGGATAGATATCGATTTGCCCTTGATCCAAGGCATTGAACAAAAAACTAGTCTTGCCAAAATTCGGTTTTAATTCAACTTCTGTTTTTGTGTTGTCTTCAATCAATTCTTTGTACATTTGGATCAGGATTTCAGGTTCCGCTCCTAATTTTCCAGCAATCGTGATGGTTTCATTTTTAAACAAGGCAGACTGATATAAAGAAACGCCCCCAACTAAACACACCACGGCTGCTAAAGTAATGATAGAATATCGAGGTTTCTTATGCTGCAACCAGCGAATCAATCCGCTGAATATAATGGCAAGCAAGGCAGAACTGATTGCACCAATCAATGTTAAAACTGGTGTGTTGCGGTCGATACCTAATAAAATAAATGTTCCTAATCCACCTGCTCCGATCAATGCCGCCAAAGTAGCCGTACCGATGATCAAAACTAAGGCAGTTCGGATACCTGAGATAATGACAGGCAATGCGATGGGAAGTTCTACTTTCAGCAAGCGTCTCATTCTGGACATACCAAATGCTACCGCCGCTTCTTCAATAGACGGGTCAATCTCAGCTAGACCAATGTACGTATTTTGGAAAATCGGAAGCAAAGCGTAAATAACAAGTGCAATCAATGCTGGAACAGTTCCGATCCCTACAAATGGGATAAGTAACCCTAATAAGGCAAGTGAAGGAATCGTTTGAAGCACACCCGTGATCTGCAATAAGACTTCTGCCATTTTTTTATGATTAGCTGCCCAAATTGCTAGAGGAATAGCAATCAGTGCTGCAATCAGCAAAGAAATGAGAGAAATAGACAGATGTTGAAATGCAGCTTCCAGCAACTCGCCTTTTCTTTCACTTAATGTTTGTATAAAATTATTCATGCGACCTTCCTTTCTGTTATTCTTTAAGTATAAACATTTCTTTACATTTTCCCAACTAACTTGACTTACCTTAACCCTACTAGGCGTCAGTAATTAATAAAAATATCACCTCTAAATATGCGGATAAAAAAGAATCCGAGCAACAAAATCGGATAGATTTATTGGTTCTCGTTTCTTCACAACGAACATCCAATACATCTATACGAAATGATCACTCGGAATCAACCGTATCGTTTTTCATATACAACTTTTCTTTTAAGTAAAAAGAAACAGCCAATAAAGTAGAAATCTCGTGGGGGAGAACACCTTTATTGACCTGTTCAACAAGTATTATACTGTATCATGACACTTTTTTGCCAAAAATGTAAAAAACGGTTGTTTTGGCATCATAAACGTCTTGTTTTCTTATTTTTACTTATATCACCACTTTATTTTCTATCTCTTTCACTCCATAAAGCGGAATGAGTTCTTCTTTTGACTGATAATAAACAGCTTTTTCACGGTTCTTCATCAAAAATAGAAAGATTTCTTTCATAGCAAGTGGTGCTTTGCCTTGTTCAAACACAAAGATGAATTGATACGATTCATTTATCTGGATTCTTGTCACAGGAATCAGTTTTTGGTCTTGAGCCAAAAAAACACCTTGATAATCTGTTTTTTTGGGTGATTTTGTAAGAATTGTCAATAAGTCTGCTGCTCGCATTTTTCCACTCCTTTTTGATAATTTGGAAGAAACAACCAAAAATAAATTTTTTTCATTTTCCTCTTGAAGAAAGAGTATAAGTCAGTATAATGAAGAGGTTGCTGAAAATTTTCAAAAGAAAAGAGGCTAGAAATGAAAAAATTAAATTTAATGACAGAATTGTGCGGAATCATTTTAGGCGCTGGGATCTATGGATTGGCTGTGACAGGCATCAATATTCCATCTAAACTGGCAGACGGTGGTGTTACTGGTATTGCTTTACTCTTGCATAATCTTTTTGGATTCGCGCCTTCTATCACTTCGCTGCTTTTTAATTTACCTTTACTGCTTATCTCATTGTTTCTTTTTGGAAAACACGCTTTTCTTCGGACGATCGTCGGAACATTTGCGCTGGTTGTCTTTTTACATTTATGGGAAAGCCTTCATATACATTTTGCTGTAGATAGTCTACTGATCAATAGTTTGATGACAGGGATTCTTTCTGGCATTGGTTGCGGTCTCGTCTTTCGATTTGGCGGAAGCACAGGCGGAACAGATATCATTTATCAAGCCATTGAAAAATATTTTCATATTAAGATTGGCAAAAGTCTTTTCTTGATCACTTTTGGTATTTTAGTTGTCTCCTTGCTTTATTTGGATCTCACACATTTTCTGTATACATTGCTTAGCTGTTCTATTCTATCTTATACATTGAATAAAGTGAAGTATCTGGAAATGGGACCTGTTTTGCCCCATTTGGAAGCAAAACAGACTACAGAAACATTTGAACCACTTGATCCTCTTGAACAGTTAGAGCACTAATTCTTATTTTTACTATTTTAGTTACTTTACTAAAAAATCATTATGTAAACTACAACGTATATTTTTTCAATAAAATTTTCTATAAAAATATGAAAACAAACTATTTTTGCAGACACTCTGTTAAAATAGTTTGTTTTTTACTCTTCACCCTTTCTCCTCTTGCTCACGGCAGAAAACATCAGCTAAGAAAAAAATAGGTTACGATATAATCTTTCGAGTAGAGTATAAAAAAAGAAACGCCGCAGCGTTTCCTTCTCCACTATAACATAATACAAGGTTGTATTTGTCTTATTTAAAATAGCTATTCTCTCCTAAAGAATTTCCCTGATCGTCAATCAGCCCTTGCAGTGAACGTTCTAAGATACCGTGGTTTTTTTTCGATTTTTTTTCTTCTGACTGCTTTGTTTCCCCTAATGTTTTTGTTCGATTGAACGTGCGTACAGACGGCTCATCATTTCTTTTTTCTTGATAAGGCGTTGGTTCTGTATCAAACAACAGATAAGAGTCATCTGTTTTTTTCATTGATTCGATCAAATGCTCTTCAGAAATTTTACTTTCTCTAGGGTCTGGAATAATGGATGCAGGTACATATTTAGGAACAAAATAAGAACGTTCCCGTACCTTTGTGTCCACAGATGAATTTCTCATAGTATTTCGAGACTCTGTCCTCGTTTCACTTTGCCTGACAGGACGAGGAGACTCACCAAAAAGTTTTTTCCGTCCAGTCGACGTGAGTTCTGATTGATGATGTCCAGTATAATCCGGTAATTTTTCTTTATGTTTTTCCAAATTTTCCTTGCGCGGAGCTGACTTCAATCCATTTGTTGCACGGCGCTTGCGTCGGACCTGTTCAGTGTTTGTGTTCGTGAAATGGAATTCGTTCATTTGTTCAAACGGGTGCTGATTCTGTTCAGTCAAAAGATCTTCCTGCCCGTCAAATAATACCCGCTTCTTCTCGCTGGTTAATTTTACGCCTAACTCGTCATCGTACGCAGGAAAACGGAAATGTTTTCGTCTGATTTCTTTCATTCAAACCATCCTTCTCAAAAATGGAACTTTTCTCAATAATAGCACAGATTTTTTGTTTTCAGTAGCAATGCGCTGATTATTTTAAGAAAATAGCGATGAATTTCATAAATATATAAAAAGTAACGAGGCTTAATTTGTCGTTTCTCTGATAACTAGTTCAGGGAAAAAGCGACGATAACCTTGACTTGCCCCTTTCTCTTCTATTTTTTTCAGCAACATTTCCCCGCATACTTCCCCCATACGGATAATATCTTGCTTGATCGTTGTCAATTTAGGCGAACTGATTTGGTCTAAAAACACGCCATCAAAGCCGATTACACCAAATTCTTCCGGCAAGCGCCCACCAGCATTTACAATTCCTCTTACCGCTCCTAGTGCCAGTCGATCTGAGCTGCATACAAAACAAGTTTTATCGGTGAAACCTGCCCAGTTTTCTATCATATATCTTTCTACTTCTGTCGAATGATTTGGAAATCGCAAGATCTTACTTGGAAGATCAGCTTCCTTCATCACAGATAAGTAACCAGCTTCCCTTGAAAGCTCAAACGATTCGTCCACTTCAATCCCGATATAAATAATTGTTTGGTAATCTCTTTCTAAGGCATATTGCGTTGCTTTTGCTGTACCATATTCATTATCGCTGTCTACATAGTCATATCCTTCACAATTTTCTCCAAACAAAACAACTGGTTTTTCCAAGCGGTCAATCCAATCGAAGTCTTTTTTTCTGACACCTGTGATGATGTATCCATCACAAGAACCGACATCGAATGCGTCATTTGTAACTAGTTGGAGAGAATAATGCGCTTTTCCGATCCGTTTAGCGATCCCCATCAGCAAATTCATGTAGTAGGGCTCGGTTGTGTCGATTTCTTCCAGTATAAATAATTTGATGATCTGTGACCGATTCGTGACAAGTGCTTTTGCAGCAATATTTGGGCGGTAATCCAATTCAGCCATTGCGGAGAAAACTAGCTCTTTCAATTCATCCGTCACCTGTTCCGGATGATTGATGACTCGAGAAACCGTCATTTTTGAAACATTGGCACGTTTTGCAACATCTGCTAAAGTGGGCATGCTCTCTTCCTTTCTAACATGTTGTCGTTCTTATTACCAATTATACCAAATTTTCCTAACAGGGTTCATTATAGCCCAAAAGAAAAATCAGAAAATCTCCTATCCTCCTTAAGTGATTTCCCGATTCAGCTATTTCTATTTTTTTATCAAATTCTTTGCTAAAAAAGCGGAAGCTTCCTCCATCAGTGGTATTTGTACCATGTGTCGCTGTGTTTTGGAGGAACGAAAAACAATTTCTTTTCCGTAAGGCTCAGGCCGGTTTTTCTCTACAAATCTTTCCGTTTGTATATAAGGGATCTTTTCATCTGCTTGTCCATGCCAAAAGAACAGAGGGCGTCCAGCTAGCTTTTCCGGTTGCAATGATAAATCATAACTCTTGACCCACGAGATCAAATCAAAATAGTCTTTTGGCAAGATATAGTTGTATTCTGACGCTCGTCTCGCGATTTCTTTCCCATATTCCAGAAGCGCAGGAGATCCCATCAAACATACACCTGCTGCTATATGAGGATGCTTAGCTAACAACGCGCATGTTGTCATTCCGCCCATCGAAACCCCACCAACTGCAAGCCGATCATGTAAAAGATCTCTTTTTTCTAAATGCTTGATAAGCGTGTCAAACTCAAACAAGTTCCCGTAGATACTATCCCAAAATGTATAAGATGGAATAGAAGAAACTGGCTGTTTTCGTTCCCCATGATTCATCGCATCTGGCAGGATCACGCGAATACCTTGCTGTGCAATTTTCCTTCCTTGTGTCAAAACTAACTCCTTACTTGTCTGCCATCCGTGATAATAGATGACAACGGGAATCCGTTCTTCTCTTAATTCTTTCAGGACAACTTCTAACACTGGAATTTGATTGACAGAACGTTTCAATATAATTGGATTCAATGGCTACTCACCTATTTTCATTAAATTTCCTGATCGCCATAGCAACCATGATCCGACAGTCGTCTGGAACAGGTTCAGTATACCAAATAATATAAATGCAGGACTGAATGGCTCAGGAAATAAGAATAGGGAACAAAGCCCCACCACTCCTAATGCTAGCGAAAGGAGAGGATAAATAGAGAAATTCAAAAAACTGGCAACGCTACCGAAAATATTACCAATAAATAGTATCAAAAAGAAAAAAACGCTTAGAATCAAACCATCTGTCAGCGACATCTGAAAAACAATGTTCTCTACATCAATTGGCTGTTGAATTGCATAGACACCTAAGTATATACTGAGAAGGAGACTGAGCACGTGACTGGCACAAAATACTCGATTGACCGTTTTCATTTTAATCACCTAACCTATCTTTATAATTCTATTATAATCATTTTATCATTTTTTGGTACCAATAAAGTTTCAATTTTTCTTCACTTGCGATTTTTTTTGATATTGTTGTTATACAAATGAAAGGAGTTTTACAAATGATTGATCCTAAAATGTTAGGGATGATCTTCCTCATCAATTTTGCTTATATCACTTTGAACACGTTACGTTTTATGCTAACAATGAAAGGCTACCGGCTGATTGCTCCACTTGTCAGTATGGTTGAGATCACGATCTATATCGTAGGGCTATCTCTTGTATTGGATCGTTTAGATAATCCGCTGAATTTATTTGTCTATGCGTTAGGTTACGCAGTAGGTATCAGTGTTGGGATTTTGATTGAAGACAAGCTGGCATTAGGATACATCATGGTCACAACGATTTTGCCAGCAAATAGCGCGGAAGATAAAAGTTTGCCTGGTATACTGAGAGAACACGGTTACGGTGTAACACAGACTTCTGCAATGGGTCTAGAAGGCGAGCGACTGGTCCTAGAAATACTTTCTCCTAGAAAAAGCGAACGTGAACTGTATCGCCTGATCAAAGAAATTGAAGAGCGTGCTTTCATCATCTCATATGAACCAAAATATATTTCAGGTGGTTTTTGGACTAAAAAAGTAAGAAAAAGACAAGGAAAATAACTCACAAACTAAAAAGCTGTCGAACATATAAATTAAATTTTAGATGTTCGACAGTTTTTATTTATTATTTTGATTAAAAAACATCGACATATACTCATTGATTTGTTATTATACTTTATATACTTATCAATTTAATTTGGAGATATTATGGAAATTCAACGTAAAACAACTAATTTTTTACATTTAGGCTCTTTTTTTGCAACTTTGACGATTTTATTTTTTCTATGTTATTCGTACGTTAAGACCTCACATGCGCCTTCTAGTGCATTAGGCTGGTTGCTTTTAGATCATTCTGATATTACAGAAACAGAAGAAAATCCGTTTTTTTTAATTTTATCTTCTCTATGCGCCTTGATGTTTTCTGTGTATTTCAGTGCCTATTTTTTTCATCGACATCCTGGTAAGTTAAATGAAGCTTCAGGTGTATTGATTGCATTTAAAACGTTTTCTTTTTTAGCTATCCTTTTTTATTCGTTTAATCACAATACGCTTTTCTTCTTTATCATGAATGGTTTAGTCGTGATTTTATCTATTTTCACTTATTTTATTTTTTCACTCATTTTTAGCCAAATGAGATGTCCGCTCTTCTTTCGATTAGTTCCTGTCACATGTTTTATCTACAGCTTGTTTTCCTTTTTTGTCCTTGCTTTGATACCATTGGCCAACCCTTCGACGATCCAAGTCGCAGGAAATCTGTTGGATATGCTCTTCATCGTCAGTCTAGGTGTATTTATGTGGCAAAGAAAAAAGAAACAAAATAAAAAGCATTTTGAAGCCTGACTACGACGACTTCATAAATGCTTTTTTAATTTTAAACACTTCAATCTAAAAGAATAACCCAAGATTGGATAGATGATTAATAATGACTTACCATTCGTTTCTGAGTGATTCTGGATCACCAAATGAACTTCCTAATCTAATCGCTAGTTCTTCCCTTAGAATGCCATACTTGACTGAATCATAATATTAATTATTTAAAAATCTAACTTTTCTTATGACCCCTTCCTTTGTCATTCCACATTTCTCACCAATTTTTTGCATTCCTTTATTTCCATACCATGTAGTGAATCCAATATGTGGTAGATAGGCAAAATACTCCAATAATTCTTTTAACTATAAAAGAAGAGAAAGACTCCTCTTGCAAGAATCAGCATAATTTTAGCTTACTGCTCTCTTAGATTCTTCTCACCAAAGCTGTTCTATATTGTTCTATATTGCTCCATATTCTTTGATATAAGAAAATGCATGCGGCATAAATTTTTTGCTCAACTCAGAAAAGATTTGTCGTTTAAGAAAGGCCGTTTCCTCCATTGTCAATGAAGGATCCAATGTTGGAAATTCAATCTCAGGATTGTTTTTTTCGACAATAGGCAATGCTAGTGTAAATGATTCTTCTTCCTTTATGGTATCCGTCACAAGTAATGACTGATGGAAAATACTAGGCCGACGATTTTTATATTTATTTTTACGTATCCTGTCAACGATAACTTCTATTTGATCAAAAAAGTACGCTTCATTTACATCTCCAATAAGTTCGGCTAATTCTTTGAATGCCTTCGTTACAGGAAGCTGATTCTTTTGTATAAAAAAATAATTAGCCAACGTAAGCGGGAAGTGTTCTTTAGAGGAAAGTGTAATAAAACGGTACTTCTGATTTCCTGCAGTCGTTCTCAGCAATTCTGTCTCTCGGCTGTTTCTTACTCCATAAAAATATGCTTCTTTTCGTTCATCTTCAAAACAATACGCCCAAATAACTTCTCCCATCGCTAATTTTTGTTCAGCAACAGAGAGTCTCTTCAATTGGTCGGCTATGGTTTCAGCAGCCGAAGTGACTTGTTGCAAGTAATCGTTGGGATCAAATACTGGAAAGTTCAAATGATATCTTCGCTCTTCTCTCTTGATTAATCCTGCATCGATCAACAGATCAAGAAAATGAGAAAATTTGTTTTGCGGAAATTCTTTTTTCAATTCTCTTAGAATCGTTTCTTTTTCTCGATGTTCATATAGATAATCGGTCAATAAAGAAAAAAGCGGATCACCGGTCAGTTTTTGATAAAAATTTTCCTTATTTTTTGAATAATAATAGTTCATATATGTTCTCTTTTCTATCCATTTTATTTTACTTAAAAGACTTTTACATAAAAAGGAGGAAGAACAAGAGTCATGTTTGACTGTTATTCTCCTCCACTTCTTAGACTTTTAGTATGTTCTGTGTTTCTTTTTATTCAATCGCTTATCCCATTCACTTTGAATGCTTCATCCTACCATTTGATTAGCTGAATACAGCCGTCAACTGAGGTACGACTTGTTTTTTACGTGAAACGACACCTTTAAGCAAAGCTCGGTTATTGGTCAAAGTTGTTTGGAAAGCTTCTTCTACTTTTTCTTTACCTTTACCAGCAACAAGTAATTCTGAATCGCTGTCTAAGATATTTGTGACAACTAATACGAATAAATCGTAGCCATTTGCTTTCATTTCTTCTTCCATCGCTGCTTCTAGTTCTGCTTGTCGATCCATCACTTCATTCAGATCCACTGTATTGACTTGAGCGATACGCACATTGGAACTGCCCATTGGGAAACTTTTTGCATCCAAATCAAGAAGAACCGCAGCTGATTTATCACTTAGATTCGTTCCGGCTTTCAACATTTCAAGACCATAGGCAGTTAGATCTACTTCAGCGATTGCTGCAAGTTCCTTTGCAGCTGCTTCGTCTTCAGGTGTACATGTTGGCGATTTGAACAACAATGTATCTGAAATGATAGCTGAAAGCATAATCCCAGCAATTTCTTTAGGGATCGTTACTTGGTTTTCTTTATATAGTTTTAAAATGATCGTACTTGTACATCCAACTGGTTCTGCACGATAGTACAATGGATTAGCTGTTTCAAAGTTTGCAATACGATGGTGGTCTACTACAGCCAAAATATTTACTTCGCTGATATCTGAAATACTTTGTTGGAATTCATTATGATCCACAAGCATGACATCTGCATTTTCTGCTTTAGCTGACTCTACTACTCGTGGTGCAGATAATTGAAAGTGGTCTAATGCGTATTGTGTTTCTTCATTAGGTGTACCTAGAGCAACTGCTTCTGTTTCGTTACCTAATTCATTTTGCAAGTGTGAAAAGGCAATGGCTGCCCCAATTGCATCTGTATCTGGATTTTGGTGACCAAAAACTATAATTTTTGACATGTCATTCGCTCCTTTGTGATTTCTCCTATTTAATAATAGCAAAAAAACGGAAAGAAGCAATACTTAACTTCTTTCCGATGCGTTCTATCGCGTTAAATATTTTGTATACTCTTCTGTATGAAGCAATCGTTTAGCATTTTCGACACGTTCTTTTGTAGGTGGTTCGATTCCTTCTAATGGATATTTCAAACCAAGTGTTTCCCACTTGTATTTTCCCATCGTATGATAAGGAAGGATCTCTACTCTATCTACATTTGACAAGGTTTGGATAAAGTTGTCTAGTCGGATCAAATATTCATCATAATCACTTCGCTCAGGAACTAATACATGGCGAATCCAAACCGGTTTGTTAATTTTTGACAAATATTGAGCCATTTCTAGAATATTTTCATTGTCCCAATGCGTTAGTTTTTTATGCTCTTCATTATCGATGTGTTTGATATCAAATAACAGTAAGTCTGTATACTTCATCAATTCTTGAAAACGAGAGAAGAAGGGGTCTTCATACGTAAAAGGTTTTCCGCATGTATCCAATGTAGTATGCATTTTCCGCTCTTTTGCTTTTTTAAATAGTTCGATCAAAAAATCGATCTGCAATAGAGGCTCTCCACCACTAACAGTAATACCACCTTTATCTCCCCAGTAAGGTCTGAAGCGTTCCGCCTTATCTAAAAGTTCATCTGCTGAGTACTCTTTCCCTCCGCCAATATTCCAAGTATCAGGATTGTGACAGAATTGGCAACGCATGCGGCATCCTTGCATAAACACGACAAAGCGCAGTCCAGGACCGTCTACTGAACCGAAAGTTTCGATAGAATGAACATAGCCGATTGTTTTTTCTTCCATTTAAATTCACATCTTTTCTTTGATTTCATTTTAAGTACAAGTTAGCTGTCGAAGCGAAGCTTTTTGAACAAAATTTTTCGCAATCACCGCTTCGTTATGTGTAAAATTTACAGGGACGGAACATACATGTCCTGCCCCTGTAAATCGTGTCTTTCAAATAAGCATACTGATCATTCGATTATGATGCGAAGGATATCTAACGATCTTTCGGCACTGAGTCGAAAGGCTGTTTCACAAACTTTTTTACATTCTGTCGTGTGAAGTTCTCATCAAGACATCTAGTTGTTGTTCTCTTGTCAAGTCACGGAATTTAACTGCATAACCAGATACCCGGATCGTCAAGTTCGGATATTTCATTGGATTTTCCATTGCATCACGCAATAGATCATTACTGAATACATTGACATTCAAATGATAAGCCCCTTTTGAGAAGTATCCGTCTAAGACATTACGCAAGTTTTCGATTCTTGTATCTTGTTCTTTTCCAAGACCAGAAGGATTGATTGTTTGGGTATTTGAAATTCCATCCAATGCACAACCGTAATTCATTTTAGCTGTTGAGTTCAGGCTGGCTAATAACCCACTTTGTTCTGCATTGTAACTTGGGTTTGCTCCTGGCGCAAGTGGTTTTCCAGCTTCACGGCCATCAGGAGTATTTCCTGTATTTTTACCGTAAACAACATTTGAAGTAATCGTCAATAATGAAGTTGTTGGTTTTGAGTTGCGGTAAGTTTTATGACGTTTGATTTGTCCCATGAAGTATTCCAAGATCCATGAAACTAATTCATCTGCACGGTCATCATCATTTCCATATTTAGGGAAATCGCCATCTACTTCAAAATCAACTGCTATTCCTTTTTCATTACGGATTGCTTTTACTTTTGCATATTTGATGGCTGACAAGCTGTCTGCCGCATGAGAGATTCCAGCAATACCTGTAGCAAATGTGCGTTGCAAGTCAGAATCCATCAAGGCAAGCTGAGCTGCTTCATAAGAATACTTATCATGCATGTAATGAATGATGTTCAACGTATTGACATATAGTTCTGCTAACCAATCCATCATATTCATGAAGTTATGTTTCACTTCTTCAAAATCTAGTACTTCTGATGTGATCGGACGATATTCTGGTCCAACTTGGGCGCCAGTCACTTCATCGACCCCGCCATTGATAGCATATAATAGTGTTTTAGCCAAGTTAGCACGAGCACCAAAGAACTGCATGTCTTTTCCAACAACTGTTCCTGATACACAGCAAGCAATCGCACAATCATCAGAACCCCATTGTTCACGAAGCTGATTGTCATTTTCAAACTGAATCGAAGAACTTTCAATAGCGATTCGGCTCGCATATGTTCTGAATCCTTCTGGAAGGTGTTCAGAGTACAAAACAGTCAAGTTTGGTTCTGGTGAAGGTCCCATATTTGTCAATGTGTGAAGCAGACGGAAATCATTCTTCGTCACTAACGAACGACCATCTAAGCCCATACCAGCAATGGATAAAGTAGCCCAGATAGGGAATCCTGAGAATAATTGGTTGTATTCAGGTGTACGCGCGAATTTGACCATACGTAATTTCATTACTAAGTGATCGATCAATTCTTGCGCTTCTTTTTCTGTGATTACTCCATTATCCAAATCACGTTGGATATAGATATCAAGGAATGCTGAGATACGTCCGATTGACATCGCAGCGCCATTTTGTGATTTGATTGCTGCTAAATAACCGAAGTATAACCATTGGACAGCTTCTTTTGCATTTGCAGCTGGTTTAGAGATATCATAGCCGTATTTTGCAGCCATTTCTTTCATTTGTGCTAATGCACGATATTGTTCAGTGATTTCTTCACGTAAACGAATCACTTCTTCACTCATCGTATGATAACCAGTCATATCATGATCTTTTTTCTTTTGTTCCATCAAATAGTCGATTCCATACAATGCCACACGACGATAGTCGCCGATGATACGTCCACGACCGTAAGCGTCTGGAAGCCCTGTAATGATTTTGTTTTTACGAGCTGCACGCATTTCAGCAGTATAAGCATCAAACACCCCTTGATTATGTGTTTTGCGCCAGTCAGTGAAAATATGTGTTAATTCATCGTTTGGTGTATAGCCATTGCTTTTCAGCGCATTGTTAGCCATATTGATTCCACCGAACGGCATGAATGCTTGTTTCAAAGGTTTGTCTGTCTGTAGACCGACGATTTTTTCCAAATCTTTATCCAAATAGCCTGCATCGTGAGAAGTAATGGTTGATACGATTTCTGTGTCCATATCATAGACACCGTTACGTTCGAATTGGATATCATTCAGCTTTTGCAATTCATCCCATAATTTTTCTGTTGCTTCTGTTGGACCTTCCAAAAAGCTGTCATCACCGCGATATTCAGTGTAGTTGTTTTGAATAAAGTCTCTAGTGTCTACGCCTTCTTTCCATTTGGTACCTTTAAATCCATTCCATTGCTCCATTGTATGGACCTCCTAAATTTCTGTTTTATGTAACAGTTTTTACGTGATTAGTATAACACAGCACCTTATCTTTGCAAGGGTTTTCTTGTTTTTTATTTAACAATTTTTATGTTTTATCTATGTATATTGCAAGTAACGTTGATTTACCAATATTTAAGCATTGTGAACACTTTCATCTTTTTTTGCAAACGTATAAGGATTTATTAAAAATGAATGAAAAAGAGGGGCCATCTGTATTAATACAGATGGCCCCTCTTCACTAAAATACCATAACAGTTATGATTCAATGAAAATCTCAGGAGCATCGATAACTTCGATGACTTCTCCACCTTTTTTCTCGTCCATAGCAAACGAACCATTCGATGTTCGATCACCTATAGGAAAATCCGTTGGATCAATCGTTATCTGTTGTCCTTTTTGATTCATCAAGGTTATTTCTTTTGATCTTCCTTCCGACATATAGATAATACGGTGCGGATTTTTTTTCAGCTCACGCATGACCGTCACTCCCCGCTTCGCACGTGACGTTTGGCTGATTTCTTGAGCAAGCATGCGTTTCACGGCTCCTCGCTGAGTAACGATTACGATTGGCGTATCTCCGTCTGCTAACACAAGCAGCCCATTGACAATCCTATCTCCATCTTTCAAATTCATAGACTTCACTCCAGCTGCCTTTGCTCCAACAACGGGAACATCTGTTAAAGGATAGCGCAAGCCCATTCCTTGATGCGTTACTAAGAACACATCTAAGCCTGGCTGATCTTCTTTCAGATATACAGCAATAAGTTCATCTTCTTCCGCCTTTAGCTTCATACAGCTGAGCGGACGGCTCTTATAGGTGCGCCATGGTTCGAACTCTGTCATTCGTGTTTGCTTGATCAATCCATTCTTGCTGATGAATACAAATGTTTTTTCTGCTTGGATTTTTTGATATGGGAAAACAGCTAAGATCGATTCATCTACAGACAGATTGGAGATTGTTTGAGAAATGTGTTCGCCAGCATCTTTCCATTTCAAATCGGGTAGTTCATGAACAGGACGGTAGATCACATTTGCTTTATTCGTAATCAGAAGAACATGGTCCAATGTGCTCAATTCACCTGAGTACAGCAAGTAATCGCCTTCTCGCATCCCGATTTCTTCTGGTTTCGAAGCACTATAAGAACGAAGGCTTGTTCGCTTCACATAGCCTTCTCGCGTCACACTGACGATTACGTCTTCTTGCGCCACTAAAACTTGCGTATCGATTTTGATTTCTTCGATTTCGTCTTGGATTGTCGTCAGACGAGCGGAAGAGTAATTTTTTTTCACTTCTCGCAATTCTTTTTTCATAACAGAGAAAAGTTCTTTGTCGTTTGAAAGGATTTTATTCAACTCTGTGATTTGTGCAATCAAGCTTTCGGCTTCCTTTTGAAGCTCTGTGATATCTGTGTTCGTCAAACGGTATAGTTGCAATGTGACGATTGCTTCTGCTTGTTCTTCTGTAAATTGGAAAACATCGACTAAATTCTTTTTAGCATCTTTTTTGTCTTTACTTTCACGAATCGTTGCGATTACTTCATCCAGAATCGATAAAGCTTTCATCAGGCCTTCCACGATATGCTGTCTTTTTTGAGCTTTGGCTAAATCGAATTGGCTGCGTTTTGTTATGACTTGCTTTCGATGCTCGATATAACTTCTTAAAATGTCTTTCAGTCCAACTTGGTGCGGAGTCATATGATCGATAGCGACCATATTGAAATTGTAATTGATCTGTAGCTCAGTGTTTTTGAACAAATAATTCAAAATTCCTTGAGCATTGGCATCTTTTTTCAATTCAACGACAATTTGCAGACCAGTTCGATCACTTTCATCTCGTACTTCAGCTATTCCATCGATTTTCTTATTCAAACGGATCTCATCCATTTTTTTCACCAACGTCGCTTTATTTACTTCATATGGGATTTCAGTGATCACGATTTGCTGTTTATTGCCCTTCATTGCTTCTATCTTTGTTTTCGAACGAAGAATAACTTTTCCTCGCCCTGTTTCATAAGCTTTTTTGATTTCATCTTTCCCTTGCAAGATCCCTCCTGTTGGAAAGTCAGGTCCAGGAATATATTCCATCAATTTTTCAAGGCTCGCTTGTGGATGATCGATCATATAGATTGTGCCGTCGATCACTTCAGCTAAGTTATGAGTCGGGATTTCTGTCGCATATCCAGCAGATATACCTGTCGATCCATTGACTAGAAGGTTTGGGTATCGAGCTGGAAGGACTGTTGGTTCTTTTTCTGTATCATCAAAATTCCACACGAGATCGACTGTTTCTTTTTCGATATCTGCTAGCATCTCTCCACTTAACTTGGATAATCTGGCTTCAGTATAACGCATCGCAGCAGGTGGATCACCGTCCATACTCCCATTATTCCCGTGCATTTCGATCAGTACTTCCCGCAACTTCCAATCTTGGCTCATGCGGACCATCGCTTCATAAATACTGCTGTCACCATGAGGATGATAATTTCCCATGATATTTCCGACAGATTTTGCTGATTTACGGAATCCTTTGTCATACGTATTGCCATCTTTGTTCATGGCAAATAATATCCGGCGTTGCACTGGTTTCAATCCATCACGGATATCAGGCAGTGCACGTTCTTGTATAATATATTTGGAATAACGTCCGAAGCGGTCACCCATCACTTCTTCTAAAGTTAATTCTTGTACTTCTTGTCGATTTTCCATCAGGTGACCTCCTATTCTACTTCAAATAACTGATTGTCTTCTTTTTTATCTGCTCGTTCTTCATCTAATAATTCATTAGAAACTGAAGGAGAGATTTCAGTATCCTCTTTTTTATCTAAGATACTGCCATCTTCTTCCAACGTAAATTGTACGTGATTTTCGATCCATTTTCTTCGAGGTTCTACTTTGTCACCCATTAGTGTGGTTACTCGACGCTCAGCTTGCGCAGCATCGTCGATACGGACGCGAATCAACGTACGGGAAGTTGGATCCATCGTTGTTTCCCACAATTGTTCCGCATTCATCTCTCCAAGTCCTTTATATCGCTGTAGCATATATCCTTTGCCGACTTTTTTAATCATTGCTGCCAATTCGTCATCTGTCCACGCATATTCAATGACTTGCTTCTTCCCTTGTCCTTTGGATACTTTATATAAAGGCGGTAACGCGATATATACTTTCCCAGCTTCAATCAGCGGTTTCATATAACGATAAAAGAAAGTAAGCAGTAATACTTGAATATGGGCGCCGTCTGTATCCGCATCGGTCATGATGATTACTTTGTCGTAATTACAGTCTTCGATAGAAAATTCAGGGCCGACTCCTGCACCAATCGTATAGATCATCGTATTGATTTCTTCATTTTTCAAGATATCTTGCATTTTTGCTTTTTCGGTATTGATGACTTTTCCTCGTAAAGGTAGAATTGCTTGGAACTTTCTGTCTCTTCCTTGTTTAGCAGATCCGCCGGCAGAATCCCCTTCGACTAAATACAATTCATTTTTCTTAGGATTTCGGGATTGTGCGGGTGTCAATTTTCCTGAAAGAAGAGATTCGCCTTTTTTACGCTTCTTTCCATTTCGGCTTTCTTCTCTGGCTTTACGTGCTGCTTCTCTCGCTTCTCTCGCTTTGATTGCTTTACGGACCAACATCTGGCTCATTTCGCTATTTTCCTGCAAATAAAAGCCCATTTGTTCACTGATGACGTTATCTACTACGGTTCGAGCAACTGGCGTACCAAGTTTTTCTTTCGTTTGACCTTCAAATTGCAGAAGATTTTCAGGTACACGGATAGAGAGAACAGCAGCTAATCCTTCTCTGAAATCACTACCTTCCAGATTCTTGTCCCGTTCTTTCAGCAAGCCGACTTTTCTCGCATATTCGTTATAAGATTTCGTCATTGCCGCTTTCATTCCAGCTTCATGGGTTCCACCATCTTTTGTTCGAACATTATTGACAAAAGATAAGACATTTTCTGAATACCCGTCATTGTATTGATAAGCGACCTCTACTTCGATACCTTCTTTTTCTCCTGAAAAATAAACGACCGGTGTCAATGTATCTTTTTCTTCATTCAGGTAATCAACAAATTCTTTGATTCCTTCTTCATAATGGAAAACTTCCTTGACTGGTTCTTCTCCCCGAAGATCAGAAAGTGAGATTTTAACGCCTTTTAGAAGAAAGGCAGATTCTCTTAACCGTTCGGCTAAAATTTCATATGAAAATTTTGTTGTACTGAATATTGTATCGTCTGGTAAAAAATGGACAATCGTCCCATTTGCTTTTTTTGTTTTTCCTATCTTTTTCAACGTACCGTCAGGTTTACCGCCGTTTTTAAATTTCTGCTGATACTCTACGCCATCTCTAACGATTGTTACAGTCAGCCATTTCGATAAGGCATTTACCACACTGGCTCCTACACCGTGAAGCCCACCAGAAGTTTTGTATCCTCCTTGACCAAACTTTCCGCCAGCATGCAGCACAGTAAAAATCACTTCAACTGTTGGGATACCGGAAGCATGCATCCCTACAGGCATCCCACGTCCGCTATCTGCAACAGTTATACTATTGTCTTCATGGATGGTCACATCAATCTCACTGCCATATCCTGATAATGCTTCATCAACTGCATTATCGACGATTTCATAGACTAAATGATGCAAGCCTCGGCTGTCAGTGGATCCAATGTACATCCCTGGTCTTTTTCTAACTGCCTCTAATCCTTCCAATACTTGGATGGACGAGTCATTATATTCGTTGTTTACTTTTTTTGCCAAGGCAAACGCTCCTTCAATAATACTTTGCGGCAAAACCGCACCACGATTATCATACTAGAAAAGGTCGTGAAAAAAAAGAGGTTAGATGAGAAATCAATTTTAATTATCTCCTAACCGCTTTTTCGACATTCCTCTCTATCGATCATCTCTTCTTTGTGGTCATTTTTATTTTTGGTTTTCTTTCAACTTACCAAGTTCAATCTTGATACAGCGATCCATTACGACGTCTGTGCGTCCTGCTTTTCTTAGCATCTCATCTGCTTCTTCGTTTTCGATCCCTAGTTGTGCCCAAAACACTTTAGCATCGGTTTTCAAAAAATCAGCTGCTACTTCAGGTAAAAATTCGCTCCGTCTAAATACATCTACGATATCGATTGAATCATCGATTTCTGTTAAATTTGCATAGACTTTCTCTCCTAGAATTTCTTCACCAGCCAATAATGGATTTACTGGTATGATTTTATATCCATTGTCTTGCAATACCTGTGCAACCATGTAACTTGTTCGCTCTGGTTTATTGCTCAAGCCTACGATGGCAATATTTTTTGCTTCTTTCAAATAGTTAAAAATCGTTTCTTGTGTTGGATTTTTTATAGACATTTCTGTCACCCCTTGCTTTTCTTTTTATTTCATCTATTATACTTCTATCTTTCATTTTTTCAATTGTTCCTGTTACCTATTCATGCTAAAATAAAGGATAGTTTTCAACTTGAGAGAGGGTAAAAAATGAAATTGATCTTATTACTTATTTTAGCATATCTTTTAGGTTCTATTCCTTCCGGCGTCTGGATTGGCAAATTGTTTTTCAAAAAAGATATCCGGCAACATGGGAGCGGTAATACTGGAACCACCAATACATTTCGGGTATTAGGCAAAACCGCCGGGATTGTTGTCCTTCTTATGGATATTTTAAAGGGTACATTGGCTACTTGTCTGCCGATGATTTTTCACCTTTCTGGGATTAACCCTCTTTGGTTTGGGGTATGTGCGATTCTTGGTCATACATTTCCGATATTTGCTGGGTTTAAAGGAGGAAAAGCTGTTGCGACAAGTGCAGGAATGCTTTTAGGATTTAATCCTGTATTTTTTGTTTATTCCTGTATCATTTTTATCGTTAGTCTATTTTGTACAAGTATGGTGAGTTTGAGCAGTATGATCAGTGCAGCGTTGATCACTTTCTCCACGATCGTCCTTCCTTATGTAGCTCCTGTGATTTTGGCTAAGCCCAATTGGTTGCTGACGATCATTGCCTTTTTAGTCTCTTCCTTTATCTTCTATCGTCATAAAGACAATATCAAGCGTATCAGAAACCATACGGAAAGTCGAATCCCATTTGGTTTGAACAGCAGCAAGAAAAAATCCTGACATTTTTTCAGTCCAAAGAGATAAAACAGGAGTGTGACATGGATTTGTCACACTCCCTTTTTTCGAACAAACGGTATTTCAGAAGCTGACCACTTCTGTCACAACCTCTTATTACTTGATGTAGAATAGCTTTTTACACCCTCTTACTTCACTGTGATCGAATATTTTGTCTTGAAGATTTCATGGGCACCTAGTTGATTGATTCCTACTTTTTCCATCAAGTTTCCACTGCTATTCACCGTGTCAGCAATTCCACACCATGGTTCGATACACACGAAAGGGGCTTCTTTTGGATAAGGAGACCAGATTCCTACATAAGGCATATCTTTATAGCTTAAAGTTATGCTATGGTAAGATTTTTCACTCCGAATGGCGTACGCATTTAGTCCTCTTGTTTCAAAAACCAATGCATCTTGATCAAAAAGTTCACGATTCAAAGCCAGATTCGTATTTGTCTGTCCTAACGTCTTTTGTTCCATATCAATGAATGGGCCTTTTAAAGGTAGGCGTAATCTTGATTTCAATGGAGAAAATGCTAGATAAAAGTCTTCGAATGACAATCCTTCTTCAAGAGGTACATTGAAAGCAGGATGTCCACCGATAGAAAAGAACATTTCTTCTTCACCTGTATTTGCTACTTGGTAATGGACCGTGATACCGTCTCCTCCTAATTCATAACTAATCACTAATTCAAAATCAAAAGGATATTTTTCTAATGTCTCCGGTGTACTCCGCAAGATGAAACTAGCCATTTCTTGTCCATGTTCAATGACTTCAAAATCCATATCTCGGGCAAATCCATGTTGTCCCATTTGATATGTTTTCCCTTGGTAAACATACTGGTCATCTTTTAAACGTCCAACAAAAGGGAATAAAACTGGTGCATGTCTGCCCCAATACGCTGGATCACCTTGCCAGATATACTCTAAACCGTGTTCTTTTGATTTTAAACTGATCAATTCCGCACCGTGTTCAGCGATTTCAGCGATCAGCTGGTCATTTTGAATAATAACAGTCATTGCCATTCCTCCAACTTCGACTTACTTTTTAAAATGGGAAGGCTGGAGCAAACATCTGTATCCGCCCCAGTCCCTTGTTTCTAATAACTATGTTTTGCTAATTCTTCTTTAAAACGGGAATTCAATACTTTTAAATAAGTTCCCTTCATGCCTAACGAGCGAGATTCAATGATTCCAGCTGATTCCAATTTTCGTAAAGCATTGACGATCACAGAACGAGTGATTCCGATGCTATCGGCGATATTAGAAGCAGTCAAACGTCCTTCATCTCCATCCAACGCTTCAAAAATGGCTTGTACAGCCTTTAACTCGCTGTAAGACAATGTGTTGATTGCCATTTGAACAGCCGTCGCACTCCGTACATCAGCTTCGATACTTCGAGACTTCTGATAAAGGATCTGCATACCGACAACCGTAGCTCCATATTCTGCTAAGACGAGATCGTCATCTGCAAACGATTGTTCCATGCGAGACAAAATGATCGTCCCCAGACGTTCGCCAGCTCCAAAGATTGGAACGACAGTCGTCAAACCAAATGGGTATTTTTCTCTTGACTCTACCGGAAACGCAGTGATATCACTTGTAATCGGGATATTAGCTTCAGTTTTCATCAGCTGTGCCACTGTATCAGTGTAAGATTCAGGAAATTGTTTCTCAACAAACATTGTTTTGATTCGTTCATTATTCACATCGTGGCGTTCATTGTAACCTAGTAATACTCCGTCACTTCCTATGATATAGGTGTTGCTGTCAAGAATACCACCTAATGTGACAGCCATTTTATCGTAAGGCAAATCTGCTTGCATGTCAAAAGTATTCTTTTGCTGCAAAAGTGTGTTTATCTTGCGAGTTTTCGTTAGCAAGTCTGTCATTGTCGTCCTCCGATTTTATAAAATATAGCGACTTAAATCTTCATTTGCCGCAATTGAGCCAAGTTTGTCATCAACGTATGCTTCTGTGATCGTTATTTCACCCATTTGCATATCTGGTGCTTCAAATAATAGGTCTTCTAATAATTTTTCCAAAATAGTGTGCAGTCTACGTGCACCGATATTATCTGTGTCACGATTGACATCGAAAGCAATTTGAGCGATCCGTTCAATTGCTTCTTTTGTAAATGTAACTGACACATTTTCTGTACCAATCAATGCTACATATTGTTTTATCAAAGCATTATTCGGTTCAGTCAGAATTTTCACAAAATCTTCAGCTGTCAAATCATCTAATTCTACCCGTATTGGGAAGCGTCCTTGAAGTTCTGGAATTAGATCACTTGGTTTAGACAAATGGAAAGCTCCTGAAGCAATGAATAGGACGTGATCTGTTTGAATGATCCCGTATTTTGTGTTTACTTGTGAACCTTCGACAATTGGCAATATGTCTCTTTGGACGCCTTCTCTGGATACTTCTCCAGATTGCTGTGATTTAGAAGTAATCTTATCGATTTCATCGATAAAGATAATCCCACTTTCTTCCGCTAATTTGATTGCCTCACTATGGATATCAGCATCCTTGACTAGTTTTGCTGATTCTTCTTTGATTAATAACTCTAAAGCTTCTTTGACTGTTACCGTCCGTTCCACTTTTTTCTTCGGTGTTAGAGCACCTAACGTTTCATTTAGGTCGATCCCCATTTGCTCCAATCCATTGTTCATCATTGGTGCAGGTTTCTTTTGATCTTCGACTTCAATGGTTACTTCACGATTGTCCAGTAATCCCTTTTGTAGTTGTTCCAAAATTGTACGGCGGTTGATCCGAATATCTTCTGTCACTTCTTCTTGTGGTTCAGCATTGTTTTGCTGACTAGCATTAAAAAGATTCATCATTTGTTCAAATTGATTAGTGGATTGTTTCTGTTCTTTTTTTATACCAGGCACTAAGATTTTTACCAAACGTTTTTCAGCATTTTTTTTAGCACTTGTGTATACACGGCTGTATTGCTCTTTTTCTACGATTTGGATCGCATTTTCCACTAAATCCCGGACCATTGATTCTACATCTCTTCCAACATAACCGACTTCAGTAAATTTTGTTGCTTCGACTTTGACAAATGGTGCATTGACGATTTTGGCCAAGCGTCGCGCGATTTCTGTTTTACCGACCCCTGTAGGTCCGATCATCAGCATATTTTTGGGTGTAATATCTTGTTGCATTTTTTCATCTAACTGCAAACGGCGGTAGCGGTTACGCAAAGCGACGGCAACAGATTTTTTTGCTGCATGCTGTCCTACGATGTACTCGTCTAATTCACTTACGATTTGTCTTGGTGTTTGTTTCAATTCATACATATTTACTCACCTCTTACAGTTCTTCTACGATAATATTATGATTAGTAAAGATACAGATGTCTGCGGCAATATTTAACGCATTTTCTGCAATTTCTTTCGCACTCATGTCATTTTGAGCATAATTTTTCATTGCTCGGGCTGCGGCCAATGCAAAATTCCCGCCTGATCCGATAGCTAAGATGCCATCATCTGGCGTAATCACTTCTCCTGTACCTGAAACAAGAAGCATTTCTTTCTCATTCATTACGATCAGCATCGCTTCAAGTTTTTGCATAGATTGCTGTGTCCGCCATTCTTGAGCTAATTCAACAGCCGCACGTTGCAGATTTCCATTGTATTCGTTCAATTTGCCTTCAAATTTTTCTTCTAAAGTAAACGCATCTGCGACACTTCCGGCGAAACCTACAACAACCTCTCCATTGTAGATACGTCGTACTTTCTTTGCTGTACCTTTCATGACAACAGATTCACCCATTGTTACTTGGCCATCTCCAGCCATGGCAAATTTTCCGTCTTTTTCGACAGCACAGATTGTGGTTGAATGAAATGGTGATTCGACCATGTTTGTTTCCTCCTAAATTTGTTCTTTTCCTTATTTTACGCTCTTGGATGGAATGAACGATAGTTTTTTTGTAGACTTTCTTTTGTTACATGGGCATAGATCTGGGTAGTTGATAAATTGGCATGTCCTAACAATTCTTGGACTGTCCGCAAATCTGCCCCATTATTTAATAAATGAGTGGCGAATGTATGGCGCAGCATGTGGGGATGGATATCGCTATCCAAGCTGCTTTTTTTGATGATCTGATTCAAGACATATTCAATACCAGTAGGCGTGATTGGTTTTCCATGATGATTCACAAAAACAATATCATGCTCTTCGTGGTATTTTGTCATCAATACCTGACGGCCTTCTGTGAAATATTCTTGTAGAGCATCTTGGGCAAAAGAACCTAGCGGCGCGTATCTCTCCTTGTTTCCTTTACCATGAATCAACATGACCTCTGAATCAAAATCAATGTCTGATACCAACAGATTACTACACTCGCTTAAACGGATACCAGATCCGTAAAGGACTTCCAGCAAAGCGCGGTTCCTCAAATCTAGAGGACTGTCTCCTGCTACGCTGTCAAAAAGTGCTTGCATTTCATTTTCATAAAAAAAGCGTGGCAATCTCAAATTTTTCTTTTTGAGATGAACGTAAGAAAATGGATTTTCTTTTATCACTTCTTCTTTGAGAAGGTACTGATAAAACGAACGTAGGCTAGCTATCTTGCGACTGATAGAGTTTCTGCTATAGCTGGGGCGATGATCAGCTAATGCACTCAAATAGACACGAACCGTAAAGTATTCCGCCTTCAGCAGATCAGCGTCTCCAGATTCCTCCAAGAAATGTTTAAAATGGAGAATATCTTCTTCATATGCTTCTTTCGTTTTTTCTGAATATCCTCTTTCGACAATCAAATAACGCAAAAATTTTTGTTCCCACGTGGCTTCCGTCATTTTCTCACCTTCCTTTTGTCCCAGAGAATAATTTAGCACAGCGTCTACAAAAAGACAAATAAATTGTCAGAATTTAACCAATATTTCTAAGTTTGTTCACAATTAATGCAATTCCTCACATTTTGTTTGAGAAATCCTTAAGGAAAACGCAAGAAAAAGAGCGAGACTATCCGTCTCACCCTCTTCATCGAGTTTGCTCACTCATTTGGGACTGCTGTTTTTCTAATTCTTTTTTTATTGTCTCATTAGCTTTTAAAGCACGTTGGGCAATTGCTTCATATCTTGCTTTTTTGTCTCGAATGCGTTCCGGCAATTCAGGAAATAGACCGTAGTTGGCATTCATTGGTTGGAAATGTTTTCCTTCCGCATGAGTAATGTAATAAGCCATGCTTCCAATAGCTGTTTCTTGTGGAAACTCGACTGGTTCCATTTCTTTTGCTAAGCGTGCCGCATTGATTCCAGCAAGTAATCCACTTGCTGCACTTTCAACATAGCCTTCTACACCAGTCATTTGACCTGCAAAGAACAAATCTTCGCGTTTCGTTGATTGATACGTCGGTTTCAGTAATTCTGGCGAATTCATAAAGCTATTTCGGTGCATAACACCATAGCGAACGAATTCAGCATTTTCCAATCCAGGAATCATCCGGAAAACACGTTTTTGCTCGCCCCATTTCAAGTGAGTTTGGAAGCCCACGATGTTGTATAAAGAAGCTGCAGCATTGTCTTGACGTAGCTGGATAACAGCATAAGGACGTTTGCCAGTTTTAGGATCTTCCAGCCCAACTGGTTTCATAGGACCAAAAAGCATTGTTTTGAAACCACGCTGTGCCATTACTTCGATTGGCATACATCCTTCAAAATATTTTTCTTTTTCAAAAGATTTAAGTTCTGCCACTTCGGCATTGATTAGTGCCTCATGGAAAGCTTTGAATTCCTCTTCTGTCATCGGACAGTTCAAGTAAGCTGCTTCTCCTTTGTCATAGCGGGACTTCAAATATACTTTATCCATATCGATCGTAGCTTTGTCTACGATCGGTGCAGCTGCGTCGTAGAAATAAAAACCATCTGAACCATTGAATGCTTTGATACTTTCTGCCAATGGATGAGAAGTCAACGGTCCTGTTGCTACTACGGTGATTCCTTCTGGTATTTCAGTAATTTCTTCGTTTATCACTGTTACTAATGGATGCTCTTTGACTTTTCGGGTAATCGTTTCAGAAAAAGAATCTCGGTCAACAGCTAAAGCACCACCAGCTGGCACTGCTGTTTCATCTGCCGAAGTGATTACTACTGAATTCAATCGTCGCATTTCTTCTTTCAATAATCCTACTGCGTTAGCCAAACTATTTCCTCTTAGTGAATTGGAACATACTAGTTCAGCAAAATTACTTGTGTGATGCGCCTCAGTCGATTTGACTGGACGCATTTCATATAAACGGACAGGTACTCCTGCTTGTGCGATCTGCCAAGCAGCTTCACTTCCGGCAAGTCCTGCTCCAACAACATTTACCATTTTCAATGAAAGAACCTCTTTTCTATTATTTTTGGATGTCTTCTTCGTAGTCTCCATTTACACAGACTACTTGTTTGCCACCTTTGACTTTCTTCTCAACCAGATATCCATCACATTTTGGACAATTTCTGCCCACTGGTTTATCCCAAGAAGTGAATTCACATTCTGGAAAACGAGAACAACCGTAGAACAGTCTGTTTTTCTTAGATTTTCGTTCGATAACTTGCCCTTCATGACATACTGGACAAGTCACACCGATTTCTTTTACGATTGGTTTGGTATTCCGACAATCAGGAAAATTGCTACAAGCATAAAACTTCCCGTATTTCCCTAATTTTATCACCATCGGATGTCCACAGACATCACAATCGAATCCTGCTGGTTCATCTTTGATTTGGATTTTTTCGATTTTTTCTTCCGCATTCGTCAGTTCTTTTTCAAACGGTTTATAGAAACGATCGACTACTTTGACCCACGCTTCCGTGCCTTCTTCGATTTTATCCAAATCTCCTTCCATTTCTGCTGTGAAATGGACATCGACGATTTGAGGGAAAAATTCACAGATCAGCGAATTGACAATCTCTCCTAATTCTGTCGGCTCAAATCTTTTTTGTGTCAATTTTACATAGTAGCGTCTTTGGATCGTATCAAGTGTTGGTGCATAAGTGGAAGGTCGCCCTACCCCGTTTTCTTCTAGTGCACGAATCAACGTAGCCTCACTGAAACGTGCAGGTGGTTGAGTAAAATGCTGTTTTGGTTCAATATCAACAGATTGGACGACATCGCCTTCTTCAAGTTCTGGAAGAATGTTTTCTTTCTCTTCTTTGCCGTCGTCTCTACCTTCCACATACACTTGCATGAATCCTTTGAATTTGATTTTTGAACCGTTCGCAATGAAGATCACACCATTTTGTTCTAATGTTACTTTCATTGTATCTAAAATAGCCGGCGTCATCTGACTAGCCACAAAACGTGACCAGATCAATGTATAAAGTTTCAATTGATCTTTATCTAAATATTGTTTGAGTTCTTCTGGTGTACGAAGCACACTCGTTGGACGCACAGCTTCATGGGCATCTTGTGCGCCTTGAGCATTTTTGATCTTTCGGTGATCATGTCTAGAAAATTCTTTTCCATACGTATCTTCAATAAATGCTGCGGCCTCTGCTTTTGCTGTATCGGCAATCCGGGTAGAATCAGTACGCATGTATGTAATCAAGCCGACTGTTCCTTGTTTACCCAAAGTGATTCCTTCATATAATTGTTGTGCTACCATCATGGTTTTTCTTGTTCGAAAGTTTAATTTACGGGCAGCTTCCTGTTGCAGGCTACTTGTAGTGAAAGGATTCGCAGGGTTTCTTTTGCGCTCTTTCTTTTCTACTTTTTTTACTTCGAAGTCTGTTCCATCAATTCTAGCAGTGACTTCTTTTACACTTTGTGCATCTGGTAACTTCTTTTTCTTACCGTCGATTCCCCAGAAATTTGCTTTGAATTTCTTGCGAGCTTTTTTAAAATTACCGTCGATGCTCCAATATTCTTCTGGAACAAATTCTCGAATCTCTTTTTCACGGTCAATAATAATTTTTAAAGCGACAGATTGGACACGTCCTGCACTTAACCCTTTCTTGACTTTGCGCCAAAGAATAGGGCTGATCGAATAACCAACGATTCTGTCTAAGGTACGACGAGCTTGCTGTGCATCTACTAAATCTACATCGATTGTTCTTGGTTCCTTAAAGGCTGCTTTGACTGCATCTTTTGTGATTTCATTGAAGACCACCCGATTTTTTTCTTTCAGATCCAACCCAAGTAGGTACGCTAAATGCCAAGCAATTGCTTCTCCTTCTCTATCCGGGTCACTTGCCAAGTAAACTTTTTGAGCTTTTTTTGCTGCGGCTTTCAGGCTTTTGATGACATCGCCTTTTCCGCGTATAGAAATATAATGGGGTTCATAATTGTTTTCAAAATCGATACCCATTTTACTTTTCGGTAAATCTCTTATATGACCAACACTGGCCATTACTTTATAGTTTCGTCCAAGATATTTCTCAATCGTCTTGGCTTTTGCAGGTGATTCTACAATCACTAAATATTTATACGCCATTACTGAATGGACTCCTTTCCATTGTCGTGTTCCTACTATTAAAAGAGGATTCATACAAATCGTAGCTAATCATATCCATTCAGAAAACGTTTGTCAAGAAAAGCAAATGAAAAGTATGGTGTTATTCTTTAAATTCTGCCAAGATATCTTCACCCGAAATCGTGCAAACTGCACCGTCTTGGATCAAATGATGACATCCGGCAGAATGTTCTGTTAAAATATTTCCTGGAACAGAAAAAACTGTTCTTCCAAGATCCAATGCTTGCTGTGCTGTTATCAGAGAGCCGCTTTTTTTCTTGGCTTCAAAGACACATGTTCCTTTAGACAAAGCTGCGATAATACGATTTCTCATTGGAAAACGATGCTTTTTCGGGCCGGATTGAGGAGGATATTCACTCAAAAGAAGATGATCATTTGCAATCACCTCTTGCAGGTCACGATTTTCAGCAGGATAGACTTGCTCTATCCCTGTTCCAATGACCGCGATTGTCCGTCCACCATGAGAGATTGCTGCTTGGTGACTGTAGGTATCTATCCCTTTCGCGCAGCCACTGACGATTACATATCCAGCTTCTACCACTGGTTTTAGTAAATAATACACTGTTTTTTTTTTGGCTAAAGCAGAAGTACGTCTTCCACCAACAACGCTTAACATATTACAAGAAAGTAAAGATAGGTCACCACTGTAAAACAGGACAATTGGCGGATAGGTCAAGTGAAGCAACTGAGGGGGATAGTTGGGATCAAAGCAAGTAATAAACGACTGTTTCAATTGGATTTTGCCCCAATTATCGTGAATTTCATGCCAACTTGTACGGAACAGCTCCCGATGTGCGGTGATTTTTCCTATCTTAACGACGTCTTCAAATCCGATTTCTTTGTAAGGATACTGCATCATCCAGTTAGCAAGTGCCCATTTCCCTTGGCTACTAATTCCTTTTGCATAAGCAAGTTTCAATAAATTCTCTTCTATTTGATACATCATAAAACCGCCTTTCGTCTCTCTTTCTAATAAGATACGTAAAAGCGGCTGTTTTTTATTGTAAATATTTTTTTACAGGTGCAAAACTTTTGCGATGGATTGGCGTAATCCCTTGTCTTTCAAGTCCTTCTAAATGTTCCTTTGTTCCATAGCCTGCATTATGCGAGAAACCATACCCAGGATAAAGCACGTCATATTCTTTCATCAATTGGTCTCGATATACTTTAGCAATGATACTTGCAGCCGCAATCGACACAGATCGTGCATCCCCTTTGATTATTTTTTCCTGCTGTATAGACAAATCCAAGGTCATCGCATCGATCAACAAATAGCTTGGTGCAATAGACAAGTTTTCTACTGCTTGGATCATCGCCAATTTACTTGCTTCATAAATATTCACTTCATCGATTGTCTGCTGATCAATGATTCCGATCCCGATGGCCAAAGCTTTTTCTTGAATTTGTTGAGAAAGAAGTTCTCGTTTTTTCTCTGATAACTGTTTTGAATCATTCAGCCCTAATATGATCTCATTTTTCGGCAAGATAACTGCAGCTGCCACGACAGGTCCAGCTAACGGTCCTCTTCCTACTTCATCAATGCCGGCAATCCATTGGTGACCTTGTGCGTACCCTTGTTTTTCAAAGCAAAACATTTCTTCATATTTTTCCTTGATCAATGCCTCTTTTTTCAATCGTCGTTCAAAAGAAACTAGCGATTGCTGTACGCCTTTGCGTGGATCGTTCCTCAATGATTCTAGTGTAGGATCATCTATTCTCTGTATGCTTTTCAATCGTTCTTTGATACTTTGGATGGATTCAGTCATCGCTTTTTTGCTCCATTTCTTCGCAACGATCCAATGTGTATCGACCAAGTTTTCCTTGACGGATATCATGCACGACTAATTCGCTACCGCGATCATAGTCTTCTTTATACCCACGTTTTGCTGTGATATCCATCAGCAATTCCGGTGCCAATTTTTCTTCTTGCTCGATTGGCAAACCATAACGATCGCTGATTCTTCCTGAATAATATCGGGCAAAAAAGTCCAATCCGTAAATCGCCAAATCATCTAAATGGACAAGTTGGTCTTTGATGGCGCCTGTCAGCGCTAGTTTTTTGCCGATTTCTTCATCTTCAAATTTGGGCCATAAAATCCCTGGTGTGTCTAACAGTTCCAACTCGTTACCCAAACGAAGCCACTGCTGACCTTTTGTTACACCTGGTTTATTTCCTGTCTGAGCAATTTTTTTGCCTACTAGTCGATTCATCAACGTAGACTTTCCAACATTCGGAATACCCAATACCATTGCCCGAATAGCGCGAGGCTTGATCCCACGAGCAGCGTCTCTTGCTCGTTTTTCTTTCAACGCTTCTTTAGCTGCAGGTACTAGCCCTTTGATTCCTTTACTTTCTTGTGCCGTGATAGCTAACGCAAGGTGGCCTTGCTTACGAAAATATTCTTGCCACAGCTTTGTCTGTTGTGGATCTGCCAGATCCGCTTTATTCAACAAAACAAGCCGAGGCTTTTGCTGAATGATCTGATCTAACATTGGATTACGAGAAGATAAAGGTAAACGTGCATCTACCAATTCAAATACGATGTCCACATATTTCATTTTTTCAGAAACTTCTCGTCGGGCTTTTGCCATGTGTCCTGGAAACCATTGGATGGTCATTGTTCTCTCCATTCCTTTCATATCGGAATATTCTCCGACTTTACTTGTTTTTTATTTTTCAATATATATTCACTTTTTTCTATTATAAAAAATCCTATCTATTAGTTAAGTGAAAGTGAACCAGTCCTCATTCTATCACATCTTCTCTTTTTTGATGATGTAAATTTTTTATTTTGATTTCTGTATACGAGTCTGATTTTTTGACAGCGCTTCCTAAATAAGAGATGATAGACGAACAATGCAGAAAGGAGACGAAACAAATGAATAGTATGGTTTTTGTTAATTTTCCTGTTGCCGATGTCAATCGTTCCGTTGCTTTTTATGAAAAGCTTGGGTTTAAAAAAAACGAAGAATTCTCTACTGAAGAAGCTAGTTCAATGGTGTGGGATGACACTTTTTGGGTGATGCTCCTCTCTCATGATTTTTATAAAAAATTTATAAAAGATAAAGAAATAGCCGATAATAAAAAAACAAGTGGCGCTTTGATTTCGTTTAGTATGGACAACGCGGATAAAGTAAAAAAATTCGCTCAAATTGCAAAAGAAAATGGTGGTGCTTTCCACGAAGTCGATATGGGAATACCTGAAGAAGAAATGTTTTCATTAGAAGTCCAAGATTTGGATGGAAACACATTAGAACCCGTATGGATGAAGAGGTAAGCAGATAACGAAACTGACGTTTTTATAACAAAAAAATAGAGATGGATGATGCGATAAGTATTCTCCACCTCTATTTTTTTCGATCGTACAATTGCCTTTTTTACAGTTTATAAAAGCAGTCTTCTTCTCATTTTATTAGTTGTTGGATGGTTATTTTTGTAAATCGCCAAGGTGTCATGACACCTTGGCGATTTTATGGTATCCTTTTCTTATTAACTGACAAAGGAGAGAACATTTTGAACACTTTGATTGCAAAAGACGTTTTTAGATTGCCCGAAATGAATGCAAGATTGTTATCGACTTCTGCCCTTTTATTAGCTCTTGATGTCATCTTATACAAGATAGCGATTGGTCCTGCTTATTTTCAAGTCACATTCGGATTTTTAAGTATGGCACTTATGGGTTATCTATATGGGCCGATCTGGGCTGGTTTGCTTGAAACGTTGTCGAACACTTTGAATTTCACAATATTTGGTTCAGGTACGTTTCAAGTTGCTTTTCTTATCACAGCATTCCTTGGTGGGTTTATCAATGGCTTATTTTTATATCATAAAAAGATAAACCTGCTTTCCGTCATCGCTGCCCAACTATTGATTATGATTCCAGTTAGCCTTTTTATCAATTCTTGGCTGATGTCTGTTTTGTTTGGTGCAGATTTCAAAGTGATTTTTCTAGGTAGGGTTATCAGGAATATGATTCAGATCCCTATTCAAATAACGGTTGTTTATTCATTTATCAAAGCTTTAGAGGCTAGAAAAGTGTTTAAACGAGCTGTTTGATTTTATGTACTAAGGTAATATGCTGATTTTGGACCATACGATAAAGAGGTTGTGACAAAAGAATGGTCACAACCTCTTTATTGTTTCTCACTGAATCCATTTTATTTCATCAAGCGGATAATAAACGAATCTTGCTTTACCTAAAATATCCGTTTTATTGATCGTACCAAATGAGCGGCTATCTTTTGAAACTCTTCGATTATCTCCAAGTACAAAATAACTATCTTCGGGAAGCTTCGATTGTCCCGTCAGTTCTTGTAGTGTGAAGTCCGTCGTATAGGATGCATTTGCATGATCTGACTTTATGTTTTTAGTTAGATAAGGCTCCTTCACTACTTTTCCATTGATCTTCAATTGATCATTTTGGTAGCTAACATTTTCTCCTGGAAGCCCAATCACTCGTTTGATATAAATCGTCCCATCTGCTAATTGAAAAACAACAATATCAAATCGTCTGATCTCCGAAAATTTTTCCATCACAACCATGTCGCCTTGTTTCAACACATTTTCCATTGAATTGCCTTCTACTGGTACAGGGATGAACAAAAATCCCCGCAACATGAACGCAATGAATCCAGAAACAAGTAAGTATTTGAATATAAGCCAGAAGCGATCAATATAGCGTTGTTTTTTTGTCAATCTCTATCAATCCATCCCTCGTTTTTTCCTTCTTTCTTTATTATAAGAAAAATATCAAAAAAATGCGACTAGATAGCTGAAATAAAAATAATTCTTTCTATCAAGCTGTTGGACAAAAAGCGCTTGGATCATAAATGGAAAGCCAATTTTTATAAGTCATGATTGTTCTCTAAATATTTTTCCCAAGCTTCGTCAAAAATATCCATGGATGGCAAATAGTCGACATTCAATTCTAGATAACTAGAAATTTCTTCGTAGCTAGAGCTGTGCTTAGGGAATTGGATATCTTTACCGGCTTCTGTAGCAAAAATAGATAAAGTATCATGTGCACCACCGCCTCGCAGTGTCATTAAATAGTGAAAAAAGCTTCGATTCACCCTTCGTTCCTCCAATTTTCTTCAATAAAGGCAGCCCGGCGTGCATGGTTTCTTTTAAAATTTTCAGGATGCTTTTTATAATACTCTTGATGGTCTTCTTCTGCTAGATAAAATGGTTGGGCTGGTTCGATTTTCGTAACGATTGGCTGTTCGAAACGTCCACTTTCAGCTAATTGTTTCTTACTATTTTCAGCAATGATCCGTTGTTCTTCTGTCAAATAAAAGATGACCGGACGATAATTGTCGCCGCGATCCTCAAATTGTCCGAAAGCATCAGTCGGATCCGTTTGCTGCCAGTAAAGTTCTACTAACTGTTCATATGAAATCAATGTTGGATCATAGATAATCTCCACTGCTTCCGTATGTCCAGTCGTTTGGCTTTTTACTTGTTCATAAGTTGGATCTGGTACGTGTCCTCCAGTATATCCTGACATCACTGTATGAATACCCGGAAGCGTATCGAAAGGTTGGATCATACACCAGAAGCAGCCTCCTGCAAATATTGCTCGTTCCATTATTATTCCTCCTCTAATACTACTCATTTGATGTTTTTTTGTTCTCTTTTGTCTTGCTTTCAGTACTGCTGTTGCTAGTTTTGTTTGTATTTGAGTTGCTTGAAGCATCAGAGGTATCTTTTGGCAAATATAGACTAAATCGAATGTCATCATTTACTAAGTCGATTTTATCTGCTTTAATATACATCCCGTTTTGCATTCGGAATTGATCCAATCTAAGCATGATAGTCAAATCATCTGTATTAACTTCGATCCAATCTGGCAATTTATAGTTTCTCTTGATCATATTCATCACATCTTTGATTGGCAAACTCAAGGTTCCAATAGAAAGACTTCTAGCTTTTAGTTGGACATTTCCATTTTCCATCACATAAGGATCAAAATATAAATAGAAATTGATAGGAAAACCTAATACTTCGAAAGTACCATTGAGTAGTGCTTCATTTTCCAAATAGAATTTATATTCGATATCACTATCTTTTTGATACTCACTAAGGAAAAAGCTAATGATTTGATTGACTTTTTCTTTATTTGAATTGATTGTGAGGACAGGATTGCCTTGCCTTTCCGTGAGGGCAGGTATTTCTGGGAGTTCTGGTTCCCGATTAGCAAAAATACGGCTACCTAAAAATACTGTCGAACCGAGTACTACCCCAAGAAGGATAAGAAAAGCGACTTTCCAGTAATTCGTTTTCTTTGCTTTGTTTGAAGTTGCTCCAGACCTTGTTTTCATGTTTTTTAATCGTCCTCCTTCTCTAGCCATTGGTTTTGTGTCTCGATCAGCTGATCTCTCACTGCATTTGCCATCAATTGATAACCTAAATTATTCGGATGGAAATGATCTTCTTCGTAAAGCACATTGTTTTTGATGCCATTTAGATTTTCTGTCGTGCTAGTTGTTTGATCTGTGCCTTCTTCTGTGACACCTACTTCTTGATTCAATCCTTGATAAAGCAAGTCATTGATTGGAATAAAGTAGCAGTTCGGCATTTTTTTCGTCACCGTTTCTGTTCCTTTGTTCCAATTATTAACGATGGTCTGCATGTCAGTGATTTCAGGAAAGTTCAAATAAAATGGATTGTAGATGCCTAAAATATAAATTGGCGCAGTTTTATTGAGGGATCGAAATTCTTCCAATAGTTCTGTGACATTTTCCTGATAGTTTTTCATCGGTTTTTTAAAGGAATTGACCGTTAACCCGAACAAATTATTTTGGATAACTTTCATCAAATCATTTCCGCCAACAGTCAGCGTGATAAAATCAGCTGTTTTGATATTGTTTCGAATTTCTTCTTTTGTTTTTACTCGCTTTAAGATTTGGTCACTTCGTTCACCATTTACACCATAGTTTTCTGTTTCAACCGCAGTCAAATTATAACGGTCTTTTAGATCATTTGCGACAAGGGGAACGAAGCCTCCTTGTTTGGTTTGATCCCCTACTCCTTCAGTCAGCGAATCTCCGATAGCTATGTAGTGAAGTTTTTCTTTTTTATTTGGATCTTCTCTCACAGTAGTTACTGGTTTCATTAGAGGGCCAGCTTTCGGTATGGAAGCAGCTAGACCTGCATAGATGATGATCGCAATTAATAATGGGAACAAAACGAGGATCAAATGCCGTTTCGTTAATTTCATCTTTTCACCTCTTGTATTCGATTGGTCTAATGTTATCAAAAATTTTATCAAAAAGGTAGTCTTTATGAAAAAAGAAAATAATTATTTCCCTATTTTTACAAAGAAAAAGAGAATAAGCTAAAAGCCTTGCAGGCTGAGGGCTTATCCTCTTTTTGACTAGTCTACGTAATACATGATTGCAAACGCGTCTTTACCAGTATGCGTAGCGATAACCGGATTCGTATGCAGTACAGGGATATGCATATCCGGAAACAATTCTTGCAGACCTTCTTTGAATTCTTGTGCCAGTTCTTTTGCATCCGCATGAGAGATGCCGATTTGCCGCACATTTGGCAATTCTTTCAGTTCGTTTTTCAAATTATTGAACCATTTGTCGAACGTTTTCTTTCCTCGCCCCTTCGTTACAGGGATCAATTCAGAGTGGGCGAAATTCATCACCACGCGTATGTTCAAAACACTAGACAGTAAACCAGTCGTTCGGCTGATTCTTCCACCTTTTACCAAGTTGTCTAGTGTGGAAATTCCGATGTATAATTTTGTATTATCTTGTACTTTTTTGACTTCTTCAAGGATTTCCTCTACTGATTTACCTTCTTTTGCTAATTCAGCTGCTCGAATTACCTGAAACGATAATCCTTGGTCAGTGGTATCACTGTCGATAACCGTTACTTTCGTTTTGGTTAAATTACTAGCTTGTCTTGCTGCTTCTACTGTTCCACTCAAGCCTTTTGTCATATGGATCGAAATCACTTCACTGCCGTCTTCTCCTAACTCATCATACATTGAGATGAATTCTCCAATCGGTGGTTGGCTGGTTTTTGGCAGATTTTTTGCTTTCGCCATCATTTCCATAAATCTTTCACCGTCTAATTGGTCATCATCCGGATATACTGTTCCGTCAATCATGATGGATAGCGGCATGACACGAATGCCTAAAGCGTCGCGTATGTTTTTTTCCATCGTACATGAAGAATCTGTTACGATTTTTACGTTTGTCATTATTTTCTCTCTCTTTCTTTAACAAGATGTCTTATTCATGTTAAACTACATGTAAGACAATTTCTATTTTTAGTATAACAGACAAATAATGATTTTTCATTAATTACACCTAGTAAAGGAGCCGTTTTCATGGAAAAAACGAAATTTAATCGAACGTATGAAATATTAAATGAAGTGTTTAATGCAGTCACCCATGGAATTGGGACTGGATTGAGTATCGCAGGACTAGTGATTCTTTTGATAAAGGGTGCCCACTTGCATTCCTCTCTCCATATTGTCTCTTATGCTATCTATGGATCGATGATGATTCTTTTATTTTTAACGTCTACGTTGTTTCATTCATTGATTTTTACAAAAGCAAAAAAGGTGTTCCAAGTATTCGATCATAGTTCGATTTTTCTTTTGATTGCAGGAAGTTATACTCCTTTTTGTTTGCTGAGTATCCGAGGATGGCTAGGTTGGACTTTATTTGTATTGATTTGGTTGTTTGCGATTCTTGGCATTATATATAAAGCGTTGACGTTGCATAAACGCGAGAGAGTATCAAAAGTATCTACGATCATCTATATTTTTATGGGGTGGCTCTGTGTCGTGGCTGCTGTTCCTCTTTATCATTCTCTTGGAATGACTGGTGTTATTTTGATGGTGGCAGGCGGTCTTTCTTACACGATAGGCGCATTCTTTTATAGCTTGAATTCTATCCGCTATATGCATGTGGTTTGGCATTTGTTTGTTATGTTAGGTGCAGGTTTTATGTACTTCTCTGTTTTATTCTTTACTTAATAAAAAAGCTATTGATGGGTCAGCTCTAAATAAAAGCTGTTCCATCAATAGTTTTTTTATCGTCTATTCGCCTGTCCCATTTTTTAAAGGATTCTCATTACGCTGATAGGTTTCAAATTGATGCGGGTAACGATTTTTTTCATCTATTTCTCCTTGACTCGTATTGATCAATGACCAATCAGACCAGTCAACAGGTGGAAAATAAGCATCTCCATCAAATACATGATAGATGACTGTCCGGTATAATATCGTACAAAAAGGTAGAAATTCTTGATAAACAGCTGAACCTCCAGCGATGAAAAAAATACCATCTGTTTCTTTTTCCAAGGCAAGCACTTCTTCTACACTATGCATAACATGCACGCCTTCTGCTGTATAGGAAGAATCTCTAGTCAAAACAATCGTTTGACGATTCGGCAACGGACGGCTGCCCATCCCTTCGAAAGTTTTACGTCCCATCACTAATGTATTTGCTTCTGTCATTTGTTTAAAGAATTTCAGATCATTTGGCAAACGCCAAGGAAGACGGTCTTCTTTTCCAATCAATCCGTTTTCGTCCTGTGCCCAAATTGCAGCTAACATTTTCTCATCCTTTCTGATTTTAAACAGCGATAGGCGCTTTGATCGTTGAATGTGGGTCATATCCTTCTAACTGGATATCTTCCATCTCAAAATCAAATACTGACTGCTTTTCCTGATTCAAAGCTAAAGTTGGAAATGCGCGTACTTCTCGGCTTAATTGTTCTTCCATTTGTTCGATATGGTTGATATAAAGATGAGCATCTCCTAATGTATGAACAAATTCTCCCACCTCTAAACCTGTTTCATGTGCAATCAAGTGAGTCAGCAACGCATAACTTGCAATATTGAACGGAACACCTAGAAAGACATCCCCACTACGTTGATACAATTGGCAGCTTAACCGTCCCTCTTGCACATAAAATTGAAACATCGTATGGCAAGGAGGCAAAGCCATGCTAGGAACATCTTCTGGATTCCATGCAGAGACAATCAATCTTCTAGAATCAGGTGTTTTTTTGATTGCTTCGATCACTTCTTTGATTTGATCAATAAAACCGCCGTCTTTTGTCTCCCAGTGCCGCCATTGATAACCGTAGATGTGGCCAAGATCACCGTATTTCTCAGCAAAGGAATCATCTGTTAGGATCTTTTCGCAAAAAAGTTTGCTCTGCTTTTTATATTCTTCATTGAATTCAGGATCTGTCAAACTTCTATGTCCAAAATCAGTCATATCTGGTCCGTTATAATCTGTACTTTTGATATAGCGTTCAAATGCCCACTCATCCCAAATATGGTTTTTATTTTGTAATAGATAGCGGATGTTCGTATCTCCTTTTAAAAACCAAAGCAGTTCGCTTTTGATCAAGCCAAAAGGTACTCGTTTCGTTGTTAACAAAGGAAAACCTTTTTGCAGATCAAACCGCATTTGATACCCGAATAAACTTAACGTACCCGTGCCTGTTCTGTCTTCTTTACGATGTCCTTCTTCCAACAATTTTCTTCCTAAGTCAAGATACGCTTGTTCCATCCCTTTTCCTCCTAATCTTCTGCCCATTCACTCAAATATTCCCAACGTGCCATTTTTTCTTCAAGTTGTGCTTCTGTCTCAGATACGTCGTTTTGCAATTCCTGTAACCGAGTGAAATCATCTCCTTGATGATTCATCTCTTCTTGGAGTAATGAGATTTTTTCTTCAAGTTCTGCAATATCCTCTTCAATCGTTTCCCATTCTTTTTGCTCCATATAAGATAATTTTTTCTTTCCAGCAGGTTCCTTGCTCTGTGTTTTTGGCTTCACTTTTTCAGCAGGCTGCTGGAGTTCTTTTTGCTTCAGCAAATAACTGGACATGTTTCCATAATAAAGTTCTTGTTTTCCGTTTCCTTGGAATACCAATAGCTTATCTGCTACCTTATCCAAGAAATAACGGTCATGGGAAACAGTGATCACAGCACCTGGGAAACTTCTGAAATAGTCTTCCAAAATCGTCAATGTTGCTATGTCCAAATCATTGGTCGGTTCATCCAATAATAACACATTGGGTTGTTGGATCAGCAGTTTCAACAAAAACAATCGCCGTTTCTCTCCGCCTGAAAGTTTGCCAATCAGTGTCCCATGCATAAATCTCGGAAATAAAAATCGTTCAAGTAATTCTGCTACCCCGATTTGACTGCCATCAACCGTTTTTGCTTCTTCAGCAGCTTCTTGCAAGTAAGCAATCATCCGTTTATCTGGCGCCATTTCTTCATTTTCTTGTGTATAATACGCAAGCCGAACCGTTTCACCGATAGAAATTGTACCGCTATCCAGAGGAATTCTGCCAGCTAGAATATTAAGTAATGTCGATTTCCCTGCCCCATTTTTACCAGTAATTCCTAGCCTTTCCCGAGATTGGATCAGCAAATCTAAATGTTCTAGCAGTGTTTGGTCATTTATACGGTAACTGCCATCTTTGATTTCCAATACTTTTTTTCCTAAACGTTGTGTCGCTAGATTCAATTCTAAGTCATCTTCTTGGTTTACTTGATATAAATTCTCCTTTAGATTTTCGAAACGGTTGATTCGTGCTTGCTGCTTGGTACCACGAGCTTGCACTCCTGCCCTCATCCATGCTAGTTCTTGCTTATAAAGTCGCTTGCGCTTTTCTTCTTGTTCTACTTCTACACGATCACGTTCTGCTTTTTCTAAGACGTAAGCTTCATAATTTCCTTTGTACTCGTATAATTTTCCAAATGAAAGTTCGAAGATCCGGTTTGCTACTCGATCTAGAAAATAACGATCGTGAGTAACCATCAATAGAGCGCCACGGTATTGTTTCAAATAGTTTTCCAACCACTCGATTGCTTGATAATCCAAATGGTTTGTTGGCTCGTCTAGTAATAGTAAATCGGGTTCATCAATCAGCACTTGAGCTAAACTAACTCGTTTTTTCTGTCCACCCGATAGCGTATTGATTTTTTTATCTAATTCACTGATTCCTAATTTTTGCAAAATAATCTTCGCATTGGTATCTGTGGTCCAAGCATCTTCTTTATTCATTTGTTCTTCTGCTTTAGCATAACGTTTTTGCACATTAGGGTCTTCTCCATTTTCCCCTAGTTCGATCAATGCTTCCTCATATGCTCGAACAGTTTGGATCAAGGGACTGTTTCCCTGAAAGACTGCTTGGAGAACAGTTAGTTCATCAGAAAATTCAGCTGCTTGAGAAAGATAACCTATACGGTAATCAGTTGGATAAAACACTGTTTGCCGATCGCCATCGCCGCTATCGATACCAGCAATAATATTTAAGAGACTTGTTTTACCCGTCCCGTTCGTCCCAATCAACCCGATACGGTCTTTTTCGTGGATCAAAAAAGAAATCTGGTCAAACAAATCTTTTTCACCATAAGTTTTTTTGAGGTCAGTTACTTTTAATTCTTTCAACGTGTTCCCTCCTTATCTTGGATATTGTATCATAAAAATAGTGAACTTCAGGAAAATTTTTTTCGAATTTGTTCTTTTTGTGTTCCAAAAAAAGAACAGGACCGATCTGATCCTGTTCTGACATGTTTTGTTTTTATCGTTCTTGAAAATCTATTTTTTTATTTCGTTGCGCTCGATTTTTTTGACTTTGCTCGAAACGCAAATCGGAAAGAAAAGTTATCTGACGGTTTGTTCATCGTGTAAGATTCTAACAAATTGATATTCCTACGGTAGCTATTCGCAGAAAACGTCGTGATTTTCTCAGCAACTTCGTATTCATCGATGATTTTTCTTTCAAGATAGTAACCTCTCAGCATTTTTTTCGTAAACAGGTTATCTTGCTGGATCATCCACGAAGAAATCAAATTCCCCGAGCTCATTTTTATTCCCTCAAGTTTGCGTTGCTGGATAAAAAATTGAAGCATTGTTTCATCATAAATATCAGTCAAGTTATCTAAACTTTCAATAATCAATTGTGTATTTTTTTGATATGTCTCCCTGATTTCTTGGATATCTTCATCACTAATAAATGTCTGACGATCCGCATACCTTCTTTGCCAAAACATTTTTGGGTGGAGAACGATTCGCATCAACCTACGGACAACAATGAACCAAAAGCCGATAAAAGATAAAAATTGACTGGTGATCGAATGTTCGAACCGGGAAAGAAAACGGGAATAAAAGCGATAACCATTAGAAGAAAGTTTACCCGAACGATAACTTTCATCTAATCCGTCGCGTTCGATCGACAAAATCAGTGCTTGTATTTCTTGTACTTCTTGCTTTTCATCATCGGTTAAATCTTCCAAGTACAGATCACGTATCCGTTCCTGGTAATTTTCTATCACTGCTTCAGTGGCTAAAAATTCTTTTGTATCACGATCAATTTCCTTTATTTCTTTTCGCAAAACTTCAACGACCTCTTCTAAGATCATCAAAGCATTCAAATCCGTGCTTTTCGCTTCCTCTGTTTCCGTCAGCATAGGCAAGACAATGATCCCTATGACCAAAGTCACTAAGATGACACCGGCCGTCAAAAACAAAAGTAAAGATCGCTGGTAAAACATCATATTATTGATTGAAAAGGGCAAAATAAAGATCGTAGCCAAACTGACTGTTCCCTTTACACCGCCAAATGTCAAAATCAAGATCTCGTTCAACTGTTTTTTGAACTTTTTACTGCCATCTTTGAATACATAAAAAAGACTGATGGAAATGAATCTAATCACAAAAAGCATAATAGAGATCAATACGATAATTGCTAACAAAAGACCATTTGGATATAAACCGTCTCCCCATACCGGCGAGAATACTTGTGTCAGTTCGATTCCTAAGAATATAAACACTAATGCATTCAGTGTAAAAGCAATAGTTGTCCATGTACTGTGGGACAAACTCGACAACTCTGCATCAAACACGGTGATTCTCCTAAAACCAGAAGCTTGGAGAATACCTGCTGCCACCGCAGCAATGATCCCAGATACATCAAATGCCTCTGCCAAGACATAGGCTAGAAAAGGAAGCAAAAGTTCGATTAGCAGATACCCTGTGACATCTTGTGCCGATGCTTTTTCAATCAAATGGATTATTTTTTGTTTGAACCAGACAAGCAAAAAACCGATCAAAGCTCCACCAATACTGGAGACCACTAAACTCACCCCAGCGTTTACTGCGGAAAAAGAACCGGTGATTAGCGCACCAAGAGCAAACTGGAAGGCAGTAACGCCAGATGCGTCATTCAACAGGCCTTCTCCTTCTAAAATATGCATTGCTTTCTTAGGAATATTCACCCGTCCAGAAAGCGAACTGACTGCTACCGCATCTGTCGGACCTAACGCTGCTCCAAAAGCAAAGCAGGCAGCAAGAGGGACACTTGGCAACAGGAATGACAACGTCGCACCTACGCCGACAAGGGTCAAAATGACTCCGCCAAATGCCAAGAACAGAATCGTCCCGAAATTTTTGAGAATCGAAGAAATATCTGCTTTTTCTGCTTCTCTAAATAACAATGGTGCAATGATCATAACCAAGAACAATTCAGGTTCAAAATCAACTGATTGTCCCCACTCTGTCAGACCTAATACCACTCCAAGGAAAATTTGGATCAGTGGAGCTGGGATCATTGGCAAAATGCGGCTAGCTATGTTCGATAAGGTGATCGTTACTGCAAATACAATAACTAACTCAGCAAATTCCATCGTCCATCCCCTTTACTTTTTATTTTGTGTAAGCATTTTTAAAAATTGTTCTTTTTTCTTTAAAATTTTGGTTTCAACTACTTCAACTTGTGTTTGATTTCCCTCTAATTCACACTGTACACGTTTTGACTCCAAACGAAGCAGATCATGTTTCAGACGTTCCAACTGACGATACATTAATATATTTCTTTTACGCAACTTACAAAGTATTTGACGGCGGTCATCCATCGAAAGGGCGCCATAGCGATCATGCAACAGTTTTTTTTGTTGTTCAAAACTTTCTCTCATTTTCTAGATCTCCTATACACAAACTTCCATCATTATAGCAAAGTTCTCTTTGAATGAAAAATATTTCATTGTTTCATCGTTTATTGCTAGTTAGAAATTTCCATAAATTTTTCAACGCCTCATTCTATTCCAAATAGTCTCAGATATCAAGTAAAACTTAAGAAAGATAAAAGTTTCTAACAAAAATAATATTTGTTTTTTTATCATATCCTCCTTGTTCCTTTGTCACAACAAAAACATACTAAGATTAGAGGGGAACATCATTGACGAATGATGTTCTCCTCTATTTTCTATTTTTAGATTATAGTGAAGATTGAAAGAAAGTTCGAACAAAGCCTTGAGGACTACGAGTCCCTATCAAAAACCGAACTTCTTTACTGTCATTTTAGAATCAGGTTTACGTATGTTGGGGACATGAGCCCGTGTATAGGAAATTGGAATCGAAATGAAGCAGTAAG